>PMBI01000035.1 GCA_003153775.1 Syntrophaceae bacterium | reverse complement strand
GGAATCGATTTGCGCCGTTGGAGCTATCTCAAAAATAATAAAAGGGCTTGGTATTTCTTACGGGCAAGAAATAACGGTAAGAGATTTGCTTGCGCTCATCAGGGAAAGAGCGCCGCTGGAATTTTGTCAAACTCGTTGTCCGTGGAAAACGCTTTGTGGAGTGTTCAGAGAATAGATAAAAGCCTGTAGCCAGTGGATTACCGGTCGCACAGAGCTATAGGCTGGTTTTTCTATGGCTCGAAATAATTAGCGCCGAATCGGATCGGAACCATCCCAATTCATGCAGATATCGGCGATAGCTTTNNAAATATTCACCCTTGAAACCGCTCATCTCCGACACTTCGAAGATGGCACCCGGAAGCTTATCATTTATAAAATAGGCGAAGCGGCCGTTTGGGCCTATAGTTCCTGAATGGCCGATGATGTATCCAAGATCAAGAAGCAGTCTTACTTTTTTGTCATATTCCTCGCTTTCCAACCAATGCGATACGTGATGTATGCCGCCACCAGCAGTCTTGGGATAATCGAGATATAACGACGGAGCGTCGTTCCTCTGCTGGATAATTTCTATCTGGATATCATCTGAGTTGCTCAAGGCAACCGACATGCTCAGTTCGTAAGGCTTGCCCTTGTACTGATAGTTTTCTACCGGAGCCTTCTCGACATAAAACCAGGGCCCAACACCTATGTTAACCCACTCTTTCATGGCCTTTTCGATGTCATTCGTGACGTAAGCCACCTGCCGTATCGGTCCCAATTTCAGAATGCTCATATCTATCTCCTCTCTTATGCCATGTTCATAGCTTCTCTATGTCATATTTGTCGGGTATTACATCCATGCGCAGCAGCTCCGGATCATGTCCGGGTATGACCATGTCTGCCATCAGGTTTAGCTTGCATATGAAAAGCCTTTTGTCGATTCGGCACATACGCAATCCTGACATCAACGCGGGAATCTAAAACACATAAACACCAATGGTTCATTGCCGGTGTTGATGTATTGATGATTTCCTTCGACAATTTCGAAGAACTCATTGGGTTGAATTTCTATTCGCTTGTCTCCATGTATGATAATTCCCTTTCCTGAAAGGACCACACCCCGTTCTATAGAGTCATCATGTATATGTTCAGCTGGCGTACAACCACCAGGTCCAAGTTCATTCAATATAGAATTGTCAGATAAAAGCTTCAATGTCCATTTTTCAGCGCCTTTAAATCCAAAAGCCGAAGCTTCATAGCTTTCAACATCCTTATAGCGTATGTGTTTCATGTTATTCTCCTTAGTATTATTTCCGGCAGTCTCCGCTATCATCACGCCTTGAAATGACGGGGAACTACCTTCTCCTTTCAATGGTCTTTACATCATTCTTATCTTCAGTTGGCCAGCCCCGGTCAACAATGGTTTAATCTTGTATTCTTTCATGAAACTCTTCTCCTTCTCTCGAAAAAAGTTTTTTCTATTTACCCTCCAAATGATAATCATCCGGAATGACCTTCATATCCACAAGCATTGGGTCATGACCTGGGACAACGATATCCGCCATCATGTTAAGCTTGTGCATGCTGCGCATGTTCTCTCCCGGGTTGATGATGCTCGGGCCGAAGTAGCCGCCGTATTTTGATGAAAATATCTTGTTTATCGTCTCGGCAACTTCCGGTCTTGAAGTATCCACAGGTTCTTTGGCACTTGCGGTGACCTTGTTCATCAGCTCGAAAAACTGCATTGGAAATCGCTTTGCCAGCCCTGCATATAGGTAACAACAGTCACTGAACATGATGGCCCGGCCTTTGGCAGTGTTCACGGAGATTGCCTGAAGGCCCGCCGTATGACCAGGTGCATGAATGAGCTTAATGCCGTCTCTTATCTTGAAATCACCGTTGATTAGCTGGAACCTGGGCACGAGATCCATCCAATCCTTCGGCTCATATCCGGGGGCGACGGGCCCCACTGGGTAATATGCCTCCAGAAGCTCTTTTTCCTGGATATAATAACTGGCGTTCTTGAACAGGCTCAGGTAACCGGTATGGTCATGATGCAGATGGGTTATGATGACGGTCTTTATGGAATCAGGGTTCACGCCATTTTTCTTGAGTACCGTCGGAACTTCCCATTCAGGACTCTTGATCGGTTTCATGGTGAACGGCGCATAGGTATAGCTTCCATCCACAATGATTTGTTCGCCGTCTTCACCCTCGATAAGAAACATGAATACAGGAAGGTCTGCGTGGTATCCTTCTGCAAAAGGGAAAATGAGCCCACCCCAGTTCATGTGGAACCAGCCGGTAACAAGCGGTTTGATCTTATATTCTTTCATAGCATCTTTCTCCTTAAAAATTTTATGAGGCCATCGCAGCCTTGAATCTATCGAGCAACGCCTTATTAGCCTGATCCTCCGCCAACGTCATGGCAAGGACGGCTTCTGCTATTCCTGATTTGGATCCCACTTCTTTGACCAGATCCAGAAAGGCCCGAATGTCCTTTTCATTGATTTTCAGCTGGGTTGCTTGGGCAGCCGGAGTACCGACCATCATTTCCATTGTTGGCAATGCCACATCCCAGTTTTCTATAATAAAGTTCTTGCCCGCACTCGCCTTGATGACCGCTACCATAGTCTTTAGGTTCAGGCCGGCATCCAGCCCCACTCTCAAGGCTGTCGGCGTTATAACCATATTGGCAATCGTGATGAGGTTGTTCACCAGTTTCATCGCTTCTCCCTTACCGATATCGCCTAAAGGAAAAATGGCTTTGCCCATGGTTTCAAGGGTAGGCCTAAGTTTCTCCACCTGTTTCTCGGTTCCTCCGACCATGATGCTGAGCGCCCCTAATTGGGCCAATATCGGCCCGCCGCTGACTGGCGCATCTATTACCTCTATTCCGTTTGCCTTATATCGCCCGGCCATGTCCCTGACCTGTTTCGGGGTAATCGTGCACATGACGACGGCCGTCAGTCCCTTTTTCTTATCCACGCATTTGGACAACGTTTTCAACACATCGTTTGCCTGATCAGCCGTATTGACCATGATCATGATCGTGTCGCATGCCGCCATGTCTTCAAGCTTTACCGCTCTGGTTGCTCCAGCCTTGACCGCAGCTTCACAGGCTTCGGGACGGATATCAAAGACCATCACATCCTTAGCTTTTGTTGCCAGATTCAAAGCCATGCCACCTCCCATCGCACCCAATCCGATAAATCCAATCTTACTCATATGACATCCTCCTTAGTTTAGTATAGAACCACCCCGCCATTTGCTTATTCTAGGGATAGGGTTTTGTTCCTTTCGCAAATTCCTCTGCATATGAAGACTATATAAAATTAATTTACTTGACTATTCCTGAAGAGGACTTTATATTCCCATTTTCGGTCACAGTAAAAATTTATGAAACAGGCATTTAATAAAGAAG
>PMBI01000052.1 GCA_003153775.1 Syntrophaceae bacterium | reverse complement strand
CCTCATTGTAAATGACTCCCAAATTCTATAATTATAAATTAAAAAAGCTCAAGATCTATATAAAGTAGTCCGAGTCCAAGACCAAAGAGACGGTATGATCACTGCCGGCTGGCAGGGTGATGCAATAACCGGCGGCAATCATCGCCCCTTAACTTTTGTGAGGTGAACTATGGGAATAAACAATTTGGCAGTTGATAAAACGGGAGAAAACGCGGCAGAGTTCCAAGGTTCGGGTAAGTCAACCGGTTTCGAGAATGTCAAAAATATTATTGCTGGTAAGTTGCATAATGTTGCTGAAGCTTTAGGCGAAAAAGCGGCAGATCAGCACGCGCAATCCGGCATAGCTCAGTACGGAAAGCAGGCATCCGAGTGGTTGGACCAATCAGCCGAGTACGTTCGGCAATTCGACTATGAGCAAGCAGATGCCAAGGTCCGAGAATACGTCAGGCAGAGCCCAGGGCGCAGCCTCTTGATAGCAGGAGCCGTCGGCCTGATTATCGGAACTATGTTGCGACGCAGGTAAGGAGAAGGGTTTTCCCAATGAACAACAAAGGGGTAAATAAGGACCCTACAACACAACGCGAATCCTTCATTGAACTGTTGGGACAGCTTGCCAACAACTCAGCCGCGGTGGTTCACGACGAAATTGAACTCGTGATCCAGGGAACTCGCGAAAAGGTGAGGGCTGTTCGCAGTGGAGTCTTAACAGTCGCGACAGGAGCGGTCATCGGTTTTGCCGCATTCATGTCTCTTTGCGCTTCATTGATCATCGGACTCACTTCTTATATGGCCCCGGTCATTGCGGCGCTTGTCACTGGAGCGGCGCTTGCTTTAATCGGTGTCGTCATTGCCTTCATGGGCTACAAGCAATTGAAGAAATCGATCCTTAAAACATAGAAGACAATGCAAACACTGAAAAGGAGGACAAAGAATGGCTGAAAGAGAGCATCTAAGTGACACAAGGGAAGGGGGGGTCGAGCGCAGTACCGAAGATATACATCGGGATATAGCTAAAAAAGAAGAGAATATTTCCCAGGCAGTGGAGCAAATCAGCGAGCTTATAAAAGAGAAGCTGGATTGGCGTGGATATGTGAAGGACTCGCCATACTGGGCGCTAGGGGCAGCCGCCGGCCTGGGCTATCTTGCTTCAGAGATGTTCATAACACGCACCACTCCCATGGAGCGAATCATGGGTTCCATTGCCGAGGAAGTTCGCGACACACTCGGTGACCTGCGTGCCGGAGCCGCTGGCCCCGGCCTGATTAAGGTGGCCCTGCTAAGTATTGCCACGAAGGCTGCCGTCAGCTGGATGAAGAATGCAACCTCGACAGATGTGGCAAGCGGTGGCGCCGTGCCTCGACCGTAGACAGGACGTGGTTCAACCGTTAGCTCGAGAGCGGATATGTATAAAATTATTAAAATTAACAGTTAACATTTAATTTTTCTTAGGAGGATAACATGGATGTCGAAAAGAACAAATACGAGACCATCAAACAGCAAAAGGTAGGAGAATCCGGCAGCGCTAGTGCTACTGCTCAGAGCATCTTGGATCGCGGCGCCGAGGTTTACGGGCAAGCGGAGCAGGCTGTAAGTGATGTTTATGATAAAACAGCTCAGACGGTAAGCAAAACTTATGAGAAGGCCAAGAGTTATAGTAACGAAAATCCTGGCAAGACAATTCTCATCGCATTGGGGATAGGAGTAGGACTGGGGTTTCTTTTGGGTGCAAGTTCAAGCTCTCGTCGTTCGCGTACCAGCCGGTTTGCACAACCCGTAGTCAACGCGCTCTCCGACCTTGCTCAGGAGTATTTCCGTTAACCCTTTCTGTTACCGGAAATAGCAATCCACAAAATTAGGAAAAGTTCCAAGTCTGAAAGAAATGGAGGATCGCTATGCGTAACACAGAAGAAGGGAAGGTGGGGTGGATTTTACTTTGGGCCTTGGGAGTCCCGATCCCAATCTTAGTGGTGCTGTATCTCTTGCGTGGGTGGCTTCTGTTGCAAATAATACTCCCTGACGCAGTAATGGCAGTGAGACCAAATTCTTAAGCAGCAACACCAACGGCGGGTGTCAAGGTTGTTGTCTGATGAGGGAAGCGTTCAATGCATGTCGAGAAGCCCCTGTCACTTCTCACATTAGTTTGACATTTTGCAGGATTGTTTACCCGGAAGGGAATATGATTTTCCTTCCGGGTTTTATGTGCCTATATGAGTTCACTGGAGGCGATTCTGACGTGTTCCGCAGCGACCACTTAACATTTCATTGGCTGCGGCCACGAGGGCGCCTTATCGACACCGACTCACCACCAAGGAATACTGATGTCCACTCGCCATAAACGCAAGACCAAGTCTCTAGTTGCCAAGGCGGCAGAACTCGCCTTCGTCGTACCGCAGGTCGTCGCTCATCGAGTAACGCGCATGGCCATCGCAGGTCCCTCTGTTTCAGAACGTGATCGGAAGGAGTTCAAACGCATGGGTGCCGAGAAAACGGCTGCGTTCAGTGAGTCTTGGAACGCTATGACCATGCAAGCCCTTCGTGCCAATCAAGCCCTGGCGGCTTCCTTCTTTCGCTCGTTCTGGTCGC
>PMBI01000031.1 GCA_003153775.1 Syntrophaceae bacterium | reverse complement strand
TATATCTTTTCATAACAATTCCTCCTAAATCTGATTTTCGAAGTTTTGTAACTCAAGATATGTGCCAGATGTGAAAAGGCGCGCTGGCATCCATAATCACTTGAATATGGGGAGTATTTGTCTTCCCTTGTTACGTAGCGAGAATGCGATAAAGAAACGAAAATGTGATTTTTCTATGGAGTGAGAACAAAATTGTATGTGAACCAAAGTGATGTGGCTTGCAGGATACAACTGTCCCTATTTAATTGTTTCAAGAGACCGTTTCGGGAGGAAACAATGACAGGCAGACGTGGAGGTCTGCTCTACATGGCGATTACGATAGAGAACTATTTTCTTCGCAATGACTTGGAATAGAAATTTTTAGAAGTTTCTATTTCTGCAGATGTCCCTTCAATGCTGCCCCGATAAATTTGCCGAAGAGCGGATGTGGGTTCGTTGGCCGCGATTTAAATTCAGGGTGAAACTGGCATCCGAGAAACCACGGGTTGTCCTTGATCTCGACGATCTCGACCAGACGGCGATCAGGCGACGTGCCTGTAATGTGCAGTCCCTTCTCTACGAGGATATCTCTGAAGGTGTTGTTCACTTCGTAACGGTGCCTGTGTCTTTCACTGATTTCACTCACACCGTAAGCATCAAATGCGAAAGACCCGGCCTCTAAAACACAGGCGTAGGCGCCCAGCCTCATGGTTGCGCCCATCTCCTTTATATCTCTCTGCTCGGGGAGATAATCGATCACCGGATACGCGGTGTCTTTGTCAAACTCGGAGCTGTTCGCCTTTTCGAGTTTGCATACGTGACGGGCGAATTCCACGACGGCGAGCTGCATGCCCAGGCAGATGCCGAAATACGGGACCTTGTGCTCACGGGCAAATTGAATGGCGGTAATCATGCCCTCGATGCCGCGCTCTCCGAATCCTCCGGGGACGAGGACGCCGTCAGCGCCTTCCAGAAGGTTGCCCAACCCTTCTTTTTCGATCTTCTCCGAATCGACAAAACGCAGGTTCACCCGGCAGTTGTTTGCAATGCCCCCATGCACAAGAGCCTCATTGAGGCTCTTGTAGGAATCCGTCAAATTCACGTATTTGCCGACTATGGCGATACACACTTCGTGGGGAGGATTCTTGATCCTGTCTGCCACATTTTCCCACGCCTCGAGATGCGGCCTGCCCGTCCAGATGTTTAAGAGGTCGACAATTTTATTATCCACCCCTTCCTTATGAAAAACGATGGGCACTTCGTAGATGCACTGCACATCTTTTGCCGTAAATACGGATGAAACTTCGACATTGCAGAAGAGGGCGATCTTGGCCTTGATTTCTTCCGGAAGAAAATCTTCCGTGCGGCACAAAAGAATATCCGGCTGGATACCGATTTCACGGAGGGCCTTCACACTGTGCTGCGTTGGCTTTGTCTTAACCTCCCCGGCGGTCTTTATGAAAGGGACCCAAGTCAGATGTATAAATATGGCGTTTTGTTTTCCGACTTCGTTGCGGAACTGCCTGATCGCTTCCAAAAAGGGCTGGCTCTCAATGTCTCCGACGGTTCCGCCGACTTCCACGATCGCGACGTCAAACCCCGCGGCGCAGCTCTTGATGTAATCTTTGATTTCATCGGTAACGTGGGGAATCACCTGCACCGTCTTGCCCAGATATTCCCCCTTCCTCTCCTTGGAGATTACCGAAAAATATACCTGACCAGATGTGAGATTGTTGCACTTCGCCATGCGGGTCGAGCTGAATCTCTCATAGTGCCCCAAGTCAAGGTCTGTTTCCGCGCCGTCGTCCGTCACAAAAACCTCGCCGTGCTGGAATGGACTGAGGGTGCCGGGATCGACATTGATATAGGGATCCAGCTTTTGATTGGTCACCCTAAGCCCCCGGCTTTCGAGAAGGGCTGCAATAGAAGCAGCCGCCAAGCCTTTGCCGAGGGAGGAGAGAACGCCGCCTGTTACAAAAATAAATTTTGTCTTCTTCATGATTGCTCCTGAAATTTACTTGGCCTGAGAGTTGCCGCCGTTCCCTCCCAGAGATTTTCTTATCTGACCCGCTATAACCTCCACCGTCTCGCCGAGGAGAGTCCCCGTAGAAATGGTTTCGAGATAGCGGTCATCCCACGGTAGATTATATTCGTTGACGAGATTGCGGATGTCATTAAATTTGTAGCCTAAGACTTCTTTCTTTCCCTTCAGGGAAAGTGTTTCGTTAAATTCCACGTGGATCAAAAGCAGGCTTCCTATGCCTCCCCCCTCCGCGAGAAGAGGAATAACGACCATCGAAGCGCCGTCGGATTTGCCCCGGCCGATATAGACGTTGCCGGTACTCACTATCGTCCTTTTGGTCCCCATGAGATTGCCTGAACCTTCTGTCCTCGACTTCATCGTGAGTGAGATGCCCCCTCTGTCTTTAACAGTTATCGTTGAGGTATCCACGGGATTCCCTTCAGCGTCCAGATTATGAACTGCATAGAGGGTATAGCCCTTCAACGCGGCAATGGCCGGCTGAACCCTGGCGATCGTCAATATATTCCTGGTGACGATGGATTTGGTCGAGAATTCCAGTTCCCTTAATATGTCAAAGATAATGCCTCTGAGAGGCTGCTCCTTCCTGCTTGTTCCGACTGTCACGGTTTTCGCCTGATGTTTGATCGCGTCTATCGGTCTCGAGAGTTCATCTACCGAATGGCCGAGTGAGATGTCAAGCATCTCGACCGGGGACGGCAGCACCTCCTCACTCTTAAAATCGCTCCAGTAGTCTTCGAGGGGCAGCTTTCCGGCTGCATATTTGAGGAGAAGAACTATATCGGATATGGTATTCACATTTGTAAATGAAAAGGCGCCTTCCGTTCTCTTTTGATTGAATTCAGCGGAAAAATCCTTGACGAGCTTCCGGTAGTTTCTGTCGGCCAACCTCTCATAGATGGAATAATTTTTTTTCTCATGTTCCACCATTATAAGATCGAGATGACTCCTGAATTCCCGCAGGAAAACCGCGTCTTCGTTGATGCTGCAGGCGGCATAATAACCCCATAGATGCCCGGCCAGGGTATTTAAGATTACAGGCATGGGCATCGCCGCCCTCGGCACCTCAACGACGGCATCGGCAACGCCGTCGAACCTGCTTTCACCCTCATCTGCAAAAACGACAACAGCCGCCCTGTGCGCCTTGAAGATGGCTACATCCTTGACGATGTCTCCGGTGACAGTTTCCGGGCTGCCCGCTGCACAGACGATGATCAACGGTTCGGCAGACAGGTCGATATGCTTTTTGTTTTCTATGAAATCCGACGATATCGTTTTGTAACAGAGCTCGCTCAGTTTAATCCTGATCTCATCTGCCGCCGCCTTGTTAGGCCCGTCTCCCACGATGGCCCAGTACCTTCTTTTCTTTGCCAGCAGTTCGACGGATTGCCTGATTTGTCCTTTCTTCTCTATCACCCTGTTCATCATGCTGGGCGCCTGTTCGAGGTTGTGAAGCTCATCGGCAATAAAGTCGTCTGAGACATTCGTGAGAAGCTGGGCAAGACAAAGCGCCAGTACATGGCCCGCCACAACCTGGGAGTAAAATGCCTTGGTGGAAGCCACGGACATTTCTATATCCCTGCCGTCGCTCGTATAAAAAACTCCGTTTGCCTTCCCTGTTATGTCGGATTGCCTCCTGTTGACAATGGCGATAACTGTTGCACCCCGTTCCACGGCCATAGCTACGGCACGATTGGTGTCTGTCGTCGTGCCCGACTGCGTGATGGGGATGACCAGTGTATCTTTCAGGTCATCCTCCAAGAAGAAGCCGCTCAATTCCGACGCGACCTTGGCGTCAATCTTGATGTGGGTGCCTTTGAGATATCGTTGCAGTCCGTCGGCAACGGCCTCTCCGGCGACGGCGGCGGTGCCGTGGCCGATGACGATGATTCTCTTTGTCTCGCCGCGGGCGAAGGCCTGTCTCCACCCCTCTGGGATGATGTCCCGGCCGAGATTGAAGGCAACTCCATATCTTCCGTTTTCTTTTTTTGAGATTCTATATTTGCCGCGCAGGGTTTTTCTTATGGAGAGAGTTGCTTCAGAAATTTCCTTCAGGAAATAGTGCGGATAATTACCCCGGTCTATATCACGGGTGGTGATTTCCGCCTTCTGCACAGAGTCCTTTCCCAGGGAGAGAGGACTCCCGTCGTAGAAAAGCGTCCTGATCCCCGCAAGACCCCCTTGAGAGTTCTGTTCAAGGATAAATATCTGGCCTGACGCTTCCGGATCATCGTCTGAGGAAGATCTTTCGCCGTCCATCTTCACGAAAAGAGGAGTGCCCTCCACGAGACCATAAAGCTCCGATGAAAATATATACTCTTCGGGGGCAAGACCTACATAGATGGATTGCCCGCTCCCCTTGAGGGCAAGAAACACCTTCCCCGGCTCCGTATTGCTGGTCATGGCAATGGCATGCGAGCCTTCAAATGCATTTACCGCCAATCTGAACGCCTCGGCCAGGTCATGCCCGGCAGAGAGATGCTTTTCAATCTGCAGGGGAATGATCTTCGTGTCGGTCGTAATATGCGGAGCAATGAGGTCTTCTCCCTCTTCAATTGCACTTCGCAGGGATTGATAGTTGTCTATATCTCCGTTCAGGATAACGTTAATGAACCAGCCGCCCTCGCCATAGAAAGGGTATTTCTTCGTGATCTCCGGCCAGAGCGCATCTTCACGGCCGCCGTTTCTGCTCAGCGTAAAGTTATTAATCGGATGGCAGTTTTCTTCCGTGATGGAACCTACTGATGCCCACCTCGTGTGTGATAAAGATGTCTCAAATTCCGTCTCCTCTCTGGATAACTCATAGAACACCTTGTCGTGGGAGATGAATTTTCTCAGATCACTGACATTTTGTCCGAGCTCGCCGATAACGGATGATGTCTTGTATACGAATGCGAGATCAATTCCTTTCCCCCGCGAACTATTCGTGGACGGGATTGCATGGGAGACACAGATTGAACCGTTGATAAGATCGCCTGCGCGGGTCCTCGCGGAATAATCATCATACAGGCCTTTCTCTTTGAGCATGCTCAAGATATTCTCAAACGAGGCGCCTTCAGGGAGTCTGAAGGATATCTCTATTCCCGCCGAGTCCCTTCCCCTTACCTCCAGCCGGTCGAGGCAGTTCAGAAGGAAATTTATTTTCTTATATTTTGTAAACGATGCAGGAGAAATTTCTTCGTCGCCGCCCGCCCCCGAGAGCCGCCTGATCTTTTCTATATTCTCGAGTACATCTTTCTCAAGACCCCAGATAATATCTTTCAACAGGATGTGCCTGCTGTTAATCGTTTCCGTCTCCTCCGTAGGGAAGTTCCCGGCGTTTTCTTCAAGGTGTTTTTCTTCGCTGAGGAAAAACACCTTCATCTCGGTGGTAAGGCCCGACAGTTCTCCGGCCGTGACGGGCTTGAAATAGATTTCCTGCAATGCGGCGTCTGTCTTTAATTGGAAGAAAGTTTCTTCCATTTCCTGAAGCTTCCGGCCGCCCCCCAGATATTGGCCGGATGTTATAGAGCCAGCAGAGAGCGCCTTCATGTTATCTTTCCTGATGCTCCCGAAGAGCTGGGCAAGTTTTTTTATGGGATTGCCTTCTTCGCGCTTGCCGACCCCTTTTACCGCCAGGATTCCGGCGAACCCGCAGTATACGACGTCAGGAATCAGCGGAAAGAAGACTATCGAGTATTCGGGAACCGCGTATACATTAACGCCGACATAGATCTTCCATTTCGTAAGATAGCTGATTATTTCAGCGCACCATTGTCTTAATATCTGCATACGAAAAATTATCAAAGCCCTGATCTCGTTTAAATTGATGGCGTCAGGAGTTGCAGGACGGCAAAGGGATTAACGCCGCATGGACGACGTGATCCACAATGCTCTGCAGCCATGTCGTTCCCTTGTTTGATGCATCTCTATCCAGGCCCTGAATGACCTTTATATAATCGCCTTCGTGTTTCATTCTGTTATGAATGAGTTTGATGAATGTATCCCGAGTCTTGAGATCAACAATTGTTTCTTTTCCAGCGGTGAGGGTTTCCTCAAGCCTCGGCCAATTTTCGCTCAATTCTTTCTTCTGTTTGAGAAGCGCTTTCTGTGCGCTTTTCTTTGCGGCGTCCCTGCTAAGCTCTACCGATGTTTCCATTTTATAAGAAAGGTCTGCAAATCGCTTCAATCTTTCCTCAAGGGCAATTTCGAGCTTATCCACTGCCCCGGCATAAAGCTCCCCGCCCATATGCTCCTGTTGAAAAAACGGTTGCCTGACGTGGGCATACCACTGTCTTAAGGCTAAGAGGTTGGCGATGTAGCAGATGTTATTATAGACGCGGTGCTTGATACTTCCGTAAAAGCCTGCACGAAAGTTTTTGTCGTGGAGAGAGACGTGACTTTCCGTTATCAATTTATTTCCGTGCGGATAATCCTTCCTGCAAATCACTCCCGCCGCAATTACGCTGCCGTAACCGATCCTGCGAGGACCGACCAGGCCTCCCTGACCCCCCAAAAAAATGGGCGGTTGGTTTAACATTACGCCTCGGGGTACGTCGCCGATGAGTGAAGGAGTGGCCTTGTCCTGATTGGGCGTGTAATTGAAATGTATATAGGAGCTTCCGACTTCGCTGTGATTTTTCCGGCTCGTTCCGCCTGCCATGAAACAGTCACAAAAGTTGACGAGACTGCCCAGGGTTACGAACGGGAAGAGTATGGTCTGCTTTAGTCCGACCGTATGATTCGCATTAGCCTCTTCTTCAAGGATGCATCCTTCACGGACCTGCGCTCCGCTTGCCACGGCCGCCTTTCGCAGGAAGACGGATGATTTGAAAAATCCCCCTCTCAGCTCGACATCCGGTCCGGTCTGGCAATCGACGATGGTTGCCGGCGCCTCATATCCCAACTTGGTTCCCCGAGAAATCAGGGTTTTTGACCCAGATATCCTCGTTCCGGGATATATGGATACACCGTCGCCGGAAATCCTCTCCAGAACTATTTCTTCCCCGATATCTATAGAAAAGGGGCTCGGTATATTGACCCCCTTCTCCATCAATTTAACTATGTTATGCGGCAGGCTAACTTTTGTTTTCACAATTGATGCCCAGCTTGGCCATTTTTTTCTGGAATGTATTTCTGTTGATTCCAAGGTAATTGGCTGCAGCACTCTTGACATTACCGTTCCGCTTAAGGGCAATTTTGAAAAGGCATCTTTCCACCATGATCAAAACTTCTTCATGCAATCTGCTTTTCCGTTTTTTTCCGTCACCGGCTGAACAGAGGACAGTAGAGATGTCTTCAAGCTTCTTTCCCATAGCCTCTTCAATAAGCACATATGGCTTCGCCTGAATATTTTGGTCGACAGCTACAGATTTCGTTTTCTTGCGTTTCATAATAACGACGCGCCCCTTCTCCCGTGCTTTTGTTGTGAAGAAAGTCTGTGACTCTTAACTTAGCTTATGACTTTTTAAAAGATAAGAAAATTTACGAGGTAAACAGTTTTATCATTATGATCCCCGCAAGAACAACAGCCGTAAACCAGGTCATAATGATATCCGACGTGTTCTTTGCAGGATGTTCAATCTGTCTCCTGACTTCTTCTTCCACCTTTTCATTGTCCATGTGAGAGGCGAGATCACCAACGAGAATGGAAAATTTGTCATACGCATTGGATAGAATATAAAATCCTTTCACTGTAGTCAACAGGATATATACCCTATTTCTCAGGATCAACGCGCCTATATGAGTGATATCCTCCCAGCGGAGCTCTTTTCTCCGCATGAATTTCCTGATCATGATGCCCTGGTCTCCCGTCCGGACCATGCGGAATGCCGATTCGAAGAGAACGTAAAGAACGGGTATGAAGATCGCAGTAAGCAATATTCTTTCCAATTTCGACCCACCCAGGAAATACGAGAGCAGGAGAAGGAAGAAGAGGAGAACAGAATCAGCAAAAAAGGGAATGAGGAACGATCTTCTTATTCTGTAGACTTTTTGATACATAGCCGGGAATCTCTCATTTATTCATCTCTGATGAAGAGACCGCTCTTGCCGCCATGTTTTGTAATTAATTTGATGTCCGAAAGAACCATGTTCTTGTCGGCAGATTTGCACATATCGTAGATTGTGAGAGCCGCAACGCTGACGGCGGTCAGGGCCTCCATCTCCACCCCTGTTCTTCCCACGGTCTGCACGGTTGCTTCAATGGTGATCTCACCGAGATCGGCATCTTTCGTAAATCTTATGTCAATACCGGTCAATTCCAGGGGGTGGCACATAGGTATCATTTCGCTTGTCTTCTTGGCCGCCATGATCCCCGCGATCTTGGCTACAACAAAGACGTCTCCCTTGGGTATCTCTCCCCTTTCGATGAGAGTCAGTGTCGTTTTTTTCATCATGACCTTTCCCCGGGCAACGGCCTTTCGTACGGTCCGTTCCTTTTCCGTCACATCAACCATCTTGGCCTTGCCTTTATCATCGAGGTGGGAGAACTTAGTCATGATGATTTTCTGAACCTCTTAGCGGGAAGTTGCGCCGAAATTAGCATAGCGCCTTTCCCCAGTCAAGAGAGTTAAAAAAATACTTTTCCGAAAGAAATGTCTTGCTATGAAAAAACTAATTTTATAATATTTTCGCCCACTCTTGAGAAAATCTCGGGGAGCGCGAATTGATTGTAAAAGTCATCAGCAGCACCGTTGTCGGCGTAGATTCATATCCGGTGGATGTGGAAGTAGATATATCGCCGGGGCTTCCTCAATTCCTGACGGTGGGTCTTCCCGATGTCGCGGTCAAGGAAAGCAAAGACAGAATCAAGGCAGCCATAAAGAATTCCGGCTATAAATTCCCCAACAATCACGTTACCGTAAATCTCGCACCTGCCGACATTAAAAAAGAAGGAACCGGTTTCGATCTTCCCATTGCCGTAGGCATCCTGACAGGCGAAGGCTGCATTGAGCTTACGGACGCCCTCGATTACATCCTCATCGGGGAACTCTCCCTGGACGGAAGCATCAAGGGCGTTGATGGAGTGCTTTCCGCCGCCCTTCTGGCAAAGGAAATGGGGAAGAGGGGCATCATCGTGGCTAAGGAAAACGCCGACGAAGCCGCTATGGTGGAATCTGTCGAAGTGATTCCAGTTGATGTCCTTTCCGACGTGGTTGAATTTCTCAACGGCAGGAAGAAAATAGCACCACGTAAGCTTGATATAGCTCAGCTATTCAATAAGAGCTGCAATTATCCTTTCGATTTCAGCGAGATCCGCGGTCAGGAGCATGCAAAACGGGCATTGGAAATTGCCGCAGCGGGAGGTCATAATATAATAATGATAGGCCCGCCGGGTTCGGGAAAGACGATGCTCGCACAGAGGCTCCCGACTATACTCCCCGCGCTGACTTTTCCTGAGGCAATCGACATCACGAAGATATTCTCCGTGACAGGACTGCTCAACAAGAGGGAGACTATTTTAGGGACAAGACCGTTTCGGGCCCCTCACCACACAATTTCAGATGCCGGACTCGTGGGGGGAGGACATACTCCGAGACCGGGAGAGATAAGCCTTGCCCATCACGGCGTCTTGTTCTTGGACGAACTCCCGGAATTCAAGAGAAATGTCCTTGAAGCATTGAGACAGCCCTTAGAGGATGGACGTGTTACGATCACGAGGTCTTCCATTACTACCACATATCCGGCGAGATTTATGCTTGTGGCGGCAATGAACCCCTGCCCCTGCGGTTATTATACCGACCAGACGCGGGCCTGCAGATGCACAACGCAGCAGATCCGCCAGTATCAGGCGAGGATATCGGGCCCTCTCATGGACAGGATAGATATTCATATCGAGGTTCCGTCGGTAAGTTATAAAGACCTTACGGGAAGGTCTGCCGGTGAATCGTCCGGCGCCATCAAAGAAAGAATAGAGCAGGCGAGGTCCATGCAGAAGCGAAGATTTACGGACCGGAGCATGCAATTCAATGCGAGAATGTCAGATAAAGAGATAAAACTGTATTGTCCTGTCGATGAGGAATCCCAGAAATTGATCGAAATGGCCATAGAGAAACTCGGCCTCTCAGCACGGGCCTATACCAAAGTGCTGAAGATTGCCAGAACCATCGCGGATATTGAAGGGGATGAGAATATCCGCTCCCGCCATGTCGCCGAGGCCATCCAATACAGAAGCCTTGATAGAAAAATGATTTAGTGTTAAGGAACTCTACCTATGCGCTTTTTGCAAGGAGGGAGACGGATATATGGAGATCAAGATTGTTCGAGCCAAGCCGAAGCAAATGAAAGCGAAGCCTACGGATGAATCAAAGCTCGGGTTCGGCAAGATATTTACGGATCACATCTTTACAATGAAATACCATGCGGACCGTGGCTGGCATGACGCAATGATAGAGCCCTATCGGCCTTTGTCCCTTGATCCCACGGCCATGTGCCTTCACTACGGACAGGAAATCTTTGAAGGACTGAAGGCGTATCGGGGAAAGAACAATGCCCTCTTCCTTTTCCGACCGGACCGGAACATAAATCGGATGAATAACTCCGCGGACAGGCTCTGTATGCCCAGGGTCGATCCCGATCTCTTTCTGGAGGCCATAAAAAAACTAGTTCTCCTCGACAAGGACTGGGTGCCCATGTCCCATGGGGCGTCCCTTTATATCAGGCCGACGATGATTGCCACGGAGGCGGCCCTGGGCGTCCATAGCGCCAATGCATATATATTTTTTATTGTCGTTGGTCCCGTCGGTCCATACTATCCCCAGGGATTCAGCCCGACGAGCCTCTATGTGGATGAAGAGTTTGTCCGCGCCGTGCGTGGGGGCATAGGGTTCATTAAGGCCGCAGGCAATTACGCCGCCAGTCTCCTGGCAAGCAAATTAGCCGCTGAAAAGGGATTTACACAGGTGCTCTGGCTGGATGCCATCGAGAGAAAATATATTGAAGAGGTGGGGACGAGCAATATCTTTTTTCTCATCGGCGACGAATTGATTACGCCTCCCCTCACGGGAAGCATCCTGCCGGGTGTGACCCGTGATTCAGTGATACAGATGGCCAGGAGGTGGAATATCGCTGTTTCCGAAAGACCGATATCAATAGATGAGCTCATGGATGCTTCCGCCAAGGGCACACTGAAGGAGGCCTTTGCCTCCGGGACGGCGGCCATCGTCTCACCCATAGGGGAGATCTTTTACAAGGGGAAGCCGACGGCCATAGGCGGCGGGAAAATAGGGGCGCTGACCGAAAAGTTATACAATGAAATTCTTCAGATACAATACGGCGAAAAAGATGACCCCTTTGGCTGGCGGGTGTCCATCTCGGACTGAGATATGTATTTTGAAGGATACTCCCTTTGATACAGGCACTTGTGATTCAAATCCACAGGAGTGTGGATGACGTTGTTGATAAACTTGTTGATAAGATGCGTAAGTCCTCAATAGTGACAATTTTATACCTCATTGCATACTATTCAGGCATTGGATAAGTTGAGCAATTACAATATTATAGATAAGTAGCCTTTAGCTTCTACTACTTGATGGTTGTTTTTGGTAAAGATATGAACTCTTGGAAAAAAATATGCCATTTTTGTTCTCCTTTGGTGCAAAAAAAATGAAAATAAAATCCAAACGCAGTAATCGTTATTCATTGAAGATAGCAATAATCTTGAACTTCCTTCTATTTTTTGGTTCCGGAATATCATTCGCGGATACCCTGTCTCTCGACGAGCTGATTGCCAAGACGCAGGAGAGATATGAAAAAACCGCGGACTTGAAAGCGCAATTCATACAAGAAGTGACCATCAAGGCCATGAATAAGACGGACAGGGAAGAAGGGGTTGTTTATGTAAAGAATCCGAGGAGAATGTTGTGGGTCTATGCGAAACCAAAGGCAAAGAAATTAATCATCAACCCCAAGAAAGCCTGGTTGTATGTTCCGGAGGACCATGCTGCCTATGTGCAGGATACGGAAAAAATTTATAAGTCGAAGCTGGCAGTAAAATTTCTTTCCGGCATAGGCAAACTGAGCGAGGATTTTCACGTAGGTTTTTCCAAGCCTGATAATGTGGACAAAAACGGCAACTATCTCCTTACGCTTGCTCCCAAGGTTTCAGATAATACCGGCGTCGATAAGTTGTATATCACCATAGATAAGGAAAACTTTCAGATCATACAATGCAGCTTTACAGACCTGTATGGAAATCTGACCCGTATCCGGCTCTCAGATATTAGAATCAACAACAATCTTGACGATAAGCTTTTCAGCTTCAAGCCGCCGTCAGGCGTAGATGTATTCAATATGCCATGATTGATGGCAGCGCCGTCCCTTCTCCAGCCAGTTTCTGGTTTCTTGCGAGGTCATTGCAGGGCTTCTTTAAGAATATGTTTGCACCAGTATTGAAGGTTGTTACAGATGAAAAGATTTGCCATTGACGATCATTCCTGCTCGAACCTGGAAAAGGCGTTGACCTTGGAATGGCTTGATACCAATGGTTTGGGCGGGTATGCCTCGAGTACGATCCTCTCTTGCAATACGAGAAAGTATCACGGCCTCTTGGTGGCAAACCTCAGGATGCCGAAAGGGAGGCATGTCCTTCTTTCGTGGATGGAAGACGCGGTCGTTTTACGCGAAAAGGAATTCTTCCTTTCCTGCTGTCAATATCCCGGTTTCTTTTTCCCGCGCGAGAAGCAAATCCTTAAGGAATTCAGCCTGGATTATTGTCCCAGCTTTACCTATGAGGCCGACGGGATGCGCATCCGTAAGGCAATCATGATGATCCATGAAGAGGATCGCGTACTCATCAGGTATGAAGTCCAGGATTGTCAGACTCCTGGACTCTTGCGCCTGAGGCCATTCATTGCGTTTCGGGGTTACCACGCCTTGACCAAAGAGAACGTGTTCCTGCAAACGGAAACATTCCCGGCGGAAAAGGGATTCAGGCTGCGCCCTTATGACGGCATGCCTCCCTTTGTTCTGCAGACGAATACAGAAGCGAAATTTTTGCCTTCTCCTTTATGGCACAATAATTTTGAATATAAGCAAGAGGAAAAGAGGGGCTTTGACTGGCATGAGGACCTCTTCTGCCCGGGCGCCCTCGAGATTCCCATGGAAAAGGGAAGCGTGGTCATCATCTCCGCATCAACGGACGTCTCTCGGGAAACGCTCGAAGAAACATGGATGAAGGAAAAGACGCGGCGCATGAGGGATGCGTCGAGAGATGAAAAGATTGCGGAGAAGTTTGAACATGAAGAGGACAGGCTTAACGTCCGAAACCTGATTGCTTCGGGTCGGCAATTTCTCATCAGCTCTCCCACGGGCAGACCGGCCATCATCGCCGGATATCACTGGTTCGGCGATTGGGGACGGGATACACTCATCTCACTTCCCGGAATCACATTCCTGAGCGGTCGTTCCGAGGAGGGGGTGGCCATCCTTAACTCACTTGGTGCATATGAGAAAGATGGACTTCTTCCCAATTATTTTTCCGATGATGAGACGGATAATGCCTACAATACAGTCGATACGTCACTCTGGTATTTCTGGGCCATTCAGCAGATGCTGAAGTACACAGGTGATATCGACGTTATCAGGGACCAGCTGTGGCCGGTCATGAAGAGGATTCTGAAAGGGTATATGGATGGTACGGCGTTTAATATCCATATGGGAGAGAACGGTCTGCTCCACGCCGGCGACAAGGATACGCATATCACATGGATGGATGCAACCGTGAAAGGCACGCCTGTTACCGCACGATGGGGATATCCCGTGGAGATCAATGCCCTCTGGTACAACGCCGTCTGCGTTGCCGAGGAACTCGGGAAACTTTTTGATGACCGCGAACATTCTTTCCGGGACCTGATTCCGAGGATAAGGAAATCATTTGTCGATACCTTTTGGATCGAGAAGGAGGCCTATCTTGGTGACGTCTTCCGCGACGGTATCCTGGATGGCGCCGTCAGGCCGAATCAGATCCTGGCCGTCTCGCTTCCCTATTCACCGTTGGACGCCGATAAATGGAAGGGTGTCGTTGATAAGGTCAAGAAGCATCTTCTTACCCCGGTTGGTTTGAGAACCCTCTCACCGGAGGATAAAAACTATAAAGGCCGATACGAAGGTGACGGCTTGACGAGGGATGCGGCCTATCATCAAGGCACTGCATGGCCCTGGCTGATAGGACAATTCGGAGAGGCATATATCAGGGCCGCAGAAGACAAGAGAGCGGCGAAGACATTCCTCCGAGATTATATGCGAACATTTATCCGCCAGCATATGCCGGAGGCGGGCATCGGATGCATATCTGAAATTTTTGACGGTGACGCTCCCCATCGCCCTAACGGGTGCATTTCGCAGGCTTGGAGCGCCGCCGGACTGATCAGTCTGTATATGCTGCTTCACGATACGCCTGACACTTCGCCTGCCGTGAAGGCTTCCCGCGGAAATCATTGAAGGGATTTTCTGGTTTACTTTAACCTGTCCTTATGACATTATGAAAGAAATATATTTCAGCGGTTTCGTGCAAGAGTCACCCCTGTAATAACATTCCGGTACAGACACATAATTGTTTGTGGTAAGGAGGCGGAGAGCCTTGAGAATCCTTATGTTCGGGTGGGAATTCCCGCCCCATGTAAGCGGTGGTCTCGGAACGGCCTGTTTCGGCATCACGAAGGCGCTCGTTGCATTAGGTCATAGGATATCCTTTGTCGTTCCGGGATGGCCGGGTGAAGCTCTTCCATCGCACGTGGAATTGATTTCAGCGCCGGCGATTCCCTTGAAGACGGAGAATATCGACGCGCCGGATATCTTTTCCGGACTCCAAATCAGGTTGATTAATTCTGCGCTTAGACCGTACTTGAACAATGGCCAGTATGAAAGACAGCGACGGCAAAAATCAGACCTGACTTCGAACGAAGAAGGCTGGATGAGAACGAAAGGCCTCCGCATCTTAGAGGCCTCAGGGCTATACGGTCCCGATCTCATTGCCGAGGTCATGCGGTATGCAAGGGCGGCGGGTGTCATTGCGGCAGATCAGTCGTTTGACGTCATCCACGCCCATGACTGGATGACCGTCTTTGCCGGTCTCTATGCCAAGGAGGCCAGCGGAAAGCCGCTTGTTCTTCACATTCATTCTCTGGAATTTGACAGAAGCGGCGAAAACGTAAATCAGGATATCTATTATCTGGAGCGCTGCGGCATGGTGTTGTGCGACCATGTCATTGCCGTCAGTAATTATACAAAAAATTTGATTATCAAACACTATGGCATTGATCCTGATAAGATATCGGTGGTTCATAACGCCGTTTCGCGCCGCGAAGCGCCACGGGTCTATCATTGGGAGAAAAATCCTGACAAGAAGGTTGTGCTTTTTCTGGGCAGGATTACCTTCCAGAAAGGTCCCGATTATTTTGTCGATGCTGCAGCAAGGGTCTTGAAAGAATTTCCCGAAATCACGTTTGTCATGGCGGGTGCGGGAGATATGATGTCCCGCATGATCGAGCGGGTCGCCGAACTCCACATAGGGAAAAATTTTCACTTTACCGGTTTTCTTCAGGGAACGGAAGTAGAGCGTATATTCTCCATGAGCGACATGTACGTCATGCCCAGCGTATCGGAGCCTTTCGGCATATCTTCTCTGGAGGCGATGGTTTACGACGTCCCTGTCATCATCTCCAGGCAGTCCGGCGCAGCGGAGATTCTTGACCATGTTTTGAAAGTGGACTTCTGGGATGTGGACGAAATTGCCAATAAGATAATTGCTATTCTAAGACACGCAAGCCTGGCAGAGGAGATTGTGGAGAGGTCGCGTGAACAGCTCAGGAGCGTTCACTGGGAAAAGGCCGCGGAAAAGATCGTCGCTGTGTACAGGCTCGTGTTGCATTGAAAAGGTGGGAAAATGCCAAGTATCTGTCTTCTCTTTCACGTGAATAAGCCCCGCTGGCTGAAGCACTATACATTTTTTGATATCGACCATGACCACGTTTACGAGGATTCGGAAAGAAACCTCAAGAACCTGCACATATCGGCGGAAAAATGCTATCTTCCGGCCAACCGGATCATGCTTGATCTGATCAAACGCTACAAGGGTAATTTCCGGGTAGCTTTTTCGATAACAGGCGTTCTCCTTGATCAGTTTGAAAAGCATCGTGTTGACGTTCTCGAAAGCTTTAAGCGACTTGCTGATACGGGATGTGTGGAGTTCGTCGGCGAGACCTATTACCACTCCCTTGCATACCTCTATTCCGTGCGGGAATTCAGAGAGCAGGTCATGTTGCACGGGAAGAAGATAAAGACGCTGTTCGGTCAAACTCCCAGAACGCTTCGCCACACCGAACTCATCTATAACAGCGCGCTTGCGAAATACGCAGAGAAAATGGGATACCATGTCATCGTGGCCGAAGGGGCGGATAAGATTCTCGGATGGCGATCTCCCAACTATGTGTACCGGCCCTCAGGGTGCAAGACCCTGAAACTGCTTTTGAGAAACTACCGCCTCTCTGATGATATTGCCTTTCATTTCTCGGACCCCAAGTGGTCTGAACATCCGTTCGCGGCCGACAAATATGCCAACTGGATTCAAAGTATGAACGATACCGGAGATGTCATAAATCTTTTCATGAATTATGAGACCTTTGGCGAACATCAAGCGGATGAAACGGGGATACTTGACTTTCTCCGTCGCCTGCCCCGCGAGATCCTCGCGCATCCCGACTTCCGGTTTCAAACGCCTTTGGAGATTGCCGGAAATTGTACTCCTGCCGACGAGCTTGATGTGGATGATTATATCTCGTGGGCGGACGCAGGAAGAGATCTGGACTCTAGGCTGGGAAATGCATTGCAGAAGGACGCCATCACTGCCTTGTACAGTATGGAGTCAAAAGTGCGGCGCCGGAAGGAAGCGATATTTCTCCATACGTGGCGCATGCTCCAGGCGTCCGATCATTTTTTCTACATGCGCACCAGAGGGCTTGCCGACGGGGACAGCGATAAACATTCCAATCCCTACGGGTCGCCTTATGACGCGTATATCAACTATATGAATATCATCGACGACTTTTCCGGATACTTAGGCAAGAAAGAGGTGCGCAATTGATAAAGAGGCAGACTAAAGGCTATCTATTTGAGGTCAGCTGGGAGGTATGCAATAAAGTTGGAGGAATATATACCGTTATTGCCAGCAAGATGAGGGAGGCCATTCGCAACTATGGTGAGCGGTACTTCCTTCTGGGACCTGATCTCAAGACGAACCCTGATTTTGAAGAAACCGATGAGGATTGCTGGGTCAAGATCAGGGAAAGTACGGCCATCAAAGAAATTCCGTGCCGTTTTGGCAGGTGGAAGATTCCCGGAGAGCCGAAGGTCATTCTCGTCAACTTCGGGAAGAAATATGACAAGGACCAGTTGCTCTACAGGCTCTGGGAGGATTACGGCATAGATTCCATAGCCGGCGGATGGGACTACGTGGAACCCTTGATGTTCAGTTACGCCTGCGGTGAAGTGATCGAAACGATCTATAACCTGATGGTCCGGCCGCATAATAATATGTCGGCAATCGCCCAGTTCCATGAATGGATGTGCGGCGCGGGCCTCTTGTGCGTGAAAAAAAGGGTTCCCGAGATAGGCACCATATTTACGACGCACGCAACGATTCTCGGAAGATCCCTCGCCGGTTCGGGGGTGGACATATACACGGACATGGACAATATATCGCCCTTGGCGGAAGCGAGCGCCCATAACATCAAAGCGAAATATTCCATGGAAGCGGCCTCCGCAAGGGAGGCGGATTGCTTCACAACAGTCAGTGAAATAAC
>PMBI01000019.1 GCA_003153775.1 Syntrophaceae bacterium | reverse complement strand
GTCATTATCGTTTCGCCGGAAGATCCTGCAACGGCCTTTTGAAACGCGGTAATCCTGGAATTCTTATTCAGCTTTATATTCCGCATCAGCTGCGCAAAGTTATAGGGTATGGGTTCATATGCAAATATTCGCGCATTCGCAAAACGTGAGGCAGCGTAAAGCGAAAAGTAACCCGCATTGGCGCCGATATCAATACACACCGGGCCTGCCGGAATC
The DNA here is from genome assembly GCA_003153775.1 of Syntrophaceae bacterium. Taxonomy (GTDB): domain Bacteria; phylum Desulfobacterota; class Syntrophia; order Syntrophales; family UBA2185; genus Fen-1135. The sequence goes on along the minus strand of PMBI01000019.1, from coordinate 2,857 downwards.
CTGTCTGCCAGCCCATGCATGTAACATTCATCCATGAATATTTCTTTGAACGTATGGAGAAGTCTTTGAGGCACCTCGACAAGGACGCCTCTTCCTGCTCTGAACAATAACGGGTCCGCATTTACCAAACCTAATTTGTATAACAGATACAGCCACCAGTTCTTTATATTCTTGATCAAGAAAAAATATCTCATACAATCCCTGCCTTCAATTTATAGTCCTTCTAATATCAGAAATCTGCCTTTCATATAAGCCGTATTGTCGGAGAAGGGTCTCATCTCCCGTCATGGCCGCAACAGGTTTTACGCTTGAACAAAAAGATTGTGTCCTTTCCGAAATATCCTCCATAGAGTCAGCAGTCTCTCTGCCATGATGGCAACAAGCATCCTCGGCACCCAGAGCCAGAAAGGGCTGAGGCCCAGAGACAGAAACAGGCTGGGGTCTTCAACCAGAGAGTGATTGATACCGATGGAAAGGTGAAGTTCTTCCAGTTCTTCCTTAGTCAAATTCCCGGCCTTAGCCTCTTCAACAATCACGGCGCCGCCGTAAGCCACGCCGAAAATAACGGCGGTGAGCCAGAGAAGCCCCACCTTCTGATTGAGCCCCATGATCCTTAACAGAGGGTTGAGCGCTCTGACCATAGGACTGATCAGGTCAAAGGTCTTCAAGATTTCTAATAAAGTGAGGATGCACATAATAATCACAAATATCTTGACGCTGAGGTTGAAGGTTGTGATACCCCATTCCTGCAGAGCCTGCAAAATGGGCAGGGACGTTTCCATGGCGTAGCCTGTTCTTTCATTCACAGTGGCTGTAAGATCAAGAAACGGCGCCACGGCGATCACTGTGAGTATGGCGGCTACAAGACGAAATGCTGTAGCCTTAAAGGCATGAATTCCCGACTTTGCCTGGATAATACCCTCTTGGATCAGGTTATGCGCGATGAGAAGAAAGATAGCCATCAAGGTCATTTGATCCTGAGAAAATGGGAGCACGGACATAGCGGCGATGCCGCCGTAAATTCCCGTTAGCATACCGATCAGGAGAGGAAGGGTAGCCATGGCGGGCAGACTGAGGATACTCATCATGGGTTGAAGGAAAAAATCCAGGCGACCCAGCCATCCGGTCCATGCAAGGAGGGCAGTGAAAAGAGAGACGGGAATGAGGATCTTCATGATCCAGAGGAAACCGTTCAGTCCTTTGCGGATACCCGATTGCAGGCATTCTTTGATTCGACGCTTATCCAATTCCATGATTTCTCTATTACCGTCTCACCGATCAGATCAGCCCGAGGAGGTTGAATATCTTCTCGAAGCGCATTTCCCAGGAATGTTCGCTGCGTGCCCGTTCGTGACCTTTCCTCCTTATCTCATCCGCCTTTTCGGGATTTGAAAGGAGATAGCGGATCTTTCCCACAAGGTCATCAAAATCTCGATAGGTGACGATCTCAGTGCCAGGATTGTAAAATCTCTCCAGCTCCGGGTAGTATTCTGTAAGGTAGAGCCCGCCGCTCATAGGAATTTCAAAATCTCTCCCTTTGAGGCAGTATGCGTTGCTCAGGCCGATGACGCCGCCGAAGCCTAGGTTGATCCTGCTTTTTGAATACATGCGCACCATCTCCTCTGCAGTGAGGGGCCCATTAGGCCAACCAGAGCCATGTGCCTCAACGCGAATACCGCAGGACGTCAGCCTTTCGATGACGCGAGACCGATTCCCATAGCACTGTCCGACAAAGGACACGTCAATCGTCTTCTCTGTATTATATGGTCGATGGACTTCGGGGTTCGCCCCTTCGGGGAGATAGACAGGAATCGCTCCCTCCACGCAATATTTTCTCACGGCATCTTCGGTGCTTGTCCAGCAGATATCAAAGTAGCGGCAGATATCCCTCGTGCCCAAAGCCTCTCCGCTTCTAATTCTGCCCACAAAATGTTCTTTGTCGTTCAAGGCGAGATTGACCATGGGAACGCCGAAGCTCTTTAATGCCTCGCAGGTGTCCGGCGATACGAGTTCACCGGAAAGATAGGTAAAGATGACATCTGTCGCATCTTGCTTGATCCACTCTCCCGCCTGTTTTATTAGAAAACTGTTCATCTCCGACTTTGCATTGTTACGCCAACCCTTCTTCTGGTGATTGAAGCGTGGGGCCCAATCGTAGTGGCGGACGCGTCCGAATTTTTCGAGAGACGGTTTCAAGGATTCGTTTTCCCAGTTGTAGTGATGATAGACGGCGAGGATGCTGAGAGTTCCTTTGGTTTTGGGCCGGGTGTGGGGGAATCGTGTTCTCATCTCCCTCTTGATCAGTTCTTCATCGGGGATCGTGAGATCGCGCGACGCAAATGTATCGTCGTAATAGCGTCTTTCCCGCTTCAATCGGAGATCGTTTTTCCAGATGCGAAACTCTCTGCGGTATTTTTTCAATGGGTCATTCATCGTCGCATAGAAGCAGGTATTAACAGGTGCTAAGCTGCAGGGTCCGTTTTCCTGACGGTGTAAAGTCTCGCCCCATTCGATTTATCCACCCTGTCGTTCATCATATTGAGCACGTGCCCTGCATCGATTGCCGGGATGGAAAACCGTTCCGCCACATCGATGCACACGGTGAGTGATCCTATGCCGGCGCCGACGATGCATATATCCGTGTCAGGCGCTATCTGTTTTAGTATCCCTTCTTTCATGGCCTCCCAGCGGGTAGCAATGTATTCGGAAGGAGTTTCCACAAACGACAACTCAGGGTAGCTTGAAAAACGGGCAAACCAGTTTGTACATGATTCTCTGTTGAAATCCGAGTTGAGGATGCAGACGTTCTTCTTATCTACGAGGCGTATGAAATCCACTGAAGTGAGATAGGCATATA
>PMBI01000022.1 GCA_003153775.1 Syntrophaceae bacterium | reverse complement strand
CAAACTGCGCAAGCATGTTGTAGCCGCCCTGCAAGAAAAAGGATACAGGGCCGTCGCGCCGCTGCTTTCACCTCTGTGGTCGCAGCAGATGTCCGAAGCATACGGCTTTGCCTCCACCTGGTCGGAAAGGCATGCGGCCTATGCAGCGGGCCTGGGAACGTTCGGCTTGTGTGACGGCTTGATTACGCCGCGCGGAAAGGCCGTGCGCGTGGGCTCCGTAGTGGCGCAAATCCGGATCCCCGCAACTACCCGGCCTTATGACGACCACCACGCATACTGCCTCTTCTATAGTGAGGGCGCCTGCAAGAGCTGCATTTCCCGCTGTCCCGTGGGAGCGCTGAGCGAAGCCGGCCATGACAAAATGAAGTGCTACAGCCACGCATACGGCACTTCCTTGAATCATATAAAGACGCTGCATGGGTTTGAAGTCGGGTCCTGCGGGCTTTGTCAGACAAAGGTGCCTTGCGAGTCCCGCATTCCTAAGAAGGCTTCGGGAAAGAAATAAGCTGGTTCAATTAAGGTGTCATATCGACCGAAGGGAGATATCTTTTGCTTTTATTTCGTACTAAGATTTCTCGCTGCGCTCGAAATGACAATACGAGGGGAAGTGAACATGACTATTGAGATGCGGATATTTTCCGACTACATCTGACCCTTCTGCTACATAGGCAAGGGCATTGTCGACTCATTGAAAAAAGAATTCGATATCAGGGATGACTGGCTGAGTTTCGAACTGCATCCCGAGACGCCGCCTGAGGGGATACCCTATGCAAAAAGATTCCCCGGCGCCGACGTCGAGGCGATGTACGAAAACATCCGGAAAAGGGGTGACGAATTCGGCATCAAGTTCGGCCCGCGGTTGCTGCTCTCCAATTCCCGCATGTCTCTCGAAGCAAGTGAATACGCCCGCGACATGGGCACGTATGAGCTTTTTCATGAGCGGATGTTCTATACATACTTCACGGAATCAAAAGACATCGGCAGCCTGGAAGTGCTCACGGAGAGCGCCCGCGTGTGCGGCCTTGATACGGATGAACTCATGAAGGCCCTGAAAGACAAACGCTATGCCCATCGTCTCGATGAATCGAGGAAGGAAGCCGGACAGATCCGTCTGACGGGAGTCCCGACCTTCATCATCAATAAGGGAACGAAAGTCGTCGGCGCGCAGCAGATTGCGGTTTTCAGAGACCTGTTCAAAAAAATCGGCGGCAAGCAGTTATAGTGGAATCAAGTTCAACGTGCCAACCATAGATTAGAAAACGATAAGGGTGAACGGTTATGCGTTACATGAAATTGGGAAAGACGGGCTTGAAAATTTCAGAGGTGGGATTTGGCGGAATTCCCATTATCCGCCTGCACGTGGATACAGCGGTAGCGGTGCTTCGCCGCGCCTACGAGCGGGGGATCACCTTTTACGATACAGCCAATATTTATCGCGACAGCGAGGAGAAGATCGGGCGCGCCTTTGACGGCATGCGGAAAGAAATTGTGATTGCAACCAAGACATTTCAGAGAGATGCCGTCCATGTAACGAAGCACATCGAAAATAGTCTGCGCATGCTGAAGACGGATTATATCGATCTATACCAACTCCACCAGGTGGCCCAGGAGAAGGATCTCCTTGCTATCAGCGCGCCCGGCGGAGCCCTGGAGGCTGTGACGAAGGCTCACGATCAGGGGAAGGTGCGGTTTATCGGCGTCACTTCGCATAACCTTGGGATGGCCGTAAAACTGGTCAAGACAGACCTTTTCGCGACCGTTCAGTTTCCGTTCAATTTTATCGAGCAGGAGCCGAAGGATGAGCTTCATAGGGCGGCGCGCAAGCGGGACATGGGCATACTGGCCATGAAACCGTTTGCCGGAGGCGTGATCGATAATGCCGAACTCGCCATTAAATTCCTGCGCCAGCATCCTGACGTCATTCCTCTTCCAGGCTGCGATTCAGTCGCATCAGTGGACCAGGTTGTCTCTTTTTACGGGCGTGAAAACAAGGTAACCAAAAAAGACCGGGAGCTCATGGACAAATATCGCGTTGAGCTTGGCAGGAAGTTTTGCCACAGGTGTGAATATTGCCAGCCCTGTCCCCACGGCGTGATGATTACACCGGCTATGGCCTACAATATCGTCGCCGCCCGGATGTCGCCGGCTGTCGCCGTTGACTTCTCCCGCGTGATGATGGAGAGCGTGAAGCTGTGTGAGGAATGCGGGGAGTGCGAGGAACGCTGCCCGTATGAATTACCCGTCCAGGAAATGCTCAAGGCCAATTACGATCTGTACGAACGGCATCGCGCCGGGCTTAAGTAAATTGAACAGACCACTCCTGTCATTTCGAAGGAGCAGAGCAACTGAGAAATCTGCGCTGGCAGAAGAACAGGATTTCTCACTGCGTTCGAAATGACAGTGGGAAAGGTTAGAAATGACGGACCCCCCTTGCGATTTAGAAGGAGCGCAGCGACTGAGAAATCTGTTGCACAGAAAAATGGGAACATGGCAGCTAACTTCTTTACAGGAGATATCATTATGAAAACACGATCGAGCCGTATTGGCGTAGTCCTCATCATTGGCCTATTTTTTCTTTCCTCCTGTGGAGGGACAAAATTAAGCAGCCCCTGGGTTGACAGCGCCTACGAAGGGCGTTATCTGAAAAGCGTTTTGATTGTGGCAATTTCGGATCAAGTCGAAAAAAAGAAATTGGAAGATGCCTTCGCGAAACATTTTCAGGAGCGTGGCGTAAAGGCAGTCTCTCTTGCATCGATAACCGAGAAGAAGGAACTGACGAGCGCCGAAGTAAGGGCTGAGGCGGCACGGTTGAGTATGGATGCAATATTTACTGTCCGCGTGGTCAGCATCGGAGAAAAGGAGGTTGTAGACAGCTTCGCTCCGCCACCCGAGGCCTCGCCGGGCTGGAGCAATTCCTGGCCTATATACACTCTGCAGACACCGCCTTCCACGTACAATATTGCAGAGAAGGACATTGTCGTGGAAAGCAATCTCTACGACACTGCGACGGGAAAATTAATGTGGAGAGTCCGTTCCGAGATCATCAAGCCTGGTTCCACGGCCACACTTATCGACGAGATGTCCAGGAAGATCATGAAAAATATCAGAGCTGACAAATTGATCAGGTAGGGCCAGGCCCTGAATAAGAGATAGAGGTTATATGGCTTTCCTGATAGGTTTGTTTGGGGGTATGCTTGGGGGATTTATCGGCCTGGGCGGTGGCTTCGTTATGATCCCCGCCATGGTGGACATTCTCAAGGTGGACCAGCACAGGGCACATGGGACGAACCTCGTGACTATCATATTCACAGGCTTGGCCGGAGCTATTGCCTATGGCCTTGGGGGCGCGATTGATGTCACTGCAGCGGCGCTGTTAGCCGTACCGGCCATCCTCACCACCCGCGCGGGTTGCCACTTTGCACATTCCCTTGCCGAATGGAAGCTGAAACGCTACTTTGGTTACTTTCTGATATTCATGTCGCTACTGCTGCTTGCCAAGCCCTATCTTCCCCGGATTCACGGCCTGGAGACGGGATGGCCTCAGGCTGCTGTTCTGCTTTCGACGGGCGTCTTCCTGGGATTTCTCTCAGGCATGATGGGCGTTGGCGGTGGTATCATCATGGTGCCTGCCATGGTGCTCCTTACTGGTTTTACACAACACACCGCACAGGGGACCTCGCTTCTCGCCATGGTCCCTATCGGCAGTGTCGGCGCCTACACTCACTGGAAACTTGGCAACGTGAAAACAGATATCCTGGCGGGCATGATTGCAGGGATATTGATAGGGGCACCCGTCGGCGGCACCTTTGCCCATTATTTCTCGGACGGAGCCTTGCGGGTTGTGTTCGCCGTTGTGCTCATATGGTTAGGAGCGCGCTACGCGAGGGCAAAGGAGCCCCTTGATGGGAGCGACGGCGCAACGTGTGCGCCATGACTCTTGCACTTCTCTTGTTCATGGCACTTCTCTTTTTTTATCCGGCGCATATATTTCGCACATCAGCTGAAAGTTCAAACACGACCGAAATGCACCTGCCTCCGATATACGCCAGGACTTACGATGATTGCTGATCTCCGGGCTTTTCCGCGGTATTTATGTCTTCAGATTTCTTGCTCGCCTTAACGTTCTTGTAATCCTCAAAGGCCAGATAGATTATCAGCGAGTCAACGACGACCGCACCGACCCGGCTTGCTCCCTCCGTGTACATCAGCGTAGTTGCAATGTCCGTCACGCCGATAACGGCGCAAAGAACATCACCCCACGGCTTCCTTCCGTATATGCCGATAATCGCCGCCAAATAAATACAGAACATGACGAGCGGGCCGGGATTCAAGGAAGTCATGAGCGATTCGATCTGGCCGAAGATTCGCAGCCCGAGGAGCATGAGCATAGCTATAGCTGTTGGACCAAACTTTTTTTTCACGGATTCGTCCTCATCATGACATGCTTAACCTGCAGGCTTGTCTTCCCGACAGGAAGCGCTTTTTTTGTCGGAGAAGTATAAGGATAAAAGAAGTTTTCTGTCAACAAGAAAGGACTGCAGAGGATTATGAATGCCTTCCGTTGGTTTAGAAGTACAAAGTGGTGGTTGATATATCGTTGTTCATGTAGATGAACGAGCTCGCTGGAAATAGCCGCGGGGAAGAATAAAAAACCCTTTTCGAAATCACATCAAGGCGGGCTCCCATGCGGCCCTCTCTTCTTGACAGAAGGTTATTTAAAAGGTTACTAATATCACAGAAAATCATCTGAAGGCAGAGTGTCAATGCAAAAGAAAGGCTTTTGGCAGGGCCTCTATCAAAAATTTGCATCCCCAAAACTTACGGTCGTCATCTTCCTCGTTCTTGCCGCAGCATCCGTAGTAGGAACCCTGATGCCCCAGGGGCTCGGTGAAGCGGAACTCCAGAGACACTATGGCCAGCGGGCCATCTGGTTTATCACGACCTTCGGCTTGAATGACCTCTACCATACCGGATGGTTTCGACTCCTCCTTCTTATCCTTTGCGCCAATCTCGTCGTCTGCACCATCGAGCGACTGCCTAAGACACTGAAGATCTTCCGGCGCCGTGAAGAACAGGTGGATCCCGAGAAGCTCCGAAAGTGCAGTCTTAACCGTCAGTTCATATCAAAGCTTTCCCGTGATGAAACGGAGGCGCGGCTTACCAAAATAATTTCGGGAGAGTTCGGCGCGCTGCAGAGGCTCGATGAAGCCGACCATGTGGCGGGAGTGGCCGAGAAAGGCCGCTGGAGCCCTCTCATGGTCTATGTAGTCCACCTGAGCGTTCTGCTGGTGCTCTGCGGCGCACTCGTTGGTTCCATATTCGGCTTCAAGGGTTTCATGAATATCCCCGAAGGGGAAGCCACAAACGAAGTCATGCTCGAAGGCAGCGACCGCGGACTGAATCTACCTTTCCAGGTTAGGTGCGACAAGTTCGATGTGTCTTATTATGATAATGGTATGCCGCGGGAGTTCCGCTCGGATTTGACTCTGATCCGCAACGGCAAGGATGTCCTCAAACGGGAACTACGGGTGAACGATCCCCTGACGTATGACGGGATCACCTTCTATCAGGCATCCTACGGCGCCATACTCAAAGATGCAGATGTGGAGCTCACGGACAGAGAATCGGGGGCCGTCCGCAGGCTTGTCATTCCCTTCCGGGAGTGGGTGGATATTCCCGGCACGCGGGACAGGGCGCAGATACTCCGGTTCGACGAGGACTTCCGGGGACTCGGACCCGTAATGGTTCTGATCATCTCGAGGGCCGGCGGAGAGCCGTCAGGTTCGCGGATCCTCATCGAGAGGGATTTTCACGGCAGCAGGGTTGAGAACTACAATGTGCGCGTCTTACACGCCGCCCGGATACCATACACCGGTCTCCAAGTAAAGCAGGACCCGGGCGTCTGGCTTGTCTGGCTGGGCTTTGCGGCGATGCTGGTGGGAATAGGCCTCACTTATTATGTAAGCCATCGCAGATTGTGGGTGTGGGCGGCGGTGGATGCGGGCAAGGGAACGATAAATGTCGTCATTGCCGGAAGGACCAACAGGAATGAAATTTCGTTTGAGCGGGAATTCAACAGACTCTGCGGCCGCCTGCAGGCGGAACTGGGGCAAGAGAAAGGAGGAAGCAAGCCATGATCACGAGCTCGATCCTTCTTGCCATAACCACCTTCGCCTATCTTCTCTGTGCGCTTCTCTATCTTGCGGGAGTCATATTTCGCCGTCGTGCAATCATGCTCTGGGGTACTATCACCGGAGCGGCCACGCTCGCCGTACAAATGGCGGGAATAATTCTCCGTTGGCGGGAATCATACCTGATAGGCTACGGGCATGCGCCTCTTTCCAATCTTTATGAATCATTGGTATTCGCAGCCTGGGCGATCATGCTCATTTATCTCATCATGGAATACCGAACTAAGCAGCGGGCTCTCGGCGTGTTCCCCGCTCTCTTCGCCTTCCTGGCAATGGCATACGCCTCCTTCTCCACGGGTGTGAGCTCGAAGATCCAGCCGCTTCTCCCCGCCCTGAAAAGTAATTGGCTCATCGCCCATGTAGTCACCTGCTTCATCGGTTATGCGGCCTTCGCGGTTTCGTTCGGCATCAGCATCGTCTACATCGCGAGGGAATCAAAAAAGGAGTCCGGGGGAGATGCACACTCGCTCCTTCCCGATCTCAGGCAGCTCGACGAGCTCAACTATCAGATGGTACTCTTCGGGTTTCTCTGGCTGTCGCTCGGCATCATCACAGGATCCGTGTGGGCGGATTTGGCATGGGGCGCTTATTGGAGCTGGGACCCCAAGGAGACTTGGTCTCTCATTACCTGGCTGATATACGCCGCTCTCCTCCATGCCCGCACCAT
>PMBI01000036.1 GCA_003153775.1 Syntrophaceae bacterium | reverse complement strand
GTTCGATCCCCCTCATCTCCACCATGCATAATAAGACAGGCTGCTTTCATTGAACCGCATCGAAAGCAGCCTGTTTCTTTTTTCAGAACATCTTCGCAAACTGCCGCTTCTTTCTCTTTTTCCAATTCCCCTTGTGGTAGGCGTAGCTTGCAAGGAGCGGCAATGCCGTGGTCGCTTCGGCAAAGACCATCTGCTCGCAGGCCATGTCCACTTTTCCCCAGGATGTCGCCTCCTTCAGTGTAGAGCTGGAACATGCTCCATCCCTCACGTCCGCTACGGTAATCTGCACGGCGTACTTGTGCATGGGGGCGTCAAATCCCAGAAGCTCTGCACATATCACCGTGTCTTGGGCGAAGTTTTTCGGGACGCCGCCGCCGATAATGAGGAGTCCTGTTGTCCGGGCCTTAACCTTGACCATGGTGAGCTCACGAAAATCCTTTACCGCATCGATGGAAACATGCTTTTCCGGACGCTCGTGCTGGTGCAGCACGAGGCCGAAGCCGGCGCTGCTGTCGGAAAAGGCGGGACAAAAAATAGGAACATCATTTGCATGGGCGACCTGAACCAGAGAATCCTGCTTGGCGGCCCTTCCTGCAAGAAATTTTCCCATCTCGCGAATGAATTCCCGCGACGAGTATGTACCGGGTGTCAGTGCATCCGCTATCTCTTTAATCGTTTTATCGCAGATCTGGAGATCCTCTTCGTTGATAAAAGTGTCATATATCCTGTCGATATACAGCTTCCTGAGGGTCCGGTCATCAACATGGGGGCTGCCCTGGTAGTGCCTGAATCCCAAGGCCTCGAAAAAATCCATATCAACAATCGTGGCGCCTGTGGCGACGATCACATCCACCATGTTGTGCTTCACGAGATCCGCATATACCTGCATGCAGCCCGCGGCGCTCGTACTTCCCGCTATGGTGAGAATGATGCTGCAGTCTTCATCTTTCAGCATGCTGTCATAGATGTCTGCGGCCTGGGCCAGGTCTCTTGCCGAAAAGGACATCCCCTTCATGGCGTCGATGATATCAACTGTATTGAATGATTTAATGTCAATGTGTGCAACCGGCGTCTTTAAATATTCCTTCTTTTCCATAAGCTCCTCGGCGAGTTTCTTGATTTCAGGATTGACCAGTTGGCTCAAAACTCCCGACCTGAGTCAACAAGAATAATGTCCTTTTGTCGGGTCGAGTATAAGAAATGAGAGCTTTCTATGTCAAGGCAATTCGACGGCAAGTTGGGGACTGCTCCGCCGCTCGATTTCGTCGGGAGCGCCTGGGGCATGGCCTGATTGGGTGGTGAGTTAGAAAATGGAGGCCCCCATCCTGAAGGATGGGGGCGCGGCGGTATTCAGAAATTTACCTTGTCGAATCCTTTGAGACGCAGGATTTTTCTTGCTTCGTCGGGTGTGGCTGGTTCTATTCCGAGTTCACGGGCTATGCGCGCGATCTTGGCGACCTGCTCCGCGTTACTCTTCGCCATCCGCCCTTTTTCGAGATAAACATTGTCCTCAAGACCTACACGGACATTCCCGCCTATGAGCAGGGACTGCGTGCAGATGGGGAACTGGGCACGTCCTGCAACGCATACGGAAAACTCGAAATCACCAATCTGCCTCTTTGCATAATCGACGAGGAACATGAGATTTTCCGGGCTCGGCGTGATGCCGCCCAGGACGCCCATGACGAACTGTATATAAACGGGTTTCTTAATATACCCCGCCTGGATCATGAAGGCTACATTGTTTACCATGCCGGAGTCATAGATCTCAAATTCGGGCTTCGTCCCCACCTCATTGAACTTCGCACAGTATTCCTTCATGGACTTGAAGGTATTTGCAAAGATGAAATCTTCCGTCATGCCGAGATACTGTTTCTCCCATTCAAACTTCCACTCCTTGTATCTCGGGATTACGGGAAAGAGGGCGAAGTTGATGGAGCCGGCGTTGAAAGATGCAAGCTCCGGCTGGTAAAGGGTCACCGGTGCGACGCGCTGTTCCGTCGTCATTCCCAGTCCCCCGCCTGTCGTAATACAGATGACTATGTTGCAGCGGCTCTTGATTTTCGTGATGATCTCCTTCATCAGGTTCACGTCCGGGACGGGCACTCCCGTTTCAGGATTGCGGGCGTGGATATGGCAGACGGCCGCGCCTGCCTCATAGGCTCCCACTGCCTCGTCCACGATCTGCTGAGGCGTGATGGGAAGATGGTCGGACATCGTCGGGGTGTGAATGCTCCCTGTTATGGCCGCAGTGATAACGGCTTTCTCTTTCATATGTTTTCTCCTTGTCGCGTTTTTATTTTTTCGGATTCAAAAAGTCCGGCTGGAGAAATTCCGGGTTCGGATACGTATAAAATCCTTTTCCGCTCTTAACGCCCAGTTCGCCTTTCTTTATCTTCTCCACAAGCGCATCAGGCGGCTTGTCTTTCGGATCTTTCGAATCGTTATAATAAACCAGTTCGATATTGTAGACCGTATCCAGACCAACTGAATCCATGAGGCCAAAAGGCCCCACCTTCATTTTCGTAAAGATCTGCCAGGCGCGGTCGATATCCCGGAAATCGACGAAGTCGTTCCCCCACATATACAGTGTTTGTTTCTTAATTGCACGCCAGACACTGTTGAAGCAGAAACCCAGAATCTCTTTCTTCACCCTCAACGGCACAAGACCCAGAGAACGAATCCATTCCTCACCCTTCTGCATGACATCGGGAAGAGTCTTTGTCCCTGCCATGAGATCCGCCATGTTCATACCCTGGAGCGGCAGATAGAAGTGGGTGTTTATGCACCGCTCCGGCCTGCCGCTGCTCTCTTCCATCCTCGATATGGGAAGAGAGGAGCTGTTTGTGGCAAATATCGCCTTGGCAGGTGCGTTTTCATTCATAAGTTTGAATACCTTGCGTTTTGTTTCCACGTCTTCCGTCACGGCTTCGACTACCAGGTCGGCGTCTTTAAGGGCATCAGCAATTTTAGTCGTGAAGGTGATTTTGCTTTTGCATTTTGCCCAATCGTCCCATGGTATGAAGGGATTCGCAACCTTTGTCTTCAAATCCGCAAAAAGTCTCTCATATGTGTCATCGAAGGCGCCTTCCCTGGTGTCATATACGCTGACCCTGTAGTCGGCATATGCCGACAGCATGGCGATCTGCGTACCTAACAGGCCGACACCCACGATGGCTACACGTTCAAATGGTTTCTTCATAAATCCTCCTCTACTATTAACTTTATTATTTTGCCCGTATTGTCATTTCAGGCCGCCATGACAGACGCGGCACAAATCTCTTACGCCCTGATCAAACCCGCTTCAATTGCCTGCTTTCTCAAGCTCTCACGAAAATCGGGATGGGCAATAGCAATTAGTTCATTGACCCGGGCCGCGATCGGCTTACAGTATAGGTCCGCAATCCCGTATTCCGTGACCACATACATGACGTCCGATCTCTGCGTGGTGATCACAGCGCCCGGTGGAAATGCCGCCGTGATGGTAGAAGTTATTTTTCCATCTTTCGTCTGGATGGTTGAAGGCAGACAAAGAAATCCCTTTCCTCCCTTAGATAGCGCGGCGCCTCTCGTAAAATCCGATTGACCGCCGGTGCAGCTATACTGCACAAATCCGAGCGATTCGGAGCAGGACTGTCCCGTCAAATCAACCATCAATGTCACATTGATGGAAATAAGATTATCAATCTTCGCGATTTCATTTGGATCATTGATGATTCTGACAGGTCTCAGCTCCACCCTGCCGTCTCCCATGAAATTGTAAAGTTCATTGCTGCCGAGACCGAAACCTGCCACGATTTTACCAGTGACGATCCCCTTCTTGATGAGATCCAGCATCGAATCTACAAACATCTCGGTGTAGATGGACAGATTTTTTTTGCCTGTCAAATAGTAGCCGATCGCATTGGAAAGCCCGCCGACTCCGATTTGAATCGCCGCTCCGTCCGGAATCTGTCCGGCAAGCAATTCCGCTATTTTCTTGTCGACCTCAGTGGGCTCCGGTTGGGGAAGGGGCGGCAAAGCGTGGTCGAATTCACAGATATGGCTCACCTTGCTGACATGAACTCTGTGTTCGAATCCGCGGACTCTTGGCTGATGCTTATTTACCTGTACAATAATTTTTTCCGCCAGATCGGCGGCGGTTCCATTCCAACCGACCCCCATTGCACCATAATACAGATAGCCCTCGTCGTCGGGAGGAGAAACATCGGCAAGAAGGACGTTGATTCTATAATAATCCCTCATGGCGATATACGTCTTGGAAAAATTAACTGAGTTGACGTTTACATTTCCAACTTTGAAGAAAGCCCTTTCATAAGGCCCCATAAAAATAGTGTGGAAATTAATACGGCCGATATATTCTGGCGACTTGAGTATCTTGAAGGGATGTAATGCCAGGCCCGTTACGATATGGACATCCTTGAGTTCATCTGCACGATCTGCAAGGGCTTCCGCTATCTGTATAGGCGCTCCCGAACACGGAGACATCCAGATCCTGTCCCCTGAGCCAATCTTGGAGGCTGCTTCCTCGACAGAGACAAGTTTACTTTTATATATTTGTTTCCAGTCCATCATATTTCCCTCCTTTCCCTCTTCGGAGGAATAGATCTTTACATTAGATCTTTTTCAAAAATTTCAGAATTTCAATGAGGCCGTCATCGCGCCACTTGGTGATCTCTTCATTGTTGCGGCCCTGTTCGGGCGCACGGTTGGCAATTTCCTTGTTGACGCCTTCCTGGGCCGTTTCAGCCCAGCCCGGCGGCCACTTCTTCCAGACGGCCATGTCCCCCAACCACAACTCTATAGAAGGCCCGACGTGTTTGAGCAGGCCCTGAATTCCATGCGGGCCGCCTCCCATGTGGTAAATGAGATTCGGACCCATGAGGGCGTAGCGCAGGCCCGGTCCGTAGCATACGGCCTTATCGACATCCTCGACAGAGCAGACGCCCCTTACCACGAGATCGACGGCTTCCCGGTAGAGGCCCATGGCCAGCCTGTTGGCGATGAACCCGAGGGCCTCCTTCCTGAGAACTATGGGTTCCTTGCCGATGGATTTATAGAATGCATAGGTCCTCTCTACAGTTTCTTCCGTCGTCTTTTCTCCCTTATTGATCTCGACAAGCGGGATAAGGTGCGGGGGATTGTAAGGATGGGCGCCGATGCATCTCTCAGGGTGCTTGGCGTCCTTCGCAATCTCCGATATAAGGAGACCGGACGTGCTGCTCGCGTAGATGGTGTCTGGCGCCGCATGTTTGTCCACTTCTGCAAGCAGGGCCCGTTTGACATCATAATGCTCGAGGACTGACTCCTGGATGAACTGCACGCCATTTAGGGCTTCTCCGATATCTGTTGTGTATTTCGCCAGACCGAGAGCGACGTTCATCTTATCCGCCGTCAGGATTCCTTTCCCGACGAGATATTTCATATTGCCCACGATGCGACCCCGGGCTATCTTCAGGGCCTCATCGCTGATGTCGTAGACGTGGACGGGAATACCCTTCCAGAGGAAGTTGGTCGCCCAGCTCGATCCGATCATCCCTCCCCCAAGGACTGCGGCTTTCTTAATCTCGGGCTTCTTCATATGTACCTCCTCCCCGCGTATCGGTTAACCATAGATCATGATGCCCAGCGGGATTGCAAAGAAAAGGGCTATGGTTGTCGCGACAACATGTCCAAAGAAGATGTGCTTGTAGGCGTTGGCATGGACGAGTCCGGAGACGGCAAGCACAGTAATGACGACGCCATTATGGGGCATAGCATCGAATGCCCCGGAAGACATCGCTGCAATCCTATGAATCAGATCGGGGCTCAGCCCGAGGGCAAGATACTTGGGCGCCATGGTCTCGAGGATGATTCCCAGACCTCCGGACGCGGATCCGGTAATGGCCGCCATGATATTCGTGGCGACCGAAAGCGAGATGATGGGGTGCATGGGAAGCGTCAGCAGCCAGGCGGAGACTACCTTGAATCCTGTCGTTGCGGCCACAGCCATGCCGTAACCGACGTCCGCGCAGGTATTCACGATGGGAATGACCGTGTTGATGGCGCCTTTGTTCAAGGTACTAAGGACATTGGCATAGAACTTCCAGAACAGGATCATACAGGCCACCACCCCACCGGTCAGGGCGAGAACGACGTCCTTCTTTATGTAGGGGATATCCACGTTGAGCAGTATGAGAACGACAACCGGCGGAATCAGGCTCAACCACACATTCGGCATCGGTCCCGAGGCCGGCGCTCCTGCTCCGAGGACGCCGGGAGCGGGTTCTTCATATCTTTCACCTTTCGCTTTGGCCTTCTTCAATATGTAGCGGAAGTAGAAGACGTTAAAAGTGGCGACAATAAACGCTCCAGTCAGGCCGACCAGCGGAGCCGAAGTAGGCGAAGATGCCATGTATTTTGTAGGCATGATGTTCTGGATCTGGGGAGTCCCCGGAAGCATGGTCATTGAAAGCGATGCCGCCCCGAAGATGAACGCTGCCATGAAGAGATGCCAGGGGAGATCCAGTTCTTTGAAGAGGGGCCGCGCGATCGGAATGACCGCGAAGATGACGACGAACAGGCTCACGCCGCCATAGGTGAGACACAGGGCGACAACTGAAACGGCAAACATGACCCTGAGGGGGTTTTCTTTTCCCGTAACTCTCAGGATACCTTCGGCAATGGAGCGAGCCGCCTGGCCGTCCTCCATGAATTTGCCGAAAACGGAACCTGCCAGGAATATGAGATAGAATCTGCCTGCATAATTGACGAAACCTTTCATATAAGGTCCCGTCATCGTTTGCATGATGTTCATGTCGGAGAAGATAGATACGATGACGACGGCAAGAGGGGCGATAATGATGATGTGCCAGCCCCTGAGAGCCAGGATGACAATAAACGCTAACGAAAAAATAATTCCAATAACACTCCAGTCCATTTAGCATCCTCCTTTCATCAAAAAGTAACTGTAAGAAAAAATGAAAGCCTTATCGCCGGTAACGCCGGCGGCGGCACATTCGGGCAAAAGTCTTTGCATCCCGCAAAGTCCCTTCCCCCTTTTGCTCTGCGGGCAGAAATTCCTTTCTGCCTGTATAGGGACATAGATTACTGTGGGTAAAGAGACAATGGGGGGAGAACCCCATTATGGCGGGTGATGACCCTACTTTTCCGGGCAGCTATTGGCATGAAGCCTGCTGCATCTGCGACAGGACAGATATTAAGAATTTATGTCAGGGGTGATTTCAAGGTGGGACTCATTAAATAAGAGTGTCATTTCGATTGTGACAATTCTTCTATTCGAAATGACGCAGTGCGATGCAACGTGGATTAATATCAGTCCTCCCAAAGATCCGGATCGACAACGCCGATCCGGATTGCGTACTTGAGGAGTTCCATACGGTCGTGCACGCCGAGCTTGTTCATGAGGCCGGTGCGGTGCTTTTCCACGGTCTTGGCGCTCACGCAAAGGATATCGGCGACCTGGGCCGTGGAATGGCCCTGGGCGACGAGCCGGAAAACCTGCTGTTCTCTTTCCGTGAGGAGTTCATAGCCGCGAACGGCCACAGACGCCGGCCGGGTCTTCAAATACTGGCCGATGACCTCCGCCTTCAGTCGTGAACTGAGGAAATACTCACCCCGGTGAGCTGTGCGGATCGCTTCGAGGATATCCGTGCTCGGTGAGGCCTTGAGGACGTAGCCGAGGGCTCCCGACGCCAAGACCTGCTGGACATATGTTTCCTTCGCATGCATGGAGAGGACCACTACCTGCGTTTCAGTCGATGCTTCACGGATCAGGGCTATTACTTCAAGGCCGCTGAGGCGCGGCATGGCGATGTCGAGGAGAATGACATCAGGATGCAGCGCCTTCACTTTCTTCAACGCCTCCCGGCCATCCTCCGCCTCGCCGGCCACCTCCATATCCGCCTGACTGTTCAGAAGCTGCCTGAGCCCGTCCCGCACAATGGCATGGTCATCTGCAATCAGGATTTTGATCTTCTTCATCCTTTTCCTCTATCCCACGGGGATTTCCGCCCGTATCGTCGTGCCCTTCCCCGGTGCGGAAGTGATGTCTATCGAGCCTCCGAAAGACGCAACCCGTTCTCTCATGCTGAGGAGGCCTATCCCTCCCGAGGCTTTGCCCTTTGCCGTCCCGCGTTTCGACGGATCATGGCCCACGCCGTTATCCCTGACGATAAAGATGACGCGCGGGTGGCTGTAAGTCAGCATAATCTCAACCCGCGTGGCTTTCGCGTGCCTGGAGATATTCGTCATGCATTCCTGAAAAAGCCTGTATAAGGCGAGTTCAATCTTCGGGTTCAGCCTCTTCTTCAGGCCGAGTGTCTGGAAATCGACTTCCGTTTCCGTCCGCCTCGCGGTGAAGTCATGGATAGACCACTCGAGAGCCGGCACGAGCCCGAGGTGATCCAGGAGGTCCGGACGCAGGTAGGACGTGGTCTTCCGCACATTATCGGCCATCTGCTCCACGGTGCGTATCAGTCTCTCGCAGAGCTTCTTCTGTCCGCCGGGTTTTGCCCCAGACGATGTCTGCAACGCCTCCAGGTCAAAATGCAGCGACGTTATGGCCTGGCCTAATTCATCGTGAAGGTCGGCGGCAAGCCTTTTCTTTTCCTCCTCGCTGACCTCGATGAGACGCCGGGAAAGGTGGCGGATTTCCTCTTCTGCTTTCACATTCTGGGTGATGTCGATGAGGTTCCCCACGACGGCGGCCCCGCCCATGTACGTGGCGTGTGTCGCCCGCAAATCAACCCAGATCATCGTGCCGTCCTTTCTTATGCCGCGGAAAATATATCGTGCAGGCGAGAATTCCGCCTTCTCACGCCTGAGGCCCCTTTCCTTGACCATCGCCCGATCAATCGGGTGGACGACATCCCAGAAAGGTCTTCCGACAACTTCCTCCGGGTTATCATACCCCAGCATCTCTGCAAACCTGTGGTTGACGAAGCGGAAGAGCCCGCCCTGATGGATGAAGATTGCCGAAAGGGAGTTTTCCACCACAGTGCGATATTTTTCCTCGGAATCCTGGAGGGCTCCCTCGGTCCGCTTTCGGTCGGTCACGTCGATGACGAACCCCTCATATCCCTCGACATGGTCCTTCTTGTTCTTGCGTACAGTGGAGGTAATCCTCACGTCTATGACCGTGCCGTCTCTTCTGCGAAACCGCGTCTCAAAATCCTGGACAGAGCCCGTCTGCTCGATGATTTCCCGGAATCGTTCGCGGTCATGAGGGTCGGCATAAACATGGAGGGATGATTTGAGACCGAGGAGGTCTTCCGGGGAGTCGTAGCCAAGCATCCTGGCGCCGGCAACGTTCATATCCAGTACAACGCCGGCGACATCCGTAAGATACACCATGGCGGGTGAGTGCTCAAAGATATGGCGGAAGCGCTGCTCGGAATCGCGCACCGCCTTCTTCCCGCCAGCGGTGGTATTTTTCCGTTTCGTCATTTTTTTTGTTTTAACTGAAATAGCAGATCTTTATCTTTGCGGCGAGATGTGCCACAATTATTTCTTCTGTCATTTTGAGGAACGCGAGTAATCTTTGAGGATGATATTGCATTCAACCGAGTATATGAAAAGCACCTCTACGTGTCAATGACAGTTTGGTGATGCAGGTCGGGCAGGGATACGGGCAGTTCCGCAAAAATGCGGCCCAGTCTTGCTGATGGCGTGTTTCGTCAAGATGTCTTTCCGGACGAGAAAAAAATCGGCCTTGTCAGAGATTGCGATATCTGGTACTTGCAGCTAATATGAAGGAAATATTAAGCGTCACAAAGCTAAATGAAAATATTAAGGAACTTCTCGAGGCCAGCTTCGATACGCTTTGGGTGGAAGGCGAGGTATCCAATCTGCGACGGCCTGCGTCGGGCCACATATACTTTACCCTCAAGGATGAAAAGAGCCAGATCAGAGCCGTCATTTTCCGGGCCTTTCCCATGCAAAGGCAGTCTCCACGGGCCAGGTCGGCAAGGTTCGATCTGGAAGAAGGGATGTGCGTCGTCTGCTGCGGGAGGGTGAGTGTCTATCAACCGCGGGGCGAGTACCAACTGATCGTGGATGTTGTGGAACCAAAAGGCCTGGGCGCCCTCCAGAAGGCCTTTGAACAGCTCAAGGCCCGCCTGCTTGCGGAAGGCCTTTTTGATCCTGCCCACAA
>PMBI01000066.1 GCA_003153775.1 Syntrophaceae bacterium | reverse complement strand
TTCGAATCCCGTTTCCCGCTCCATATGATGTTTCTTGATTGCCAGACTTTTTTAGAGATGTGTTTCGATTTGCTGATTATATGGGGTGCATGGAATAAAAAGTATTTTTATAATTCATAAGCCCACGTAGCTCAGTCGGTAGANNACAGATTGTAAGCAGAGAAATTATACAACAACGAAGAATAAGCGAACGATGCAGAATCGGCTTGAGTTGAAGAAGTATTGTAAATTCTGTCGATCTCATAAGCTTCACAGGGAAACTAAGTAGCTTTCCTTTATCAGGGAATATGCGGCAGAATGAACAGGCCAGTAGCTCTAATGGATANNTTCAAGTCCCTCCTGGCCTGCCATTTGGTTTAAATGACATTTGGTCTTTCATATATATTTAGAGACGCGAAGAAGAAATATGGTCAAACTGGCCGTGAACGGTTGAAGCGGGGCGAACGGTCTGAACGTTGATCTTTAAGGGATTGCGCTGATGAATAAGGTAAGAATAATTGCTGACAAAGTAATACGGTTCTTAAAAGAAGCAAAGATTGAGTTGAAAAAAGTTACATGGCCGACTCCCAGGCAGACGCTTGCTTCCACTTCCGTGGTGATAATTGTGGTGATAATTGTGTCCATGTTCTTAGGTATCGTGGATTTTGGTTTGGCTAAGGCCATAAGGATGGTTTTGGGTTAGGTATATGGCGTTCAAATGGTATGTCGTTCACACGTATTCGGGTTTTGAGAACAGGGTGAAGATTTCTCTGCAGGAAAGAATTGAAGCAGCAGGAATGCAGGAGCACTTTTCGGATGTCCTTATTCCGGAAGAAGATATTGTAGAACTGGTGTCGGGAGAGAAGAAGACGTCGAAAAGGAAATTCTTCCCCGGATACATCCTCGTCAGGATGGAGATGAATGACGAAACGTGGCACCTTGTTAAAGGGACACCGAAGGTGACGGGGTTTATTGGAGGCAAGGAAAAGCCATCGCCAATCCCTGATAAGGATGTTGATAACCTCAAGACCAGGATAAATGAGGGAACTTTAAAACCAAAACCAAAATTCAGGTTTGAGGTGGGTGATCACGTAAGGATTATTGATGGTCCATTTACGAATTTTGACGGGGTTGTAGATGAGGTCAAGCCGGAAAAGGGTAAATTAAGGGTCATCGTCAGTATCTTTGGCAGGTCAACGCCGGTTGAGCTAGATTTTATCCAGGTTGTTCAGCATTGATAATAGGTGATGAGTTAACAAGAAAGCATTGGGGTGGTCGCAATGGCAAAAAAGGTTATAGCGAATATAAAGCTTCAGATTAAGGCAGGCAAAGCAACTCCATCTCCTCCCATAGGGCCCGCCTTAGGGCAGCATGGGGTCAATATCATGGAGTTTTGCAAGGCTTACAATGCCATGACACAGAACCAGGAAGGCACTGTTATTCCAGTCGTTATCACGGTATATGCCGACCGATCATTCACCTTTGTGACCAAGACTCCGCCTGCATCCGTGCTTCTCAAACAGGCTGCCAAGATTGCCAAAGGTTCTGGGGACCCGAGGCGGGAGAAGGTCGGCACCGTGACGCGTGAACAGATTAAGGAGATCGCCACCTCAAAATATAACGACCTAAACGCTGTTGACATAGAAGGGGCAGTCAGAATCATTGAGGGAACTGCACGGTCAATGGGAATCGAAATAGCAGGATAAAATAAATCGGGATATTGTCAGGAAACGCACGGTCAGTGTAGGTTTGTAAAGTTAAACATTTGCCATTGCGGGAAGCCTACCCAGGCCAATGGCAATATCAATAACAGAGGTTTTGACATGGTTAAGAGAGGCAAGACTTTCGCAGAAGCGAAGAAAAAGATTGAAGCAGGAAAACGGTACACCTTAAAAGAGTCTGTACAATTGGTTGTTGGTACGGCGAGAACAAAGTTTGATGAAACCGTAGATGCGGCCATCCGGCTGGGCGTAAGCCCACAACACGCTGATCAGATGGTCAGAGGCAGTGTTGTCTTGCCGAACGGATTAGGTAAATCAGTCAGAGTGCTCGTCTTTGCGAAAGGAGAAAAGGAGAAAGAGGCCCTCGATGCGGGTGCCGATATCGTCGGTTCGGACGATGTTATTGAAAAAATTAAGGGAGGATGGCTCGAGTTTGACAGGGTGATTGCCACACCTGATATGATGGGCAATGTCGGAAAGCTGGGGAAGATATTAGGCCCCCGTGGATTGATGCCTAATCCCAAGGTAGGCACAGTAACCTTTGACGTAGCAAAGGCTGTCAATGAACTAAAATCCGGGAAGGTTGAATTTCGCGTGGAAAAAACGGGTATTGTGCATAGTCCGGTCGGAAAGGTATCTTTTGGAGCGGATAAGTTAACGGAAAACATCAGTGCCCTTTTGGAAGCGATAATTAAGCTGAAACCGGCATCGAGCAAGGGAACTTATCTCAAAGGAATATCAATATCCACCACTATGGGGCCGGGGATAAAAGTTGATCCCTTGGATGTAAGAAATATTTGAAATTAGGACCGGCGCAATTATACGCCTGCCGATATAGAGAACGTTGTTTTACTAAAAGAGGGTTTTGTGGAAATGGCGCTTCGCAAAAGGGATACACGGAATATGGCTTGTTGCGATGCCGCCGGATTTGATAATACAATAATAGAAGTCTGAGACAGCAGGTACAGGGGTTTAAACGATTTGAAGCGGCCTGCCGAGACCAGTAGATGGTTTTGCAGTAATTTGATTCAGTAATGTACATCATACTTAGGAACTCCCCTGTATCATGAACAGTTCTCTGACTTCTGATGACATTCTTGTTTACAAGAGGTAGAAGTTCTACAAATTTAATGTAATGAAAGGGGGTTAAAGATTGGATCGGAGAACTAAGGAGAAGGTTGTAGCTGAGCTTCATGAAAAACTGAGAGACACCAAGTTGGCGGTTCTTGCCGGATATTCCGGCATGAACGTTGAGAAGCTGACTGTCCTGAGAAATACTTTACGCAAGTCAGGCACTGAACTGCGAGTCGTTAAGAACACGCTGCTCGGAATTGCCTCGGAAAATACCGATTTTAGCGGGCTGAAAGAGTATTTCAAAGGACCATTGGCTATCCTCTTGAACCGTGGGGATGTGGTCCGGCCGACAAAGGTGTTAGTCGAATTTGCCAAAAAGAACGCCGAGCTGGAAATAAGGGTCGGTATGCTAAATGGCAAGGTATTGAGCAAAGATCAGCTAAGAGCGCTGTCGGAGTTGCCGAGCAGAGAGGTCCTTCTCGGAAAACTTCTTTCCGTTATGGTAGGAGTCCAAACTTCGCTGGTTACCGTTTTAAGCGGGGTTCCGAGAAGCTTTATCTGCGCGCTTGACGCTTATCGTGCAAAAAAACAATCAGGAAACTAAATATACAGGAGAGGATAAGAAAGATGGCCAGTAAAATTACAAAAGATGATGTCATAAAATTTATTGAAGAAATGACGGTTCTTGAACTTTCTGAGTTAGTGAAGGAACTGGAAGAAAAATTCGGCGTATCCGCAGCCGCGCCTATGGCAGTGGCTCAAGTTTCTGCAGGGCCTGAACAAGCAGCGCAGGCAGAGGAGAAGACAGAATTTAATGCCATTCTGACGGGATTCGGCGAACAGAAAATTCAGGTTATCAAGGTTGTCAGAGCCCTTACCAGTCTCGGGCTTAAAGAAGCCAAAGACTTGGTAGATGGCGTACCGAAGCCGATTAAGGAGGGTGTTTCGAAAGAAGAAGCAGCAGACATAAAGAAGAAGATAGAGGAAGTGGGAGGCACCGTAGAAATTAAGTAGCGGGCAGATGAGATAGTAGAATTATTGTTTAGAGATTTTGTAATCCCGGGAGACAGGGATAACCGATTCTGTGCTTGCAAATATACAATAACACAAAAGGATAATATGAACGAGTTTAGAAAGAATTTTGGCCGTATAAGAAAGATCTTAGAAATACCAAATCTGATTGATATTCAGAAGAAGTCCTACGAGAAGTTTCTTCAGAAGGAAGTAGCCCCGCTCGAGCGGGGGCTCTTTGGACTTCAGGGTGCATTCAAGAGCGTTTTCCCAATCTCCGACTTTAGCGGGAAGTGTTCGCTCGAATTTGTAAGTTACAAAATCGGAGACGTCAGATATGACGTGAAGGAATGTATCCAAAAAGGCATGACGTATGCCGCTCCTTTGAAAATCGTCGTGAGGCTGGTTGTCTTCGATGCTGATCGTACCTCTGGGCATAAGACAATCCGGGACATAAAGGAGCAGGAGATATACTTCGGAGAAATCCCCTTGATGACGGATAACGGCACCTTCATCATGAATGGCACGGAAAGGGTCATCGTTAGCCAGCTTCACAGATCGCCGGGTATATTCTTTGATCACGATAAAGGGAAAACCCTCGCCAGCGGGAAGCTGATTTATTCAGCGAGGATCATACCTATCAGAGGGTCTTGGCTGGATTTTGAATTTGATTCAAAAGATCTTCTGTATGTGAGGATCGACAGGCGAAGAAAGATGCCTGTGACGATTCTATTTAAGGCTATGGCAAACTCTACGGAATTCCTCCTCAGTTATTTTTACAATATCGAGAAGGTATTTGTAGACCATAATAAGTTTTATATGGTTGTGGATGAGTCACTCGTAGGTGAGAAGGCCCTCGAAGATATAAAGGAGCCAGGATCCGGTGAAGTGATTATTAAGAAGATGCGGAAGTTTACCAAAGCACACATCAAGAGAATGACTGATCTGAAGATCAAGAGGATACAGATTAAAGAATCAGACATAGTCGGAAAAATTCTTGCCTCAGATATAAAGGACCCCAACACCGGCGAAGTATTGTTGAGATGTAATGAAGAGTTGACAGTCGACGGCCTGGAGCTGGTCAGCGGGAAGGGGGTTCAGGAGCTTCGGTTTATCTACATGGACGAGGAAAGATCCAATGCTTCAATTAAGGATACTCTGCTCATCGATAAGATTGAGAATGAAGAAGAGGCAATAATCGAGATATACAGAAGGTTGAGGCCGAGTAACCCGCCGACACCGGAGACGGCACATAAGTTTTTCAACAGTCTCTTTTTTGATCCTGCAAGTTACGACCTCTCGGACGTCGGAAGGGCCAAAATGAATTACAAGCTACGCCTGGATGTCCCGATAGACGTGACAGTGCTTCGCAATGAGGATATCCTTGCCGCCGTCAAATACCTGATTGATCTGAAAAATGGTTCTGGTGACTGCAGTGTAGACGATATTGATCACTTGGGAAACCGCAGAATCCGGTCGGTCGGCGAACTGATAGAAAATCAGTACCGCATTGGTCTGGTTCGGATAGAGAGGGCCATCAAGGAGAGGATGAGCCTCCAGGATATTGAAACCATGATGCCGCATGAGCTCATCAACGCCAAACCTGTTTCTGCCGTTGTGAATGAGTTTCTTGGAAGCAGCCAACTTTCCCAGTTCATGGATCAGACCAATCCCCTCTCGGAAATTACCCACAAGAGAAGACTTTCCGCCCTTGGCCCTGGCGGCCTAACGCGTGAAAGGGCAGGGTTTGAGGTCAGAGATGTTCATCCTACCCATTATGGCCGTATCTGTCCTGTTGAAACGCCGGAAGGCCCCAATATAGGTCTCATCGTCTCCCTCAGCACGTATGCACGGGTCAATCCATTCGGTTTTATAGAAACACCTTACAGAGTAGTCAATAACGGCAGGGTTCTTGACGAAGTTCGCTACCTGACAGCCATTGAAGAGGAAAAGTATATTATCGCACCGGCCGATATGGCCCTTGACGGCAGAGGGAGGTTTGTCGGAGAACTCGTTTCTGCCAGAAAGGGAAGCGATTTTCTCAATATTCCGCCGACCGAGATCAATTTGATGGATGTATCTCCGGATCAACTCGTAAGTATTGCGGCAGCATCGATACCGTTTCTTGAGCATGATGATGCCAACCGGGCCCTCATGGGTTCCAATATGCAACGACAGGCAGTTCCCCTTTTGAGGCCCGAAGTTCCCATAGTGGGTACGGGGATGGAATCTATTGTTGCGAGGGACTCGGGCGCGGTTGTTGTGGCGAAGCGCTCCGGAGTAGTTGAGCAGGTGGACGCTGCAAGGATTGTTATCAAGTGTGACGGGGATGGAGAGGATGAGCTTGACACGGGCGTTGATATCTATAACCTTTCCAAGTATCAGCGCTCAAACCAGGATACCTGCTTTAACCAGAAGCCGATTGTGAATAAGGGAAATTTGGTCAGCAAGGGTGATATCATTGCTGATGGTCCCGCCACTGATTCCGGGGAACTTGCATTAGGGCGAAACGTGATGGTCGCTTTTATGTCGTGGGGGGGATACAACTATGAAGATTCGATACTGGTAAGCGAAAGACTCATAAAAGATGACATCTACACGTCGATTCACATTGAAGAATTCGAGACGATGGCGAGAGATACGAAGCTGGGTAAAGAGGAGATCACAAGAGATATTCCTAACGTGGGAGAGGATGCCCTCAGAAACCTTGACGAAAGCGGCATTGTCAGGATGGGCGAATTTGTGAAATCAGGGGATATTCTTGTGGGGAAGATCACTCCGAAAGGAGAGACTCAATTATCCGCTGAAGAAAAGCTGCTTAGGGCGATATTTGGTGAAAAGGCAAGCGACGTTCGAGACACATCTCTTCGGGTTCCTCCGGGTGTTGAAGGTACGGTGATAGACGCCAAAGTATTTACCAGAAAGGGTTCTGAAAGGGACCACAGGACGCAATCCATCGAAGATGAAGCCATGGGGGATTTGTATAAAGACCGTGATGACGAAATCAGAATCATCACCGAAAGCGTCAAGAACAATATCGCCGGCATGCTCGTCGGAAAAACTTCTGCCTCAAAGCTGGTCGATCCAAAGAAGAAGAAGATGTTCCTGAAAAAAGGAGAGCTGATTGAAAAAGAAACTCTGGAAAAAATACCTTTTGGCCTGTGGAAGGACATTTCTCTCGTCCGTGATGAGGCAACAGAAGAAAAGATAGGCACTTTGGTTGCAAATTATGAGAGAAAAAAGGAGATCATTGAGGCATTCTTTGAGGAGAAGATCAGCAAGCTGAAGGCAGGCGATGAACTTCCCCCGGGAGTGATCAAAATGGTCAAAGTCTATATCGCCATCAAGAGAGGATTGTCCGTAGGCGACAAGATGGCCGGCAGGCACGGTAATAAAGGGGTATTGTCGAGGATACTCCCTGAAGAAGATATGCCGTATTTTAAGGACGGAACACCCGTTGATATCATTCTGAATCCTTTAGGGGTTCCTTCACGTATGAATGTCGGGCAGATTCTCGAGACGCATTTAGGCTGGGCAGCAAAAGGCTTGGGTGAGAAGATTAATGCCATGCTGGAAAAGCATCACAGTACCGATCGGTTGAAAAAAGAATTGCGAAGCATTTATTCCTCGCCTGATTTTGATAGTTTTATCGACGGTATCTCCGAGGATAAGCTCAGAGAATTTATAAGTAAATTAAAGAGGGGCATTTTGGTTTCTACCCCGGTTTTTGATGGTGCAGAAGAAAATGAAATCAGGGATATGCTGAAGAAGGTGGGTCTTCCTGAGAATGGACAGACTGTTCTTTTTGACGGAAAGACCGGCGACCCGTTTGATCAGGAGGTCACGGTCGGCATGATTTATATGCTGAAGTTACATCACCTTGTTGATGACAAAATTCATGCAAGGTCCATTGGGCCCTATTCCTTAGTGACTCAACAGCCGCTTGGCGGAAAAGCGCAGTTTGGTGGTCAGAGGCTCGGTGAAATGGAGGTGTGGGCCATGGAAGCCTATGGCGCTGCTTACTCACTGCAGGAGTTCCTTACGGTTAAGTCCGATGATGTGGCAGGCAGAACGAGGATATACGAAGCTATTGTGAAAGGTGAGCATACATTTGAACCTGGGCTGCCAGAATCATTCAATGTTCTTGTCAAGGAACTGCAGAGTCTTTGCCTTGATGTGGACTTAATGGAAGAAGAATGAGAACGTCAAACGCAATGTTGTTTTGGAGGTATTTAGAATTTACGGTTTGCACTTGATAACCCTCTAACAATCGGGAGATATAATATAGTGGAAGATATTTTTAGTTATTTTGAAAAACCGAAGGATCCAATCAGGTTCAGCGCAATCAAGATGTCGCTTGCTTCGCCGGAGAAGATACTTTCCTGGTCCCATGGTGAGGTCAAGAAACCTGAGACGATTAATTACAGGACATTCAAGCCGGAAAGAGATGGACTGTTTTGCGCAAAAATATTCGGCCCCGTGAAAGATTACGAATGTCTCTGTGGCCGCTATAAGCGGATGAAGTATCGCGGCGTTATATGTGAGAAATGCGGCGTAGAGGTTATCCAATCAAAGGTCCGCAGAGAGAGGATGGGCCACATTACCCTGGCTACGCCGGTTGCTCACATATGGTTTCTCAAGAGTCTTCCGAGCCGGATAGGAAATGTCCTCGATTTGAGTCTGAAGGAACTGGAAAAGGTTCTTTATTTCGAGTCCTGGATAGTGCTGGATCCCAAGAACACTCCCCTGAAAAAAAGGGAGCTTCTGACTGAGGAAGAGCTAAGTGAGTTACGCGAACAATACGGTGAAGATGCTTTTGAAGTCGGGATTGGAGCCGAGGCCGTTAGAAAACTTCTTGTCGAAATTGATCTGATAAAGATTGATGAGGAACTGCGTGAAGAGCTAAGATCGACCGTTTCTGATACCAAGAAGAAAAAGCTTGTGAAGAGATTGAAAGTGATCGAGTCTCTGAAGAAATCCAAGACAAACAGACCTGAATGGATGGTTCTCACGGTTTTGCCTGTCATCCCGCCGGATCTACGACCTCTGGTGCCACTGGACGGTGGCCGTTTTGCGACATCCGACCTCAACGATCTTTACAGGCGGGTAATCAACAGGAACAACCGTCTGAAACGCCTGCAGGAATTAAATGCCCCGGAGATCATAGTAAGAAACGAAAAGAGAATGCTCCAGGAGGCAGTTGACGTCCTCTTCGATAACGGCAGAAGAGGCAGAGCCATCACAGGTTCCAATAAGAGGCCTCTCAGGTCTCTCTCCGACATGCTGAAGGGGAAACAGGGCAGGTTCAGACAGAACCTGCTTGGCAAGAGGGTTGATTACTCAGGACGATCGGTCATTACAGTGGGGCCTGATCTCAGGCTTCATCAGTGTGGTCTTCCCAAGAAGATGGCACTGGAACTCTTTAAGCCATTTGTCTATAACCGCCTCGAGGAGAAGGGTTATGTAACCACAGTGAAAAGCGCTAAGAAGATGGTGGAAAGAGAGACTGCCGAGGTATGGGATGCACTCGATGAAGTGGTGCGCGAATATCCGGTAATGCTCAACAGAGCTCCTACTTTGCACAGGCTCGGGATTCAGGCCTTTGAGCCGGTCCTAATTGAGGGGAAAGCGATACAGCTCCATCCGCTGGTTTGCACGGCATTTAACGCGGATTTTGACGGGGACCAGATGGCCGTCCACGTCCCCCTGTCCATAGAGGCTCAGACAGAGGCCAGAGTCCTGATGATGTCAACAAACAATATACTTTCTCCAGCTAATGGGAAGCCAATTATTAACCCCAGCCAGGATATCGTGCTCGGGATATATTACCTGACGCGGGCCAGGTCCAGCGTCAAAGGCGAGGGGATGACTTTTTCAGATCCTGGAGAAGTCCGTAGAGCCCTTGATGCTGATGCCGTTCGCCTTCATGCAAAGGTGCGAGTACGTATTGACGGTGAATTGAAAGATACAACCGTCGGCAGGGTCATCCTTTATGATATTATTCCTCAAGAAATTTCTTTCGATGTCATCAATAAAGTGATGAATAAGAAAGAGCTGGCGAACCTTATTGATAATTGTTACCGGTCGTGTGGCGCAAAGACGGCAGTCTTGCTGGCCGATCAACTTAAGGATTTGGGATTTAAGTACGCTACGTCTTCGGGGTCATCTATTGCGATCCATAATATGGTCATCCCGAAGAACAAGAAAGACATAGTAGCGTTGGCTGATAAGGAAGTGCTTAAGGTACAGACTCAGTATATGGATGGTCTTATTACCGATGGCGAGCGCTACAATAAGGTCATCGATATCTGGGCACAGGCGACAGAAAAGATTGCCGCGGAGATGTTAAGCGGCATCGGTGCAGAAGAAGATGATGCTGCTACCGGGGCGAAGAGGCAGGGAGAAAGTCTGAATCCCATCTATATGATGGCCGATTCTGGTGCGAGGGGCAGCGCTGTTCAGATCAGACAACTCGCGGGTATGAGGGGTCTGATGGCCAAGCCATCAGGGGAAATAATTGAAACCCCGATTACTGCAAATTTCCGGGAAGGCCTTACTGTTCTTCAATATTTTATATCGACCCACGGTGCAAGGAAAGGCTTGGCCGACACGGCCTTGAAAACGGCAAATTCCGGATATCTAACCAGGCGGCTTGTCGATGTTGCCCAAGATTGCATTATAAGCGAAAATGATTGCAACACCATCGATGGGATTTTTGTTTCAGCCCTGATGGAAGGTGGGGAGATTATAGAGGCAGCCGGAGAAAGAGTTCTCGGAAGAGTGGCTCTCGAAGAAATAAAGGATCCTTTTACGGGTGAAATACTGGTGCGCGCCAATGAAGCCATAGATGAGACCCTGGCAGAGAAAATTGATAAGTCTGGTATAGAAAGGATAAATATAAGATCGGTTCTGACGTGCAAATCAAAACAGGGCGTCTGTGCCATGTGCTATGGAAGGGACTTGGCTCACGGTCATCTCGTCAATATAGGCGAGGCCGTGGGTATCATTGCAGCTCAGTCCATCGGCGAACCTGGAACTCAGCTCACCATGCGAACATTTCACATTGGAGGTACTGCAAAGTTTGAGGAACATTCTACGCTCGAAGCGAGGCATGACGGCACTGTGAAGTACGTGAACCTCAACACTGTTAAGGGTCATGGGAAGGATATCGTCGTGATGAACAGGAACGGAGAAGTTCATGTCCTTGACGAACAGGCCAGAAGCCGCGGGAAATACCCGGTCCCATATGGAGCCCATCTCAAAGTCAAGAATGGCAACGTCGTGAAAACGGGCGATCTGCTTGCGGAGTGGGATCCTTTTTCCATACCGATACTTGCCGAAGTTGACGGGACTGTAAAGTACGGCGACATATTGGAAGGAAAGACAATGCAGGAACAGGTCGATGAGGTGACCGGTCTTTCAAGAAAGGTTATCGTCGAATATAAGGGTGCCAACTTACGCACGCGGGTTTCCATCAAAGACGAGAAAGGCAAGACAGTTAAGCTCCCCGGTACCAATGCCGTAGCAAGATATCTCTTGCCTGTGGGGGCAAATATTGTGGTTTCCGAGGGTGATAAGATCAAGGCAGGCGACATTGTTGCCAAGATTCCCAGAGAAACGACTAAAACCAAGGATATCACGGGAGGTCTTCCAAGAGTGGCAGAGCTCTTTGAGGCTCGAAAACCCAGGGAGTTCGCGGTAATAAGTGAGATAGACGGGACCGTTTCATATGGTAAAGATGCAAAGGGAAAAAGGAAAGTAATTATCACCCCGGATGTGGGAGAAGACAAGGAATACCTCATTCCCAAGGGAAAACATGTCAGCGTTCAGGAAGGCGACAGGATTCAAGCCGGTGAAGCGCTGATGGATGGCGTACATAATCCCCATGATCTTCTGGCGATCAAAGGTGAAAAAGCGTTGGCACGGTATTTGGTGGATGAGGTGCAGGAGGTGTACAGACTTCAGGGTGTCAAGATCAATGACAAACATATGGAGATAATTGTACGCCAGATGCTGCGCAGGGTGAAAGTGAAAGACCCGGGCGACACGTCATTCATCGCCGATGAGCAAGTGGAAAGATATCGTTTCCAGGAAGAAAACGAGCGAGTCGTTAGTAAGGGGGAAAAGCCCGCTATTGGGGAACCTATGCTTCTCGGCATTACCAAGGCATCTCTCAGCACGCAGAGTTTCATATCTGCTGCCTCGTTCCAGGAGACAACACGTGTTCTTACGGAGGCAAGCCTTGCCGGAAAGGTAGATTATTTAAGAGGGCTCAAGGAGAACGTAATAATGGGGAGACTGATTCCTGCAGGGACTGGTCTTCCTATGTACAGGAAGTTGGGCATCAAAGCGGCGGATGCTGAGAGCACAGTCGAACTGGAAAGTCAGGAGACGGATGAAAAATTAATTGAAAAAGATGTTGACATAAAGGCCACAAATTGATAGAAAATCATCTTTTATGCACGAATTGCATAAGTTAAGAAACTTTTAGGGGGAATCATGCCGACGCTGAACCAATTGGTCCGCAAGGGAAGGACAAAAATTCAAAAGAAGACGTCAACGCCTGCTCTGGCCGGTTCGCCGCAGAGACGGGGTGTTTGCGTGCGCGTGTATACCTCCACACCCAAGAAACCAAATTCTGCCTTGAGAAAGGTCGCAAGGGTTCGTCTTGCAAGCGGCTATGAGGTGACATCTTATATTCCGGGAGTGGGCCACAATCTTCAAGAGCACTCAGTTGTCTTGGTTAGAGGCGGCAGGGTCAAAGATCTTCCGGGGGTACGGTATCACATTATCAGGGGCACGCTGGATGCCGTCGGAGTTCAGGACAGAAAGCAGGGTAGATCAAAATACGGGGCCAAGAAGCCGAGCTAAGTGAGAATAGGTCATGCCGAGAAGAAGAGAGATAGCAAAAAGAGAAGTAATATCGGATCCAAAGTACAATAATAAGCTTGTGTCGAGATTTATTAATTGTCTGTTGAAGAAGGGCAAGAAAAGCATTGCAGAATCGATGTTCTACGGAGCTTTTGATATTATTGAAAAGAGAACAAAAGAGCAGCCTGTGGAAGTTTTTGAAAAGGCCGTAAGTAACGTCAAACCTCTGATAGAAGTAAAATCACGACGTGTCGGAGGGTCTACGTATCAGGTTCCGACTGAAGTTGTACCTGAGAGAAGAGTTGCCCTGGCAATTCGCTGGTTGATTATTCATGCAAAAGAACGTGCCGAAAAAACCATGCAAGAAAAGCTTGCCGCCGAATTGATCGATGCCGCTAACAACAGAGGCGCTTCCGTCAAGAAGAGAGAAAGCGTTCACAAGATGGCAGAGGCGAATAAGGCGTTTGCCCACTACCGGTTTTAGCTTTATTTGAAGGTTTGGGTGAATATTAATTGGCACGCATTGTTCCTTTACAAAGTCTTCGCAATATCGGCATTATGGCGCACATTGATGCCGGCAAGACTACAACAACCGAGCGCATCCTTTATTATACGCACGGCTCCTACAAAATGGGTGAGGTCGATGAAGGAACGGCCACCATGGATTGGATGGAGCAAGAGCAGGAGCGGGGTATAACGATCACGGCTGCGGCTACTACATGCACGTGGAGCGACCACCGCATGAACCTCATTGATACGCCCGGCCACGTTGACTTCACTATAGAAGTGGAAAGATCTTTGAGAATCTTGGACGGTGCTGTCGCACTTTTCTGCGCAGTGGGTGGCGTGGAACCCCAGTCTGAGGTAGTTTGGGGTCAAGCTGATAAGTATCGCGTCCCGCGAATTATCTTTGTCAATAAGATGGATAGGGTGGGGGCTGATTTTGAGAAGGTTGTTGCCGCGATTCGCGACAGACTCGGGGCACATCCGATACCCGTTCAGATGCCCATTGGCAAGGAGGAATCTTTCCGGGGAATAATCGATCTTATACGTATGAAGGCGATCATCTACGATGAATATTCCCTGGGGGCTAAATTCAGCGTAAATGAGATTCCGCCCGATCTTCTTGATGCCTCTCGTCGAGAACGAGAGAAGCTCATCGAGTTTCTCTCCGATCACGATGAGAGCATGATGAGAAAATATCTCAATGAAGAAGCTCTTTCACAAGATGAAATTATAAGCGCCTTGAGGAAGGCCACGCTGTCGTTAAAAGCGACGCCGGTGCTGTGCGGCTCCGCCTTCAAGAATAAAGGTGTTCAGCCTCTCTTGGATGCAATTATCGATTACCTTCCTTCGCCGCTGGATATGCCCCCGGTGGTCGGCACGGGCAGTAAGGGGGAAAAGATCGAAAGAACACCGGGCGATGACGAACCTTTCTCAGCGTTGGCATTTAAGATTGTGACTGATCCCTACGTCGGCCAGTTGACCTATTTCAGGGTATATTCAGGCGTGCTCTCTGCCGGTTCCTATGTATATAATGTGTCCAAAGGGAAAAAGGAACGCATTGGCCGCTTGCTAAAGATGCATGCCAATAAGAGGGAGGAGATTAAGGAAGTGCGCACTGGCGACATAGCTGCCGCCGTGGGTCTTAACCTGACAACTACCGGCGATACCCTTTGTGATACGGCACACCCTCTTGTATTGGAGACCCTGGAATTTCCCGATCCCGTTATTGCCATAGCCATAGAGCCAAAAACGAAGGCGGATGAGGAAAAACTAGATGTGGCTCTCAGAAAGATCTCCCGTGAAGATCCTTCCTTCAAGGTGAAGGTCGACAAAGATACGGGTCAAACCTTGATCTCGGGGATGGGGGAGCTGCACTTAGAAATTATCGTCGACCGGCTATCAAGAGAATTTGGATTAGGCGCCAACATCGGTAGTCCGCAGGTAGCTTACAAGGAGACTATCAGAAAGAGAATCAGGTCTGAAGGCAAGTTTGTTAAACAGTCCGGCGGCAGAGGACAGTATGGCCACGTATGGCTTGAGATTGAACCAAATGAACCAGGCCGGGGATTTGAATTCAGGAATAAGATTGTCGGCGGGGTTATTCCCGGCGAGTATATTCCTGCAGTGGCAAGGGGCGTTTCCGAGGCTACACAGGAAGGTGTTCTGGCGGGCTTCCCCGTGGTAGATGTTATTGTCAGTGCCGTGGATGGCTCCTTTCACGATGTGGATTCTTCCGAGATGGCATTTAAGATAGCGGCCTCCATAGCATTCAAGAGTGGAGCAAGAAGAGCTCACCCCGTCTTGATGGAGCCGATGATGTCTGTGGAAGTCATAGTTCCCAAAGAATATATGGGTGACGTTATCGGGAATCTCACTTCGAGACGGGGAAAGATCGTGAGCATCGAGTCAAGGCCTTCTTTAGAGGCAATAAATGCCGAGGTTCCTTTGGCGGAAATGTTCGGATATGCTACTGACCTTAGATCAAAAACTCAGGGAAGAGCAACTTTTACCATGCGTTTTCTCAATTACCATGCAGTATCAGAAACTCAGGCGAAACTGGTCATTGACAGACTAAAGGCAGTCGATGAAGCATGAAAAACATAGTGAATAAACGAACCATTTTAAGTTGAAGGAGGTAATGGATATGGCTAAGAAGAAATTTGAGAGGACGAAACCGCATGTGAATATTGGCACCATTGGGCACGTAGATCATGGTAAGACTACCCTGACGGCGGCAATTACAAAACACTTGCAGACAAAAGGATTGGCCGAATTCAGACCCTTTGATTCCATAGACAATGCGCCAGAGGAAAAAGAAAGGGGAGTTACCATTAACGTCGCACACGTGGAATATGAGACGGCGAAGAGACATTACGCCCACGTAGATTGCCCTGGCCACGCGGATTATATCAAGAACATGATATCAGGTGCCGCTCACATGGACGGCACGATCCTCGTGGTGGCTGCTTCGGATGGCCCCATGCCTCAGACAAGAGAGCACATCCTCCTTGCAAGACAGGTTCGGGTTCCCTATGTCGTTGTCTATTTGAACAAGATCGACCTTGTAGATGACCCGGAGATTTTGGATCTCGTAGAACTTGAATTGAGAGAGCTCTTGACGCAGTATGAATTCCCCGGCGATGAAGTTCCCATAATCAGAGGGTCAGCCTTGAAGGCACTGGAGGCTGATGATCCGGACTCGCCTGATGCCAAGTCTATCTGGGAGTTAATGGATGCCGTCGATAAATATATTCCGGAGCCGACGCGCGATCTGGATAAGCCTTTCCTCATGCCCATTGGTGATGTGTTCTCCATATCGGGCCGGGGGACAGTTGTTACAGGCAGGGCGGAAAGAGGTATCATCAGAACGGGAGATGAAGTGGAAATAGTCGGTTTCAGACCCACGTTTAAGACGGTCTGTACGGGCGTTGAGATGTTTCGCAAGACCCTTGATGAGGGCAGGGCGGGTGATGACATCGGCGTTCTCTTGAGAGGCACCAAACGAGAAGAGGTTGAAAGAGGCCAGGTTGTGGCAAAACCGGGATCAATAACACCGCATACGAAATTTAAAGCGGCAGTCTATGTTCTGACCAAAGAGGAAGGCGGGAGGCATACGCCCTTCTTTCCCGGCTATCGTCCCCAGTTCTATTTCAGAACCACGGATGTTACAGGAATCTGTACGCTGCCCGAAGGTGTCGAGATGGTGATGCCTGGTGACAACATCGAAGTTGAAGTAGATTTAATCACCCCCATTGCCATGGAAGAACAGCTCAGGTTCGCTATCAGGGAAGGCGGTCGAACTGTAGGCGCCGGCGTAGTCAGTAAGATAATCGAGTAAAAGGAATACTATAGGTAGATATATCCATGAAAGATCAGAGAATAAGAATCCGCCTCAAGGCATATGATTATAAACTCCTTGACCGGTCTGTCGAAGATATTGTTGAGACGGCAAAAAGGACGGGAGCCCGTGTGGCAGGGCCCATACCTCTACCCACGGAAATCAACAAATTTTGCGTCAATCGATCTCCCCATGTAGACAAGAAATCAAGGGAGCAATTTGAGATCAGGACACACAAGAGACTCATTGATATTATTGAGCCGACGCAATCTACCGTAGATGCGCTGATGAAATTGGACCTGTCTGCGGGCGTTGACGTTGAGATAAAATTATAGATATACGCGACACACTATCGGATCAATATCTTCTTTGTCATGTGTGAAGGGCTTGGATGTCGGTTGTTGGAAATGATGGCGCCCTCATAAAGAGTCGTATACTGAAGAAATCAGGCATACGCAGAACTAACAGGCAGTAACAAGACTGATGTGCACGTAAGCCTTTGGACTGCTCATAAATGTGCTGAATATTGTGGGAAGAATATGAAAAAGTTGCTTGTCGGCAGAAAATTAGGCATGACACAAATTTTTGCGGAAGACGGCGAATCCGTCCCGGTGACTGTCATCGAGGCGGAGCCATCCGTTGTCGTTCAGAAAAAAACTCAAGAGGCTGATGGCTATGATGCGCTACAACTGGGTTACGGACGAGTTAAGCAGAAGAATGTGACGAAAGCCTTGCAGGGCCATCTTAAAAAAGCAAACAAGGGGTTCTTCCGTAACCTGAGGGAATTCAGAACTGCTACGGACAGCTATGAACTCGGGCAGGAACTGAAGGTCGATATGTTTAAGATTGGAGATTATATTGATGTCGTCGGAACCTCAAAAGGCAAAGGGTTTGCCGGCGTAATTAAGAGACACGGCTTCAGCGGAGGCAGGGCGACGCACGGATCGATGTTTCATAGAGCGCCCGGGTCTATTGGAGCGAGTGCGGAGCCATCGCGCGTTTTGAAGGGGAAGAAGCTTCCGGGACAAATGGGCGATGTGAGGAAGACCGTACAAAATTTATTGGTGATCGGTATAAGGCCGGAGCGGAATCTGATTTTGGTTAAAGGCTCCATTCCGGGTTGTAGAAATAGCGTTGTCATTATCAAGCAATCAATTAAAATAGGTGGTTAAGCAGTATCTGGAGTAGATGAAATGCCAGTTGCCGGTGTATACGATATTGAGAATAACAGAGTATCCGAGATCGATTTGAGTGATGCTGTCTTCGCTGCGGAGGTCAATGAAGCCGTACTGCATGACGTCGTGAGAATGCAGATGGCAGGGAGAAGGTCAGGTACCGCGTCAACCAAGAGAAGGCAGGAAGTCAGAGGAGGAGGCAAGAAACCCTGGCGCCAGAAGGGCACAGGCAGGGCGAGAGCGGGGACGACGAGATCCCCCCTGTGGCGGGGCGGCGGGATTGTGTTTGGGCCTCATCCGCGTAGTTACGCGTATAAAGTGCCGAAGAAAGTCAGGAAACTGGCCTTGATGTCTGCCCTGAGTCTGAAAGTAAGGGAAGGGAAAATGTTGATACTGAAAGATTTTCCCATGGACGAAATTAAGACAAAGAAGTTCAAGGAAGTTATTGATCGATTCGGTTTGAAAAAGGCCTTGCTTGTTTTGGACAAATCTAATCCTGTCTTGGAAAAATCCTCAAGAAATGTGGAGGGAATTAAATTGATTCGGTCGGAGGGGATCAATGTTTATGACCTTCTGAACTACGATCACGTGGTTCTCTTTGAACCATCAGTGAAGATGATTGAAGGGGCTTTATTGTCATAATGGATATATATCATACTATTAGAAGGGCGCTGATTACTGAGAAGAGCACTGCTGCAAAGGATGAAAGCAATAAGTATATCTTTGAAGTTGATCGAAGGGCAAACAAGATTGAGGTTGCCACGGCAGTGGAAAAGATCTTTAAAGTAAAAGTAGTGGACGTTCATGTTATGAATATTCTCGGAAAGAAAAAAAGGGTTGGGAGGGTTATGGGTGAAAAACGCTCATGGAAAAAGGCAATCGTCACCCTTGCCCCCGGCAATCGTATTGAAATTCACGAAGGTGTGTAAACGGGGAGAGATACAGTCGGATGGCTATAAGGAAATATAAACCAACATCGCCGGGCAGAAGATTCCAAACGTGCTCGGATTTTAATGAAATCACGCGAACTGTGCCTGAAAAAAGTTTGCTCATACCACTGCAACGTACGGGCGGACGAAATTGCTACGGAAGAATAACGATGAGGCACGTTGGAGGCGGTCATAAGAGGCGATACAGGGTAATTGATTTTAGGCGAGACAAGATGGAAATACCTGCCAAGGTAGCGGAACTGGAATACGATCCCAATCGGAGTTCACGGATTGCCTTGTTGCAATATCTCGACGGCGAAAAGAGGTATATCATCGCCCCGTCAAAAATAGATATAGGCGATACGATTGTAAGCTCCGAAAGGGCCGATATCAAACCCGGAAACACTATGCCCATAAAGAATATACCGCTCGGTTCCCTTATTCACAATGTGGAGTTGAAGATCGGGCGTGGAGGCCAGCTGATCAGATCGGCGGGGACATACGGTCAGCTTATGGCTAAGGAAGAAGGTTATGCGCAGGTAAGACTCCCCTCAGGGGAGGTAAGGAAGATCCTACTTGATTGCAAGGCGACCATAGGGCAGGTGGGCAATATTGATCACGAAAATATTAGCATCGGTAAAGCCGGTCGGTCCAGGTGGCTGGGAAGACGCCCCAAGGTGAGGGGCGTGGCCATGAATCCCGTCGACCATCCTATGGGTGGAGGTGAAGGCAAATCATCGGGAGGAAGACATCCATGCACACCATGGGGCATTCCGACTAAAGGGCATAAGACACGGAAAAATAAAAAGACTGATAAATACATCGTCAAGAGAAGGGGTTAGAAGGTGGCGCGTTCAATTAAGAAGGGGGCATATATAAATGAGAAGCTCCTCGACAAGGTCAGAAGGGCCGAAGAATCGGGAAGCAAGAGTGTCATAAAGACTTGGTCTCGCCGGTCAACAGTTACTCCTGAATTGATAGGGCATACCTTTGCAGTTCATAACGGGAAGAAGTTCATTCCCATCTTTGTTACAGAAAATATGGTGGGACATAAACTCGGTGAATTTGCGCCGACGAGAACGTTTTTCAGCCATGCGGGTGATCGGAAAACAAAGGTACGGAAATAATAACTTAAGTAAGATCGGTGGTTGGAGTTTAAAGATATGGAAGCAAGGGCAGTTGCCAAGTATATACGAGTTTCTCCTCAGAAGGCTCGACTGGTGGTCGATCTTGTGAGGGGGAAAGATATTGGCGAAGCGAAGACAATACTGCAATTCACGAGAAAATATTCTGCAGGCGTCATCAGTAAAGTTTTGAAATCCGCAGTTGCTAATGCAAAACAGAACCCGAATATTGATGAGAGCATCCTTTATGTAAAGGATATTTTTGTGGATCAGGGTCCTTCGCTGAAAAGATGGAGAGCACGGGCACAGGGGAGGGCGGCGTCCATAAAGAAGAGGATGAGTCACATAACTATAATTCTGGATGAAAAGTGAGAATTGAGGAGGTGAAGTTTGGGGCAGAAGGTTAATCCGATCGGTTTCAGGCTGGGCGGTATTAAAACATGGCGATCGCAATGGTTTTCAGAGAAGAACTACGCCGAGCTGGTTCATGAGGATATAAATATTAGGAAATACCTGAAAAAGAAACTCTATCATGCGGGTATTTCAAGGATAGAGATAGAAAGGGCTGCCAGCAAGGCCAAGGTAAATATTTATGCTGCGCGTCCGGGAATCATCATAGGCAAGAAGGGTTCAGAGATTGAGAAACTGAAAAAAGAGCTCGAAGGTGTTTCGAAAAGCGAGATTATTATAAACATACTCGAGGTGCGCAAGCCGGAAGTAGACGCGCAGCTCGTTGCTGAGAATGTGGCCCTTCAACTGGAGCGA
This sequence comes from Syntrophaceae bacterium, assembly GCA_003153775.1. GTDB lineage: Bacteria > Desulfobacterota > Syntrophia > Syntrophales > UBA2185 > Fen-1135. The sequence continues at coordinate 12,250 of PMBI01000066.1, read as the reverse complement.
CGTGTTGCCTTCAGGAGGGCCATGAAGAAATGTGTTACCTCTTCCCTTAAATTCGGCGCCAAGGGGATCAGAGTAAATTGTGCCGGCAGACTTGGCGGAGCCGAAATGGCGAGGTCCGAATGGTATAGAGAAGGAAGAGTGCCTCTGCACACGCTGCGGGCTGATATCGACTGGGGATTTGCAGAAGCAAGTACCGCCTATGGACTAATTGGCGTAAAGGTATGGATATTCCACGGAGAAGTGCTTCCTACGAAGAAGGGGGCGGATAAATAGATAGACTAAATCCTGAATCCTAATGCCGCAATCCTATACAATACCAAAGAAGCCTTTTTGAATTTTACATGCTTTTGATATTTTTTAGGACTCAGGATTTCTGATTCAAGGATATTGTTTTTTTGCTGCGACAACAGAGGTCGTTGAATTATGTTGATGCCAAAGAGAGTTAAGTACAGAAAAGTACAGAGGGGCCGCATGAGTGGCAAGGCAACCAGGGGAAGTGTCGTGTCTTTTGGAGAGTATGGCCTTCAGGCCGCCGAATGCGGCTGGATAACATCCCGGCAAATTGAAGCTGCCCGTGTTGCCATGACGCGCCACGTCAAACGAGGGGGGAAAATCTGGATAAGAATCTTTCCTCATAAGTCAATAACAAAAAAACCAGCGGAAACCCGTATGGGTAAAGGAAAGGGAGCACCTGAAGGGTGGGTTGCAGTCGTAAAACCTGGTGTTGTCCTTTATGAAATGGAGGGGGTTACGGAGGAAGTTGCCCGTGAAGCCTTCAGACTGGCTGCTCATAAGCTTCCGATTGCAACAAAGTTTCTATCGAGGGAGATGATTGGGTGAAGACAAAAGAGATAAGAGATCTTGATACTGATGAGCTCACGCAGAAAAATAAAGAGCTTGTTGAGGAACTTTTCAAACTCCGCCTGCGACATAAGGCGGGTCAATTAGAATCTCCTGCCGTGATGAGTTCTGTGCGGAAAAGTATTGCACGTATTAGGACAGTGCTCAGGGAGAGGGAGGTTCAGAAGATATGAGGGAACGAGGCAATAAGAGAACCATTCAAGGTGTAGTGGTCAGCAATAAGATGGATAAGACAATTGTCGTCCGTGCGGAGAGTCTGGTCAAGCATTCCGTGTTTCACAAGTATATGAGACGATATGTCAAGTATAAGGCCCATGATGAGGGAAATGCGTGCAATATTGGTGATAAAGTACTCATAGTTGAGTCAAGGCCATTGAGCAAGGAAAAGCGGTGGCGCATGCGCACAATAATTGAAAGGGCCAAATAACTGAAAATCTACGGAAGAAATTCTGTTCGGCAATAAATGATTCCTGAACAGGTATGGTGATATCATGATTCAGATGCAGACTATTTTAAATGTGGCGGACAATTCAGGTGCCAAGAAGGTCGCATGCATTAAGGTTCTTGGCGGGTCCAAAAGAAGATATGCCAGCGTTGGTGATGTTATTGTAGTTTCTATAAAGGAAGCTATTCCCAATTCGAAGGTCAAGAAAGGGGATGTCATGAAAGCGGTTGTCGTGCGTACCGCAAAAGGAGTGCGGAGGCCCGACGGATCTTATCTGAAATTTGATGATAACTCCGCTGTCCTGATTACTCCTCAAATGGAGCCTGTCGGAACGAGGATTTTTGGTCCCGTCGCAAGGGAATTGCGGGCTAAGCAGTTTATGAAGATCATTTCGCTGGCGCCCGAGGTCTTATGAAAGGTTGGAGTGGGGTATAGGAAATGCAGGTCAAACGGCTGAAAAAAGGCGATATGGTGAAAGTGATTACCGGTAAAGAAAAGGGAAAAACCGGCAAGGTTCTCAAGATCATAAATGATAAAGACCAAGTGGTCGTCGAGAAGCTGAACATCGTTAAGAAGCACAAGAGGGCCGATCAGAAAGGAAAGGGAGGCATCGTGGAGAAAGAAGGGCCGATCAATATCTCCAACGTCATGTTCCTGTGCAACAAGTGTGATGAAGGTGTCAGAGTAGGATACAAGCTCCTGGAAGACGGGGCAAAGACACGAGTTTGCAAAAAATGTAACGATATATTGGATACGTAGGTCAAGATAAAATGGCGAGACTGAGAGATTATTACATAAAAGAGGTCGTACCTTCTCTGGTTAAGGAGTTCAATTACAAGAACCGCATGCAGGTGCCTAAACTCGACAAGATAGTCGTGAATATGGGCGTCGGTGAAGCAATTCAGAACATAAAAGCGTTGGAAAGCGCAGTCGCTGACCTTTCCATGATTGTAGGGCAGAAGCCCGTGATAACGAAAGCCAAGAAGTCGATAGCTACATTTAAGCTTCGCCAGGGCATGTCAATAGGCTGCCGGGTTACACTAAGGGGAGACAGAATGTATGAGTTCTTTGACAGGCTTGTAAATATTGCGCTTCCCAGAGTCCGTGATTTCAGGGGAATATCGCAGAAATCTTTCGACGGCAGAGGGAATTTTGCCATTGGCTTGAAGGAGCAGATAATCTTTCCTGAAATAGAGTATGACAAGATTGATAAAATCAGAGGGATGAATATTGTAATTGCGACGACCGCCAGAACGGATGAAGAGGCGCGACAACTTCTTAGATTCATGGGTTTACCATTTAGAAACTGATAAAGGGAACAGAAAAGATATCCGGAGGAATAGGTGTGGCAAAGAAGTCCTTGATTGCAAAAGCGAGAAGGAGTCCAAAATTCTCAGTGAGGGTTTACAACCGTTGCCCCATATGCGGTAGGCCGAGAGCTTACTTCAGGAAATTCGACATGTGCAGAATCTGCCTGCGGAATCGTGCTTTGAAAGGCGAGATTCCAGGGCTCATGAAGTCTAGTTGGTAAAGTTATATTAAGGAGTATTGTTATGGGGATGACAGATCCTATTGCTGATATGTTAACAAGAATTCGTAACGCCAATAACGTACGATTCAAGAACGTGGATGTTCTCTTATCCAGGATCAACCTCAATATCGCAAAAGTATTGAAAAAATCCGGGTATATAAGCGGCTATGATATTAAGAAAGACGCGCGCGGACATCAGGTGTTGAGAATATACTTGAGATATGCCGACGCCAAGCGGTCGGTTCTTACGAGCATTCAAAGGGTCAGCAAGCCCGGGAGAAGGGTATACGTGAGGAGCGAGCGACTACCAAAGGTGTTGAACGGTTATGGTATTGCGATTCTCTCCACATCCAAGGGGATCTTAACAGATAAAGAAGCAGGTGAGTCGAAACTCGGTGGAGAAGTGCTCTGCAATGTGTGGTAGAAATCTTGTTCGGTATGGTCATTTAGTATCTGGAGATTTATTCAATGTCAAGAATCGGTAAGAAACCCGTTATAATTCCTCAAGGGGTGAAGATCAGTCGGGATAAATCGACAGTCAAAGTCCAAGGCCCCAAGGGGATGATGTCAATGGAAATGCCCCCTGGTGTTGAGGTAGCGATAAGTGATGGGGCGGTAGAGGTAAAAACATCGGCCGAGACGAGAAAAGGGAAAGCCTATCACGGCCTTGTCAGGACACTAATCGCGAATATGGTTATGGGTGTTACCGTTGGTTTTCAGAAGGGTCTGGAACTCTCGGGTATCGGATACCGTGCCGAGAAGAGTGATGACACTCTCCGATTAGTTTTAGGATTTTCCAGTCCTTTAGAATACAGGATTCCTAAGGGCATTGATGTAAAGATTGATAAACAGATCAATATTATGGTCAGTGGAATCGATAAGCAGCTCGTAGGAAGGGTTGCCGCTGAGATTAGAGACCTGAAGAAACCCGAACCCTATAAAGGAAAAGGGATAAGGTATGTCGGAGAAAAGGTTAGAAGGAAAGTGGGTAAGTCCGTCGGAGCCTGATGAATCGATTCGTCCATGGCTTGAAAACATCTTTAACGGTGTGATGCTGAACGCATAAGGGGTAGAGAATTGGCATCGAAAAAAGTAGAAAAGATACGAATTAAGCGTAAGAAGAGGGTGAGAGGAAAAATATTCGGCACGGAGGCTCGGCCGCGTCTTTCGATCTTTAGAAGTTCAAGACACATATATGTTCAGGCTATAGCAGATGATGTCGGACGGACGCTGGTTGAGGCTTCAACACTGAGCAAGGAAATTAAAGGTACCCTTGATGGTTCTAAGAAGATTGATGCAGCGAAGAAAGTCGGCAATCTTGTTTCAAAAAAATTGAAGGCTCTGGGTATAGAAAATGCCGTTTTTGACAGGGGATGTTACCTGTATCACGGTCGCGTTGAGGCGCTTGCCGAGGGGGCAAGAGAGTCAGGGTTAAAATTTTAGGTTTTTGGGTCTACATTACTCGAAGGGAATGGTTATTACTGAAGATATGGAAGAATTAGAACTTCTTGACAGAGTTATAGCAATTAACAGAACGGCCAAAGTCGTCAAAGGCGGACGGAGGTTTCGGTTCAGTGCCATAGTCGTCGTTGGAGACGGACATGGATCTGTGGGTGCCGGTCTGGGAAAGGCCCACGAGGTTCCGGAGGCGATCAGAAAGGGTATGGAAAGGGCCAAGAAAAGCATGGTTAGAGTTGCCATTTCCAATAGGACTGTTCCCTATGAGGTTATTGGAAAGTTTGGTGCAGGCAGGGTTCTCCTGAAGCCTGCTTCCGAAGGAACTGGCCTCATTGCCGGAGGAGCGGTGAGAGCGGTTCTTGAAGTTACAGGAGTCCATAACATACTGACAAAATGTTTAGGTTCGCACAACCCGCACAATCTGGTTAAGGCTACAATTGAAGGTCTTTGTCAATTGAAGGATCCGGCGGAAATCTCATCCCTGAGGGGTAGAACGGGTGCTGACAGTTGATGATGTCATAAAAGGTCGTCAATCGCTACTGATGAATGACCTCTTATGAGTTGTAATAATCAGTGTGCGCGATATAGAGGGACAAATTGTGGATAAGAAACTCAAGATAACAATGGTGAAAAGCTACATAGGCAGGCCAGAGAAACAGCGGCTGATACTTCGCGGGATGGGACTGGGGAGATTGAATAAGACTGTCCTGCTCGTGGATACGCCTGAGATTCGCGGCATGATTAACAAAGTGAGTCATCTGGTGTTTATGGAAGAAGTAAAGGGGAACAAGGCATGAATTTGAGTTCATTGAAGCCGCCTGCGGGTTCAAGAAAAAAAAGAAAAAGAATCGGCCGCGGCGATGGATCAGGGCATGGCGGCACATCTACAAAGGGACATAAAGGACAGAATGCCCGTTCGGGAGGAAGAGTCAGGCCGGGTTTCGAAGGTGGACAGATGCCCCTTTCGCGAAGATTACCCAAGAGAGGGTTTCGCAACCCTTTTCGTAGAGACATTGTGATCATAAATATAGATCAGTTGAAAAGATTTCCCGAGGGTTCTGTTATAGATAGGGATGCGCTTTTAAAAGCCGGCTTGGTGAATAGAATAGGAGACGGCGTCAAAGTCTTGGGCAAAGGCAATATAGAGTATCCGATATCGGTGAAGGTTGATATGATAAGTCGCGGAGCCAAAGATAAGATTGAGGCTGCCGGCGGCTCGGTAATCGAGGTTATCTGATTTGTTAGACGGCTTAAAAAATATCGGAAAGATTCCTGAACTCCAGAGACGGATTCTCTACTCGTTTCTGCTCTTGGCTGTTTACAGAATAGGTGCACATGTGCCCACGCCTGGCATCGATACGGCGGCTTTAGCCGCTTATTTTGAACAGGCGAAGGGTTCACTGCTTGGATTTTTTGACATGTTTGCCGGCGGTGCGCTTTCCAACCTTTCAGTTTTTGCCCTTGGCATCATGCCTTATATCAGCGCCTCAATCATTCTTCAGCTCCTGACTATCGCTATTCCGCATCTGGAGAGACTCTCCAAGGAAGGAGAAGCGGGACGGAGAAAGATCACACAGTACACACGTTACGGGACGGTACTCTTGAGTCTGATACAGGGCTTTGGTATCTCTGTTGGACTGGAGAATATGGCCGGACCGACGGGGGTTTCCATTGTCATGGAACCTGGCTGGAGCTTCCGTCTTATGACGGTGATTACACTGACTGCCGGTACTGCATTCATCATGTGGCTGGGGGAACAGATTACCGAAAAAGGTATAGGCAACGGCATCTCGCTCATCATCTTTGCCGGTATAGTCTGCAGGGGTCCTGCAGCGATCTATCAGACGTTTACATTGCTCTCCGCGGGCGAGATGGGCATTTTCTTTATCATAATACTCGTTGTTATGATGATTGCCGTCATAGGCGTCATCGTTTTTGTAGAGAGCGGTCAGAGGAGAATACCGGTACAGTATGCGAAGCGTGTTGTCGGACGAAAGATGTACGGGGGACAAACGACCCATTTGCCTCTTAAAGTCAATACTGCGGGCGTCATTCCTCCGATCTTTGCATCCTCGATCATTATGTTTCCGGCAACGATCGCCAACTTCATATCTCACCCATGGATGAAGCTGATTTCAGACGCTTTGATTCCCGGGAAAATGGTTTATGAATTGATGTATGTCGTCTTCATCGTTTTTTTCTGTTATTTTTATACTGCTGTCGTATTCAATCCTGTGGACGTTTCGGACAACATGAAAAAATATGGCGGGTATGTCCCCGGCATAAGACCAGGCAAAAAAACAGCGGAATATATCGATGACGTCTTGTCTAAACTGACATTTGGCGGTGCCATTTATGTATCAGCTGTTTGTGTCCTTCCCAGCATACTGATCAGTTATTTCAGTGTCCCATTTTATTTTGGGGGCACGGCCCTTTTGATTGTGGTCGGTGTTGCTCTTGACACGGCAGGCCAGATCGAGACCCATTTGCTGACGAGACAGTATGAAGGGTTCATGAAGAAGGGCCGTATTGCGAAACGGCGTTAATGATGCCATATTCTGTAGCATGATTGTCCTAAAGCTGCCGGAAGAGATTGAAAAGATGAGGGCGAGCAACCATATCGTTGCTGAGATATTAAACAGGCTGAAGGAAAAGGTTAGACCCGGCGTAACCACCGGAGAGCTGGATATCTGTTCGGAAGAGCTTGTCCGTAAAAAAGGGGCGGAACCGGCATTTAAGGGTTATATGGGCTATCCGAATTCACTTTGCATATCGGTTAATTCGGAGGTTGTTCATGGAATACCGTCAAACAGGGTTCTGGATGCGGGGGATATCGTCAGTCTCGATTTCGGAGCATATTATAAGGGATACTACGGGGATGCTGCAATAACGGTCCCTGTCGGAGATGTTTCCCAAGAAGCTGCAAGGTTGATTCGCGTTACTGAACAAGGCCTCTACGATGGCATCAGAGAGGCAAGAGCGGGGAACCGCCTCGGCGACATATCAGTCGCCGTTCAAATGCGGGTTGAGACTGCCGGGTTTTCCGTTGTGAGAGATTTTGTGGGCCACGGAATTGGAAAGAAACTTCACGAGGAACCGCAGATACCCAACTATGGCATAAAAGGCAGAGGAATAGAATTGAAGACCGGCATGGTATTGGCCATTGAGCCAATGGTCAATCAAGGCACGTATAAGGTCAAAGTCACTGATAATGGCTGGACTGTGGTCACGGAAGATGGAAAATTATCGGCCCACTTCGAACATTCAATTGCCATAACCAAGGATGGTCCGGACATCCTGAGCAGGATAAATTGAAAAATAGACAACAGATGGTTTTTTCAAGGTTTGTTGGTAATTAATTGATATAGGTTGTTATGGCAAAAGAGGAACCAATTGAGGTTGAAGGTAAAGTAGTTGAAACTTTGCCAAACGCAATGTTCCGGGTTGAGCTCGAGAACGGACACCGTGTCCTTGCTCATATTTCCGGAAAAATGCGCATGCATTTTATCAAGATACTGCCGGGTGACAAGGTTACTGTTGAGCTTTCTCCCTACGATCTTACTCGAGGAAGGATTATATACCGGACAAAATAAACTTAAATGAATAGAGTGTATGTGCGGCATTGCAGTGTGCCATCGGCAGATCGTCCGGCGCGCTTCGGGTTTCAAACCACTCTGTTAAGGAGCGAATATCGTGAAGGTGCGGTCTTCAGTGAAAAAAATTTGTGACAAATGTAAAATTATCAAGAGGCGTGGTGTGTTGAGGGTTATCTGCGAGAATCCAAAACACAAACAGCGTCAGGGATAATTTAGACTATAGTGCCTTTCATCAGGAGGTTATCAAGTGGCAAGAATTGCGGGAGTTGACTTACCGAAAAACAAGAGAATGGAAATCGCTTTAACGTATATATATGGAATTGGCAGGAGCAGCGCGCGGGATATTCTGGAGAAGGCCGGTGTCAGCCTTGATAAGAAAACGGACAACATTGCCGACTCAGAAATAACCGCCATCAGAAATGTCATAGATAAAGAACACAAAGTCGAAGGCGATTTAAGGAGAGACATATCTATGTCGGTGAAGCGGTTGATGGATCTCGGAGCTTACCGTGGACTGAGGCATAGAAAAGGGCTTCCCGTCAGGGGCCAGAGAACGAGTACAAATGCTCGAACGAGGAAAGGACCGAGACGGTCGATTGCCGGGAAGAAGAAATAGAGAAGGAATTAATCCGGAGGGAAGATGGCAAAACAGGTAAGAAAAACAGGGAAAAAAAAGGAAAAGAAGAACATAACCGAAGGAGTTGTGCATATTCAATCTACCTTTAACAATACCATTATTACAATCACTGATCTCAGCGGCAATGTAGTGGCTTGGTCTTCCGCCGGAACGCAGGGGTTTAAAGGTTCGAGAAAGAGTACGCCTTTTGCGGCGCAGGTGGCAGCTGAGGACGCGGTCAAGAAGGCGAAGGAACATGGAATGAGGCGAGTTCAAGTATACGTGAAGGGACCCGGCTCAGGCCGTGAATCGGCATTAAGGTCATTGCAGGTGGCTGGCTTGAACATCAGTCTCATCAGAGATGTTACGCCGATTCCCCATAATGGGTGCCGTCCTCCGAAGAGGAGAAGAGTATAAAATAGATCTTATTTAGGGTTTACATAGAGAATTCTGATTTTTTTATGGGGAGGTTTTTTTGGCAAGATATAAAGAATCCGTGTGTCGGTTATGCAAAAGAGAGGGCCTGAAACTTTTTCTCAAAGGGGACAGGTGTTACGGTGATAAATGTGCCTTTGAGAGAAGGGGTTATGCTCCGGGAGATCATGGTCAGCTTCGCAGGAAGCACTCCGATTATGGCGTGCAATTGAGAGAAAAGCAGAAACTCAAGAGGATGTACGGCCTGTTAGAAAGGCAATTCAGGAGTTATTTTGAAAAGGCTGACAAACAGAAGGGGATAACAGGAACAAATCTTTTACTTTTCCTGGAACGGCGTCTCGATAATATGGTTTTCCGAATAGGCTTTGCCAATTCGAGAAATGAGGCGAGGCAGCTTGTGAGACATAAGCACTTCTTAATAGACGGGAAACCGATAAATATCCCATCCTACTTGGTTAAGGTAGGCAGCGAGATTCGGGTAAGAGAGAAAAGCAAGAAGGTGGAAAGAATAGTTGAGGCGATGGAAATAGTTGCCAGGCGGGGTATACCACAATGGCTGGAACTGGATAAGGATAATTTCAGGGGCCTGGTAAAAACTCTGCCCTCCCGCGAAGAATTGGTTATGCCCGTTCAGGAACAATTAGTTGTTGAACTTTATTCAAAGTAAAATTGTCATAGACTTACAAACATACCCCAAAGGTAAGGAACTAAAAAATGCAAAAGAGCTGGCGCACTTTAATACGACCGAAGCGAATTGAAATTGACGAGAGCACGCATACACGCTTTTATGGCGAATTTACCTGTCAGCCTTTAGAGCGGGGTTTTGGCATTACTCTCGGAAATGCCCTCAGAAGGGTATTGCTGTCGTCTATTCAGGGAGCGGCTATTGTCTCAATGAAGGTTGACGGAGTCCTTCATGAATATTCAACAATTCCAGGAGTCAAAGAAGATGTAACAGATATTATACTGAACCTCAAAGGCGTTCGATTAAAGCTTAATCAGGACGGTCCGAGAGTCGTTCATATCGATGCCTCAGAAGAAGGTGCCGTAACTGCCGGGGATATTATTACAGACGGAACGGTTGAAATTCTCAATCCCGAGCACCATATTGCAACACTCTCCGGACGTAACAAGTTTAAGGCTGAGCTCGTTGTGAAAACGGGGAAAGGGTATGTGCCGGCCCGCAGGGACAGGGCCTCAGATCAATCTGAAGGGACTATAAATGTTGATGCAGCTTTTTCGCCTATTAAGAAAGTGAATTATACGATTGCCCATGCAAGGGTGGGACAGATTGCCGATTATGATCGCCTTGTAATGGAAGTATGGACCGATGGCAGCGTCCTTCCGGAGGATGCCCTTGCCTTTGCGGCAAAGATATTAAAGGGACAACTGGATATATTCATAAACTTTGATGATGTGGATGAGGAAGAACAGCAGGAAGTAGTCGAGGAAAAGGAGAGCGCCAATGAAAACCTGCTCAGGCATGTTGACGATCTCGAACTTTCCGTAAGATCGGCGAACTGCTTGAAAAATGCGGGCATTAATCTTATAGGAGAGCTTGTTCAGAAAACGGAAGCGGAGATGTTAAAGACCAAGAATTTCGGCAGGAAGTCTCTGAATGAGATAAAGGAAATTCTTGCAGAGATGGGACTCAGCTTTGGTATGAAACTCGATTTGCCTCCCTGGAATAAGGAGGAGAGGAGAGACATTGGTGACTTCGGTGCTAAAGAATGAAGAGTTTTATGCTTAGCGGAGAAGGGAGATAGTTAGATGCGTCACGGGAATTCAGGAAAAAGTCTGGGCAGAACGAAGAGTCATAGGGAAGCTATGTTGAGAAACATGGTAACGTCTCTTTTGAAATATGAGAAGATAACGACGACAGATGCTAAAGCTAAAGAATTGAGAAAAGTTGCCGAAAAAATGATCACCCTCGGGAAGAGAGGCGATCTTCATGCAAGACGACAGGCCCTTTCCTACGTAAGGGACAGGGAAGTTGTGGGGAAACTTTTTGATGAACTTTCGTTGCGGTATCGTGACTGTGCGGGCGGTTATACGAGGATAGTGAAGATGGGTAATCGCGCAGGTGATAATGCCCCCGTGTCTATAATTGAGTTTATCCGGGATATCGGTCCGGATCAAACAAAGAAGAAGGTTGTTTCACAAAAGTAGCACGGCACTTCGCGCGATTTCTTACGTTTACAGCAAAGCAGGGTTTTTCGCCGACCCTGCTTTTCTTTTTTTCACTTGTTTTTTTGTCAGAAAAAATATACTTCATAGCAAGTTATAACTTTCTCAATAGTCTCAACTCATCAAAGGTTCTTTACAGAGTCACATTGTGATTTTTATTTGGGCAATGGAGAAGGAGGATTTGTTATGGCGGAAGAAAAGATAGGCGAAGTTGTAAAATTTTTTGCGAAGCCGTGCGTTGCGGCGATAAAACTGACAAATGGCGAGATAAAAGTAGGCGATACGATCAAAATAATAGGTCACACTACGGACATAACAAACACACTTGAATCGATGGAGATTGAAAACCAAAAGGTTGAGAAGGCTGCGGCGGGTGACTATATTGGTCTCAAAGTCTCCGATCGTGTCCGCCCCGGTGATGAAGTTTTTAAAGTTGTCCCATAGGAATCTGTTGATTTAACAAGCCGGGGTTTGTAACTTCTGCTTTCCCTTTTGTTAAGAAGGATTCGGGTTCAATTTGCTTCCATCATCGGTAATAATTAAAGCGCCTGGCCGGTAAGAAAGAATTTATCTTACATTGCACCCTCGCCTTGCAGGGCTACGGTAAAGATTCCTGGTCTTTTATCCACCACTGCACCCTCTCTGCAAGTTGTACAACCGTTCTATAAAGTTGTTGCCTGAACAGGAAAGGTATGTTAGCGTTCCGCCGGCTTCCGACAATGAGAGTTTATGACCGATCCTTGCCGTTAAAGCCTGTTCTGAGGCCGTATCGCGGCATGAATACCTTCCTGACCAGGGAGGACATGGGCCCAGAGCATTAGTAACTCCTCTCATAGGATGAAAAAAGATGCAGATCAGAGTACTGGGTTGCCATGGATCACAGACGCCCGGATGCAATACAACGAGCTTCCTTTTGGACGGTAAGATCCTTGTCGATGCCGGAGCTATTACATCTTTATTGACTATTGAGGAACAAGTTAATATCGATTATGTCCTCGTCACCCATGCTCACCTTGATCATGTGAGAGACATCATGTTTCTGGCAGATAATATTTGTTATCTGCAGAAGGATCGTCCCTTGACTGTTATCGGAACCCGCAATATCATTGATACCCTCAGAA
>PMBI01000078.1 GCA_003153775.1 Syntrophaceae bacterium | reverse complement strand
TTTAAAAATAGACACTTTGGCCGGTCTCAAGAGCCTCTCATGCAAGCGATACCCCTTCTCAAGTTCCTCTGCGACCTTGTTATCCTCGTGTGCGCCGCTATCAACCTGAAATACGGCTTCATGGATGTTAGGATCAAATGTCTTATCAACGCACTCGATTTGCTGTACACCGTGTTTTCCGAGGCAACCCAAAAGCTGATCCTGGAGGAGCTTTAATCCTTTTTTAAACGCATCGGAATATCCATAGCTGTCGGCATGCTGTAATGCCCTTTCCATACTGTCTACCAGAGGCAAGATATCCTTAATAATATTTTCATTGCCGAATTTTATCGAATCAGCCTTCTCCCTGGCCGCGCGTTTTCTGTAATTTTCAAGTTCCGCAACCGCACGAACATATTTATCGTAGTTGTCGGCTGCCTCCTTTTCTTTTTCCTGAAGCTTTAACATTATATCCTCATCACCGGAGAGCTTTTGTTCTTCCCCTTGCTTTTCGAGAACATCAGGTGCTTCTTTTGTAACTTCCTTTTTTGTTTTATGGCCCATATGGTGTTGATTCATCAATTCCGATCATCTCATGCCCGAGGCGCCGCCTTTATTTCGCATCCGGCCTCTGAAAGAGCTTATAGTCAATCATCTCGCATATCACATGGCCCACGGTAATGTGGACCTCCTGCACGCGCGGTGTGCTGTTGGAAGAAACATTGAGTGAATAGTCTACCATCTTGGCTATCTCGCCCCCCTCCTTCCCCGTCATGCCTACTGTGATCATCCCTATCTTCTTCGCAGCTTCGATGGCTTTTATGATGTTTGGAGAGGCGCCGCTGGTGCTTATGCCCCAGGCCACGTCGCCTGTCTGGCCTATCGCCCTGATCTGCTTGCTGAATATCTCAGAAAAGTCATAATCGTTAGCTATACTCGTAATTACGGATGTATCGGTGCTCAAGGCAATTGCCGGAAGCGGTGGACGTTCTATAACGAAGCGGTTCACAAATTCTGCTGCGAGATGCTGGGCATCTGCTGCCGAGCCGCCGTTCCCAAACAGCAGTATCTTGTTTCCGGCTTTCAACGCCAGCGTAATTGCCTCAATGACACTGACAATACCCTCAAGATTTTCTGCGACGAAAACGTCCGTCAGATTACTGCTTTCCTTGAATATTTTTACTATATGATCTTCCATGTCAACTATGCGGTCTTGCGATTAAAACGGCCAAAATTCTACAGTAATATATTTATCGGCCTATCCCATGTCAAGGGCAGCGCAGCAATGATCTATTAAAAAATTCTTTTTTGCAGGATTGATAAACAGATGGCGGCGCAAAAAACGCGAGCCCTAAGACGTGCAAATCATGCGGTANNTTCGAGCCGCAGAATTGACACTCATCTCTTAGGCGTCTGAATGTCCGGCCGCATTCTCTGCAAGTGGTAAATTCAGGACAGAACAGAACCTGGTCGTTCTCAGTATCCCTGAATACATTGGTGATAAACCCGGCGAGTTCCTCACTGGAAGGACGGACATCGCCGAGCCACACCTGAGTAACGCCACCCCCCTTTATCAAAGGATGAAAGCGACCTTCCTGTCTCACACGTCCTATCGGGTCCACAGAGGCTGATGAGCTGAGATGGGTTGAATTTGTATAATAGACCTCTCCTTTCGAAATATCACCCCGCACAAAATGACCCGCTTTCGGAGAATAGTATCGCAGATCCAGGCGTGCAAAACGGTAGGCCGTAGTTTCAGCGGGTGTTTGTTCCAGAATAAAATTCAAGCCATATTTCCGGCTGAGTTTTTCGGTCTGATCCTTCATGTGGGCTATCAGTTTCAAACCAAACATCAGGGCCTCTTCCGATTCATGCAACTGGCTTCCCGTATGAATCTGGACAAGCTCATTGAGTCCTACAATGCCTATGAGGAAGCATGCATGATCCATCCTCAAATACGGGTAGCCATCCCTTTTCATCGCGAGCATGGACAGAGGTCCTTCATCGCCGTGGGAGAGCAGCTTCTCAATAAAATTCTTTTTCTGCACATGGGCTTTTGCCGCCACATCCATGAGATCGGAGAGCATCGGCAGTAATCTGTTCTCATCCCCCTCGGCCTTGTAACCCAGCCTGGGAAGGTTCAACGTCACGTTCTGCAAAGCCGGACATCTCATCCGCCAGGGCATCTTCTCCTCGGCAGGCATATCGCCCTTTTTCGCGGTAGCCGTAAGACAGCAAGAGTACGCCTTAATCATCTCATCGCGATCAAAAAGGAAGCATGTATTTCCCTTGTCAACGGCAACGCGACAGATATGATTAAGAAAGTCTTCATGGCCCGGTGTTTGAAAAAAATCTCCGGTAATATGAACAAGCGGCCTGGGAAATATGAAAGGCTTGCCTGTACCGTCCCCTTTCATAAAGACTTCGAATATGGCCCAGGCGAATCTCCTTGCATCAGTGGTGAAATCTTCGTAATTACTGCCCGTCAATTCTCCTCCCGGGCCTATAATCGGAACACCCCGGAGATGTTCCGGAACATCCCAATACAGGTGAATATCAGTAAACATGGCCTGCCCCCCCCTGGCTGATGTCAGCTGGGAGAATTCATAAATGAGCATCTGGGCGAATTGTCTTACTTCCTTTTCATTCATCCCGGTGAGATAGGGCGCGAAGGAAAAATTAACTGCATCCCAACCGATGACTCCGGCAAAATACCCCTGCAGAATGGCGCCAAATCTGACCATATGGGCGAGAAGTACCTCCGCATGTTTGGCGGGTTTGGCAACTGTAAGGGAATGGGGAAGGTTCAGCCCGAATTTCTTTATGTATTCAAGAGACTGAAATGAGCTATACGGCCTGTCTATGTATCCCAGAGAATGAAGATGGATATCGCCCATCACATGCGCATCCCCGACTTCCGGAGAGAAGACCTCATAAAGTGAGTATTCCTTCTTTATCCCTTCCGCGAGTATCAGATTCGTGCCTTCCGGACCGTGCGGTATGTTGGCGTTCTCCTTATTCTGGAGAAGTATTAACTGCCTTACGTCATAGAGGGGAAATCCCAGCAGCGCGTGCATCTTCCTCGCCTGTTCAAGCCCTCTCTCGATGAGTTTCGCGTCCACCAGTTCCCTGATGAGGGGCGTAGTAAGCACGCCGATGCCGGATGAAATGATTTGCTTTTCAACTTCTCTGCTGATTGCATCAGCCGTATCTATATCGACGTTCGTCTCACGAATCAGGGCATCAATAATCTTCTGCCGATTCCATCTGGCAATATCCTCGCCGGATGTCTTCACGAACAAGGTTATATCCGTGGTCTCCTCATTTTCTTTCCTGGATTGTCCGACGTTATTTTTCTTCATCTCGAGTTAATACCTTAAGCGAAATAGGATCGACAACGAGTGTCATCCCCTGATGTAGCCTGCATAGAAAATGTCGCTCTATTTCATGGTGCATGGTTTACAATATTCTCTGGTGAATATCAAATCTTAATACCGGTTATGCCTCGTTAGCTAAGACGTTGAGTTCACGTCTGATTCTTAATTGTTGCTGCTTTTTCTTGAGAATCAACTTCATCATTGCTTCTACTTCCATGTCCCCGGGTCAAATGTACTGCGTCGATGATAGGCCCAATGTTCACGATCAATTTCCAAATATGAAAAAATTCTAAAGTTTTCTCTTTTTTTTCCGATATGTTCATATGTAGAGGGGAATGAAACCCTCATTCAAGAAAGCATATATTTCGTGGAATCACAGAAAGAGCCCTGAAAAAGGCAAACTGTCCGAAAGGACAGACGTAAAGCCACTAACCTAAATCTTCTTTACGGTGGATACGGCGGCAGGGCTGCCGGACTTTTGGGATGCACTCTTTGATGACGCAGCTTTCTTTACTTGTGTAAAGCGTCACACTGCACCATCTAAATCCTGCCACCTTACAATACGTGCCATTTGGTTTTCTAAGGAACAGATTCTTTGATTTCCTTTCAAAATTTGAGACAAGAAAATAGCAGAGCGTCGATATTCCTGAATTAGAAGATGATGAAGCCCATTCCCCGGCATAAAAGATTGGCTTTTGATCGCTGGTTCCTCGTCATCGCGATAGCGGCGCTATTCGCCTATTTCCCGGCGCCCGTTCTGGCTTTGCCCCTGGACGGTCAGGTGACCGCCGGATCAGGCAGCATCACTCAGTCCGGCTCCGCCATGACCGTGCGCCAGGACACTTCCAAACTTTCCATTAACTGGCGTGAGTTCGGCATTGGTGCGAATGAGTCGATGCGCTTCTACCAGCCCTCGGCCTCCGCCATCGCCTTGAACCGTGTGCTGGGGCAAGACCCCAGCCGCATCCTGGGTTGTCTCACGGCGAACGGCCAGGTGTTCATCCTGAACCCCAACGGGGTCATCTTCGGCCAGAGCGCGCAGGTAAATGTCGGTGGACTGGTGGCTTCCAGCCTGTCCCTTTCGGATCAGGACTTCCTCGCCGGCCGTTATACCTTCCAGAAGGGCGGCATCGCCGGGGACGTGGTGAACATGGGCAGCCTGTCCTCCACTGAGGGCGGTTACATTGCCCTGCTCGCTCCCACTGTGAGGAACGAAGGAACGATTACGGCGCCCAGGGGAACGGTGGCGCTGGCGGCGGGCGAACGTATCACGCTCAATCTCAACAACGGCGGCTTGCTTAATGTCGCCGTAGAAAAAAGCACCTTCGATGCCTTGGCAGAGAACCACAGCCTGATCCAGGCCGATGGCGGTACCATCCTACTTTCCGCCGGCGGGCGTGACGCCATACTTGACGGCATCGTCAACAACACCGGCGTGGTGAAAGCCGACAGCGTCAGTACCGGGCCGGGTGGCGTGATCCGTCTCGAATCCCGTCTGGCGGTAAACACCGGCACGCTCAGCGCCAACGGCACCAGCGGCGGCAACATCAGTATCCGCGCCCATAATGTATTGCAAGCCGGCATAGTAAGCGCTAACGGAGAAAGCGGCTCTGGCGGTACGGTCACAGTGGATGCAGACCACCGCATCATCCAGACCGATCCGGCGCGCATTACCGCCGATGGCAGCACTGGCGGTTCGGTGCATCTGACAGGCGGACAGGATGACAACGGCGGCGCATTCATCTCCGGCAAGATCAGCGCGCAAGGCAGTGGCGGCAAGGGCGGTAACATCACCCTCACCGGCGCCGACCTCACCCTCGCTGCGGCGGACTTTAATGCCAGTGGCGCGACCCAGGGCGGCAGCATACTCATCGGCGGCGACTATCAGGGCAAGAACCCGGCGATTCCCAATGCCCGTAACACTTATATCAACAGCAGCAGCATTATCACCGCCGACGCCACGCTGCAGGGCGACGGCGGGCGGGTCATCGTCTGGTCCGATGAAGCGACCACCTTTGGCGGCAGCATCGGCGCCCGCGGCGCAGGTGGCGGCCAGGGCGGCTTCGTTGAGGTCTCCGGACATGACCTGTACTTTGCCGGCGACGTGCAGGCAAAGACCCTGCTGCTGGATCCGGCGAACATCACCATCAGCACGGCAGGCAGCCTCCCCGCCTTCCAGCTGATTGACCCCAACCCCGCCAACAGCAATAACTTCGGCCTCAGCATATTGGCTCTCTCGACCGGAAATGTGGGGGTGACATCACCCTATGACGACTTCGGCGCCCTCAATGCCGGGGCGGTCTATCTATACAACGGCACCAGCGGGGCCCTGATCAGCACCCTCACCGGCAGCACGGCAAACGACAATTTGGGGGACAGCGGTATCACCGCGCTCACCGGAAATGGCAACTATGTGGTGAGAAGCTCCAGCTGGAATAACGGCGCGACGACAACCGTGGGCGCCGTCACCTGGGGGAACGGCAGTACTGGGGTTTCGGGCCTGGTCTCCGCCGCCAACAGCCTCATCGGCAGCAAGGCCTCCGACCAGGTCGGAAACAGCGGCGTCACGGCGCTCTCTAATGGAAATTACGTTGTGGTGAGCTCCAACTGGGATAACGGCGCCACTCTGAATGTGGGTGCGGTAACCTGGGGAAACGGCCTGGGCGGCACCGTGGGCGCGGTCTCCGCCGCCAACAGCCTCATCGGCAGCATGGCTTCCGACCAGGTCGGAAACAACGGCGTCACGGCGCTTACCAACGGTAATTACGTGGTGAAAAGCACTGCCTGGGACAACGGCGCCACTTCGAACGTTGGCGCCGTCACCTGGGGGAATGGACTGGGCGGCACGGTGGGCGCGGTCTCCGCCGCCAACAGCCTCATCGGCAGCTCGGCTAACGACCAGGTCGGAAGCGGCGGCGTCACGGCGCTGACCAACGGCAATTACGTGGTCTCCAGCACCAGTTGGTCTAACGGTGCATTGGCAAAAGCGGGCGCCGTGACGTGGGGGAACGGTCTTGGTGGCACGGTGGGAGCAGTTTCCGCAGCCAACAGCCTTATCGGCAGCTCGGGCAGCGACATTGTAGGCAGCGGCGGCATTACGTCCTTGACTAACGGCAATTACGTGGTATCCAGCCCTAACTGGGACAACGCCGCGACGGCGAACGTGGGGGCGGTAACCTGGGGAAACGGCCTGGGCGGCACCGTGGGCGCACTCTCCGCCGCCAACAGCCTCATCGGCAGCATGGCGAACGACCAGGTGGGGAGCGGCGGCATCACCGCGCTTACCAATGGCAATTACGTGGTGCGCAGCTCCAGCTGGGACAACAGCTTGATAGCGATAGTGGACGCGGGAGCGGTAACATGGGGGAACGGCCTGGGCGGCACCGTGGGCGCACTCTCCGCTGCCAACAGCCTCATCGGCAGCAGGACCTCCGACCAGGTGGGAAGCGGCGGCATCACGGCGCTTACCAACGGGAATTACGTGGTGGCCAGCCCCAACTGGGACAGCGGCGTGATAGCGAACGCGGGCGCCGTAACCTGGGGGAACGGGCTCGGCGGCACCGTGGGAGCAGTCTCCGCCGCCAACAGCCTGGTCGGGAGCTCAGCTAACGATCAGGTGGGCAGCAGCATCACGGCGCTGACCAACGGCAATTACGTGGTGAGCAGCCCTAACTGGGATAACGGAGCCACGTCGAACGTTGGCGCGGCGACGTGGGGCAACGGCCTGGGCGGCACGGTGGGCGCGGTCTCCGCCGCCAACAGCCTCATCGGCAGCTCGGCTAACGACATGGTAGGAGTCAACGGCGTCAAAGCGCTCACCAACGGCAATTACGTGGTTGGCAGCTCCCTCTGGGATAACGGCGCCACTCTGAACGTAGGCGCATCAACCTGGGGGAACGGCCTCGGCGGCACTGTGGGGGTAGTCTCAGCCGCCAACAGCCTCATCGGCAGCACATCTTCCGACCAGGTGGGCTTCAGCGGTGTCATCGCGCTCTCCAACGGCAATTACGTGGTGCAAAGCCCGTTCTGGGATAACGGCGCGACGACGGATGTGGGTGCCGTGACCTGGGGAAACGGCCTGGGCGGCACTGTGGGGGCAGTCACCACCGCCAACAGCCTCACCGGCGGCTCGGCTAACGACACGGTGGGAATCAGCGGCGTCACAGCCCTCTCCAACGGTAATTACCTCGTGAAGACCAGCGTCTGGACCAACGGCGTGACGGCGAACGCAGGCGCCGTCACTCTGGGACTGAGCACCGGCGGTACGGTGGGCGCGGTCTCCGCCGCCAACAGCCTCCTCGGCGTGACTGCCAACGATTACCTGACCGCAACCATTGCGGAACTCCCCGCCGGGAGCAATTTGGTAGCAGTCGCAGCATCGTTCTACGATCGGGGCGGCGTGGATCGGGGGCGCGTAGATATCCTCTCCACCACCGGCTCGATGAGCTACGGCATGGGGCAAAGCCAGTCCGTCACCATTAATCCCGGCGCCCTTACCAATGTTCTCAATAACGGCACGGCAGTGATCCTGCAAGCCTCCAACGATATCACCCTCAGTTCCGCCCTCACCGCCAATAACCCGAGTGGGGCCGGCGGGGCGCTGACCCTCCAGGCCGGGCGGAGCCTCCTGCTCAACGCCAACCTCACCACCGACGACGGCAGTCTTACCCTCATCGCCAATGATCGCCTGGCCAACGGAGTCGTCGATGCCCAGCGCAGCGCGGGCGCGGCCACGATCACCATGGCGGCAGGCACCGCCATCAACGCCGGTAGCGGCAGTGTCACCATTGACATGCGCGACGGGGCCGGCAAGAGCAACCTCACCTCCGGCAACATCGACCTTCGCACCATCAATGCCGGTAGCATCAGCATTACCAACAACGGCGCCACTGCTGGCAGCAACGTCATCCTCAACGGCGTATTGACCGCAAGCGGCGCAGGCGATGCCATCACTGTTGCCACGGCGCATAATTTCGTCAATAACGTAGGCGCGGGCGTGTACTCATTGACAGGCGGCGGACGCTGGCTCACTTACCTGCCGGACAATGTGGGCAATACCCTGAATGCCCTCGACCCGGGGAACGCCAAGCCCAATCTGTATAACTGCATCTACGGCGGCGCGTGCGGCATAACCGTTCCGGCAACAGGCAACCATTTCGTCTATGCCACCCAGCCCCTGCTCACCGTGACCGGAGATGACAAGAGCAAGACTTACGGCGCTGCCGATCCAGCGCTAACCTACAACTACAACGCGGCCAACCTGATCAACGGCGATCCTGACCCATTCCTGTCCGGTGCACTCACTGCCCCCACGGGCGCAGCCGCCACCGCGGGAACGCACAACATCACACAGGGCACGGTCGTTTCCGACATCGGTTATGGCATCACCTACAACAACGGCACACTCACCGTGGCCAAAGCCCCGCTCACCGTCACCGCCGATGACAAGAGCAAAACCTACGGCAACGCCGATCCGGCGCTGACCTATACAGTCAACGCCGCACAACTCCAGTATACGGACACCGCTGCCGTGGTGAGTGGTGTCGCCCTGAGTACCGCGACCGGCGCCGCAGCCACCGCAGGCACCCACACCATCACCGCCGCTGGCGGCACAGCTTCCAACTATACCATTACCGATGCCAACGGCACACTCACCGTTGCCAAACGTGACATCATCGCCACCGGAGACAACCAGAGCAAGACATATGGCGGAGTCGACCCTGCCCTCACCTACTCTGTGGGCGGCGGCGGCCTGGTCTATGCCGACACACAAGCGAGCGTCTTCAGCGGCGCCCTCAGCGCCCCCATGGGCGCAGCCGCCACGGCCGGCACACACAATATCACACAGGGCACCCTGGCGGTCACAAACAGCAACTACAATCTGACTGGCTACAACAACGGCATATTTACCGTTGCCAAAGCCCCGCTTACGGTAACGGCGGATGACAAGAGCAAAGTACAGGGAAGTCTCAATCCGCCTTTCACCGCCAACTACAGTGGTTTCGTCTATAGTGAAACGGCCGGCGCACTGGGAGGGGCTTTGGATTTTTCCACCCCTGCAACCATGGCTTCTCCCGCCGGGATTTATACCATTACGCCCTTTGGACAGATCAGCAGCAACTATCTCATCACCTACGTAAACGGCATCCTGACCGTATCCGGTTCGCCCTCCCCCGGCAGAGAGGCAGTTTTCACCACCCGCTTCGATGGCAGCGTTACCGCCAATAGTAACCATTCGCAGTCCATTCCCCGCCATGGCGACATTCTTTCAATGGAAGGCGGCGGCGTCCGCATGGGTCAGCACAGCGCCATTAAGGCCGTCGTCAGTCAAACTGACGGGGGTAACTTCGTGCATCTTGTTGCAGCCGGAGGCACTCCAGATCACGGGGACGAAGCTCACCTTGGCGGTCTTGGCGAAGATTCCACGGCTCAAACAGATCGCCACGGACGACGTGCCGACTATTCGGGTCTTATAAGATGAGAAAGCCGTTCTTCACGTTATTTATAATGCAGAGGCTGCGATGAATTTAATATACGGCGTTTGAGCTGCCAAACCCAATATTGCAGCCACTTCTTTTTTGACATATAACGCGCCCCCCCCTTATATTTCCGCATACTCGAGACAGCATTCAAGATAATCCCATTATTTGCTCTTAACTCTCAAATACGACAAAAATATTCTAATAGTTTGGCTTTTATCCCCAATATAATAATGATATGTAGAAGCCCTCACTGAAAAAATTACGTAATTGAAATCACGGAGATAGTCCTGAGAAGGTCAAACTGTACGCTACGTGTTGGTTAGCTTTTTTTGCGGAACAAGTTATTTTTATCTCGCGCTGAAAAAAATTAGAGGGGATATTCACCAAGCTCAACAGCAGAGAATCAGGTTCTTATGAAAAACTAACAGGTTAATGTGGTTTCATGTCGCTGCTCCATCCTCAAAAACACACCTTCCATCAATGGCCCCTCGTCTTCGCAGTTGCGCTGATGAATCTGATGCACTCCATTTGTATTGCCCAACCCCCGGATGCGGGACGCATCATGCAGGAACTCCAGCGCCCTGAACCCGCCCTTGAGAAGCCGCACACCGATGCGCCTCCGCTCCAGATAGAGCCCGGTGCGCCGCAGGCCCCGCCATCCGAGGTGCGCATTCCAGTAAAGGGTTTTCGTATCACCGGTGCAACGGTGTTTCCACCAGAGAAACTGGCGGCGTTGCTGGACGATCTCGTCGGACGCAGCCTGACCCTGCCCGAACTGGAAACTGCCGCCGGGCGCATCAAAGAATATTACCGCCAACGCGGCTATCTCGCCCTGCGCGTTTATCTGCCGCCGCAAGTTATCCACCTCGAGAAACCGCGCACCGATGCAACGCTGCTCAAGGTTAAGCCCGGTGAGCCACAGTCCGATGTGCACATTCCCGTGAAGGGCTTCCGTATCACCGGTGTAACGATGTTTCCGAGAGAGAAACTGGCGGCGTTACTGGACGATCTCGTCGGACGCAGCCTGACCCTGCCCGAATTGGAAACTGCAGCCGGGCGCATCAAAGAATATTATCGCCAGCGCGGCTATCCCCCCCTGCGCGTCTATTTGCCGCTGCAGGTTATCCACGACGGCATGGTGGAAATCGCCGTTGTGGAAAGCAAGCCGGGTGAAGACGGCGTGGTGGAAATTGCCGTCTTGGAAGGCAAGCTGGGCAAGCTCGAATTAGTTAACCAGTCGCGTGTGAATGGAGAATGGGCGCAAAACCTGTTCAAGGAGGTCAAGCCGGACAAGCCCCCAAAGGAGGCGGAAATCGAGCGCCCGCTATTGCTTTTGGGTGACACACCGGGTATCGGCAGCGCACGAGCGACGCTGCAACCGGGCGCAAGCGTTGGACTGACCGATCTCCTGGTCCGAATGGAGCCGGGTCCCCTAGTGAGCGGCGAAGTGGATTTGGACAATTTCGGCGATAGCTACACAGGCAACTGGCGCTTGGGCACCACATTCAATCTTAACAGTCCTTTTCGTCTCGGCGACCTGCTTACGGTCCGCCTCCTGAAAAGCGATGAACATCTGAACTATGGACGGATTTCGTATAATCTGCCGGTCGGCAGCAGCGGCCTGCGCCTTGGCGCGGCTTATTCATACAACGACTATCGTCTTGGTGGGCAACTGTCCAGTCTCAACGCCGGCGGCAGCGGGACTATCGCCAGCGTGTATGCCACCTATCCCTTCATCCGTTCGCGCGCATTCAACCTAAACGTCGTGGCCAACCTCGATGACAAAAAACTGTACGACGACACGGATGTGGATTCGACAAAGAGAAGCATCCGTCTCGGCAGACTGGGCATCGCCGGGAATGGACAGTCAACTGCGGGCGCCTATACCTTCTCACTGGCCTGGACTTCGGGACGGCTGGACATTGAGAATCCGTCTGCGCGCGCCAATGACGAAGCCTCCGCTCAAACTCAGGGACAATACAATAAGCTCGCACTTGATATGACCGGATTGAAACGTCTGAGTGATCGTTGGTCAATCTACGGCGCGCTCTCCGGTCAGTTGGCAGACAAGAATCTGGATTCCTCGGAGGGCTTCGGCCTGGGCGGGCCGTATGGCGTGCGCGCTTACCCTCAAGGCGAGGCGTACGGTAACGAGGGCTATCTCGGCACTATGGAACTGCGCTATCGTCTACCCGTTGACGTACCGGGCACGCTTACCGCTTCTACCTTCCTCGACAATGGGGGCATCCGCGTCAACCACGACCCATTCATCGCCGGCTCCGACAATACACGGGAACTGAGCGGCATGGGGCTGGGTTTGGTCTGGGTCGCACGGGATGGCTCACAGATAAACCTGACAATGGCATGGAAACTGGGGGCGGCTCGCCCTACCTCTGACACCGATCACTCGGTGCTCTTCTGGATGCAGACAGTGAAGCAATTCTAAAATTAATGGCATCCCAGGTGATCACATCAGCAATACGCCCCTGCGTAATGGCGCCACGTCCGATGATGTGCAAGGAGTGCCTCCACATATTTGGCTGGTTTTGCGACTCTAAGAGGATACGGGATAATCAAATATTAGTCTTGGCTGTTCCCTCCAGGGCACCGAGCATCTTTTCGGCGGCTTGGGAAATCTCTGCATCATTATCGTGGGAAAGTGCAAAGACGCGCAGATGGACGACGCGCGCCGGTATAAAGCGGTAGATTTCTCTCAACGGCTCCGGGGATGTCGCACCCGTGGTCGGGTTGAAGATATTAACCCTCTTTTCCGTCTCTGCCATGGGGTTTATGGGGCGTGGGTCCTGCGTTGCCAGATCGACGCGAAATGAGATGCCTTTCAGTTTTTCAGGAAGAAAGCCCCGGAGTTGTTTTTCATAATCGCCGGCATGTGCGAATCTCGTCCCCCTCTGAACCTGGTCGATGGATATATCTGCGGAAAAAGACATCTTCCATTTCACTTCCCTGCTGTAAAGCCTTGCCCATTCCTGACCCAGTCTCTGTTTTTTCCGGTCCTTTTCCCCGAGCCAGGTCAAAACTATGTAGTACAAATGCCATTCATCGCAATTCAGATACTCGTCAAGCGCCTCCAATGGATTCCACGGAAAGATTATGTGCATCGTTTCCCTGAATATCTCCTGCAGATGCAGGTCAAGAGCTCTCGTCGTCCTATGGAAATAGACATTCGTATAGAGATTCAATCTTGCGTTTATGAAGCGACTCAGGGCCGAGATGCCTGCCTGATGAAGCGTAAAGCCGTCTTTCGTAAAGAAAGTATAAAAGCGAAGTCTCGCAATATCCACGATATCGAGGGAGAATCCCGTCATATAGGCGTCTCTCTGCACGTAATCGAGATTATCGACGGTGTAAATGCCTGAAAAGAGCTGCCTCAACAGCTGCAGCCACCTCGGCAGCCCGCTGTCATCCTCCTCCGGCATTTTAATCAGAATTGCCACCTGGTTCGGATCGAGGCATTCCCCGTGGGCAAAGGGACCATTGGGGCTCCTCCGGATTTGGCGGATGATGTTCCCCAGCCTTTTCGTGATAATCGCTTTTCCCAGGTCCTCATGGGTAATGCCATACTGGCCGAGAAAATGGTCATCAAAGAAATGCCCGTAAGGGCCGTGCCCCACATCGTGCAGAAGACCCGCGACACGGAGAACCTCCTCAACATAGTTTATCGAAGGGGCATCCCTGCACACCTCTTTCAAACTCGGGTAGAGATACCTTCCGAACTCACCCGCCACGTGCATGGTCCCGAGGGAATGTTGAAACCGGCTGTGCTCGGCGGCCGGATACACCCAGCGCGCGCTCTGGAGCTGGTAAATTCTCCGCAGTCTTTGAACCCAGGGAGAGTCAATGAGGTCCTTTTCCGTTCTCTCGCCCGGGAAATCAATTGTCGGCACAGTAAAAGAGGCGTACTGGTATATGGGATCGGCAATCAGCGCCTTCCCCTGATAAACCTTTGCATACTCCACTTTCTTCCGTCTCATGGATAAAGGTTTACAATATTCCCCCGTAAATATCAAACCCAGTTTTATGGATCAGTGGAAAGCGGGAGGGGGCCAGGGAGGGAAAACTGTATCTCGGCCCCCTCCCCGCCGCAGGAGAGGAGAATTTTCTCAGGAACGCTAAGGCATGCTACAGTTGGCTTCGCGCCGTGCTTTTTTATTTAGACGACGCGTGGTAGCGTTCTTCTATCAATCTGGCGAGGTCCAGGCCCGTCATTGTCTTCATCTGTTCGAAGAAGGAGTTGACCGAGCCGGCCAGGTTTCCCACCAGGTGGGGGATACCGCCGCCGCTGCCACTTCCGCCTCCGTCGACTACAGTCAGCCTTTCCACACTGAGATTGGATGCGATCACCTTCGATACATGGCCCACAAGTTCCGGCATGAGCTGGATCATGAACAGGTCCTTGCTGTTCGGGTGTTCCCACTGCTCACGGAGAAGCCTTAACGCCTCCGCCTTCGCCTTCCCTTCCTCAAAAGTCCTTGCCGCCGCTCCCATAGCTTTCATCAATGATGCTTCCTTCTCCGCCGCCGCCGGTATTATCACGTCCGCCTGATATTTCAGCTTGTTCGTCTCCACACGCCGGGCCTCGAGGGTCTTCGTCTCCTCCATGCGCGAGATGTCTCCGGCTACCTTCGCTTTCTCCTCCGCGCGATTCGCGTCAGCTTTCCATTGCGCTTGCTGAACCCTGAAGTTCATCTCCGTCTCTACAACAGACCGCCGGGACTCGATCTCCGCAACTTCCGCAACCTTCTTGCCTTCGGACTCCTTCTTGCTCGCTTGTGCATTCGATTCGGCCTCCACGATCCTCGCATCACGGTGGACCTCCGCGTTCTTCTTCCTCGCGATAGCCTCTAAATAGCCCTTGTCATCCTTGATCTCCTGGATCTTGAACGTATCCAGAACCAGCCCCAGCCGCTGCATATCCTCCCTCGCCCCACCGGCAACCTGCTGCGCCAACGCTATCCGGTTCGCATTCGCCTCCTCCGGCTCCATCGTCGCCAGTATCCCGCGGAGCGTGCCTTCCAGTATCTCCCTTGCCGTTGTCGCTATCGCCGTTGCACTCTTCCCGAGGAATCTCTCGATGGCGTTACCCAGACCCTCTTCCATCGTGCCCGCGATCTTGATATTCGCCATCGCCTTTACATTCACGGGGATCGTCCCCCGCGTGAGAGCACCCGTTACATCCATCTCGATGGGCATAGTGTTTAGCGAGATGGTCCGCACCGTCTCGATGAGTGGGATCTTCAAACCCCGGCCGCCCTTGATGACACGGTAGCCAACCGACTTCTTGTCCTTATCCTTAAACTGCCTGCCGGAAAAAATCATCACCTCATTGGGCTCACAGATCTTCATGTTCGCCTTGATATAAATAATGACTGCCATAATGACCAGCACACCAACAAAAATGCTCACCATTCCTATATCCATGTCCTTAACCTCCTGATTTATATTAGTTCAATTCTCTAATCCCTAATCCCTGATCCCTAATTCTAAATATCGTAGTACAGCGCAAACTCGTAAGGATGGGGACGAAGCCTGATCATGTCGTCCTCCCTCTTCCTTTTGTATTCGATCCACGTCTCGATCAGGTCCCCCGTAAAGACATCACCTTTCAGAAGATAGGAGTGCTCCTTCTCCAGGGCATCCAGAACCTCCGAAAGGGAGCCGGGCGTAGCCTTGATATGCTTCTTCTCCTCATGGGAAAGCTCATAGATATCCTCATCGATGGGCGGCGGCGGCTCGATCTCATTCTCGATGCCATCCAGTCCCGCCATGAGCATCGCTGCAAGCGCCAGATATGGATTGCAGGAACAGTCGGGACAACGGAACTCTATACGCTTCGCCTTTTCAGAGGGTGAATACATCGGTATCCTCACGCACGCGCTACGGTTCCGCTGCGAGTACACCAGGTTGATAGGCGCCTCATAACCGGGAACGAGTCTCCTGTATGAATTCGTCGTGGGTGATGTAAAGGCCAGAAGAGACGGCGCATGGTGGAGCAGACCCCCGATGTAGTGACGGCAGAGCTTGCTGATCCCTCCGTATCCGCTGCCTGGGTCATAAAACAGGTTCCTTCCGTTCTTCCAGAGGCTCTGGTGCACATGCATCCCCGAACCGTTATCCATGAAGAGCGGCTTCGGCATGAACGTCACAGTCTTGCCGTGCGCCAGGGCGACGTTCTTCACCACATACTTGTACTTCATCAGCATGTCGCCCGTATCCACAAGGTTATTTATACGCACACCGATTTCGCACTGGCCTGCGGTAGCAACCTCATGGTGATGAAGAATCACCGGTATCCCCACTTCCGTCATCACCTTGCACATCTTCGCCCGGAGATTCTGCAGGCTATCCGTGGGAGGCACAGGAAAGTAGCCCTCCTTGTAGCGCGGTTTGTATCCCAGATTCGGGCCTTCGTCCCTTGCGCTATTCCAGAAGCCTTCCTTCGAATCGACGCGGTAAAAACCCGTGTTGTAAGTCTGCTCGAAACGCACATCATCAAATATGTAAAACTCAGGTTCCGGACCGAAAAAAACCTGGTCCGCGATCCCGCAGACCGAAAGGTACCGCTCCGCCTTCTGTCCCACGTTACGCGGGTCACGCGAATACGGTATCTGCGTCAGCGGATCCTTCACGTTACAGATCATGCTCAGCGTGGGATCCGCCATGAAAGGATCGATGAATGCCGTCTCAGTGTCCGGCTTGATCAGCATGTCACTCTCGTTGATGGGCTGGAAACCCCGGATGCTCGAACCATCGAAACCGATGCCGTGGATGATCAGTTCCTCGTCCAACTGCTGGATCGGTATCGTGATGTGCTGCCACAATCCCGGGATGTCCGTGAATTTCAAATCAATGAACTCCAGACGCTTGTCCTTGGAATACTTAATTAGCTCTTTAAGGTTCATAATCCTTTCACCCCTCCCCTTATCCTATGGCCTTGCCGCCGCGTTCGCCTGTGCGGATCCGGATAACATCGTAGAGGTCCAGCACGAAGATCTTCCCGTCCCCGATCTCACCCGTCCGCGCTCCCTTGATGATCGCCTGTACCGTAGGCTCCACAAAATCTTCGTTGCACGCTATCTCCAACTTTATCTTCTTCAGCAGGCTCCCTACTTCCTTCGCGCCACGGTATACCTCCGTCAATCCCTTCTGCCTGCCGCGTCCGAGCACATTGGATACGGTCACCAAGTTCACCTCTACATCCTCGAGGCTTTTCATCACCTCGTCCAGTTTGTGGGGCTGTATTATCGCGATTATGTATTTCATGGTAAATAACCTCCTTATTCCACAACGGTGTATGCGGATTCGTGATGCTGGGTAAGGTCAAGGCCGATTATTTCATCCTTCTTCTCAACCCTCATGCCCATAAAGGCCTCAACGAACTTGTACAGAATCCAGGTTACTGCAACTGAGTAACAAATAACGACGGCGACATAAAGCCCCTGTACGAGGAGCAGTTTGACATTGCCGAAAAGAAAACCGTTCGCTCCGGCCGCATTTATCGCCTTTTCCGCAAAGAGTCCTGTTGCGATGGTTCCCCATACGCCGCAAATTCCATGAACGCCGAAGACATCCAGCGAATCATCATAACCCAACCTGGCTTTCAGTTTTGTTACGGCGAGGAAAGAAAAGACGCCTGCCAAAATTCCGATGGGTATAGCAGCAAGGGGCCTTACATAACCGCAGGCCGGCGTAATCGCCCCGAGTCCCGCTATAATACCGGTAACCAAACCGAGCATGGTCGGTGCACCGTCTTTCTGCCACTCCCAGATTGCCCATGTCAGAGCCGCAACTGCAGCGGCAAGGTTGGTGCTGACAAAGGCATTAACTGCCAACCCGTTCGCTTCGAGGGCGCTCCCGCCGTTGAAACCGAACCACCCAAACCAGAGCATGCCGGCCCCCAATACTGTAAAGGGAAGGTTATGCGGCCGGAAAGGCTGTTTCTGATAGCCGACTCTCTGACCAATCAGAAGACAAACGACAAGTGCGGCCAAACCAGAACTCCCGTGAACGACCATACCCCCGGCAAAATCAAGGCCTCCCAATTCTTTCAGCCAGCCCCCGGCTCCCCAAACCCAGTGTGCAATGGGGTCATAGACAAAGGTGGCCCACAGCAAGGAAAAAATGCAAAAAGACGAAAATTTGATGCGCTCCGCAAAGGCGCCGATGACTAATGCGGGTGTAATAATGGCAAACATACACTGAAAAATCATGAATGCGAGATGGGGGATTGTTTTTGAATATTCATTGAAGGGGTTGAAATCCACATTCCGCAGGCAAATGAAATCGAGATTTCCAAGTATTCCGAAGCCTGAATCGGGTCCGAACGCCAGTGTGTAACCGAATAACACCCACTGGACACTTATCAGGCACACGACGATGATGCATTGCATCAGGGTGGAGAGGACATTCTTCCTGCGTGTCATGCCCCCATAAAAAAGCGCCAATCCCGGAACCATAAAAAAGACAAGCGCTGTCGATACTAGTACCCATGCTGTATCGCCTGAGTTCATACAATTTACCTCCCGCGGGTTATTTGATATATCAAGAATATTGTTTTGCAATTTTGATGCTAACCGAGGTGGATTACGTAACTTACGGTATTTATTAGTGTTTATTATCAACTCTTGATCGTTATGTGTTATAATGCGTAACAATTTTGTTCATTTAAACTTCAAAATAACGAAATTGTAACTACTGCAAAATATATGAGAAGAATAATTGATGCGACTTCATCAACAGACTGAAAAACAAATGGCGTGAAAAGACGGTGAGACCAAGAGGTCCGGAAACCATCAATACACGTACTGTTTTCCCCTTGACATCGCATCGGCGCTTGCCTATCATGCTGGCAGTTTCAAGGACTAAAAGAACACACCCGCACGGTAAGAAAAAAGATTTTGAAGGACCATGTATATGGGAACCAACAATGTAATATTTTTGGAAGTTATCGAATGGTTTGACGAGCAGGGAAAAGAGCTCGTTCACAGAATCCCTGAAAATGGATCCGGTGAAATCAAGTTCGGCGCCCAGATGACGGTCCGGGAAAGTCAGGCCGCGGTTTTTTTCTATAACGGCAAGGCCTACGATGCATTCGGTCCCGGCAGGCACACACTGAAAACAGCCAATATTCCAATCTTAACAAAAGTACTCAGCCTGCCCTGGGGAATGACCAGTCCGCTGCGTGCGGAAGTCTATTTCGTCAATATGAAAATCTTCCCCAACCTGAAATGGGGGACGCGCGATCCTGTCGCCTTCAGAGATTCAGAGTTGGGGCTCATCCGTCTCAGGGCCTTCGGGGTTTTTAACATCCAGGTTCTTCAGCCGGTTCTCCTCATAAACAGCCTCGTCGGAACCCAGGGGGTATTTACGGCTGATGCTATCGAAGAATATCTCAACCGTGTAATCGTTTCCCGGTTCAACGACTTCATGGGAAATCATATTGATACCATCTTTAACCTTCCTGCAAAGTACGATGAACTCGCGCTTGGCCTGAAGAAAGCCCTCGAAGAAGATTTTTCTCACTTCGGTCTTGGCCTGTCCCAACTCTACATTAATTCGATCACGCCGCCGCCGGAAGTCCAGAAGGCCATAGATGATAAGAGCCGCCTCGGGATTTTCGATGACCTCAATAAACTCTTGAAGATGAAGGCTGCCATGGCCATGGAGACGGCATCCCAGTCACAAGGACAGGCGGGAGCCGGACTGGGCATGGGTATGGGCTTCATGATGCCGGCCATGTTCGCCGAGGCGTTTAAGGGCTCACCGACCCAGCAGGCCTCGGCACCAGAGACTTTCCGCTGCCCTGACTGCCAGCAAGATGTCTCCAAGGAAGCCAAATTCTGCCCCCACTGCGGGCACCAGATCGTCGTCTTTCAGCAATGTTCGCAGTGCGGCAAGAATCTTCCTCCCAATGCGAAATTTTGCGTGCAGTGCGGACACCCTGTAGAACAGAAACCCGAACCTCTCAAATGTCCAAAGTGCGGCACTGAAAATCTGCCAAAATCCATGTTCTGTAATCAGTGCGGGGAACGCATATAACCGGCACTTTCAGTGTCTCATCTTTTGGTGAAGAAGCATCTTTTAGGTAACAACAGCTCTGCCTGGAGCGAAATGATTACCATAGAAGACATCCGCAAATTCACTCTTTTCAGGGATCTTCCGACGGAGACCCTTGCCGCTATCATACCACGCCTGATCAGTAATACATTCCCTGCAAACACGACCATCATCTATCGCGGCGATCCCGGTCACTCTATGTTTATGATCTTGAGCGGAAGAGCGGCAGCCACCTCGACCAATGATGAGGGCGTTGAATATACCCTTTCGACGATGACGGAGGGCGACATATTTGGTGAGATAGCTCTTCTGACCGGTCAACCGCGCACCGCCAACGTCAAAGCAATTACGGATGTGCGCGTAATCGAATTGAGTCATGACATTTTTGATGAGTTGAGAATGCGTTATCAGAAATTGAATAGCGCCTTCTTCCGTTTGCTCGCGCAACGGCTGGTGAAAAAGGACATCCTTCAGCAGGTCAAAGATGTCGAGAGCAAAGAAGTTATTGCCGGTCTTCTCAGCGTGCCCCCGCCTTCGGAAGTCGATCAGTTTCCCGGAAACACCAAGTGGGTTAAAGATATAAACGGGACCATCTCACATCTGGCAAAGAGCGATGCAAATGTCCTGATTCGCGGAGAAAGAGGCACTGGCAGGTTTCTGGCGGCAAGGTTGATTCATTACCACAACGGGGACACAGCACGGCCGCTCCTTCACCTCACGTGCGACAATCCGCCGCCGATACAGCGGGAGGCCCGGGAAGGCCGTCTCGCAGCAAGGGACGAAGTGCACCTGGAAATCGCACAGGAGTCAGCCCTGTTCGGACACGGCCCCGGCGTTGCCGGTTATGCTACGAGTCTTCGACGCGGCTATCTGGAGATTGCCGACGGTGGGACATTAATTCTGGAAAACGTAGAGCATCTCGCTCCGAGGATTCAGAGATTGCTGGCGCATTACCTTACGGAGCATCGATTTACGAGGAAAGGCGAAACGGGCAGCATTACAAGCAAGGTGCGCATCATTGCAACTACGGGTGAGGATCGGAATCGAGAACCGGAAGCAGGTCTCATCCCCGAATTACTCGCCCTTTTGAGCGGCGCAGTCGTCCGATTGAAGCCGTTGCGGGATAGAAAAAAGGATATCCCGCTTATTGCCGAAAGCCTTCTTGCAGGGTTCAACAGAAAATTCAACAAAAATGTCACGAGGTTTTCGAACGACGCGTTAAACGCCCTGGTGGATCATGACTGGCCTCTAAACGTCGACGAACTGCAACAGGTAATTGAGCGGGCAGTTGCCATCGCCGAGGGGAATCAAATCACGGACCGGCAGATTTTTGTTAATTTCCCAGTCTTCTCGACCACCGGAAAAATAAACCTCCTGAGAATTCCCTTCCTCGACACTCTTGTCCATCATCGCTTCGTTCCCTCGGGTCTCCAGTTCCTCACCGTCCCGTTCATGATAGGCATAATACTCTACACACTCCTCGGGCCGGAAAAGAACAACCTGGCAAATCTTGTCGTCTGGGCCTTATGGTGGCCTTTTATGATCTTCTCCATCGCGGTCTCCGCGCGGAGCTGGTGCGGATACTGTCCCTTGCCGGTGATTGCCAACGGCATTAATTCCAGTAGAACAACATTTCTGGCGGTACCCGCATTTCTGAGCCGACATGGTATATGGATTGGGATTGTCGGCTTCGTCGTCATATTCATGATGGAACATGCAAGTCACATGTTCACCGAAGCGCGGGCGACCAGCGGCCTTCTTCTCACAATCCTCGGCGGAGCAGTCATCACCACCTCTCTCTTCGGCAGGCGCTCCTGGTGCAAGCACATCTGTCCGCTCGGGAAAGTGGTCGGTCATTTTGCTGCACTTTCCCTGGTGGAGTTGGGAAGCAACAGCAATGTCTGTTCAAGTCAGTGCACTACACAGGATTGTGTGAAAGACAAAAACTGCCCCATGGGCATCCATCCGTCAGCCGCTAAGGCAACAAAAGACTGTGTCCTCTGCCTCTCCTGCCTCAAGAGCTGCACCCATAAATCCGTACGCATCGATGCGCGTCTTCCCTGGCAGGAAATGATGGCGAGAGAAAAATGGGAAGTACCGGGCGCCATGTTTACAATCCTGATCGTAGGCTCCGTGCTGGCCGTAAAGCTGCCGTCCTTAATACCTCTCGACAGATACGCGACGGAATATCCAGCTTTGTTCCAAGGCGCGGGAATCTTCATCAGGGACGCCGCTCTCCCCGGCCTTATCCTCACATTGTTCACAGTCATTGCTTTAGTGGCTTCGGGATTTCCAACAGATAAAGGATGGCGGGAGCATTTTGTTCACGTCGGGCACGTCTATCTCTTTCTCGCCTTTGCAGGATTTCTGAATATCTATTTCCATGAGTTCGTTTACAGCGGGCACAACCTGCTTCCGTGGCTGATTGATATGGCAGGACTTGG
This sequence comes from Syntrophaceae bacterium, assembly GCA_003153775.1. Lineage (GTDB taxonomy): Bacteria > Desulfobacterota > Syntrophia > Syntrophales > UBA2185 > Fen-1135. The sequence goes on along the minus strand of PMBI01000078.1, from coordinate 200 downwards.
CGGCGTCATCCCCGCTGAAAAAGTTACGCCGAACCTGGGGACATTGAAGGCGCTTATTCCTTTGATCACTTTGTCAGGCGCTATCCTTTCTCTTTTCATGTTGAAGTCCATAGCCGCCAAATATTCACTGCACAAAATAATCTACAGAGGGCACCTTTTGATTCTTTCTCTCACGTCCCTGATTTTTCTAATTGTCTTTT
>PMBI01000014.1 GCA_003153775.1 Syntrophaceae bacterium | reverse complement strand
GGCCTTTCACGCCGGTAACTCGGGTTCGAATCCCGGTGGGGACGCCACCTTTCATTCAGTAATCAGCAAACCTGAATAGATCGAATTCGAGTGATACATTTTCCGCGGGCAGGTTTCAGACTTGTTAGCAGTTAAGTGAGAAGTGTTCTCTATTTCTGCTTTCCAAATTACCGGGGCCATGGCGGTTAGGACATGGCCCCGGGATATACTTGAAACGTTAGAAATATTTTTTCAATTTCATCCTAATTCGACAAACCTTTCATGGTCGTCAAATTCATACTGATTGTTAACTTTGCCTGTGTCTTGGCAACAACACCCGCCGCTGTGACGCCGGGAGCGGTTTCTTACAGAATCAGACCAAGACCCTCCGGTATTACGCGAATAACGGCGAGTTCAGTGACAATCACATTGACAACGCCCTTTCCTGTAAGCGGCAGATCACAAGTCACGAGGATTTTGGGTTCTCCGTCTTTCGAGGTATGCTCCATTCCCACGATGACTTTCTTGGCGCCCGATACCAGATCCATCGCACCACCCATGCCCGGGACCATCTTGCCCGGCCGGTAAAGATGATTGGTTAAAATTCGTCCGGCCTCTTATTTGGCCGGTTTGGGATAAAATCTCTTTTTCAGGCTGTCCCGCAGCTCGCCTCGCAGATCCGGGTGGGCAATGTTAATCAGATCTTCCGCCCGCTGCCGCCGCGACTTGTAGCGGAGATGGGCGATGCCATATTCAGAAACCACATAATCAGCAAGGGTCCGGGGAACCGTCACTGGAGATCCCACAGGCAATTCCGGAACTATAGCTGATAACAGGTTGCCGTCCTTCAGAGTCCGGGCGGCGGAGATTAGGGTGATGCCCTTTCCGCCTTCGGAATACGCCGCGCCGATCATGAAATCCAACTGACCGCCTGAGCCGCTGATCATGCGGTGCCCTACACCCTCGGAACAGATCTGCCCGCTGAAATCAACCATCAGCCCCATGTTAATGGCAATTAGATTTGGATGCTGTGCGATCAGCGCTGGATTATTGGTATAGGAGGCAGGGAAAAATTCACACGCGGGATTTTCTCTGACATACTCATAGAGACCCTGATCGCCGATGCAGAAGGTGGCGACGGTGATCCCCTTGTGTAGAGGCTTTCGGGCGTTGGTCACGATGCCCTTCTTCACCAGATCGGGAAGTCCGATAGGGAACATCTCGGTCAGGACCCCAAGGTCGTGCTTGCCTTCTAGACCGGCGACCACGGCTTCGGGAATCCCCCCTATACCCATCTGGAAGGTGTCACCGTCCCTCATGAGTTCTAGGACATGGCCGGCAATCTTTCTCTCCCGTTCACCCGGTTCGGCCCGCTTAAAGGCTGGAATGGGTGTGGAATGCTCCACGAAGAAATCAAATTCAGATACATGTAGCCAGTTCGATCCGAAAATCGTCGGCATTTGATCATTCACTTCGGCGACGGTCACCCGCTGCTTACCCGACGCCCGACCCTCTCGGATAGCCTGCATGGTGTAGAAATTGGTCAATCCGAGGTTCACATATCCCTGCTTGTTAGGAGGCGTTGTCATACAGGTAAACACGTCAGCGAGTTTCCCGATTTTCCGGCCACTGTCGGAACTCATAATCGGCAAGAAATCCGGCTGCAGGGTGGCGTTGATCTTGCGGATGGTAATCATCCCGAAGGCAGGCATGTAATTGATATGGCCGTCGATGCCAGCCATGAACTCTGGATCGTAGAGTTTGCAGGGACGAACCTGTACGGCATCCATCATGTTGACGCCCTGCAGTTCTTTATGCCGGTTCAGGATGGCATGGTACATATCGGCGGAACAGGCACCGATGCCCAGAGCTGTGATGACTGTATCTCCTGATTTGATCTGTTTTGCCGCTTCTTCCATTGAAACAGTCTTCTTCTTGTATTCATCCTGCCACTCCATTACTTCCACCTCCTGATTTTGTTTGATTTATGTTTGCCCTTTTCCGAAGCTCTCACTGTCGGGACGCCGGCAGAGAAGCCGGGGTAAAATGGGAGGAGAGAATCTGTATTTCACCAAGTCAGTAACTTTGGGGTCAGCATTGCGGCGAGGATTACCATTTGAATTGTGGTAGTCTCTCAAATCCATAGTACTACAACATCTGCCCTCTATTTTGGGGGATGTGCGGGCACGTCGCTGCCAGCAATTAATAGTACAGATGGTGATCACTGTAAAAATAAAAGGCCTATATAGCCTTCGCCTCTTCCCTGAGCAGCTTAACAAGCTCTTTGGCCTTGGCTGCGGGGTCATCCCCTGCGATAATCTTTCCCGGGGGTTTCGCCGGAGGCGCCATGATCCTGAGTACCCTTGCCTTGACATCCCTGGTGACACCCAACGCTGCCGCGTCCTTGACCTCAACAGGTTTCTTCCTGGATTTCAAAATTCCCGGAAGGGATGCGAAGCGCGGCTCATTCAATCCCTTGTCGGCTGTAACCACACATGGCAGGGGACTTTCTATGAGGAGCTGGGCGCCTTCGACGGGCCTTACCACCTTGATGGAATTGCCTTCAACATCAATCTTTGTTACAAACGTCACCTGGGGGATATCAAGAAGCGCGGCCAGTATCGCACCCACCTGGCCGGAGTCGTCGTCAATGGCCCGCTGCCCGCACAAGATGATATCGTAGGGAATAGTCTTAATGGCGGCGGCCAGGGCTGTTGCCGTCATGTAGGCGTCCGCGCCATCGAAGACGGGGGCGTTGATATATATCGCCTTGTCGGCTCCCATGGCCAGGGCCGTTCTGATAGCGTTAATTGCCCTTGCCGGACCCAGTGAAACGATGGTGACTTCTCCGCCAAACTTCTCCTTCATTCTCAGGGCCTCTTCAACGCCGAACTCGTCATAGGGATTCATGACCCATTCGATACCGGTTTCATCGATCCCTGATCCGTCCGGTTTCACCCTGATCGTGGTATCCGTGTTCGGAACCTGTTTAATGCATGCAACAATATTCACGTCTTCGTTCCCGGTTACTTGATAACCTCGAATCCTACCTCCCTCATCAGTTCATCGACTGTCATCAAATACTTCGCCAGGATCTGCATTTCCAGAAGACCTGATGAGACTCTCTTGCGAACCGTCTCTTTCTTTACAGGCGGTTCACCGAAATACATTTTAAGGTCCTTCAACGCCTCTTGTTTTGCTTTCTTACCCAATTTTATCACTCGCAATTTCTTCATTAATTCAATAGGCGTCAAACCGTATTTCATGAGTGACTGTTCTTCAAAAAGACCAGACGTGAGATGATGCCTAACATGTTCGCTTTCGTATGGAGGTTTGCCAAAATACATCTCAATGTCTTTTAAGGCTTGATCTTTCATTTTCGCTGATAAATCTTTCATCCAAAAAGCTCCTTTCTACATGGCCAAAGTTATGAACAAATTTCCTCATACCCCTCGATATTTATACCTATAGACTACACCTTCAGTCTGCGGTGTGCAAGACGTAAATATTGATAGTGTTATAAGCGATGTGCATTGAAGTGTAAAATAGATAAGAATATGAAGTGTGAATTACAACTTGAAATATTGAATAATTTATCAAAAACTACCAACATAAGATTCAAGGAAGAAGCAGAGCGGTCAGTCATGTCACCGACAAAGCAGTGCTAGCGCAGTGAGGGAATGCCTGAGCATTGCCAAACGAAATGAGAGGGACAGATCACATTATTCAGTCAGACAGCAGCTTGGATATTTCGTCGATGATCAATTGATCAACGGCACGGGCGTCGGAAAGCTGCTCGGCATCGTCAACGCTACTTCCACCATTGCGGTGACTCGAATGGCTTTGCGGACCTTTGCCAATCATAGGCTTCAAAGTACCCGCAGCCCAGAATTACTCCATCCACTTTCTCAATATATGAGGTTTTCTTCTCCACAACGAGAGTTTCGGGATTCTCCCACCTGTAATTGACAGTGCCTTTCCCCTTTGTCTTGGCTACAGCTACCATCATATCTAGGAAATCCACTTCATCGGCGTCCCTGATCTCCCTCGGGCCCTTGCCGATTAACCCCGGTTTGATGCTGTGGGCAATTATTTTTCCTTTCATATCCACAGCAAAAACGTAGAGGTCTTTATAGACGAACAGACCTTTAGGATTGTTTAAGGCGACAACGGCTATCTCGGGACCATTTTTTTTGTAGAAGGCGACTGCCTTATCCAGCATAGCTTTGGCCTCTGCCGGAGTTCCGCGATCCTCTGCGTAGGCAAGACTGACAGCCACGAACAGAATAACGGTGATGGCTACTACTATTTTTTTCATTGTGCTCCCTCCTTGATTATCGCATTGTTAGAGTTACGTCATGTCATCTTCCAAGGCCGTTCCTGTCGCCGATGAAGCTTTGCGGCAGTAATAAACAAACAGCGGCAAAGCCATGACAAGACGCCGAAGGACCGGAACTTAAGCGGGGAACAAATTTCGAATCTGCCCCGGCCCACGTTTGGGCTCCCCCTTATGAAAAGAGGCTTTTATCACGTCCACTTTTCCGTTGCCTGTTTCTCCTGGACGCTGAGTTGAGGTTTGAGGGGCAGCACACATGTTTCACCTTCAATCGGGGCAATCACCATCTCGCCCCAGACATCCTGCACACGCTCCTTGATCCGAAGGAGTTCGCTCCACCGCTTGAAGGTGCCGATGATGACGATGATCATCATGACCATTATAATGATGGATAGCGTGGCCAGGATATAGAGTTTTTTTGGCAGATAGACATCCATGACGTTTAAATAGCCGGCATACATGGTCACAAACGCGAGGAAGATGCCCGGAACGGCCGTTACCCAAATGTACTTGGCCTTCCCCATGCGAATCAACATGGTAGTCACAATTATCAGGGCGCTTGAGGCAAGAAGCTGGTTGCTCATGCCGAACAGGGGCCATATCGTCGAGATGTCGCCAGTGTACACGAGATATCCCCAAAGGGTAGTGAAGATGCCGCCGGTTATGATTATTCCCGGTACCCAATGCGTTTGGCTGAATTTGGGGATAACCTTACCGATCATTTCCTGCATAATGAATCTGCCAACCCTGGTGCCTGCATCAACGGCGGTGAGAATAAAGACCGCTTCAAACATGATCGCAAAGTGATACCAGTACTTCATTAAGCCCTTCATATAGGGAATCGAATCGAAGATATAGGCCATTCCGACGGCGAGTGATACCGCGCCGCCCGGCCTGCCCTGGATGTTTTCCTGAACCTCGGTGGCGAGCCTATTCAGTTCTACGGTAGGCATACCCAGCTTCGCAAATGCCGCAGGCGCCGAGTTGATGGCAAAATAGTCCGCCGGGATGAGAACGCAGGCTGCTATTAAAGCCATAATGGCCACAAATCCCTCTGTCAGCATGGCTCCATAACCGACAAAGGGAATATCCATTTCGTTCCCGATCATCTTCGGCGTCGTCCCCGTGGCAATGATCGCGTGGAAACCCGATATGGCACCGCAGGCAATCGTGATAAAGACAAATGGAAAGACACTGCCGGGGATGACCGGCCCGCCACCGCCTGTAAACTGTGTAAGAGCCGGCATTTTTAGTTCGGGATGGACGAAGACAATGCCGATCGCCAGCGAGGCGATCGTTGCAATTTTCAAGTAGGTTGATAAATAGTCTCGCGGCGCCAAAAGAAACCATACGGGCAGCACGGAGGCAATGAACGCATACAGTGGAATGGCGATGGCAATCTGATGCTTGCTCAGTTTCAGATATTGTGCCAGCGCTGATGTCGGTTCAATGGCCCCCCCTACATAGATGGCTGCGGCGAGCAGGGCAACACCAAAAATACTTGCCGTTTTAATATCGCCGGGGCGAATCTTGTACATCCAGACACCCATCAAAATGGCAATCGGGATCGTGGAGCCAACCACGAAAACTCCCCAGAAACTCTCGAAAAGGGCGTTCAAAACGCCGATGGAAAGACCAGCCAGCGTGAGTATGAGAATAAACAGAAAGGCGAACGAGGCAACTATGCCCACCGTCTTGCCGACCTCGCTCTCGGCGATTTTGGCAAGGCTTTGCCCCTTGTGGCGTGTGGAAGCAAAGAGGACTACCATATCATGGACCCCGCCGCCGAGAACGCACCCGATAATGATCCAAAGGGTTCCGGGAAGAAAACCGAACTGCGCCGCCAGGACAGGACCGAGAAGGGGCCCCGCGGCTGCAATGGCCGCAAAGTGGTGACCGAACAGAACGTACTTGTTTGTTTTAACGTAATCGATTCCGTCCGCGCAGGTATCTGCAGGCGTCGGCCGATCCACTCTCAGTCCCAAAACCTTTTTTGCAATGAAGAGCCCATAGAACCTGTAGGCGATGGCAAATACGCATAATGAAACAAATACAAGCGTCAAGGCATTCATTCAAGACCTCCTAATCTCACCCGTTTCTTAATGTTTTAAAAAAATTAAATTCTCCGCGCCGGCATGATCACGGCAAACAATTTTCCGGGTGTATCCACCCCACGTCTAATCATCCTTCAATTGTCCACGAACAATTTAGGAACATCAATTATGGCATTACTTCATTAAAACACAAAACCCTGCATTTAATATTCCCAATAAATAAAATAGTCAATGATGCTCTTATTCATTTCTGATTGAAGTCTTGTATGTTAATCAAAAATGATATTTTGATGCTTTCCGGAAGGACTCAACTTTTCCTGTCTCGTTGCCAGTCGGCACCTCAGCGCCCCGCATGGCAGCATAATTTTATAGACCCACTTATTTCCCTTTCCTCTTGAGTCCCACCTGTAGATAGGCATAGAATATGCCAAAACATAATTCCAATACAATCAATGGCTTATAAAGGACGGTGGTTTTGAATTGCGAATATTAGTGATAGTATTCGTTTTATTTCACAGTGGCGTGATAGATTGCGAAATACAACAAGCATTGAGATTTCCACATGCTTTTTTGACTTCCCCATGACAGGAAGAACATCTTCACCATCCCCCTTTTTTATCTCTCCTCTCTTATAATATTTTTTTCTAATTCAATTCGTCCACACGACATTGCAGTCAGTAATCTGTGTTGAGGTAAACAAGAAAGCAGCCAGCATAGCCCTGTCTTTTGTTTTGAAAATTTAATGTCATCTGAGTGCTTCTTCATGGTAGAGTAATATACATTATGAATGGCTGTTAACAAAAGTAAGGAGGAAAAGTTTTGCTGTTTGATTATATTTTAGGAAAATTTTCCAATGATCTTGCCATTGACCTCGGGACTGCCAACACGCTGGTCTATATGAAGGGGAAAGGGATTGTGCTGAATGAACCTTCCGTGGTCGCCGTTTCGATGGATGCGCGGGGCACGAAAAAGGTTCTTGCCGTCGGCCTGGAGGCAAAAAAAATGTTGGGACGGACCCCCGGCAATATCGTGGCCATCAGACCCATGCGCGAAGGCGTAATTGCTGATTTTGATATTACTGAAGCAATGCTGAAGCATTTCATACATCGCGTTCACAATCGCAGGGCCCTGGTCCGCCCGCGGATTATCGTCTGCATACCATCCGGCATTACGCAGGTGGAAAGACGCGCCGTCAGGGAAAGTGTAGAATCGGCAGGCGCAAGAGAGATGTTTTTCATTGAGGAACCAATGGCAGCAGCCATTGGAGCCGGATTACCAGTAATGGAACCCACAAGCTCTATGGTTGTAGACATCGGCGGCGGAACCACTGAAGTTGCCGTAATATCCCTGGCGGGCATTGTCAACTCAAAATCTGTCAG
>PMBI01000085.1 GCA_003153775.1 Syntrophaceae bacterium | reverse complement strand
CCTTCCCTGTGAGCTTCAGTTTGCAGGTCTGTTTGCTTCGCGATTCGAGGGCCTTCTGAAGATGGGACTGGAAAATGCTGAAATGCCCCGGTGTGATAAAACGCTGGAAAGGCTGTTTGGAAAGAGATCGCTTCTCCGCGCCAAGCAAGGACGCACCGGTGACATTCGCCTCAATTATTCGTCCCTTCTTGTCCAGTGTGAAATACCCGGCAGGAGCAAAGTCAAAAAGATCGCTGTACTTGTACTGTGATTCCGCAGTCTCCGCCTGCGACTGTCGCAATGCCTCGTTCTGCATCTCGAGCTCTATCTGGTGAACATGGAGTTCGTGAACGAGTTTCTGGATTTCTGGAGCGGACATCTTCCGGGTGCTGTCCCCCGACCCGGGGATTTTCTTTTCCGCACGCTTACGGAGATCATCAACTTGTTTTGTTTTGGAGGGGCCTTTTTTCATGTGTTCTCTCTTTACGATAGTTTACAAATCCCTGGATTCCCGCCTCCGCGGAAATGACAGATTAAGGAAAGTTATCATTTCATCACCTCCATGGCCAGGAGGATCAAAGGCCGGGGAATGCCTTCATGGCTGATCTTGCGGGCATTGAGGAGTATTCTTTTTCTGCCGATCTTCTCAAAATCGACTTCAACCTCGAAATTATCGAAAATTTCATCCCGGGCGAGGACTCCTTCCAGAAGCTCTCTGAGTACCGGGATGTCCCACTGCCGGTTGCCAAGCTCATAGAGCAAACGGCCTTCCACCTTCCCGGCAGCTGCCCGGAAAAATTTATAGAAAGCGCGATTCGCAGAGACGACGTGCAGCTCCGCATCCAGTACAACAAGCGGTTCCCTCACTGTCGCCACAATCGCTTCGGCATAGCTTAATGCCGCTTCTGTGGCCGCCAGTTTTGCGAGTTCTTCGGCCTGTTTTCTGAGTAGGGTGATCTCCGTAAAGGTGATAACCACACCGTCAATGACATTCTCCATGCTCCTGTAGGGTATAGTCCGCATGAGATAGTATCTTCCATCTCTTGACTGTACTTCCTTCTCGCTCCACCTCAGGGTTTCGAGGGCTTTCTCTGCATCAGCGACCAGGTCAACGTCTTCCAGGTTCGTAACGATATGACTGAGCGGCCTCCCGATGTCCGACGCAATCAGGTTGATGACGCTTGTGATGTCGGTGGTGAAACGCTTGATATTCATTTCGCGATCGAGGAAAACGCTCCCCACGTTGATGCTGTCCAAGAGGTTTTTCATGTCGCCTTCAGCACGGGAGAGCTGCTCGATCTTCATCTGCAACTCCGCATTGACCGTGATCAGCTCCTCATTTACCGATTGAAGTTCCTCTTTGGAGGTTTCCATTTCTTCATTGGTGCTCTGCAGTTCCTCATTGGTGGACTGCATCTCTTCGTTAGTCGATTTAAGCTCCTCGTTGGAGGCCTGGAGTTCCTCGATCGTTGCCTGAAGGCTTTCCCGCGTGTACCTCAAGTCCTGCTCAAGCTCTGTGACGTGCTTGTTCTCTCTCGCTGATCTTCCTTTCTTCCGGTCGGGCAACGCTTTCTTCACCGGCGGAACATCGTCAAATGTCACGAGGAACAATCCCTCACCCTGTTCAACATTGCGGATCGGCTTGACGGTCATGGTGAGAGGCTGGACGCCGCTCTCCGTGATGACTTTTAGGTTAGTGAGCACCACTTTCCGGTTATTGGAAACGGCGTTCTGAAGGGCTGAGCGCAATTCCAGCCTGAGCCCCTTCCGAGCCATCTCGAGAACATTCACTGTAGGCTGTCCCGGCGGCGGCTCTAAGTATTTCCCGGTTTGACCATGGATATAGAGGATGTCCCCTTTCGTGTTGACGATAACGGCTGGCGGGGCAAAATTCGCGAGCAGTATTCTCTGGGCTAAGGCGGGAATGCCCGCCCCTCCGATTCTCCTCACATCTGCCGGTTTATCGGCGCCCTCCCGCTCATAAGCCCCGGGAAAAGCGGGGAAGGTGAAGGCGTCAATTGCAGGCTTGGATTCCTTCCTCTGGTAAAACTTCCATTTCTTATCTATGACAGGGAAGAGATCGGAGAATCCGCCGATGCTTTCCGAAGGTCCCAGAAACAGAACGCCGCCCGGCTTCAAACTGTAGTGGAAAAGGGGGATGAGCTTATTTTGCAGCTCCGGTTCAAGGTAAATCATGAGGTTCCTGCAGCTTATAAGGTCGAGCCGGGTAAAGGGCGGATCTTTGATCGCATTCTGAATCGCAAAGACGACATCTTCCCTGATATCTTTCTTGATCCTGTAATCATTCCCCTCTTTGATGAAAAAACGTTTCAACCGTTGCGGGTTCACGTCCAGGCTGATGTTTCCCGTGTACAAACCGGCTCGCGCCTTGGCGATGGCCTCTTCATCGATATCGGTGCCGAATATCTGGACCTTAAAATTATGCTTTAACTCATCCATATATTCCCGGATGAGCATGGCAATGGAGTAAGCCTCTTCACCGGTTGCGCATCCGGGCGTCCATATCCGCAATTCATAATTTTCGGGCTTCCCGGAAAGCATCTTCGGGAGGATTTTCTTTTTGAGAATCTCAAAGGCCTCGGCGTCTCTGAAAAAGTTCGTCACGCCGATCAAGAGTTCCTTGAAGAGGATCTTCACTTCATCGGGATATTCCTGGAGATAACGGACATATTTAGATGTATCCTCGAACTGATGTACGCTCATGCGCTTTTCGATGCGGCGGTGAATGGTATTTTTTTTGTAAAGGGAGAAATCATGTCCGGTCCTTGATCGGAGCAGCATGAATATCTTCTGCATGGCGCTCGATGTCTTTTCTGGAAGCGGCGGCGTCGGTCTCCCGCCTTTCTGGTAAAAACGCGCGACGTATCCGATCAGATGCTCCGGCATCTTCTCGGCAGGAAGGATAAAGTCGGCAAGGCCTGTTTTGATGGCGCTCTCCGGCATTCCGTCATACTTTGCCGAGGCCGGGTCCTGGACCATGCACATTCCCCCGGCTCCGTTGACCGCCCGGAGTCCCAGTGTGCCGTCCGACCCCGTCCCGGACAGGACGGCGCATATTGCCCTTTCACCCTGATCCTCCGCCAGAGATCGGAAGAAGAAATCAATGGGCATTCTGAGACCGCGAGGATCGCCCGGCATGGACAGATGGATGGTCTTGTGAAAGATGGCCATGTTCCGGTTGGGTGGAATCACATAAACATGATCCGGCTCTACCTGCATGCCGTCCCCGGCCTCGACGACGACCATTTTCGTGAATCTCCGGATGAGATCCGTCATCATGCTGGCATGGCTCGGGTCCAGATGGGGGATGACGATAAAGGCAATGCCGGCATCGGGCGGCATATGACGGAAAAATTGCTCAATGGCTTCCAGGCCGCCGGCGGAAGCGCCAATTCCGACAACGGGGAAGCTTCCATCAGACAGCTTTCCGAGGGCTGCCCGATGTCCTGAGAGAGCGGCTGCGGAGGCAACAATTTTATTTTTAACAGGTTTAACTTCTTTCTCTCTATTGCGGTTTTTCTTTTTTGGAGATGCTTGCTTTTTCTCTGCCATTTGTGCCTCCCATACTAATGCGCCTTCGAGCAAATTCCAGCCAATGATAAGAAGACTAATCGAAATGACAATGCCGATGAACTCGGCATTGATATAAGCAGGGTAATTATGCAGGCCGATCAACCGGAACAAATGTACCGGATGAGGCTTCCAGGCACCCGCCGGTCTTAACTGATATCCGCTTCGTTGCAGGATTGATTCACAGAACTTTCACCAGTGAACTCTTTTTTTCGTCCTGTGTATCTTAAAATATTTCAAACATTTATTCAAGGAATAAGTGCTCGTATGTTACGTCAATTGGACATTCCTAACGCTATAAGGCTTGGAAATATAGAAAGGGATTTCGCAGAACGCGAAATCCCTTAAATTGTGGCTCCCCGGCGCGGACTCGAACCACGGACCCGATGGTTAACAGCCATCTGCTCTACCGACTGAGCTACCGGGGAATAGTCGATTTCAACTATTTTCAATAGTATAAGATAATACTAAAGTCAACAATCGTCTTATACTCTTTGCAGTTTCTTGAAAAAGTCTTGATAAATCCTCTTAAAGTGGATATTAAAAGTTAAGCTGAGTTGCGCCTTATAATACAAGACAATCTTCTTGTCAATATATGTTAGCGAGAGCCTTACGACTCTTACGCGATTTCGCGGACGGGAAGGAATTCAAGTCTTTCTTTACGTTTATCATTCAATATCAACAGAAGGGATATGGAAAAATGGAAAAGTATGTTTGCAGTATCTGCGGATATGTGTATGACCCGGCAGCGGGAGATAAGGAGGGCAACATCCCTCCCGGTGTCCCGTTTGACAAACTTCCCGACGAATGGGTATGTCCCATATGCGGCGCCGGCAAGGAAGAATTTAACCCTGATTAACGAGAAGTAAATACGGAATGGACTTTCGGGAATCTATGCTGAATTGATTCCCGTCTCTCGGGGGCATGCCGGTCACATGTTTATTCGCTGGACGCAATGAATCACGGGGAAAGGCTCTCAGGGATGAGTACTAAAGATGCATTATACGAAGCGTATACCGGTGAAGCGAAGGCGGCGCTCCGGCTGAAGGTATTTGCTGAAAAGGCCATGGAGGAAGGATTCCCCCAGATCGCGAAACTCTTTCGGGTTATAGCGTTTTCGGAAGAGATCCACGGGGCGCGGGCTCTCCTCGTCCTCGGGAGGGTGAAGAACACCGAGGAAAACCTTGCCGTGAGCTTTGAATCGGAGACGCGAATAGCCGGGGTCGCCTATGATGAGTTCGTCAAACAGGCGGAAGCGGAAGGGAATGCAGCGGCAGTGCTCCATTTCAGCCAGAGCAAGGACGTGGAAGAGGGCCATGCAAAGCTCTATAAGGAAGCGATGAGCCACGTGATGGAGGAGAGGGAAACCACATACCACGTCTGCACGGTATGCGGTTACGTATCGGATGGAACACTTCCTGACGAGTGCCCTGTTTGCGGCGCGATGAGGGAGCAATTCACGCATTTTGATTGAGAGATTTTATTGCCATGGGAATTTTAATACGCTGGACAATTCTGACTGTGTCTATCATCGCAGCTTCCTACCTGCTGGAAGGCATCCACATCAGCGGGTTTTTTTCCGCATTCTTCGCGGCGGCCGCGCTCGGAATCTTGAATGCCCTGTTCCGGCCCATATTGCTGATTCTCACCCTGCCCATTAATGTCCTGACTCTGGGACTTTTCACTTTTATAATAAATGCCCTGATGCTGAAGATGGCATCCGGCATCATTCCCGGGTTTGAGGTTCATGGGTTCTGGACCGCCGTTATCGGTTCCCTCATCATCAGTATCATTAGCTGGCTTCTCAATTCTTTCATCAGTGACAGGGGAAGGGTAGAGCGGGTGCAGTATATCGACCTCACGAAAAAAGGCGATAAGTGGGAATAGAAGGCGCGATGAATTTAACCCCCGCCATGAGGCAGTACCTGGAAATCAAGGAGCAGCATAAGGACTGCATCCTTTTTTTCAGGATGGGGGATTTCTACGAGATGTTTTTTGAGGACGCAATTACCGCTTCCAAGATTCTGGAGATCACTCTCACGTCCCGGAACAAAGGAAAGGAAGACAGCATTCCTCTCTGCGGCATACCCTACCACGCAGCGTCAACGTATATCGCAAAGCTCATCGAGAAGGGTTTCAAAGTAGCAATCTGTGAACAAACAGAAGATCCGAAAGAAGCAAAAGGCGTTGTGAAAAGGGACGTGGTGCGCATCATCACGCCTGCTCTCTTTGTAGATGAAGACAAGACGAACATCAAAGAAAATGCCTTCTTGATGGCTCTTGCGTTCCGAGACGGCAGGTTCGGCCTTGCCTTCCTGGACATATCTACGGGGGAATTCCTGGTCACGGAGTCTCAGAACAGGGATATTTTCATAGCGGAAATAAGCGGCTTCGATTTTCGCGAAGTTCTCATCGAAGAGGACTTCCGTGAAAAGGCTGTTGTGAAAATGTTGTCACAGAGAAATCCCCGACCCAGAATAAATTTTTTCGCGGCGGATTATTTTGATTCTGATGCCGCTTGCGGAAGACTTAGAGAATACTTTTCCGAAGAGCTACTTACTAAGGAAGGCATATTAAAGCATCCGGCTACGATAGCCGCAGCGGGTGCTGTCCTCCGTTACGTGGAAGAAACGCAGAAGGATCACCTTGGCCATATCAATGCCATTCATTGGTATGAGACCGACAGCTATCTCGTCATGGATGAAATCGCCAAGCGGAATCTTGAATTATTTGCAACCATAACAGAGAACAGAAAGGAAGGGTCGCTCTTCCATATTCTCGACGAGACAATCACGTCCATGGGCGCAAGGAGGCTCCGGTGGTGGCTCAACTATCCTCTCGTGGATCCTGAAAAAATCAGAGAAAGACTGGCGGCAGTATCTGAAATCAAGGGAAACCACATCCTGAGGGGAGATCTGAGGAACGCCCTTTCCCGTGTCTATGACCTGGAAAGGCTGGCAAGCAGGGTTTCTATGGGTGTCGCCAATGGGCGCGACTTGATTGCCCTCATGACATCCCTGAAGGCGCTGCCGCAGATCAGGGCCTTCATTTGGGGCCTTGATTCTGCACTGCTCACGTCCATCTATGCCGGAATTGACGAGATGCCGGATATCTGCGGCGCCATTGAACAAGCCATTGTCGAAGACCCTCCGATGACAATCAGGGAAGGTGGAGTCATCAGGGAGGGTTATGATCAGGACCTCGACGAGCTGATATCCGCAGGCAGAGACGGGAAGAAGTGGATCGCCGCCCTTGAACAAAGAGAGAGAAAACGAACGGGGATCAATTCTCTGAAAGTGGGATTCAACAGCGTCTTCGGATATTACATTGAAGTCACTAAGGCCAATACGGATCTCGTGCCCCAGGATTATATCCGGAAACAGACCCTCATAAATGCAGAGCGATACATCAACGAGGAACTCAAAGGGTACGAGCACACCGTTCTTACCGCAGAGGACCGGCGCAAGGAGCGGGAATACGATCTCTTTATCCGGGTCAGGGGAGAGATATCAAAGGAGATAAAACGGATTCAGACCACCGCTTCGCGTATTGCCGACCTCGACGGCATTGCATCTCTCGCTGAGACGGCCGAGCGCTGCAACTACTGCTGTCCTGTTGTCGATTGTGAAGACAGGATTGAAATAAAGGACGGCAGGCATCCTGTCGTGGAAAGGATGCCGCTGCCGGACGGCTTCGTGCCCAATGATGTCCGTCTGGATCTCGATGACAATCGCTTGCTGATTATCACCGGCCCGAATATGGCGGGAAAATCGACATACATCAGGCAGATCGCTCTCATCGTGATTCTTGCCCAGACGGGAAGTTTCGTGCCGGCTATGGAAGCGCGTATCGGTGTCGTCGACCGTGTGTTCACGCGTATCGGAGCTGCGGACAGCCTGGCGAAAGGGCAGAGCACCTTCATGATCGAGATGAATGAAGTTGCCAATATCTTGAAGAATGCCACAAGGAGAAGCCTCATCATCCTCGACGAAGTTGGCAGGGGCACCAGCACCTTCGATGGGCTCAGCATCGCCTGGGCAACTGCGGAATACATTCACGATGTGAAACTCATCGGGGCGCGCACGCTCTTTGCGACCCATTATCACCAGTTGACAGACCTCGCTTTGACGAAGGAAGGGGTAAAGAATTTCAATATTGCCGTCAAGGAGTGGGGAGACAGGATCATCTTTCTTAGAAGGATCGTGGAAGGCGGCACAAACCGGAGCTACGGCATTCAGGTGGCGAGAATAGCCGGGGTGCCGGAGGAAGTCATTGTCAGGGCCAGGGAGATTCTGAATAACCTTGAAAAGGGTGAATTCGATGAGGTAGGCATGCCGAAGATCGCACGGGGCAAGAAAGCTGCTCCTAAGGACAAGGCCCAGTTAAGCCTCTTCATGGAAGGTGAAGAAATAATCGCAAATGAGTTGAAGTCGCTGGATATTCCGAATATGACGCCACTTGAGGCCCTGCAAAAGCTGAGCTCCTGGAAGGACAAGCTGACCTGAGAATTTTGCCGGCCCGATTAATTGCGGATTGCCTTTATTTGATGCAGACCCTGCGAACCTGCTTTGCGTCCGTCACGCCCCGGAGGGCTTTCTGCAATCCGTCCTGAAGCAGGGTGGTCATCCCTTCAGCGATTGCCGCAACACGAATCTCCTCAACAGATGCGTGCTTCTGAATCAATCTCTTGATCGTGTCCGTATTTATGAGGAGTTCATGGATACCCATTCTTCCCTTGTACCCGGTCTTGACGCAAGCATCACAACCCTTGGGACGATAGAAGATCAGGTCGTCAGAGTAGGGCAGGTTCAGTTTCTCAAAAAGGTCATGACCGTAACCCTCCACCAATTCGTTATACTCATCGATCGACGGATTATATGCCTCCTTGCAGGCCGGGCAGAGGGTTCTCACGAGACGCTGTGCGAGGATTCCCAGGAGGGAGTCCGCAAAGTTCAGGGGGTCGATACCCATATCGAGAAGCCTGACGACCGTCTCGGGGGCGCTGTTGGTGTGCAGGGTACTGAAGACGAGGTGCCCTGTCAATGACGCCTCGATGCCGGTTCTCGCCGTTTCAAAATCCCTCATTTCGCCGACCATAATAACATCCGGATCAGCGCGGAGGAAGGCGCGCGTAACGGCGGCAAAATCCAATCCGATCTTGGGGTGCACCTGAACCTGACGCAGCCCGTACTGGGTAATTTCGACGGGGTCTTCCGCCGTCCATATCTTCTTGTCCGGTGTATTTATATGGTGTAACGCCGCATGCAGGGTAGTGGTTTTTCCGGAACCGGTGGGGCCGACGCACAGGATCAGGCCGTAGGGTTTTTCACTGATGCCGATGAGTCCTTTGTAATTCCTGTCCAATAACCCCATTTCTTCGAGGGGCATGGTCGTACCCTTGGCGAGTATTCGCATGACCACGTCCTCCACGCCGCCCTGCGTAGGAAGTGTGGCAACGCGGAGCTCGATTTCTTCGCCGCCGGCACGCCTGAACTTTATCTTACCGTCCTGAGGGAGTCTCTTAACAGTTATGTCGAGATTGGACATGATCTTTATTCTGGAAACGATAGCGGCCCGGTAATTGTAAGGAAGGGTCTGATAGAGCATGCATTCCCCGTCAACCCTGTAACGGATTTCCACGTTTTTCTTTGCAACATTCGGTTCGACGTGGATGTCTGATGAGCGCCTTGCATATGCGTCGTTTATGATCTTGTTCACGATCTGCATGATGACGCTGTCAGACTCTGTAATGACTTCGCCTTCATCCTCTTCAGCCTCGTCGTCAGAAACGAGCTTTCCGAGAATGTCAGATATCGACTGGTCGTCTTCATTCGTTGAATAGAACAGATTGATGTACTTGATGATGTCGTCCGGGAGCGCGACATCATATTTGACTGCCTTCGTCTTCAGGATACTTTCGATCGTATCGCGCTTCAGGATGTTGTAGGGATCATCCATGATGACATGGATGCTGCCATCCACTCTTTGCAGGGGAACCCACATCTCACGGCGGAGGAATTCCCTCTTTAAATTTTTCAGCAGGTCTCCCGGGATGGGGAATTTCTCGTTAAATGAAATGACCTTGCAGTGAAAGTATTCTTCATAAGACCTCGCGATATCACTCCTCGAGATCTTATACTTGCCCATCAGGAAGGTTTCCATCGATTCCTTTTCTTCCCTCGCTCTATCCCAGGCGCTATCCAACTCGTATTCCTTGACAAATCCGCGGGTGACGAGGTAATCGAATCTTGTCTTCCTCCTTCTTCCGTATATCTCCTGATTGTTGATGGCGATTCCCAGAACATCGGCAATCTCGAGCAAGAACCCCTGTTCATCTTCCGTAAATTTACCCTCGCCCTTCCTGTTCAATATCTGGACAACACCCTTGAGGGTCTTTTCATAAAAAATAGGGGCAGCCAGAACCTGCTTGGTTCTAAAGCCTGATTTCTTGTCCCATCTGTAATCAAAGGCCAGGTCTTTATCGATGCTCTTGAGCTCCTCAATATCATAGACGTCAGCTAAGTTAATCGGTTTACCCGTATTTGCCACGTAACCGGCGATGCTTTTGTTGCTGACGGACACCCTGATCTCTTTAAGCTGAGAGCCTACGAGGAACATGGAAAATATTTCATTCTTCAGTTTGTCCACCATGTAGATGGTGATTGAATGGGCATCAAAGAGGTTTAGAATGCCGTCCTTCAGGTCGACGAGGATCTGCCTTGTATTGTGTGCAGAGTGGATGCGGTTTGTGATATCCTGCAATGCTTTACGGAGGCGCAGCTGCTCCTCGAGGTCGGCCTGCTGATTGATCGTCAGATTACCGTCCATCATCTTCTTTTCTGCCTGCAGCACGTCCATTTTCATAGCCATATAATAATCATTACTCTACATTCATATGTTTCCAAATGGATTAGATTTCCTCTGCATTTTAAATCAGAATAAAAAAAAATACAATACAAACTTATATTTCGGCAATTCCCGCGAAAATATTTAGGGTAAACGTGTCACAAATATCCGGTGGGAAAAGAATTAGGGCGTCGTGACTATTCTTGAAAAATCGGCAACCAAGTGGAATGTGCCCGATATCTCCTCCAGAAGAGAAAGACGGTTAGACCGTATACTGTCGTCTTTTGCCATGACGAGGACCTTATTAAAGAAATCATCGACAGGTTTTCTCAACGTCGCAAGCTCAACGAGGGCGGATAGATAGTCATCGCTCGCGATATTCTTAATAACTTTATCCTTTGTACGCAAGAAAGCAGCGTACAGAGTTCTTTCTTCTTCAGATTCGAATTTTGCGGTATCGACCGAGCCATCCTTAAAATCTTTAATGATATTACCTACACGCTTAAAAGCGATCGCCAGCGGCTCGAAATCGGCATGGGACTTGAAAGCTTCCATTGCCTTGATTTTCTCAAATGACCGGATAATATCCGCGGCACCCGTTTCAAGTACGGCGTCAACTACATCGTAGGGGTGTCCCTGGGAGGTGAGCAGATTTTCGAATCTCCCCTTGAAGAACTCAAGCACATTGGCCATTATCTCCTCGGGGGTTCTTTTAAGCTTCCCGCTTAGAATCGTAATGTTCTTCTCGATCATGGATCTCAGGTTCAGGGGATAGCGTTTGTTTATGATAATGTTGATTATCCCGATGGCCTGTCGCCTGAGGGCATACGGGTCTGCCGTGCCCGTGGGAATCAGATTGACGCCGAAAAATCCGACGATCGTATCGAGCTTGTCCGCGATACTGACTATGGCGCCTTCATCCGTTTCCGGGAGATCCCCCCCTGCTGCTGTGGGGAGGTAATGCTCATAGATCGCCTTTGCAACCACGGGATTTTCACCGGCTATCAATGCATATTCCCTTCCCATGATGCCCTGAAGTTCGGTGAACTCGCAGACCATCTGTGTTTCCAAATCCGCTTTGGCGAGAATGGCAGTTCGATCAACGGTATCTTTAAGCGAAGGATTGATCTGCTCTGTTATATAAAGGGCAAGCTCCCTCATGTGCATGACCTTTTCGTAAGAGGTTCCCAGCTGCGTATGAAATACAACCTGCCTTAACTTCTCAAAGTGCTGATTGAGGGAGGTCTTTTGATCCTCTGCGAAGAAGAATTTTGCATCTGCCAACCTTGCCCGAATTACTTTCTCGTTGCCTCTCGCGACCACCTGTGGGTCTCGGGCAAAAGTGTTGTTTATGGTTACAAAATATGGCAGTAGTTGTCCCTTACCATCGACTACGGGAAAATATTTTTGATGTGAAATCATGGAGGTCGTAAGAACCTCTTTGGGCAGTTTCAGATAGTCTTTATCAAAGCTTCCGCAGACGGCAGTCGGATATTCAACAAGATAGGTAACCGTTTCAAGAAGATCTTCCGTGTAAAAGATCTTACCACCCACGGTCTCTGCGGCTTTTTCAGCCTCTTCCAGTATAATCCTCTTCCTTTCTTCAGGATCAACAATGACAAAGTGTTTTTTACAATTTGTCACATATTCTTTCATTGTTTTTACCTTAAATGATTTCGTGCTCATGAAGCGATGGCCGTAACTCCTGTCCCCGCTCTCAATATTTCCGATCACAAACGGTATCGTTTCGCCGCCGTATATGGCGAGTATCCAGTGAATCGGCCTTGCGAAGCGGATTTGCAGGTCGGACCAGCGCATGGACTTTCTGAAGGGGATGGATGCTATGAATTTCGTCATGATCTCCGGCAGCAGAGCTATCGTATCTTCACCGGTAATCTTTTTTCGCGCACAGATATACTCGCCCTTCTCCGTTGTAACTACTTCAAGTTCCGAGATGTCTATTCCCTGACCTGTTGCAAAGCCCGTGGCCGCCTTGGTGGGATTTCCATTCTCATCAAAAGCAACTCGCTTGGCGGGACCGATCTTTTCGATAATCTGATCTTCCTGCCTGTTTGCTACGTTATCGGCGCAGAGACACAGCCTCCGTGGTGTTGCCATTGCGTTGATTTCACCGTGCTCGATGCGCTTGCCGGAGAGTTCCCTCCGTATAATTTCCACCATGTCTCTGATAGCTTTTGGGAGAAAGGCGGCGGGTATTTCCTCTGTCCCTATCTCAAGTAGAAGTTCCTTGCCCATTCATCATCTCCGATTTCAGATTCTAAATTTGACCATCAAAAATGTAAAAGTATTCAGAAAGTCAGGTCCTGATATTGCTTATCTACCCGTTTCTATTTTCTCCATTTTTCTTGAGAAGGGGAAACCCCATCTCTTCCCTCTGCTTGAGATAACCTTCGGCGCTTATTCTCGCCAGATTCCTCACCCTGCCTATGTAGCTGGTACGTTCCGCCACGCTTATTGCGCCACGGGCGTTCAGCAGGTTGAATAAGTGGGAGCACTTGAGGCAGTAATCGTAAGTGGGCAGGATCAGCCCTTTCTCGGACATCCTGACGGATTCGGCCTCGCACATATCGAAAGATTTCCTCAGCATCTCAACATCCGCATATTCAAAATTATAGAATGACCATTCCACCTCACCTTTATGATGCACGTCGCCATACGTGATCCGGTCATTCCATTTAAGGTCGTACACATTATCTATTTCCTGTATATACATGGCAATGCGTTCGATTCCGTAAGTGAGTTCACCGCATATGGGATTGAGGTCGATGCCGCCGCATTGCTGGAAGTAGGTGAACTGCGTTATCTCCATGCCATCGAGCCAGACTTCCCATCCCAGCCCCCATGCGCCGAGTGTAGGTGATTCCCAGTCGTCTTCAACAAACCTGATATCATGATCGAGAGGGTCTATGCCGAAATTCTTCAGTGAGTCGAGGTAAAGATCTTGGATGTCAAGGGGCGAGGGCTTCAATATGACCTGATACTGGTAATAGTGCTGCAACCTGTTGGGATTATCTCCATATCTGCCGTCGGTGGGTCTTCGCGACGGTTCGACGTATGCCACATTCCAGGGTTCCGGTCCCAGAGCCCTGAGAAAGGTCGCGGGGTTAAATGTCCCGGCTCCCACTTCAAGGTCATAAGGCTGTTGAATGACGCATCCGTAGTCTGCCCAGTATTTATCAAGGGCGAATATTAATTCCTGAAAGTTCACACCTGACCCTCCTCGGTTCCTTAGTGGCTTCTGATTGATTTTATAGGCATTTAGCCGCAGTTAACTAACATGGGTATGGATACGTGTCAACATGAAAAACTGGAGGCGGGCTACTGCGAAGATAAGATTCCCATTTTTTGGATGTCATTAAGAACCATGAATGATTTAATTTCTTTCCCGAGGATGTGCTGGATAAAACCGACAAGGATATCCTTGCTCTCTTTAGCCGTCTGCTCCGAAAAGGTAATGATGTTGATTCTTGCGAGATCTATCTCTTTTCCCATGAGAAGCGTCCTTATGGTTCCCAAAGAAACATAAAGAGAACCGGAGTTGTTCCGGTGGCACGCATTGCATCTCAGACCGCCATCGCTTATGATAAAATGATAGAGGATGTCTTCGCCGACCGGCTTCTTACAAGTCATGCACCTGTCTAAGACCGGTTCATATCCTGCAAGTCTTAGGAGGCGCATCTCAAAAAAACGTATCAACGCTTCAGAGCAGGCTCCACCGTCAATGAGGCCGAGGAAGTTCAGCAATAATTTGAATAGGTCAATATTTTTTTTGCTTTCCAGCGTGAATTTATCGATTAGCTCTGCGATGTATGAGGAGAGAAGCGTCTTATGAAGATCTTCCCTGATATTTGCGTGGTGGTCTATGACGTCACACCCTTCAATAAGAGCGAGTGTCCCACGTCCTTTCTTCGAAAAAATGATGTTGCAGTAAGATGAAGGTTCGAGGGCATTGGAGAATCTTATCTTGCTTCGCCGCGCACCCTTTGCGATTCCTTTAATCTTACCGAAATCGCTCGAGTAAAAGGTTACAATACGGTCCGATTCTCCATAATCGAGGGAATGTATGACAATTGCTGAGGTCTTATGCACGACTCTTGTATTCACGGCAGGTCCCGATATTTTATTTCCCCACCCATAATTGTCATTATGGCCTTTCCTTTCATCGCCTGTCCATGAAAGGGTGTGTTTTTCCCTTTTGATAGAAGCCCGTCGCGGTCAACCGTCCAATTTCTATTAGGATCAATCACGGTGATATCGGCGTCTCCGCCGGTCTTCAGGGTTCCTTTGGGAATGTTGAAGATCCGTGCAGGATTCACAGTCATCCCGAGTATCAGCTGGCCCAGCGTGAGTATGCCATCGTCAACAAGCCTGAGGCTGAGAGCAAGGGAGGTTTCCAGCCCCGTGATACCGAATGAAGCGTATTCGAATTCCACCTCTTTGTCCGTTGACGCATGCGGCGCGTGGTCGCTTGCGATGACGTCGATTGTTCCGTCCCGGAGTCCCTCTCTAACAGCGTTGACGTCTTCGAGTGTGCGCAACGGTGGGTTGACCTTGGCGCAGGTATCGAATTCTCTCAATGCCTCATCGGTGAGAGTGAAATAGTGGGGAGCGGTTTCCGCCGTTACTCTGAGGCCTCTCGCTTTGGCATCTCTGATCAATCTCACGGCGCCCGCAGTGCTCACATGGGCGATATGAAGAAGCGCTCCTGTGTATTCGGCGATAATTATATCTCTGGCAACAATTGCGTCTTCCGCAATATTGGGAATGCCCTGAAGACCGAGTTCGGTGGACACAAAGCCTTCATTCATGGATCCCCCGTGAGATAGGCAGGTGTCTTCACAGTGCGAGATGATTGACATGCCGAGGGAAGAGGCATATTCAAGCGCCCTTCTCATGAGAGCGCTGTTTGCCACCGGTTTCCCGTCATCTGAGAAGGCAACGGCGCCGGCATCCTTCAGGTCCATGAATTCCGTAAGGGAGGTTCCTTCTGACCCCATGCTGACTGCTGCAATGGGGTATACGTTAACGAGGTTGCAGGAAGCCGCTTTTCTCTTAATATACTCCGTTACGGACCGGGTGTCATTGACGGGATTGGTGTTGGGCATGCAGGCAAGAGACGTGAATCCACCTGCAGCGCCCGCTTCACTTCCCGTCTGAATGGATTCTTTGTATTCAAATCCCGGTTCGCGCAGATGCGTATGCATATCGATTAATCCAGGCACTGCAACCATGCCGTTGATATCGACGATATTGATTTCCCGGGACGCTGATTTCCGGGAATCAGTCTTGGGCTTGTGTGCATTCTTTCCGATCTCAGCGATCTTTCCATTTTCTATCAGAATGTCCAGGTTTGCATCAAGACCCTGTGAGGGGTCGATTATCCTTCCGCCCGTGAGCAGTAATTTCATCGTTGGCCTCCTATGAGGAGATATAGCAGCGCCATGCGGACGGCCACGCCGTTTGTCACCTGATCCAGTATTATGGAATAAGGGCCATCGGCAATGTCAGGCGAAATCTCGATCCCCCTGTTGATTGGTCCGGGGTGCATAACAAGAACGTCTTCTTTAGCGAGCTTGATATTGTGTCTGTTCAGACAGAAGTAGCTCGAATACTCTCTCAGCGACGGGAAAATGTTTTGCTGCTGTCTTTCCAGCTGAATTCTGAGCATCATGACTATATCAACATCTTTAATCGCTTCTGCCAGATTATTATAAACAGTTACCCCCATGCGCGCGATATCCCTCGGGATCATCATTGCCGGTCCGGCCACAATCACTTGTGACCCCATCTTCGTAAGGCCGTAGATGTTGGAACGGGCCACACGGCTGTGTGCAATGTCACCCACGATCGCCACCTTGAGACCCGAAACCGTCCCTTTCTTTTCCTTTATAGTCATCATATCTAATAATGCCTGGGTCGGGTGCTCATGGGCTCCGTCACCGGCATTGATTATGGATTGTTTGACCATTCTCGCCAGCATATGGGGCGCACCTGCCGCACTGTGTCTGATAACAATGGCGTCCGGATTCATGGCCTCTAGGTTCCGGGCAGTGTCAATGAGGGTCTCGCCCTTTACGACACTGCTTGTTGTTGCAGAAATATTTATGGTATCGGCGCTGAGTCTTTTTCCGGCGATTTCAAAGGATGTTCTCGTCCTTGTGCTGGCTTCGAAAAAAAGATTTACAACAGTCTTCCCCCTCAGGGTTGGGACTTTTTTTATTTCCCTTGTAGAGACTTCGATAAAGGACGCTGCCGTATCGAGAATCAGATTTATCTCGTCAACGGAAAGCTCTTTAATGCCGAGGATGTCTTTATTCGTTAACTTCATAAGGGGACCTCAAACAATGGATTGCCTCTGTTCGTTTAAGTTCTTAAGTGTTCTCTTTTCATTGGTTGTCGTCCTCAATGACAACTTCGTCTACGCCGTTCTTCTCCATGAGTTTCACGACCACCGATTCCCATAGCGACGACGGCAGATTCTTGCCTACAAAGTCCGCACGGATCGGAAGTTCTCGGTGTCCTCTGTCAATCAGGACCGCGAGCTGGATCAACTGGGGTCTGCCGAAATCAATAAGGGCATCCATGGCTGCCCTTATTGTCCTGCCTGTGAAGAGGACGTCATCAACCAAGACGACTTTTCTATTATCCAGGGAAAACGGTATGTCTGTTTTGCCGAGCATAGGCTTCTTGTTGGCCAGACGCAGGTCGTCGCGATAAAGTGTGATGTCCAGAATGCCTACCGGTAAGTCAACTCCTTCAATACTGGTTAATTTTTTTTTCAGCCTCTCTGCAAGGAAAACGCCTCCTGTCCTGATGCCTACCAGACATAATTCTTCAGTGCCTTTGTTTTTTTCGAGAATCTCGTAGGCTATTCTTGTGAGAGACCTGTCTATGCCATCTGCATCCATGACGACTTTCTTCTGTTCCATTGCCGTGTTTCACCTCTGAAAATAGCTAAAAAAAAGCCTTCCCATTATTGATGAGAAGGCTGGTGAGAAAGCTGATGACTGTTTCTTGTCCATATCCTTTTTCAATCTCTCCGGATTAAATTAAAAGGCTGCCTCGGCGTGTAATATCCAAGTTTGTGTTATCGTCTTGCCGGGCAATTGGTTACTTCATAGCATATCGAGGGAGAGAAAAAAAGCTTTTTTATACCTTCAGTGATGCTCCGGCAATCTATCCGCATCTCGTTTCAGATGCGGCGCTAACGGGGCAATTGAGCGATTCTCTTCCATCTGATTCTGCTTATCACGCTCGAAAATCTGCCCCAGAAAGAACTGTCTTTTTCATAAGGCGCAATCGACCAGTATATGATAAAGGCCTTCCCCATAACATCTTTCAGGTCAACCAAACCCCAGAATCTGCTGTCGTAACTCTGGTCTCTGTTATCACCCATCACAAAAATGGCATCAGGACGAACCGTCATCGGCCCAAAGTTGTCGCGAGGCTGTATAGAGCCGGGTATTATGAAATCATCAGTATAAACGCCGTAGGTATCGCTGTATGGCATGCCGTTTAGGTAAATTTTCTTGTTCCTGATTTCTATGGTATCACCGCTGACCCCGATGACACGCTTGATAAAATCCTTGGATCGGTCTTCAGGATATATAAATACCACTATATCCCCCCGCTTTGGTTCACTGATGGGAATCAGTGTATTTCTGATAAACGGTATCTTTACGCCGTAGATGAATTTACTTACCAGTATATGATCTCCGATTTCAAATGTCGGCTTCATGGATCCCGAAGGTATTTTGAAGGCCTGAATGACGAATGTTCGTATAAAAAGCGCTATGAGAATGGCAATGACAATCGCTTCAGCGTATTCTTGTATTTTGGATTTGGGTTTGGTCATTATCGAGCCTTTCGGAAACTTCGCAGAAGTTCGGCCCGTCCGCCTAATTGCAGGCTCACAAGCAGCATCCTCCGCACGCGTCATTCTCCCATAGGAGCTTGCGATTCATATGAAGAAAATTAACCGTTCATGAATATATATTTGACATTGTGATAACTATCATTATGAGAGCACAAAATCCCTTTATGAGAGTCCCGGCAACCCTTCCGAGGATAGCACCGTAGCCTGCCCTCAGCGCAGGTTTCAACTTGGCTTGGTGGACGAGCTCGATCGCGAGCACACCGGCAAATCCGCCGAGAAAAATTCCTGCGACGGTGCCCAAGCCCAGAAAGAAAGGGGTCATGACCGCGGCGCCGATGAAGCCGCTGATTGCGGATATCCAAATTGCTCTCCTGGAAATTCCAAATCTTGCCGCCCCTGCCATTCCAAAAGAAAAATCGATAGCCTCCGCAAGTATGGAGATTACCAGCAGGATCAGTAAGATATTTATACTTACTCTTTCGAAACCGGTGATCAGGGCATAAAGGATGACATCGATAAGTATGACGGCTGTTCCGGGAATGCCGAACGCTATGGAAAAAATTCCGATGAACAGCACGAGGATAAAGACGGTCAAGCCTGCAATTTCAAGAGGAGTCACCGCCTATTTTCTCCTCTTTAGCGTCGAGGGTCTGTATTTCTCCCATGCAAGAACTACAGGAGCCGCGATAAAGACGGATGAGTATGTACCGAAGATGACGCCCACAAGAAGCGCAAAGGCGAAATCATGAATAACGGCGCCGCCAAATATGAACAGAATGGCAACCACGATGGCCACCGTAAAGGATGTCAGAATAGTCCGGCTCAAAGTCTGATTAATGCTTTCGTTCATGACCGTGGGAAGGTCTTTCCTCGTATTCTTTCTTACGTTTTCTCTGACCCGGTCAAAAACCACAATTGTATCGTGAATGGAGTAACCGATAATAGTCAAGAGGGCGGCAACAACGGTCAGCGTAAATTCGATGGCAAAGATGGAAAAAATTCCTACTACAATAGTCACATCGTGAATAACGCCTACAATGCCGCCGACGGCATGACGGAACTCGAACCGTATGGCTATATAGATGAGCATACCGACCCAGGAAAAAATAACCGCCATGATCGCTTTTTGCGTTAAATCCTTGCCGACCTTCGGGCCCACTACCTCGACCCTCTGCACCTGGAAAGCTTCTTTCCCGTATATGGCGTTTAAGGATTCCTCGATCTTCGCGGATAGTCCCTTTATCTCAGATGAGGACCTTGCCGTTCTGATTATTACCTCATCGGCGCCGGACGTCTGGATAACACTGTCATCGATGCCGATCTGAATCAGAACCTTTCTGATATCATCGGCTGACACTGCTTTGTGAAATTTGATCTGCACGAGCGTGCCGCCGGCGAAATCGATCCCGTAGTTTAGCCCCCTCCAGGCGATAGAAATTAAGCAGATAATGGTCAGCACTACCGAGAAGATAACTGCGTATTTTAATCTACCGACAAAATTGATATTGATTCCCGGTTTTACAAGTTCCATTTATGTCTCCTATGGGTTAAAAATTGTATTAAACTCCCAAGCGGGTTCTGAATGATCGTGTCAAACACTGACGGATTCAATTTTTCTATACCAGATGAAGTAGTCAAAAATAATTCTTGTCACAAAGACGGCAGTAAACAGGCTCGAAATTATGCCTATGCTGAGGGTTACGGCGAAACCCTTAACGGGCCCTGTGCCGAAACCGAAGAGGAACAGGGAAGCAATCAAAGCGTTGACATTCGTGTCAAAAATAGTCATGAAGGCCTTGGAATATCCCGTCTCTATGGATGCCCTCGGCGTCTTGCCTGCACGAATCTCTTCACGAATTCGTTCAAATATAAGGACGTTGGCATCCACTGACATACCGATAATCAAGACAATGCCCGCTATCCCGGGAAGGGTCAGCGTCGCCTTGAAAGCCGCCAAAGCGCCGAGGATGATGAATATATTCATCACAAGGGCAATGTTCGCAACAATTCCGGAGAATCTGTAATAGACAACCATGAACACGCCTACCAGAATGCCTCCTAGGATGGCGGACCATATCCCCTTGTCGATGGAATCCTGTCCTAAGGAAGGTCCCACAGTCCTCTCCTCCAGGATATTTACCGGTGCAGGGAGAGCCCCCGCACGCAGCACTATTGCGAGGTCTTTGGCTTCATCCATAGTAAACGATCCGGTGACCTGGGCCTCGCCGCCCGAAATTCTTTCCTGAATTACCGGGGCCGAATAAACGGAGCCATCGAGAATAATTGCAAGGCGCTTTTTCACATTCTCTCCCGTTATCCTGTCAAATATCTTCGCGCCCTGGGTATTAAACTTTATGGCCACGTATGGCTCACCGAACCTGTCGCTTATTTTCACCTGTGCGCTTTCGAGGTCGCCGCCGGTGAGGAGGGTCCTGCTCTTAAGCAGGATCGGGAGATTTGTTCGCCGTCCCGTTTGTCGATCCAGTCTGGTTTCATAGGCAATTTGGTCGCCTTGGGGCACATTGCCTTTCAATGCATTATCTACGCCCTGTTCTTCATCAACAAGCTTGAATTCCAGCAGAGCCGTCTTCCCAATTAGATTCTTGGCACGTTCTGTATCCTTGATGCCGGGGAGCTGTATCACTATGCGGTCATTTCGCTCGGGAATGATTTCCGGTTCCGTGATGCCGAATTGATCGACCCTGTTCCGGATGGTCTCAAGACTCTGTTCGATGACCATTTTCTTGATTTCTTCAGCCCGTTTGTTCTTGATCTTAAGCGTAATAACCTCTCTGCCGCCTCGAATTTCCGATGAGACGGTTTCCAGATCCGGATAATTGTCTTTGATGGTTTTTTCAAATGCGCTCTTCGATGCACTATCGGGGAGTTCAAATGATATGGCGCCTGTCTTCCGCGTTCCCTCAAGATACATGAAGCGGACTTTGTTGTTCATGAGGGTCTCTTTCACTTCATTGGACAGGCGTTCAGTTGTGTTTTCGAGCGCCTTCTCTGTGTCAACCTCCAGCACCAGATGCGTTCCTCCCTGAAGATCCAGGCCTAGGTGGATCTTATCTATGGGCAAGTGTTTTTTCCAAAGGTCCGGAAGGTCCTGCGTCAGGGAAGGTGCAAGATAAAATAATCCCAAAAGGCAAACGGTCAATGCCATTGCAGCCCTTATTTTGATACCTTTCAGCATGTTTTACCCCTTTCAACCTATATTGACGAATTTATAAGGCGCGAAAGCCTGAGTTGCACTCTATTGCACGCCGCGGCGATTTACGTGCCGAAACCTTCTGGTTCGAAGAACCGGCGCTCCCCTTTATACCTGCGCGCATGCAACGCAATAAACGGAATCTACCGTTATCATTCTTCCCGGGCAGTGATGCATTTCAGGCAAAACTTAAATTGCGCGCCTTGTGACTTATTTCTTTTACAAAACTGCCACTTGATCCAGACTTATTGCAGGCTCAATGTCTTTCTTAAGCAGCTTTCTGAGTTACAGTACCTATATATTCCCGTGACACCTTTATCTTCACTTTTTCAGCAATTTCAAGCGTAACGATAGTATCTGTCAAAGCCGTTACTTTTCCGTGAATTCCCCCCACGGTTACGACCATATCGCCATGGGTGAGACTTTCGCGCATTTTCTTAATTTCTTTTTGCTTCTGTTGCTGAGGCCGTATCATGAGAAAGTAGAAGATGGCAAACACCACAGCCATCATTATTATAAAGCTAATATCGCCTCCTCCGCCGGCGCCGCCCCCTCCGCCAAAACCACCCATAGCATAAGCAATGTCTGTCAATTTCAAGTCCTCCTCTTTGCAGTTTGACTCTCAGCTATCAGTCCAAGAACTATTCAATGGAAGTCTGCTGACCGATTACTGTATTTGAACCAGCTAAAAAAGAATTTTTGAATTCTTTGTACCTGCCGTCTCTTATCGCCGCCCTGATGCGGTCCATCAGGCGCATGAAATACCTGACATTGTGAATTGTATTTAGAACCATAGCCAAAATTTCTTTGGCCATAAACAGATGTCTCAAGTATGCCCTTGAGTAGTTTCTGCAAGTATAACAGTCGCATGTGCCATCCAAAGGCGAATCGTCATCCCGGTATTGTGCATTTTTTATAACAACCTTTTCATGATTTGTAAATAATAATCCGTGTCTGGCACAACGGGTGGGTATTACGCAGTCGAACATGTCAATGCCGTAATCCACGCATGCCACAATATCCTCGGGCGTTCCCGCACCCATCAGATACCTCGGCTTGTCGTCGGGGAGGAGAGGGGCGGTCAATTGGGTGATACTCAGCATCTCTTCCTTGGGCTCCCCCACGCTCAACCCGCCTATCGCGTAGCCATCAAAGCCGATATTCTTCGATATGTCCTCGACAGCCCGCAGCCTGAGTTCCGGATAGATCCCGCCCTGGATAATGCCGAACAGGGCCTGTCCGTGATTCTTCTTAGCTGCTTTGGATCTCCGGGCCCAATTTACAGTCAGCGCCAGAGATTTTTCCGCCTCTTGGAAACTGGCGGGATATGCCGTACATTCATCGAGGCACATCATGATATCCGAACCGAGAGCCGCCTGAATCTCAATCGCGAGTCCCGGACTGATGAAATGCATTGAGCCATCAATGTGGGATTTAAAGATTACCCCGTCATCCTTTATTTCCCTGAAGGCGCCCAAGCTGTATACCTGGTAACCGCCGCTATCAGTCAGTATAGGAGCGCTCCAGTTCATGAATTTGTGGAGACCACCCGCCTTCTTGATAATTTCGTGCCCCGGCCTCAGATAAAGATGATAGGTGTTTGCGAGGATCATTTCCGCGCCAAGGTCCCGTACAGTTTCAGGAATGAGAGACTTGACAGTACCTTGAGTGGCTACCGGCATAAAAACGGGTGTGTTGATCTCGCCGTGGGTTGTGTGGATTCTTCCCAGACGAGCCCCACATGATGCGTCTTTTTTGAGCAGCTTAAATTGAAACATAATATATGACCAATCGGGTGCGCATACGCTGATATATTCCTGACAGTTGTCGTGAAGCTGAAAATCTTAAATTACAAGGCTTATTCCAAGGATCTTTCTCCGTAGCCGATGTGACATCCTGACGTCACGATGATCTTGAAATATAAAATGCCGGGCATAGCTATTCTCATCCTTGCTCCCAGCCTATAGAATCAGCATGCAATCTCCATAACTGTAAAAGCGGAATCTATTTCTGACAGCCTCTTTGTAGGCCCTCTCTGTCAGAGGTTTGCCGGCAAATGCACACACGAGCAAGTAAAGAGAGGATCTGGGAAGATGAAAATTAGTTATCAGCGAACCGACCCTCTTAAACCGGTAACCGGGGTAGATAAATAGTCTGGTATAAGCGGAGGAGGGTTTAATCTTTCCCGCCTCATCCGCCGCAGCTTCAAGCACCCTTGTGGATGTCGTTCCTACGGCAATAACCTTTTCGGCACTGTTTATTACGTCTGCCGCTTCGGGCGTTATTTCAAAGAACTCCTCTTCCATCACGTGATCTTCGACGACGTCTTTCTCTATGGGAAGAAATGTTCCGTAACCCACATGCAATGTAATGGGCACGACGTATACACCATTTTTTTTTAAGGTGTCGAGAATATTCTGAGAAAAATGCAAACCCGCCGTCGGTGCTGCGACGGAACCGGGAAACCGGGCATAGATTGTCTGATACCTGTCCATATCTATGGGAGAATCGAGAGAATCCTTGTGCCGTTTGATATATGGCGGGAGAGGTGTCCTCCCGTATCTTTTTAGAAAATCACCGAAAGCCAGGCCCGTTGCGAATGAAACAATCCATTTCTTCTCCGATGCGCGGTCAATGACTTGGGCCTCGCATTCCGTATCGAATAATATTCTCGCTCCCACACGGATTCTCTTTCCAGGTCTCAATAATACCTGCCAGGTTTCTGATGAATCCGGATCTTCGGACATTCTGGCGAGAAGGAATATCTCGATCATTCCCCCGGTCGATTTCTTTCCAATCAGCCTTGCCGGAATTACCTTTGTGTCATTGATGACCAGTACAGTGCCCTTCTCTGCAAATTCCGGCAAATCACGAAAGGTCCTGCATTCAACATCGCCTGTCCTTCTCTTAGCAACCAGCATCCGGGATTCGTCTCTCAGATCACTTGGGGTTTGAGCGATAAGTTCCTCGGGAAGATGGTAACCGAAATCCTCTAATTTCATCCTTCAACTTCTTCCGAAATATATGAGAATCAAGCCTGTTACAATTGCGGAGAGCCCCAGAACTCTCAGGACGGAGTCGGGCATTTCCTGCAGTTTCATAATGTAAGACTTAACCTTCTCGGGGAATGCGAAATAAGGGAGCCCTTCGATGATGAAAACCATTCCCAAGACACAGAGGAAATATTCCATTACATGATTATTCCTTCAACTTCGCTTCATCCCACAGTTCATCCATTTCCCTGAGTGATGCACCGGCAGGGTCCTTGCCCCGCTCTGCAAGCTTTTCCTGGATGTAGGAGAATCTGTCGATAAATTTCGCAATGGAGGCCGTGAGCGATTCCTCGGCATTTGCATTTACAAACCTTGATATATTTACCAGGGAAAGGAGAAGATCGCCGATTTCTTCCCTGGTACATCTGCTGTCAGCGGCTTTTAAGGACGACTTGAGCTCATCGAGTTCCTCTTCAATCTTCGCTAAGACTTCTTCCGCTCTCGCCCAGTCGAAACCAACCTTGGATGCCGCCTCGGTTACTTTTTGCGCCCTCATGAGAGCCGGCAGGGAGCGCGGAATGTTGTCAAAAAGACCGCCGCTTTTCTCATTCCTTTTTTCCACGTTCCTCTTGATATCTTCCCAATTGTTCTTTATCTCCTCGATATTCTCGACGCTGGTGTTACCAAAGACATGGGGATGCCTTCTTATCATCTTTTCATTCACATCATTCATGATATCGGTGAGCTTAAAGTCGCCCGCTTCCTCTGAAATATGGGCCAAAAATAAAATCTGAAAAAGAAGATCACCCATTTCCTCTCTGATAGCCGCAGGCGATCCGTCTTCGATCGCATCGACGAGTTCGTAGGTCTCTTCCAGTATATATTTTGCCATATCCTCCTTTTTCTGTTTTCTATCCCAGAGACACCCGTTTGGGGATCGCAGTTGCTGAATAGTCTGGATAAGCCTCTTGAAGCCAGCTTCAGTTTGGCTGCATGTTTCTTTCATTTTCCTCACTGCAAAGATTCAAATTATGTTTTTTATTAACATCTTTACGATGGTGTTACAATCACAGAAATCTTCTCGAGGATGCCCAAGCGTGCAGAGAAGATACTGATTAAGTATTAATTCTATCTTGAAAGATCGGGAAAGAGAATCTTTTTTCCGGAAATGGGATTCTTCCGAAATTTGTTTAAATTCTTATTTTGTTGTTGCATGTTCCCATGTTAGTCTGTATAAAATATTAGGAACAATCATTATTTATTGTTTGTTGCTGCGTGAAGAGCATATGTCCTTAGGACATGTAATAATCCGGCTCACTAAATAGACGTTAAGCATAAGGAGGTATGAGTATGTCAAGCAGGGTGGATGATTTCATTAAAGGATTGCTTGTCGGAGGCCTGATCGGTGCGGCAATTGGGATTCTCTATGCGCCTAAGAGCGGCAAAGAGACGCGGGAGGACCTGAGCAGGAAGGCTGAGGAATTGATAGAGAAGGCAAAAGAAGAATATGAATTGGCGCTGGAAAAGAGCAAGAAGGCCTATGAAAAGGCCGTTCAGCGTCTGAAGCTCTTGGAATCCGCCGCCAAGGACAAGGTTGGAGAAATGGAAGCCAAAGTTGAAGATCTGGCCGATCGGGGAAAAGAAACGGTTCTGGAGACGAAAGGGCGCCTGAAGAAAGCAATAGATGCAGGGGTCGAGGCCTTCAAGGAAGAAAAAGAAAAAGCGTAATAGAGAGCGCGTGAGCATAAGAAGCGGGAGATTTCCATGTTTCTCGAAATCAGTATCTTAGTTCTGAGTTTTGTGTTTCTTCTGATGGCAGTGTTGTCCGTTCCCTTTCTGTTGCAGATTTGGCGGACAGCAAAGAGTATGGCCACGACTCTGCAGATGCTTAACGAAAGCTTGCCCGGCATTCTCAGGAACCTCGAAGAAATTACCACGAACATCAACAAGGCAACGCGTACGGTAAATCAACAGATTGAGGGGCTGTCACTCGTTGCCAGGCGCATTCAGGGGTTGCTGGGCATCGTATCGGACATCGAAAATGTCTTGCATATCGGAGTGCGTCTTCCTGTTTTCAAAGCAGTCAGAAATGCCTTTGCAGTTCTGACGGGCGTGAGAGTATTTCTGAAGGTATTCCTGTCTTCACACAGATGCGAATAGCCATCGTATCAAAATAAATTATCTGTATTCTGTCCGGAAACGTGGAGGTATGCATTATGCCCCGTGTCACCTTTGGAAAAAAAGGGGGGCGTGTGCGTACGATAACCGTTAAGGATAAATCTCAAGATATGAGGTCCGCCGAAGACGTAGTCCGTGATCTGAAAAGAGAACAGCAGAAGTTGCCGGGCGAAGATTACCGCGAGAAATCACTCGCTCTTTATGGCCTTTTATGTGCCCGATGCGGAAGGGAGTTTGATGAGTCAACACGGCATCTCCTCACCGTTCATCACAAGGACGGCAATCACGGCAACAACCCGCTGGATGGGAGCAACTGGGAGAACCTCTGCATCTATTGTCATGAGGATGTACACAGCCGGGGAATTCTCGGAGAATATCTTACCGGATCCTCAGGTGGATCCGACAGCAGTCTTGCTTATGAGGATTTGAACGTGAAAGACACCCCTCAAGCCAAGCTCGGGTCTCTCGGCGATAAATTAAAGAAGGCCATGGAGAAAAAGTGAGCAGTCCCGCCCGTCATTTAATTATATTGAGATTATCTTTCTGTCTGACGATCTTGTCTCCCACTGAAGTTCCGCAGTATACACACGTATAGTCATACTTTTCGCCTTCAGAAAGAATTAACAGGAGTCTCTTTCTTACCGGGACGGCTTTCTTGCAATTGGGGCAGAGAAGCTCTGTGGCATCAAAGTCCTTATAAGTTTCCCGCCTCATCCTTCTTAATTATCCTTTTCGGGTATGTATTTCGCATTTTCTAGCCAGACAGTGGCTTCGCTGTCGCTTGGCGCCCGATAATCTCCCCTCGGAGACAGAGACCCGCCGGACCCTACTTTTGGGCCGTTAGGTATGCATGAGCGTTTATACTGGCTCAACTTGAAGAAGCGATAGAGATATATAGTCAGCCACCGTTTTATCTCGGCGATTGTGTACTGGTTTCTCTTTTTTTTCGGGACATCCGGCCACTGGCCTTTGGTCTTGTCCCTCCAGGTGCAGTAGGCCATGAATGCCACTTTTGTAGGCAGATAGCCAAATCTCGTAATAAAGAAATTGTTAAAATCCTGCAGGTCGTAAGGGCCTATTACGGATTCGGTCTTCTGCGCCGGCTGGTCGCCGTCCATCCCCGGAATTAATTCAGGGCTGATTTCGGTTTCAAGGATATCGAGCAAAACCTCCGCAGTTTCCTTCTCAAACAGCGATGAATGTGCGACCCAACGTATCAGATGCTGAATAAAGGTCTTAGGTACGCTGGCATTCACGCTATAATGGGACATGTGATCGCCTACGCCGTAAGTACACCAGCCCAACGCGAGTTCACTTAGATCCCCGGTACCGACGACAAGGGCTTTCTTCATATTGGCTACGCGAAACAGATGAGAGGTACGATCCCCGGCCTGAATGTTTTCGAAGGTAATGTCGTAGAGTTTTTCCCCGTCTGCAAATGGGTGACCCACATCTCTTAACATTTGCATGCAGCTTGGTTTGATGTCAATCTCATTCGCCTCTACGCCTATCGCCCTCATCAATTTCAGCGCATTGGTGTACGTCTTTTCCGAAGTTGCAAATCCGGGCATGGTGTAGGCCTTAACATTGGACCTCGGCAGACCCAGGAGATCCATTGTCCTTGCCGCGACAATCAGGGCATGGGTTGAGTCCAGGCCGCCGGAGACGCCGATTACCACGTTCTCGATCTCCGATGATTTTAGACGTTGGGCAAGCCCGTGCACTTGTATGTTGTACGCCTCATAACAGCGCTGATCGCGCTTTCCCGGATCCGCAGGTATATATGGGAATCTTGGATATTCTCTGTCTAGCAGTATGCGTTTTTCAATGGGGATGATGTTGAATGAGACTTTCCGGAATCTTTCCAGTTGCTCCCTGTGCGTGCCGGCATTCTGTCCGAAGCTGTTCATACGCATCCTGTCCTGCGCTAACCTGTCGAGATCCACGTCTCCGTAAATCAATTGTGACTGCCATGAGAATCGTTCCGATTCCGCCAGTAGATTACCATTTTCATAGATCATGGCATGTCCGTCCCATGCGAGATCAGTGGTGGATTCTCCGGGACCTGCGGCGGCATAGAGGTACGCAGATATACAGCGCGCAGACTGGTTTGCGGCCAGAGATTGGCGGTAGTCGGACTTCCCCACGGTTATGTTGGATGCGGAGAGATTTCCGATGACAGTTGCCCCCGCCATTGCGGCATAGCTGGAAGGTGGAATGGGTACCCAGACATCTTCACAAATTTCTATAAAAAAATTGAAATTATCTATATTCTTGACATTAAAAAGTACGTCAGCTCCGAAAGGAACGTCTTCCTGTCCACAAATGTCGATAACCTTTGACCGGGCGCTTTCAGCGGGACTGAATTGGCGGCCCTCATAAAACTCACGATAGTTGGGCAGATAAGACTTTACTGCAATGCCGAGGATGCGGCCGCGATACAGGACAACGCCGCAGTTAAAGAGCCGGAAATCAATCCGCAGGGGGGCGCCAATGACCAAGATTGTGTTAAGTTCTCTTGTGGCATCGAGAATTTCTTTGAGCCCGGTCATTACACTTGTTAGAAGGGCATCCTGGTGAAAGAGATCCTCGTTCGAGTACGCCGATATGCCGAGTTCAGGGAAGAGGGCAAGGATGGCATTATTGGCTGACGCTTGCCTCACCAGTTTGATTGTACTGGCTACATTGAACGGGACATCAGCTACCTTCAGCTCGGGTATGCAGACGGCGACTCTGATAAATCCATGATTGTATAAATTGAAATATTGGCGTTCTTCGCTCGATTCCATGGTGTAGAGCAACTTTCCGTTTTACTTATTTGCAATCAGCCGGATATTTCCGGGCTCATATTTTGAAATTGATATTTTATTTGTGCCTCATAAATTTTGTAAATGATTAGTCTTGTTTTGTCAAAGAAAAACGACAGAGAATGCCGCATCGGGGCTGTCAGCCGGTTTTTTCCACATATGCGTAAGCACTGTGATTGTGGATACTTTCGAAATTTTCTGCTTCCACACTGTACCACATGAAATTATCATTTGCGTTCAGCTTCTGGGCTACATTCCTTACCACATCTTCGACGAACATCGGGTTTTCGTGTGCCTTTTCGGTGACAAATTTTTCATCAACCCTTTTTAGGAGGGAATATACTTCGCCGCTTGCTGAGTCTTCAACCAGCCTGATAAGGTCCTCGATCCAGAAAAATTTCTTGAACCTCACCTTCGCCGTTACCATACTTCTCTGGTTATGGGCGCCAAGATTGCTGATTTCCTTTGAACAGGGACATACCGTAGTGACCGGTACAACTACTCCTACGAGGAAATCTGTCTTGCTGATACTGTTTTGTCCGCTGAATGAGCATGTGTATTCCATAAGACTTTTCGCTGCCGATACAGGAGCCGTTTTCTCGACAAAGTAGGGAAACTCGATGTCCATGTGCGCCGATTCCGCATGAAGCTTGTCCTTGACCTCCTGGAGAATTTTATGAAAAGTCTTTATGCTTATCTGTCCCCTGAATTCGTTCAGGATTTCCACAAAGCGGCTCATGTGCGTCCCCTTGAAGCGGTGAGGCAGGTCGACATAGATGTTAATGGTTGCATTGACATGCTGCATGCCGTTTGCGCGATCCAGAACCACAACAGGGTACTTGATTCCCTTAACGCCTACCTTTTGTATATCTATATTCCTGTTATCTTTTTGATTTTGGATATCGATCATGGCTGTTTCCGCAATAAGAAGCTCTCGCATCCTCTGATTCCCATACGGTAACTCGTGATACGGCAAGATTGTCTTCCTTTATTTTTTCCGCAATTCTGTCGTAGATGAACCTGGCAATATTTTCCGACGAGGGGCTTGCATCTTTGAAATAGGTTATGTCATTTAGACATTTATGATCAAATTCGTTCAGTATTTCATCCGTCCATTGCCTCAATATTCTAAAATCAATGAGAATGCCGGTGTCACTCAGGGCAGCAGAGCATAGAGAGACTTCAACGATAAAATTATGACCGTGGAGTTTCTCACACGCACCGCCTATTTCCTTCAACTTGTGAGCGGCAGAAAACGATTGCCTTATCGTAACTTCGTACACGAGGCCTCCCGTCTAATGTAGGTTCACAATATAGTGAAAATAAGATGTAGGTGTCAAGAAATGAAATATCTACTGAAATAACGAACGTCATTCCGTAAAAAATCAACAAGGGCATAATCAATTTGAAAAAAGTGAAATTAACCAAATATTGGTGAAAATTACTAACTTCGATTTTAATAATATTAAGTCTCAAATATTCTGATTAATCAAAATTCATATCTAAATGACGATAAAGAAAGGACAAAAAAGTTATTCTATTTTGAATTTGAAAGAAGCGATTACTTGGTATGGTAATTGCTAAATAACTTGCAAACATTAAGATGTTTCCAATGGAATAATTAAGGGAATAAGATAATATTTGTGACAAAGGAGGTGGTAGTACAGTTCAGTTAATCTTAATGGATTACATAAAAAAAACTAAAATTGACTCATTAAAATATTTATTCTAAGCGCAAATTGAAAGGAGAGATCAAAATGATTCGTGCATTTTACAAGAAAAGAGGACAGAAAGGTTTTACATTGATCGAATTGATGATCGTTATCGCTATCATTGGTATCCTGGCAGCCATCGCCATCCCGCAGTTCGTTGCATACAGGGCGAGAGGTTTCAGCGCATCGGCAAACTCTGCGGTGAGGAATGCCTACACGGCGGCACAGGCTTTTTACAGTGATTCACCGGGTGGAACAGTTGCTGCTGAAGCTGATTTATCGGCCTATGGATATAGACTAAGCAGTAACACACCGGTCACTGTGGTAACTGGAACAATAAACAGCCTTCAAATGCATACGACGCATAGCGGCGGCGGTTCAACCTTCACTGTTGATGCGAACGGCGGAATTACAAGAAGTTAACTGTTAATATGCTTTCCATGTCTCGAGGGGGTGGGGGTTATACCTCACCCCTTTTTTGTCATTAAAAATAGATGCTCATTAAGGGTCACGATAAAGACTTTGCCTTAACTATGAGATGGAACATGAGAGGTGCGAGGCCATAT
The DNA here is from genome assembly GCA_003153775.1 of Syntrophaceae bacterium. Lineage (GTDB taxonomy): Bacteria > Desulfobacterota > Syntrophia > Syntrophales > UBA2185 > Fen-1135. The sequence continues at coordinate 94 of PMBI01000085.1, read as the reverse complement.
GTCTCTTCCTCTCTTTTTCTGTTTGTCATACTGATACTCATATATGCAAACAGTTTTGATTGTTCATGGCATTTTGACGATTATAGTAATATAG
>PMBI01000050.1 GCA_003153775.1 Syntrophaceae bacterium | reverse complement strand
TGGTGCCGAGGCCGGGACTTGAACCCGGACGGATTTTGTCCACTACCCCCTCAAGATAGCGTGTCTACCATGTTCCACCACCTCGGCAATATCTTGTTTGCGCGTGTTGTATCTCTATTTCTGCTGCCCTGCCGGTGCATTCTGCTCAGGCGGCAACGGCGCTTTTTCTGCCGGCGCCGGCATCGTCTGCTCCTGTGCCTGCGGTGCCTTTTCCATCACTGACGACGTCTTATGAGTTGCCGAGTAGGAAAGGGCAAGAGACGTAAGCATGAAAACAGTAGCAACAACTGTTGTCATCTTTCCTAAAAAGCTTCCCGGGCCGCTGCTTCCGAAGACGGTCTGGCTTGAGCCGCCAAAGACCGCCCCCATATTTGCTCCCTTGCCCGCCTGAAGAAGGACGACGAGAATTAAGATGATGCTTACTGCGACATGCAGGATCGTAATTAGTATTTGCACGTTAAATATCTCCTAAGAAAAAGATTCCTTACATTCGTTCGGAATGACCGAGCGAGATGATTGCCGCGGGCCGCGCCCTTGGCGCTGACAAAGGGTCTGCCGTTTAAAATTGTATGATCTTGATAAAGCTTTCAACATCGAGGCTTGCACCGCCTACCAGAGCGCCGTCGATGTCCGTCTGGGCCATAAGGCCGCCTATTGTGCCGGGATTAACGCTTCCCCCATAAATTACATGGAGCAATACTGCAAGATCGTCTCCATATATCTTCCCCATGACAGTGCGAATGTATGCATGCACTTCCTGGGCCTGCTCGGGCGTCGCCGTCCGTCCGGTGCCGATCGCCCAAACGGGTTCGTAGGCAATAACAACAGTTTTTATATCATCAGTATTGAAATTATTCAATCCCTCTTTTATCTGCCTTTCGATAACGGCAAAAGTCCGGCCTGCCTCCCGCTCCTCGAGGGTTTCGCCGATGCAGAATATGGGCTTCAAATCGGAAGAGATGGCGGCCTTGAGTTTTCTGTTGATGACATCATCCTTCTCGCCAAAGATGGTCCGGCGCTCCGAATGACCCACGATGACATACTCACACCCGGCATCTACGAGCATTCCCGCAGAGATCTCTCCCGTAAATGCGCCTCCCTGCTTATCATGGAGGTTCTGGGCGGCAACGTGAATCCCCGACCCCATAAGCACCGCCGCAACGGTGTAAATGGATGTAAAGGGCGGGGCGACGATAACGCGCCTGTCCGGTGACTCGGCGTAGGCGATCATCAGTTGACGCGCGAAATCAACGGACTCGCGGACGGTCTTGTGCATTTTCCAGTTGCCGGCAATGATGGGTCGTCTCATTTTATGCTCCCATACCTTTTCTGGTCATATGGACGGCAAGGTCTCTCATCCTGCATGCGTACCCGCTCTCGTTGTCATACCAGGCAAACACCTTCACGAGGGTCCCGGCGATTACATTCGTGAGCGGCGCATCAAAGATTGCCGAATAAGGGCTGCTCGTAAAATCTACGGAAACAAGTTCTTCCTCGCAATAGAGCATGATGTCCTTCATCTTGCCTTCCGCCGCCGTCTTTATCGCCCCATTCACCTCGTTTACCGTAACAGGGCGCGATACCTCCACCACCAAGTCCACGATTGATACATTGCACACGGGGACCCGCAGCGCTACACCATCGAGCTTGCCCTTCAGGTCCGGAATCACCTGACCCACGGCCTGGGCAGCTCCCGTTGACGTGGGAACAATCGAAACTGCGGCGGCCCTGGCCCGGCGCAGGTCGTTATGGGAACCGTCGAGAAGCCTTTGGTCCATAGTATAGGCATGCGTCGTTGTTATAAATCCCTTGACAATCTTGAACTCGTCGTTCAGCACCTTGGCGACAGGCGCAAGACAGTTAGTAGTGCATGATGCATTGGATACTATATGATGTTTACTCGGATTGTACTGCTCTTCATTGACACCCATGACGAAGGTGCCGTCAACACCTTTTCCGGGGGCTGCAAGGATCACCTTTTTCGCTCCGGCAGCGATATGACCCGCCATTTCATCCTTCTTGCGGAATCGACCCGATGATTCCAGGACCATCTCGACACCCAGCTTCCCCCAGGGCAGGTCCGCCAGATTCGAAGTGATGGTAGTTATAGCGATCCGCCTTCCGTTTACCATCATTGCGTCGCCGTCTAAGGAGACATCGCCTTTGAACTTGCCGTGAACTGAATCATATTTGAGGAGATGAACGAGAATCTCCGGTTTGGCCCGTGAATTGACGGCAACGATATTGATGTCCTCACAACCCGAGCATGCGCGTACGAGACTCCGTCCAACCCTGCCGAAACCATTAATCGCAACCTTTACTGCCATGACATACCTCCTTACTCAAGCTCCAGAAAATTACCTGTTAAAGAAACATATGTACTGAGGCAACCCGGAGGCTCTTCTTCACCCTATCTGCTTTTAAGCACATTGACCCTGTCACAGTAAGCAAAGACAGGGCATCTGCTGCAGAACGGGGAGATGGGGACACAGACATGCCTACCGAAGGCAACCATCAAAGTATTATACCGAAGCCAGTATTTTGATGGGAGCTTTTCTCTCAGGGCATATTCCGTTTCGTCCGGGGTTTTTGTTTTCACGTAGCCCAGGCGATTCGATATCCTGTGGACATGCGTGTCAACGCACAACCCCTCCTTATTATATCCAAGAGCCACAACAAGGTTAGCCGTCTTCCTACCCACACCCTTCAGGGTGAGCAACTGCTCGATTGTATCGGGAACCCGTGAATGGAAACGGTCTATAAGGTCTTTCGATATGTGAAGGATCGTTTTGGCCTTTATCCGGTAGAACCCGACAGGATAAATTGCTTTTATGATTTTCCCTTCGGAGAGTTTTAACATTTCCTCCGGGGTCCTGGCCAGTGCCAGCAGGCGTTCCGCAGCTATCGCGGTTACTTCATCCTTCGTCCTTAGACTCAGGATTGTCGATATAAGGATGGGAAAGGGACCGCGATGCTCCTCGGCCAGCGCCGATACTATGGGAAGTTCCCATTTAGCGACCTCTTTCTCAAGGCGGCGAATGACTTTGCTTATGTCACGATCATTCATACATGCGCACGCGCTGCGGTTCTAATCGTACCCCTCTTCATTGGCAAGCATATCAAGATGCAGCGTAGCAATATCCTCAACATCGAGATCAGCCTCTTCCTCAGTTTCTCGGAAATCAACTGTCTTGATATATCGCTTGCACTCATTGCAGACATCAACCCGGTATTTTTCCTCTCCCTCGATGCTGAAGTAGGCTAAGGTCTGCTGCTCCTCATTGCCGCAGAAGGGGCATTTGATGCGCATGAAACGCCACTCAAATCCGCACTGTGTACAGAAAAGGAACCGTCTCCCTTCTTCCTCTCTTATCTCTCCAATCTTCGGCTCCTTGCCGCAGATCGGGCAGTAGCCCTCGTCCCATCCGGCCTTGGCAATGCTTTTTCCGTACTTCTCCACAACCTTTTCGAGAGCCGGTCTGAGACTCTCTTCGAGGAAGAGATCGACGAGATCAATAACATCGTCGTCAATATCTTCAGAGACTTCTTCATCCTCTTGAAGCGAATTGAAGGAATCGGAAATCATTTTGTCAAAATTGAAGGTTCCCTCCTGAATCATCTGAAGCACTTCTTTCGTTTCACCGGGCGCGCGCTTTTCCGCAATTTCCAGGAGCGCAGTAAAGTACTTCCTCGGTTCCGTAAGGTCGAACGTGCCCGCGGAAAAATCAATCAGCGGGAGGCCGCCGGTTATTTTCGTTTCCATGAGCCCTTCGTCAATTGGAAAGATCACATTTTTCATCTTACGCCGGTATTCTTCCCTGAGGATTAGTATTTCTCCAAGGATATCCAGCAATTCCCCGTAGTGGGGAGTTATATTCTTGTATTTCTCTATGGTTTTCAAAGCATCCTTCAACATCTTCGCCATACCACCAAAATCTCCTCATATCCCTATCGGATAAGTTGTTAGCTGTATATACCTTTTGTGATAACAGAGCAAGCAATAAGTGTCATCAGCAGACGCAGTCGTAACTTATTCACCTATCCAGTTTTATTCGCTTATATCCATCATTCGCCTCCTTGTCATCCATGATGACCGCCGCTCCCGGGACATCGGGGGGACAGGGGGGGTCGCTGTTTGTATATGTTTGATGTTTAATAGTTATTATGCTATTTTATTTTTACACGGGAGTTTAATTGATGAGCAGGCGTATTGCCAAGGCGTTTACGGGAAAGAAATAATGGAAAATTTTATTGAGGGACTCTCCGTTTATCTCCACGGGTCTTTTATCCTGGCATTTGCGGCCGCCTATCTGGGAGGCGTTTTGATGAGTTTCACCCCCTGTGTGTATCCGATGGCGCCTATCACCATCGCCTTCATCGGCGCGCACAGCAGCGGCTCCAAGATGAAGGGATTCTTGCTCTCCATCGTCTATGTTCTGGGCATGTCTGTCACATATACTGCCCTTGCCGCCATTGCCGCCTTGACGGGCAAGCTATTCGGGCAGATACAGGCGAGCCCCTGGATAAACTTTATCGTAGCCAACATCTGTATCCTCATGGGATTGTCCATGCTCGATGTCTTTGTGTTGCCCATACGCATACCGGACTTTCTGGCGAAAGCGCAGCCGAAGAAAAAGGGAATTGTGGCGAGCTTTCTTGTCGGAGCACTATCGGGACTGATCGTCGGCCCCTGCACTACTCCGGTGCTCGCGGTGCTCTTGAGTTTTGTAGCCACGAGCCAGAATATCGTCTTCGGAATGAGCCTCTTTTTTATCTTTGCATTTGGAATGGGAACATTACTTATAATACTGGGAACCTTCGCCGGCCTCTTAGCCAACCTGCCAAAATCAGGCATGTGGATGACCAGGGTAAGCCACATATGCGGATGGATATTGCTGGCCGTGGGAGAGTACTTTATCATCCAGGCGGGAATGCTCTGGATATGAGGAATTCTATTGTGGGGATAAGGGGCAGGCTTTTCTTTTTACTGATCGCAGGACTGATTGTCGTAGCATTAACATCATTGCTCTCGTGCTCCGAAAGTGAGCAGCCCGCCACTGGGCGAAATGTCTCCGATTCTGCAGCGCCTGACTTCATCCTTAAAGACTTGGCAGGCGCGGACTTCAAACTCAGCGCCGCAAAGGGCAAACCGGTGCTGCTGATTTTTCTCACAACGTGGTGTCCTACCTGCCGTTCGGAGATACCTCATTACAAGGAAATTTATGAAACCTATGGCAAGCGCGGACTCGATGTAGTGGGTATCGACATCGAGGAAACAAAAAACAAGGTGTCGCAGTTTGCAGCAAAAAATCAGATTCCCTACAGAACTCTCTTGGATGAAAAAGGACGTGTGGCAGGCGCCTATGATATCACAGGCATACCGGCCATGGTCCTTATCAATCGGGATGGGAAGGTATTGACCAGAAAATATTTCGCCGTAGACACCGTGCTCGAGACGCTTTTAGAAAAGAAGAACTGATGGTGACAATTTACTCCGGCTTATAAAGCGACCACCTGCATGTTTCCCGGCACTCGCGATCAAGCAAATGGAAAAGCGCGAAACCAAAACCATCGACAAAGTCCACCGCCCAGAGTTGTAAAAGCACATTTTCAGGATCAAAATGGGCTGTTTAAAGCCAATATCAGATCATTTATTGGTGCGTTTCTTCATGACACCAAATGCTTAACTTGGTCCGACCCCAAATGGCCCAAATGGTTCGTTACTAGTTCAGAATTTCAATTGCGCCATTATTTTGCCCTCTTTTTGGCTGACTTATCTTCTTTAAGCAAATAGATACATTGATTCTTGAGCACATTGCTTTCCATGCATTCTGCAATAATGCTGTAGTGTTCCACTTTCTCATAGCTTTCGTCAGGGCCAATATCTCTCGGCCCTTCAAAATAGGTGTAGAACCGATTCTTGACTTTTATAAATTTGATCTTGTCATTCCGACCAACAAAATGTGTATTTCTGTCGCCTCTTGCTTTTGTAGCTGCAATATAAGATCTCATCTCCCCGGGCAGTTTTCTAAGGCCCTCTTCGCTAATGGCATAAACATCTTGCGGCGTACCATCATTTGAATCGAAGCTTTTCAGTTTTCTCGAAGAGTACTGCTGTCCATCTACAACTCTATCAAGCATATTTAAATCACTTGTTTGGAATATGTCATAAACATCAATGTTATAACCGGAAAGCATACTCTTCCTGTAAACTATCGCCTCATCTTTGGAGTCGTTGTTTATGTCAAATCGAGCTATCTTCGCGTCTATAACCATAGTGCAATTCTCGCATTGTTCCGGTGCGTCAGCAGGCCTAAATCTTATTTCTTTCTTGGTCCATTTTATCCAATTAAACTCTTTATGAAGTTTGTACTTTACTTGGCCATATTTCTTTAGATCCCCATTGTATATGTTTAACATATGCTGACAAACGTTATCATTTTTGCTCATCACCAGCACATATTCATCACTCAAGCACAGCGACGGTAAAAAGAGTAATGCCGCGAGTAAAAATATTCCTTTCATCACACTGCCATCCTTTCTGAAACCATTCTACCATTCCACCATTTTCGCGTGCCCCTTTTGCCTCGCCGTCAATTGAAAACAGATTTATTAGTTATAGGTTCTGATGTTTTGTAAAAAGAATTTCGCTTGGTACTTGGGGTCGGACCAAGTTAAGTATTTTAAATATCGTAAATTGTGTTCCATAAGAACGTATTTTCCAGCCTTAGAGCATTGTTTTGGGTGTCAAAATGGCCGCAGTAAGGCAATTGCGATTCCCGGAGTTCATAGGCGTCGTTGCTGGGGATGATCTTTCTTCCAATGGCCATCGAAGAGAGCTTTCTCTTCGTTTCAGCCACATATGCCTCGTCTCCCACTGCTATGCTCTCGGTCCACATCGGCTGTCTAATTTGAGGACTATTCTGCATAGCATCAGATATAGCCTGCAGATAGGCGTCAATCAGGACTTCCTCATCTGTAAAACCCAGAGTACTTTTCAGTGTCTTGCGGTCTATAAGCCTGTACCTTCCGGGGTCATGAAGGATTTCGTTATAGCCGCATTCATTCCATTCCGATGGCTCTGCAACAACTCCGGCACGAACCATATTCAGATCAATATAGACCATGCAACTCATGAGATGCCTGTTAGTCTGTACAATCGTCGCGTGATAGCGATCTTCCCAAAACGCACCTTTACGATTCTTTCTCTGATTGTATTCCTGTCCTGTTCTTCCAGCTACCAACTGCATGCTCTTGGGAATAACATTCTTTCCCGTATCAACCACCATGAGGTGGATGTGGTTTGAGGTTATGATGTAATTCAATACAGAAAGGCCATATCGTTTCCTTGCCTCGAAGAGCCATTGTAGATACCTCTTCCTGTCTTGTGAGAATTTCAGAAGAAACTCCTTCCGATGACATCGGTGCGTGATGTGCCAAACATATCCGGGAAAATAATGTCTATTCGCCCTTGGCATAGGTGCAACTTTTAGAAGTACATTTTCAGGGTCAAAATTGGCTGTTCAAAGCCAATATCAGATCATTTATTGATGCGTTTCTTCATGATACCAAATACTTAACTTGGTCCGACCCCATTGCCAGGATACAGTGCCCATTTATTAGGTCTAATCGTGTCATGTCTTGACACCAATTATCTTTCTGCCGTCACTTCGAAACAGTTTCATTAGTTACAGGTTCTGATATTTTGTAGAAAGAATTTCGCTAATCACGCATCAGTCGGCTCTTGCCGACAGCAGGATCTACTTCATCGTTTCCGAAAAAATAGCTTTAGAGGTGTAAAAGATTAGATATATCAAGGTCACAATTCCCTGACATTGTATTTGATTGGAGCACTGTGTGTGTAAACGCATTCTTATTCCAAATCTCAAAAAAAGCAATACTAAAAAATCTTTAGAAAATACGGGGTAAAGATAGTATTATTGGAAAATACTGCAGGATAAGATACACACTGATATCTATATATATAAGGAGATAAGGAGGCGGGAGATGGCAACACATGAACCCATGAAAGATCTCTACATCGTGGACCTGGACCAGCCGTTGGAGGGATTCTACAATTTCCTCAACAGCTGGGTATACAGGCGGGACGGCCTGACCCTCGTCGTCGATCCGGGTCCCCGCTCCACCATTCCCGTTCTCGTAAAGGCTTTAAAGGATCTCGACATAAAGAAGCTCGATTATATCCTCCTTACGCACATACACATCGACCATGCAGGAGGCGCGGGGCTCCTGATAGATCATTATCCGGATGCAATGGTCATCTGCCATCCCAAAGGGATTCGCCACATGATTGATCCTGCAAAGCTCTGGGAAGGCTCCCGCAGCTTCCTCGGAAAGGTCGCGGACGTGTACGGCGAAATTGCGGCGATTCCCGAAAAAAATATCAGCTACAAGAATCCGGTCGAGGCAGGCGGCATTACGATCAACGTCTTCGAAACCCCAGGCCATGCGCCGAGCCACCTCTGCTATCAGATCGGGAATCTCCTGTTTCTCGGAGAAGCTGCGGGAATAAACTATCCTCTGAACGAGGGGCTGTATCTCCGCATCGCGACACCGCCTCCCTTCAGCTATGAGACCTACCGCAATTCACTGGAAAAAGCGGCCGCGCTCAATGTCTCTCATGTATGTTTCGGACATTACGGTTACAGGCAGGACGTAAAAAATGTATTTGATACGGCGAAAAACCAGTTGGATAACTGGCTCGCTACAGTGGAGAAACACCATCGGATGGGAAGCGAGCCCTTTGATGAAAGCGTTTACGCGGAACTGCTGAAAAATGACAGGGGGCTATCCACCTATGGCTCCCTTCCTAAAGATATACAGTCCCGTGAGAAGATTTTTTCCGTCAACAGCATCAAGGGAATGAGAGACTATCTGCAGAATAAGAAAAGCTGACTTTCATGATGCGGCCTCGCGCGCCACTCGGGATTTTCTCAAATGGGCTCTCGGGATTGTTCTTCAGCGCCGGGAATCCAGCCTGTGAAGGCCCGCTTCCCTGGTGAGGCGGATCGCTTCAACATACTCCTTCCTGGTAAGACGGCGATTGATGGCGGGGTCCAACGTCGCCTTCCCGCAGGGGTGGTACTGATCCATCACGTTTACATAAGTGTCTTCCGAAATTTTATCGGCGAGAAACGTCATGACCTCCTTCGTATTGGAAACGTCGTTAGGCATGACCAGGTGGCGCACCAGCAACCCTTTTTCTGCAATACCCGCGGCATCTATCGCCAGGTCGCCCACCTGGCGGTGCATCTCTTTTATGGCCGCTGCGGCAATTTTCCTGTAATCGGGGGCCTTGCAGAATTTTTCCGACCACCTTGCTTCCCAGAACTTGAAGTCAGGCATATAGATGTCAAAGACGTCTTCCAGAATCTCTAATGTCTCAACCTTATCGTATCCGCCTGTGTTGTAGACTAGGGGCACATTAAGACCGCGTTCGACGGCTGAGAACAGTGCTTGAAGGATTTGGGGAACTACATGGGACGGCGTCACGAAGTTGATATTGTGGCATCCCCGCTTCTGGAGACTCAGCATCATGTCGGCCAATTCTTCCGGCCCGACTTCGCCTCCTCCTGCATCGTGGCTGATGTCATAGTTCTGGCAGAAGTAACAAAGGAGGTTGCAGGACATGAAAAAGATGGTGCCTGAACCGCCCCTACCCACCAGGGGGGACTCTTCTCCGAAGTGGGCGTGCAGGCTTGCCACTTTCGCCTTTTCCCCCGTGCGGCAAAACCCAAGCTCTCGGGAGAGCCTGTCTATATGGCATTCCCGGGGACAGAGTGAGCAGTCTCTTGTCATCTCCACCGCGCGATCGATGCGGTCCTGAAGCTTTCCCTCCCTGTAAAGTCTGAGATAGGACGGCTCGCGCATTTATTTTTCTGCTACCTCTTATATTTCCCCATCAACTCCGCTTCCGCGAGAATGTGTCCTTTCATGGCTGCCAGGAGCTGCGCCTTATTTGCACCGGGCTTCAGCCCCGTCGGACCATCGAGGGCGTAGAGTTTAAAGAAGTAGCGGTGCTCGCCGGACGGGGGGCAGGGTCCTCCGTAGCCGATGGAGCGGAAATCATTCATGCCCTGCTTTGCGCCGTTGGCAACCTCTTTCAGCGGCGGCAATTTCTCCGGCATGCTTGTGACGTTCGCGGGTATGTCATAGATTACCCAGTGAACCCATGTGCCCGTGGGGGCATCGGGATCATCGCAGATGAGTGCCAGATATTGCGTGCCGGCAGGCAATTTACCCCACGTGAGAGGGGGTGAAACGTCCACACCGTCACAGGTGTACTTTGCCGGTATTCTCGCGCCACTCTTGAAGGCTGAGCTTTTGATTTGCATATCCTTACCTCCTTTGACTTGTGCACCCGACTCGTCGAGACCGAAATAGGAAAAGAGAAATGCCAGCGAAACCAAGAGGCATAATATCTTTTTCTTCATCGTCTCGTCCTTACGGATATCTCCCATGTCCGGCCTTTGACGCCATTGATCTCTGTCTGACGTTCACGCCTTCCTTATTATTATAAGATTTTTTTCTGCTACGTCAATGGATAAAGGGGTACCCGTGCGAAGACAAAAGATATCGCCCTTTCTGCTTGACAATTATGAAATCTATCATAAATTCCTTGTACAGGCACTACAATATCGGTTAGCATTATTTATACGGTGTGAAGAAATGATAAGAGATAACAGGGGCAGAGCCGTTATAGAATTTATTTGCTGACAAAATGGAAAAACATACCGGGCATTATTTCAAATCCGTGGATCTGAGCAAGCGGCTCATAGCGACCATGGCCATGAACCTGATTATCCCCGCCGTTCAGCTCTACGGCGGCATCGTATCGGGAAGCATGGCGCTCATCAGCGATGCTCTCCACAACTTGAGTGATTTTACGTCCGTGTTGATCAGCTATTCGGCCCTGCGTATCGGACGGCGTGAACCCACGCTGAAACATACGTTCGGCTTCAAACGCATGGAGGTCTTCGCGGCCGTGTTTAACGTGGCCGTGCTCTTTGGTGCCGGCCTCATTATTACTATTGAAGGATGGCACCGCCTCCAGAATCCCCAGCCCATACAGGGCAATATTGTTATTCTCATCGCCTCCATAGCATTCCTCGCAAACATGTTATCGACGTTGATGCTGCGGCCGGAAGCCCACGACAACCTTAATATACGAAGCGCCTTCCTGCACATGCTGACCGATGCCATAACCTCCCTCGGGGTGGTTTTTCTGGGTATCATATGGATATTCAGGCCCTGGTACTGGCTCGATCCCGTCGTATCCTGGGTCATTGTGATCCTGATTATGTACAGCGGGTGGGACATTCTGAAAGACGCCTTCGAAATCCTCATGAATGCCACACCTGTCGGCATCGATCTTCATGCCATACAAAAGGAGATAGAAGCTATGCCCGGCGTGGAGAAGATTCACCATCTCCACGTATGGAATATTGCAACCGAAGGCGTTGCCCTCAGCGCCCACGTTGTCGTCGAGGATCAGATGTTGAGCAAGGTCGATGACATTGCAGCAAAGATACGACATGAACTTCTTTGCCATTTTGCCATCGATCATCCCGTTTTGCAATTTGAGGCGACATCATGTCCGGTGACAGGAATCCTCTCCTGCCCGGTAAATGTCCCTCACACACATCCTGAAGAAGGAGAGTGAATGCCCTATTTCAGTCATGCGCGAAGATTCGTGATCGTGTCTGCGTTTTTCCTCTGGGCCGTCCTTGCCTTCCCTTTTACGGATGCATTTGCAGATGAAGTACACATTACGGTGATTCAAAGCAGCAATGTACAAGGCCACCTCTTTCCCTGCCCTGCCTGAGGCGAGAAGGTGCTGGGCGGCCTCGCCCGGCGGGCATCCCTCGTGGAGAAGCTAAAGAGCGAAGACAGGTCGCTGTTGGTCGTCGATTCCGGCAACCTCGTGACCGGCGCATGGACGGACGCCAATCGGAACCAGTCCCTCATGAGGGAAAGGCTGATCAGCCGCGCATACATGCGCATGGGTGCGGCGGCAATAAATGTGGGCGCCCTGGATTTGCTTCCGGGATTGGCATTCCTGCGCAAGGAGGCATCCCGCGGATTCCCCCTTGTCTCTGCCAACCTCGTCGATCCTGCGACGAAGACTTCGATCTTCAAGCCATACATCATAAGAAAGGTCGGCGCTATCCGCGTCGCCTTTTTCGGCCTTCTTTCTCCAAACATCAGGACGGATATATATAAGGAAGCGGGAAAACAATTCCTGGTGAAAGATCCCGTCAGGACGGCGCGGGAAGTGATCGGTATGCTTCGCGGCAAGGCGGATGTAATTATACTTCTCTCGGATCTCCCGTCGGACAGTCAGCAGGAAGTCATCAAGGCAACACCGGGGATTCATTTTGTCCTCGGTGGACGCGACGGCAGGCACGTCCAGTCACCCCTTTGGGAAGGACAGACACCCATTCTCGAATCCTACAGGTATGGTATGTATGCGGGCAGGCTGCAACTCGACTATGTTAATGCCTCTTCACCTTTCAAGTACGAAATGACGGAGGAGCAGGCAAGGCGGCAGGCTTCTTCAGGGGACGGGCCGAGGACTTCCAAAGAGCTTCCTCCCCGGAATAACCGCTTTCAGTGGACATTGATGCCGCTCGACATCTCCATACCGGAAGACAGGGAGGTCTCGGGGTGGATAAGAAAAGCGGGGATTGAGAAGGATTAAATACGAATTTTTGGCTGCGTCATAATTGAAGCTCTCCGCAGCAAGCTGCGGATATTCTTCGATTCTCAAGGAATAGTACCGTTCGGCATTCGCTCGCTTACCCCGCAGCAAGCTACGGGGAATGCGCTCGCTACCGAATTCATAACTTGATTGCGCGAGGTGAAATTGATAGAGTTCATGAACAATTATTATCGCATGATGGACTGTAACTCGATTTCATTCGAATAAATAAAGTGGAAAAAATAAGAGCGCGCAGATGTATCATTACGATAATACTTGCGGCAGCAGGTATTGGAATCATGTTTTACTACAAGACATGCGAAACCGTCTGCTCTTACCTGCAGGGGGACATCTTCGGGATTGACCTCGCACACGTAGGTATCGTGTATATGCTCATGATCATCATCTTTGCCGCCTTAAGAAAAGTGCCTTACGTCCGCGCCCTCCTCGCAGCGGGGATTGGCGTGGAGGCGTATCTCATCGCCTTTCAGTTCCGGGAGGATGTGTTTTGCCCTTACTGCCTGGCCTTTGCTTCCATGATTATCATGGCGTTTATTCTGAACCACGAAAAACAGCCGACGCCGGAGAGAGGCTGGTTAAACCGGATCGTCTATGGCCTCGGCGCTGTGGAGCTTCCTCCTGCCGCAAAGAGGCCTCTACCCCTTCTCGCTTTCGCTATCATCGGGTATAGTTTCGTGGCCATCACATTTTCCGGCTCCGCAACGCCCGCGTATGGTGCAGAAAGATCGCTTGTCCCTTCTTACGGCTCCGGCAAGTACGAGTTGATCATCTTCACGGATTACTTCTGCCCGCCTTGCCAGTCTATGGAGTCTGAGCTTGATCCCGCGGTACAAGAATTCCTGTCCGGAGGAGGCGTGAAGGTGACCTTCGTCGATCTTCCCCTCCATAAGGAAACCCGTCTCTATGCCCAGTATTATCTGTACGCAGCGAAGGCGGCAAAAGGTTACGAGAATGTCCTCCACGCGCGGCAGGTACTCTTCTCCCTGGCAAGAAATCATGCCGCCCAGACTGACGATGACCTCAAGAAGGCTCTGAAGGCGGAGGGCGTTCTCATCGCGGTTTACGACCTGTCGCCTGTGTATCCGGCGCTCAACAAGATCATAAATACATATCAGGCGAAATCAACTCCGACCTGCATTATCAAGTACGCGAGCGATGACATCCGCAAGTACGTAGGCACGTTTGAAATCAGAAATGGTCTGGGGATGCTGCGTGCGACGCTCACGGCCAAGCGGTAGACGGATATCTCGCGGCTGAGGGTTTGTTGACTGCTATGAGCGGTCATTGAAACCTGATCGAGCCGCGCCCTCGCCGTTCACCATCGGGCCTTCTTCGGAAACATCAGATTCTTCCGCCGCAGGTTTCTTCCCGGAGATTATCTCGTTCAGGTTATCAGATCATTATTTTTTCTGGCAGGAGGGGCAGAAATATGTCCCCCTGCCGCTCAGGCGCAAACGCTGAATATGGCCGCGACAGCGGAGGCAGGGAAGTCCCTCACGGCCATAAACTTTCAATTCATGCTGATACTGACCTTTTCGGCCGAAGAGATCGCGCCAGTCCGATACGGTTGTGCCCCGGCAGGTGATGGCTTTCTCGAGGATCACTTTCGTCGCCCTCTCAATCTTTCTCCATTCCCGCAGGGACACTCCGCATACGGGCCGCCAGGGATTGATGGACACCTCATGGAGAATCTCACAGGCGTATATGTTCCCGATACCGGCAATCCATCGCTGATCCAGCAAGAATGATTTCACGGGAAGTTTTTTCACGCGCGCGATCTTGTACAGTTCTTCGGTCCGGAAATCAAGCAAAGGCTCTTTGACGAAGGCTTGAGAGCTTCCGTCCGCCTTGATGGCAAGCGTCGCAAAACGCCGGGTGTCGATGCAAAGAAGCCTGCCGTGAGAAAATGCGATTATGAAACGGGTGTGAGGTGGCACCGCCTGATATGCGCGCTGCCACTGCATCTTGCCCGTCATGCGGAGATGAAGAAGGAGACGCGCATCGTTATCAAGCTTCATCTCCACGGCCTTGCCCTGACGGGTAACGGCGGTGATCTTCCTTCCCGTAAGCCCCTCCACTGCTCCCAGCCTTGGATCAAGAATCTCCACACTGAGGATCTCTCTATTTGCAATCACCCGTCTCAATTGCCGGCACAGAGTTTCTACTTCGGGAAGTTCTGGCATATGCTCCTGTCGAAAAATGTTTTCTGCATTCTACGGTTTGATTTTTTTTCTTTCAAGGAAAATAAATTTTTTTTCAGAAAAATTGAAAAAAATATTGACAAGCATTTCTAAACAGCGTACAGAAAAAAATATATTACAGAAAAAAAGAAGGGGGAATTTTTTTTATCATCCCTGGATACGGAGGAGGATAACAGAATGGAAAACGAGACCCTTTTTACGGAGGAGGCTGAACCTCCGGGTAGTTCAACAGGTCTTGTTGGTATTGAAAATTACACAGACGACATATTAACAGCATATAATACTCTCCTTAACCCTTCGGTCATTAAGACAAAGGGCGTCCAATATGTCTTTCGTTTTAAGGAAAGCCCCCGTACACGGGCTTTTCGCAAGCGTTTCTATCCTGAAGTAACATCCCTCGAATGGAGCAACTGGTACTGGCAATACGTCAACCGCATAAAGGATGTCGATGCGCTTTCGCAGTTCATCTGGCTGTCGGAGGACGAGCGGAATGCCATGAGCCCTCATGAAGGCTCGATACCGGTCGCCATCACACCTTACTACGCAAGTCTTCTTGACGAATTCGATTCAGCCCAGCCGCTGCGACGGATGGTGGTGCCTGTGACCGGTGAACAGCACCGTAGTGCGGTCGAAGCAGATGATCCGTTGGGAGAGGAGCACGACAGCCCTGTCCCGGGAATCGTACACCGTTATCCGGATCGCGTCCTGTTCCTTGTTACAGACACCTGTTCGGCATACTGCCGGTATTGCACGCGCTCACGCATGGTCGGAAGCCACGGCAGGGCGATTTCAAGCACTGATGCGTGGGAAGGCGCCATTGAATACATAGAAGCGAATACTCAGATTCGCGACGTGCTCTTGTCCGGCGGGGACCCGCTGACTCTTTCCGACGAGAAACTGGAATGGCTTCTCGGCCGGCTGAGAAAGATTGCCCACGTAGAGATCCTGCGTATCGGCACCAAGATGCCCGTGGTGCTGCCGCAGAGAATAACCCCGAAGCTGACTTACATGCTGAAGCGTTTTCACCCTCTCTGGATGAGCATCCACGTGAACCACCCTGACGAGTTGACGCCTGAGATGAGTCAGGCATGCACCCGCCTCGCCAACGCGGGCATACCGCTCGGCAGCCAGACGGTCCTGCTCAGTAAAATAAACGACGATGTAGAAACGATGAAGCGGCTTGTTCTCGGCCTGCTTAAGATACGGGTCAAACCTTACTATCTCTATCAGTGTGACCCGATCCCCGGGTCATCGCATTTTCGCACTCCCGTAAAGGCTGGACTCGACATCATCGAAGGTCTGCGCGGGCATACGACGGGCTATGCAGTACCGACTTACGTTATCGACGCCCCCGGCGGCGGCGGCAAGATCCCGCTGATACCAGACTATGCCGTGGGACGGGACGGTAATGATCTGATGCTCCGAAACTACGAAGGAAACATCTATCGTTATCCGGATTGCCAGCTGTCGCAAACGGACAATCCCTGAGGTATCTTATTTGAGGACGGGAATTACATACGACCTCCGCGATGATTATATCGCGGAGGGATTAAATGAAGAAGAGGCTGCAGAGTTTGACCGGGCTGATACGATAGATGCAATTGAACGGACGCTGCAGGATTTAGGTTATACCACCGATCGCATAGGCAATATCAAGTCCCTTGTCAAAAGGCTGGCATGTGGTGACAGATGGGACATAGTCTTTAACATCGCGGAAGGCATCGAGGGACTTGCGAGAGAAGCCCAGGTGCCGGCCATCCTTGACGTCTACAACATCCCTTACACCTTTTCCGACCCTCTCATCCTCTCGCTCACCCTCCATAAGGGCATGACCAAGCATGTCATACGCGACCTCGGCATCCCGACGCCGGATTTTGTGGTCGTGCACGAAGAGAATGACATCAACAATGTCGCGCTTCCGTTTCCGCTTTTTGCGAAGCCCGTGGCCGAAGGGACCAGCAAGGGCATCAACGCCCAGTCAAAGATAACTTCCCGCAAGCAGCTCTCCCTCGTATGCCGGTCTTTGTTAACCACGTTCCGGCAACCCGTTCTTGTCGAGCGCTTTCTTCCCGGCCGGGAGTTTACTGTCGGCATAGTCGGAACGGGAAAAGACGCCGTCGCGCTCGGGGTCATGGAAGTCCACCTAAAAGACGATGCGGAAAAAGGGGTCTATTCCTACATAAACAAAGAGAACTGTGAGGAGCTTGTGGAATACCGGTTGGCCGATGACTCCATGGCCCAGGCAGTGCAGGAAACAGCCCTTGCCGCATGGCGGGGACTCGGCTGCAAAGACGCCGGCAGGGTCGACCTCCGCGCCGACAAAAAGGGGTTGCCGCATTTCCTGGAAATTAACCCGTTAGCCGGCCTGCATCCGGACCATTCGGACCTCCCTATAATCTGCAAGCTTGCCGGCATTACCTACCATGAGCTCATCACCATGATCATGGAATCGGCGCGAAAACGCATCCAGGATACTGATACTGTTTGCCCAACCCCTGAACCCGCCCTGTCACGGTATTACCAGACCTGTCTCACCTGTCGCAACGGCGATGAGTCACCACGCTGACACACATTCAATGAAAGCAGTCGTGCTGCACAGCGATGTGCCGGAAGATGCCGGCATGGATGAAAAGGACGCCCTCGTCCAGGCCGCGGTCGTGTCGTCCGCCCTTGCGGAACTGGGATACGAACCCACTACCCTGCCCTTTTCGCTGAATTGCGCCCGCATAATCGACATGCTGCGCGACCTGCAGCCTGCTTTCGTTTTCAATATTGTGGAGACAATGGCAGGACAGGGGAGCCTGATCCACATAGCTCCATCAGTATTGGACTTCTTAAGAATCCCTTACACAGGCGCCACGACGGAGGCGATGTTTCTTACGTCCAACAAGGTTCTCGCCAAAAAGGTCTTGAATGCAGCGGGCATCGCCACGCCACCTTTGTTCATGCCCCATGAGAATGACGGCGGACATTTTGCCGAAGGGACATATATAGTCAAGGCTGTCTGGGAGCACGCCTCGACCTGGCTCGGGAGTGATTCCATCATCCACGCAAGCGATCATAATCAGCTCCGCGAGGCAATTGCATCCAGGCAGAAGCATATCGGCATGGCATGTTTTGCGGAGGCGTTCATTGAGGGAAGGGAATTTAATCTCTCCCTCCTCGCAGGAGATGGCGGGCCGCAAGTACTTCCCCCGGCTGAGATTCGCTTTGACGATTTCCCTCAGGGCAAGGCCAGGGTGGTCGACTACCTTTCGAAGTGGGTCGAAGACTCCTTTGAATATCATCATACGCCACGGAGTTTCGATTTTTCCGATGAGGATGCGCCTTTGCTTCTCCGCTTGAAGGATTTAGCCCTTCGGTGCTGGCAGGTGTTTGACCTGCGGGGATACGCGAGGGTGGATTTCCGTATCGACAGCGCGGGAAAGCCGTGGGTCCTGGAAGTAAATACAAATCCATGCCTTTCTCCGGACGGAGGATTTTATGCTGCCCTCGAGCGCTCGGGTTTAACCTTCATTCAGGCAATTGAACGGATTATTCGGGATGCAAAACCTGCCTGATTTTTTTTCGCCAAGACACAATAAGATACTATAATCAAAGGCAATCCTTCCAGAAACTTATCACCGCCATCTGCCCTCGCATTAACGGCCGAAAACAGTTGCTTTTTTAACGTTAATCCTGTAGATAGCATTCGCTCATAATCTTCCCATTAATAAATGGCAAACCGTTCCGGTCCTGTTTGTTAAGGGATAGAAAAATAACATACAGAGGCACGCTCTAATCGCTGCGGAGGAAAGATGCGGTTTATTCCCAAACAAGAAAAATTTTACGATCTCTTCGAGGAACTCATCAATAAAATCGAAGAAGGGGGGAAGGTCTTTCTTTCTATGGTCGAAACGTATGAATATCCCCTTCCCAAGATAACCAAACTCAAAGAGCTCGAGCATGAGGCGGATGTAATCACTCATAGAACATATGAAAAGATGCACAAGTCGTTCCTGACTCCCTTGGACAGAGAGGACATCTATGCTCTGGTAAATAAGATGGATAGTATCCTGGATATGATCGAGGCGTCAGCGGCCAGGATGAGCCTTTATAAGGTGAAGAAGCCGACGAAGGTGATTATCGATCAGGCAAAGATTCTCAATGAAGCCATCAGCAAAGTCAAACTCATCGTCTACGCCATGAGAGACATGAAGAATTCAAAGATGATTATCGATGCGTGCGTGGAGATAAACACCCTCGAAAACGAAGGCGATATTGTTCTGAGAACGGCAATGGTTGATCTCTTTGAGAATGAAAAAGACGCCATCGAATTGATCAAATGGAAGGAAATCTTCGAACGTATCGAAGAAGCCCTTGATGTGTGTGAGGACGTCTCAAATATAATAGAAGGTATCGTCCTGAAGCATGCCTGATTCTCTGGGGTTTGTCATATTTCTTATCATCGTAGCCTTAGCATTTGATTTTCTTAACGGCTTCCATGACTCTGCTAATGCTATTTCAACCATTGTATCGACCAGGGTCCTCCCCCCTAAGTATGCCGTCATTTGGGCGGCCTTCTTCGAGTTTGCCGCCGTTTTCTTCGTTGGAGTCCATGTAGCCAATACCATAGGTACCGGCATCGTCAATCCCGCCGTTGTAAACGATTCTATCGTCCTTGCCGCACTGGGCGGTGCTATAACCTGGAATATCATTACCTGGTATTTCGGTCTCCCGAGCAGTTCCTCACACGCCCTCATCGGAGGTCTCATCGGCGCCGGCGTCATGGAAGGAGGGATCAAGGTTCTTGTCTGGAATGGTATCATAAAAACAGCTGTCTTTATCGTTTTATCTCCCGCTATCGGGATGGCGCTTGGCCTATTTATGATGATTCTCGTATTGAATTTAAGCCAATCTCTCCCCATGCAAAGGACGAACAGGCTTTACCGAAGGTTACAATTAGTTTCGTCAGCTATCTATTGTATGGGGCATGGATCCAACGACGCACAAAAAACGATGGGCGTAATAGCCATGATTCTTTTTAGCCACGGGATGCTCGGTCCGACCTTTTTCGTTCCCATGTGGGTCGTAATTGCATGTTATCTTGTCATATCCCTGGGAATCATGTCCGGGGGATGGCGCATCGTCAAGACAATGGGCACTAAGATAACAAAACTTCAACCCACAGGGGGTTTCTGTGTAGAAATGGCAGCGGCCATTTCCATTATAGGTGCATCCATCGCCGGCATCCCTGTAAGTACAACCCACACAGTTACAGGCGCCATCGTGGGGGTGGGCTCAACGAGGAGGCTTACCGCCGTCCGCTGGGGGGTGGCCGGAAACATAGTCTGGGCCTGGGTTCTGACGATTCCCGCGGCAGCTTTGATCTCCGCCGCTATCCATGTCGCCACCCACATCATCCGGTAATTTTGCAGGGATTGTGTTCAAGATTCGGTCGATAGAGCAAAAGATAAACTGACTCCCTATTCGCTTGACAATGTATTGCAGTAGAATTCTTCGTACATCGCCCAGATGGCGAGGAGCAGGGAAGCGATGATAGGGCCGATTATGAAGCCGGAAAATCCAAACAACGATAACCCTCCCAAGGTAGATAAGAAAACCATCAGAGGATGCATCTGCACGTCTCTCCCGATCAGTATGGGACGAAGGAAATGGTCGACCATGCTGATCACAAAAACGCCGAAAGCGAGAATGATCACGCCTTTCAAAAAATGTCCCGTGATCAGCATTATCAAACCGGCGGGCGCCCAGATGATGGAACAACCGACAACCGGCACAATAGCCGTAAATATCATAATGGCCCCCCACATCAGTGGTCCTTGAATGCCGGTGAACCAGAAAAGCAGCCCTCCCAGTATTCCCTGAATGCCTCCGATAATCAATGTCACCTTCAACGTGGCTCGTGCCGTCTTCACAAAGCGTTCGTAGAGAACTTTTTCTCTTCCCTGCCCCAGAGAAAACACACGCACAACTTTTCCCAGAAGCTTATTGCCGTCGCGAATAAAGTAAAACAACGTATAGAGCATGACAGAGAATTGGACGATAAAAACAAATGTGTTCTGCGTGAGGTCCTTAAGGTTGATGAAGATGTAGTTGGAAATGGTTCTTGCGACTTCAGAAAACTTTTCGGTCAAGAATTGTTCATCTACATGCAATCGGGCCATATAGTCGTTATTCTTTACTACACCCGCAATACCTTTTACAACATTTTCTATATTGCCGCCATCCGCATCGAGAGATTCATACATGCGCATGGACTCTCCAAGCAAGACACTGCCGATGATGCCCCCCGGCAGTATGATGATTACAGCGACCACCAGAAAAATAATGGTAGCAGCCGCACTGGGATTATGCAATTTCCTGTTGAGATATTTGTAAAGAGGACTGAAGATACTGGAAATGACAGCCGCCCAGAAAATAGGAAAAAAGAAAGGCGCAAGCAGATAGAGAAACAGAAGGAAGACAACGATCATTATCGTGAAAAAAAGTATGTTCTGGACTCTTGAAGCACGCATGCCAATCCCGTTCTAAGAGAGAATTTATTTGCCCAGCGAAATGGTCTCTAAAAAAATATCCTATTTATTCGATAATTTCAACAGAAAGCTTCTTCAGAGCACACAATTCTTGACTTTGATTTTCCCGGAGGCTGTGTTAAATAGAAAACCGTTTCAAAGAAAAAAGGATTTCTCATGCAGTCAATATCAAGCCATCCCATCGGAGTGTTTGATTCCGGTATCGGGGGGTTGACGGTCGTTCGCGCCCTCATGGAACGCCTGCCCTTCGAGAACATTGTCTATTTCGGTGACACCGCGCGGGTGCCGTACGGCGTGAAATCTCCGGAAACGATCACGCAGTACGCAACGGAGATCACAAATTTCCTGCTGCAAAAGGACGTGAAACTGCTCATTGTCGCCTGCAACACCATGGCCGCAGTCGCCTATCAGGCAGTCAAAGACATCTCTCCCGTTTCAGTCCTCGACGTCATCGATGCAGGAGCCCGCAGGGCGGCAGCCGAAACGGAGAGCAAGTGCATCGGTGTCATCGGCACGCCGGCAACGATAAACAGCAATGCTTATGCCCGCGCCATTCATCAGCATGACCCGGGCATCCGCGTCTTCTCCCAGGCCTGTCCCCTCTTTGTACCACTGGTCGAAGAGGGATGGTGGAATCACCCCGTCACCCGGCTTACCGCCCAGGAGTACCTGCGGCCGGTTTTGGCGGAGCATATCGATACCCTTGTCCTCGGGTGCACCCACTATCCATTGATCAAGCCTCTTCTGCAGGAGATCACAGGGCCTGATATTCGCCTCGTGGACTCCGCTGAAGCCATGGCGGATATAACGGCGCATCTCCTCGCCGACAGGCGCCTTGGAAATCATCAGCGCACGCAGCCGAAATACCGGTTCTTTGTCACCGATGTGCCCTATCACTTCCAGACGATCGGCGAAGGGTTCCTCGGGCGGACGCTGTCCCACGTTGAACTCGTAAAATTGTAGGGATTTCAACCTCATGAAAATTATCCTCGCCGGCTACAATCTGGATTTCGAAACAATCCGGGATTTTCAAAAGCTGCGTCCTGAGGTGCAGGATCTCACGCCGGAGACGATCTCCGCCGCCTACGCCCGCATCAGCCGCAGTCCCAGGCCGGTTGACGAATTGCGCGCTGTCTCCAGGCAGGAGGTGGAAAAGGCGAGGCAGTCCAACCGGAACATCGTCTTTGAGATGGGGCACAGCTCGGTTGCCGAGCATGCCGTCTTCAACATCGATGTTCTCGGCGTTTCCCGGCTGCTGGTGGAGGAAATCGAAAAATTTCGCCTGTGTTCTTATACGGAAAAATCGCAGCGCTACGTGAGGCTGAAAGATGACTTCGTCATCCCCGAAGAGATCCGCGGGACCCCCGTGGAAGTGCCTTTTGTGGACGTCATCGGCAGACAGAACAGGTTGTATCACAAACTCTTTGAGAAATTGAAGCCCCACGTCTTTGAAAAACACAAGGACCTCGCAGCGGACCCTGCCAATCACTCCCTGCTCGAAGGCTGGGCCAAGGAAGACGCCCGCTACGCCATTTCCCTTGCCACGGAGACTCAGCTAGGAATGACCATCAATGCGAGGAATCTCGAACTCATGCTCCGCCGCCTTGCCGCCCACCCGCTTGCTGAGGCAAAGGAGTATAGTCTCAAGCTCTATGAGGCAACGAAAGACACCACCCCTTCTCTGATCCGCTACACGGAAGCCACGGACTATGACCGTCTGACGAGGCGGCAGATAAGGGACGAGGTCTCGGCACTAATGAGGCAAGAGAAACTTAAGGCCGCAGCTGCGCCGGCGGAGATAAAAGGAGAATATGTTTCTCTCATCTATGCCACCCCCGGTGGAGATGACAGAATCATGGCCTCGCTGATACACTCATCGTCGGACTTGCCGATGTCGCGCTGCATACAAGTGGTCTCTTCCCTGGACAGGCGCGAAAAAGAATCTCTCATGAAGGCAGCTTTAAGGCACGCCAGGTCCTACGATCCGGTACTCCGTGAATTCGAAAATGCGGAACTCCATTTTGAGCTGCTCATCAGCGCAAGCTGCTTCGCCCAGATGAAGCGCCACCGCATGGCGACCCTAACCTGTCAGGGTTATGATCCCGCCCTCGGCGTAACGATTCCACCCGCCGTGTCGGAAATCGGCATGTACGATGCCCTCATGGAGATCGTCGCCCGAAGCGAAGACGTATATGACCGGATAAAAGGGCTCTTTCCGCCTGCTGCGGGCTATATCCTCACCAACGCCCATCGCAGGCGCGTCTCCATGAAGATTAATGTAAGGGAACTCTACCACATCGCCCGCCTCCGGGCAGATACGCATGCCCAGTGGGACATAAGAAAGACGGCGGCAGAGATGGTTAAACTGGGTAAAGAATCGATGCCCCTCGCATTGATGCTCGCAACAGGAAAGGACGGCTTTGAGTCTCTCTACAGCCGGGTCTTCCCTCCGGAGCCGACTTCAGGCAATAAGCCTTGAGACGCATCCTTCACATCGACATGGATGCCTTTTTTGCAGCAGTGGAGCAGAAGAGATGCCCTGAATTAATCGGCAGGCCTGTAGTAATAGGGGGCAGCGGTGACCCCACCAAGAGAGGAGTCGTAGCCACCGCCTCATACGAAGCAAGAAAGTTCGGCATACATTCTGCCCTGCCTTTGAAGACGGCTTACAGCCTCTGTCCCCGGGCCGTCTTTCTTCCTGTAGATTACGAAGCATATGCAAGGGAATCACAGAAGGTGAAGATTATCCTCCGGAGTGTTACGCTTGCGATGGAGGATGTCGGCATCGATGAGGCATTCCTCGACATATCGGAGATCGGCAAACCTTCGGGAGAAATCTCACAACTAATCAAGAAAGCGATAAAAGATGAGACGGGCCTGACGTGCTCCATCGGCATAGCCCCCAACAAGCTCCTTGCCAAGATCGCCTCGGACATGGATAAACCGGACGGCCTCACCGTAATTATGCCGGAGGATATTCTCTCCATCCTCAAGCCGCTGCCCGTGAGGAGACTCTGGGGGATCGGGCCAAAGACAGAGAAATCCCTGAAGGACATGGGCATTGAAACTGTCGGAGAACTGGCTTCCCTGCAGATGGAGGCACTGGTAGACAGTTTCGGCCCATCTTATGGAAATTATCTCTATCACGCCTCCCGGGGGATTGACGACAGTCCTCTGATCACCGACTGGGAACCAAAATCCATTAGCAGGGAAACGACATTCCAGAAGGACATGGCAAGCTGGCAATTCATAGCGAAGACACTCGCTGACCTGACGAAGGACGTTGTAACAGATATGAAAGACAGCAGCTTCAAGGCAAGGACCGTTACCGTAAAAGTCCGGTTCAGCGATTTCGAAACCGTCACGCGCGCCACAACCATCCCGCATGCGACAGATAGAGAAGATGAGATAAGGAAAGCGGCATTCGCCTCCCTCAAGAGGGTCGAGCTCAAGAAGAGGGTGCGACTCATCGGCATGAGGGCCAGTCATCTTGAAAGAACGGATGCCTAGAATCCGGGGCTTCCGCCTCCCTTAGCAGTTTCATTGACTAAAATAATTCTATCCGTTTAATGCCCCGCTTGTCTTTGAGCGCTCGATAAACGGTATAGGCGCAGGATACATCCTGGATCGCGAGACCGGTCGAGTCGAAGAGCGTAATTTCCTCGGCTTTCATCCTTCCCTTAACTTTCCCTGCAACAATGTCTCCGAGTCCCGCATAGATGTCCTTCTTTGTCAGCAGTTTCCTGCGCACAGGAACATTGATCTCGCCGCTATGAGACGCCTGGGCCCAATCGTCAATGACCACTTTTACCTGCTTCAAGATTTTCGGATTTATTTCCTCTTTCCCTGCGGCATCGGCGCCGATGGCATTGATATGAGTCCCGGGGGAGACCTTATTTACGAGCGGTCTGCGGGAAGGCGTCGTTGTGACGAGAATATCTACGCCTGTCGTCACTTCATCAATGACGGGAGAGATTATCGTGTCCAGTTTGTATTTTTTCTTCACCCAGTCTTTAAACCTGGGTGCAATTTCATCCATCGCATTATACTGCCAAATTTTTACGGCTTTCAGTTTCCTCACTTCCAGAATACAGGCCAGTTGTGTGCGCGCCTGTGTACCGCAACCGACAAATCCGGCAATCCGCGAGTTCTTCCTGCTCAGGAGTTTTACCGCCAATGCGCCCGCAGCGCCTGTACGGATGCTGGTAAGGTAAGTGCCGTCCATTATGGCCAGCGGAAATCCGTTCTTCGGATCCGCAAGGATGATAACCGCTATAACCGTGGGAAGGCCGTAGATTGCATTTCCGGGGTGCACCGTCACGCTCTTGATACCGGCAATGTCCAGACCCTGACCGTGAATATAAGCGGGCATGGATCTGAGATCCCCTTTTTTAAAGTAGAGATAACTCTTCGCAGGCATATCGGCCTCTCCCAGTCCGTACGCCTTGAATGCCTTTTCCACGGTCTTGTTGGCCAAAGACGGCGTTAACACCTGTTCGATATCCTTCTTTGTAAAGATGAGTGTTTTCATATCCCCCTCTGAAAATTTTCGGGTGACAGGTCTTCCCGCTTGCCGCTCAGGCCTCTTCACTTGCGAAGATTATATTTTATCATCTTCAATTGCAGACCCTTTCTGCTGAGACCGAGACGCTGAGCCGCTTTTGTGACATTGCCACCCACCTCTTCCAGGCACTGTATGATGCTCTGTTTCTCGACCTCCTCCATATGGCCCTTCACAAAATCTTTGAAAGGTTTCTTCTCACCGCTCTTTTGAGAGACGGAGATTGCTTCGGCGGCTGATTTCCATTCGGGCGGTATATCTTCAAAGGTAATTGTGTCTCCGCCGGCCATGAGAACAATGCGCTCTATGAAATTTTCCAGCTCTCTGATATTGCCGGGCCAGTCATAATTGACAAGCACATCTTTCACACGCGAATCGATATGTTTGACCTGTCTGTCTAACTTGCCGTTGAATTTCTCGATAAAGAAATCAGTCAGGGGCAGAATATCCTCCCTTCTTTCCCGCAGCGGCGGCAGATGTGTAGGAAAAACATTGAGCCTGTAGTAAAGATCTTCTCTGAACCTGCCGTCCTTCACGTCCTGGAGGAGATTCCTGTTCGTCGCCGCAATCAATCTCACATCCACCTTAATCGTGCGCAGCCCGCCGACACGCTCGAATTCATGGTCCTGGATAACCCGAAGGAGCTTCACTTGCATGTCCCTCGGAATTTCTCCCACTTCGTCGAGAAAGAGGGTACCCTTATCCGCCAGCTCAAACCTCCCGGGCTTGGTGGACACTGCTCCCGTGAAAGCCCCCTTTTCATACCCGAACAGTTCACTTTCTATGAGATTTTCTGCAATGGCGGCACAGTTAATCTTGACGAAGGGATTATCCCTGCGCGGGCTGTTTCTGTGAATCGCATATGCGATGAGATCCTTGCCGGTACCCGTTTCCCCGGATATGAGCACGGTTGTCGGCGTCGGCGCCACCCTCTTGATCGTATCGTAGATTTTCGACATCGGTTCACTGGAACCGATTATCCCCTGCCGGTCTATATCATCGGGGCTGACAAGGAGTTCTTCCTCATTGAGCCTTCTTGTCCTGATGGCCTTATGGATTATATTTTTCAATTCATCCTGTTCAAACGGTTTGGTGATATAATCGAAGGCGCCCTTCTTCAAAGCGTCCACTGCCGTGGCAATGGTCCCGTGGGCGGTGATAATAATAACCGGGGTAGACGGATATTCATGAATCACCCGCTCGAGGAGACCCACGCCGTCGAGCTTCGGCATCCTCAGATCAGTCACGACGACTTGCACGCCGCCGCTCTTGAGGATCTTCAAGGCCTCGATACCGTCCGATGCTGTGGCCACGTCATAGCCTTCCTTATTCAGCAGGGCCTTTAAGACCAGTCGCATATTGAGCTCATCATCAACGACCAATATCTTCTCTGCCATAGTATGCCTCATAATTCCTTACCGCCGTTATCTCACGATTCTCAGGGAGTGACACCCAGCCTTATATAAAATATGCTCCCCTGAAGAGGAATGGATTTGACCTTGATATGGCCGCCGTGATTCTTGATGATCTTCTGGCTGATGGCAAGGCCAAGACCGACTCCCCGCTCCTTGGTTGTGAAAAATGGTTTGAAAATATTTTTCATTTCCTCTTTCTTGATTCCTTTTCCCGTATCCCTGATGGAGATGCCTATTGCCTCGCCGTCACCGCTGCTGATCCTGGATGTCCTGAAGATGAGGGTCCCGCCGTCCTGCATTGCCTCTATGGCGTTGAATGCTACATTCAGGATTACCTGAACGAGCTGTTCCGCATCCACCTCAATGAGGGGTAAATCAGGACGCAGCTCTTTTTCAATGACGACGTTATCTGAACGCGGGCTCGCTTTGATGACTGATATGGCCTTCTCGATAATCTGATTAACATCCTGCATCTTCACTTTAAGGGTATATGGTTTGGCATAATTGAGAAACTGAGATACAACGCTGTTCAACCGATCCACTTCTTCTATTATGACGTCGAGAAGCCTCTGATGATCGCCGGCGCTCGATTCCGATCTGAGGTACTGGGCGGCGCCCTTGATGGAACCGAGAGGATTTCTTATTTCATGAGCCAAAACGGGCGCCATTTCCTCAAGGAGGAGAGACTTCTCTTTCTCGAGCATTTCATCGAAGGCATAAAGGGATGTGAATACATCCTTCCCTTCCGGGTAGAAATAACTGAACATCATCTTTAAGACAAGTTTGAAAGGGTCAATGGCAATCACAATGATTAGTGACGCCAATAATATATGGGTGAAGGGCGGCGTTTCTCCCTTCCAGAACAATCCCACGATGAGGGTAAATGCAATAGCCGCAAAAAGTGTGATGATAGAGAGCACAAGGGCCCTCCCCATGAGCTCATGCAGCTCCGGCAGACGGGGGTGCGTGATAAGAATCAGGACGAAATAAAGCAGGATTGCAATAAAGAGGTTGGATACGGGAGGAAAAGAATATCCATAATAATAGAATATATCAAACATACTG
Organism: Syntrophaceae bacterium; assembly: GCA_003153775.1. Classification (GTDB taxonomy): domain Bacteria; phylum Desulfobacterota; class Syntrophia; order Syntrophales; family UBA2185; genus Fen-1135. Next base: position 259,915 of record PMBI01000050.1, on the reverse strand, counting down.
AGGATTGCGGTTGCCCCGCAGGCGCAAGCCAGATACACCATCCGTGTTCTTTCCACACCCACGGGCCTGTTTCTAATATAAAGGATAAGGGCGATATAACAGACGGCAATTGCGGCGCCGGCATATATTAAGAAAACAGTCTTCAGGTAGGGCCAGTTGTAAAGCGGGGAGAGGATGGTAATGGCAAGGAGAAAACTTAAAATTGTGCAGGATATAACGTCTCTTTTTGTCAGGAAGATCTGTTCACGAAGGAGAGAGCGGACGAATTTCACCGCACAGGGAGGGATAGCTATCAATCCCGCGTATTCTATAATTTTCCAGTTATGCCCGGTAAGAATCTCATCGAAAAATGCGCCGCTCTTATAGAAAAAGACGGCAAGACAAAGGGAAGCAAAAGACAGATGGGCCGGAACTTTTTTTTTATTTATAATCAGGGTAAGAGAAATTATCAGACTGACAGCTGCTAATGTGAAGGTTTCCATAATGAACTGCTTTTTTAAGTAATGATATATGAATGAAGATATAGATAAAAAATGGGGATGTCAAGAGAGACGAGAAAGAGACGCCTTAAGCCCAGGGATAAAAAAAGGCCGAACATGCTTATAACGTGCTCGGCCTTTTTCTTTCAAGATATTAGCGATGCTACTTATGCGCAGGCGCTGGTGCTGCAGGAGCTGGCGCTGCAGGTGCTGGTGCTCCAGGTGCTCCAGGTGCCCCAGGTGCTCCGGGTGCTCCAGGTGCTCCAGGTGCTCCAGGTGCTCCGGGTGCCGGTGCCGCCGCTTCTTTCTTCGCAGGCTCAGGCGGTTTCTTTTCTGGTGCTGATGGGCAGCCCATTAATGTAAACGTAACCGCCACTACGAAAAGAATTGATAAAATGATTGCAAGCAGTTTCCTCATCGATTCTTACCTCCTTTGTGAAAAAAGTTTCTGTCGTTGGTAAATCAACCCGTTCCTTGATGCAGGGAAGATACTCCATATATTTTTGCCTTGTCAAGATAAATCTTTTTCTCTTCAAAGACCGCTCCTGAAGAGTTTAATCAGCGGAAATGGTATCTACTTTTGTATTGTCATATGATGCGTAGCCGCATACACACTGCAAAGAGAATTACGCGTTATAAGCTCGGAACATCCCCTTCCGCCAGCCGCTCGAAAGAATCAAAATAATCATAAATTAGTCAATGAATATGAATGATTATAGTCCGCAGAAGGGTGTCAATCACTCTCTGGCATGGATAATGCTGGGCGCTTAAGAGTTTATGGCAAAAATTTGTACGAAGGATTTCAGTAATGGATTTTAATCTCACAAGCGCTCAACAGATGTATGTGGATACAGTTAAAAGATTTGTCAGGCATGGAATCATACCGCAGGTCATGGAATTGGAAAAAAAGCATACTTTCCCCTGGGAAATTATCCAAAAGGCATGGAGCCTCGGAATCTTGAATCTGAGCATTCCTGAATCGGTTAAGGGATTTGAGGTTGATCCCGTTTCTACAGCTCTTATCATCAAAGAACTCTCCTACGGAGATACAGGTATTTCCACATCGGCGATGTGCAATGACCTCGCAAATACGGTTATTGCCCAGCATGGTACAGACGAACAGAAGGCTCTTTTCTTAAGCCCCTTTGTCGAGAATCCCGTCATGGCCTCCTTCTGCCTGACGGAACCAGGCGCCGGTTCCGACAACTCCGCCATGACAACGTTCATCAAAAAGAGCCCGGATGGAACGTACGTCCTCAATGGCAGCAAGTGCTTCATTACCAATGCATCCTATGCCTCACAGTTTACCGTTTTTTGTAAAGTCGGAAAACCGACAAGTAACTTCATGGCCTGCTTAATAGTTCCCGCCCCGCCGGTGCTTCCCTCTAATTCAGATCCGCATCTCGCAGTGGGCAAAGAGACGACTCTCCCCACAGGAGGAAAGATCATCATCGGCAAACCGGAAGACAAGCTGGGACAGCGTTTATCCAACACGGCGGCCGTCACCTTTGAGGACGTAGTCATCAACGACAATCAGATCATCGGTGACCGGAGGCAGGGTTTCAAGTACGTCATCGACGTTCTTGACTATGCGCGCCCCATGGTTGCGGCAATTGGTGTGGGTCTCGCCAAGCGGGCATTGGATGTAACTCTGGAATACACAAGAGAGCGCAAACAATTCGGGCAAAGAATTTGTGACTTGCCGGTTGCAAGAGAGACCTTGGTGCAGATGTGGAAGAAGGTGGAGCTTGCGGATATGGCGCTCATGAAAGCGGCTTTCAAGGTTCAGGAAAAAGCGGCCGACAGGGGCATGTATGCCTCCCTCGCAAAGAATACAGCCGCGGAGGCGGCTTTGTTCTGCGCCAACGAAGGCCTGCATCTCCACGGCGGATATGGTTTCATGTCGGAATATGAAATCTCGAAGCTGGTAAGGGATGCGCACATCATCGACATCTACGAAGGTGTGCGGGAGGTCCAGAACATGATCATCGGAAGGGAGCTCATATGAGCGCGCTCTATCTTCACGGTATGGGCCATTTCCACCCGGAGAATGTTATCACCAATAGCTTTTTGGAAGAGATGGATATCGGGACAACTGAGACATGGATCATGGAGAGGGTCGGCATTCATACACGCCGCACCGTACTCCCTTTGGACTATATAAAGGAGACGAAGAATAGAGACCCGAGAGAAGCTTTCGCGGCGGGCCTCTACAATAACGCGCAAACGGGCGCCGCTGCCGCGCGGATGGCCATCGACCGCGCCGGACTCAAGAAGGAAGATATCGGTCTTGTCATCTCCGGGAGTTCGGCCGCGGATAACGTATCACCTGCGGAAGCCTCTATCGTAGCTGCCGAGCTGGGAATCGACGTACCCTGCTTCGATGTGAATTCCGCCTGCACAAGTTTTGGTACGCAGGTGCATTTTACGAGCCTCATGAGGCCCGAGGCGCTGCCGCCTTTTGTCCTCCTGGTCAATCCGGAAAATCTCACGCGCTGCGTGGACTACACCGATCGGAAATCTGCGGTGCTGTTCGGTGACGGCAGTTCCGCGGCGATTATATCTGCCACGGTGCCGTCGCGCAAACGCTTCACGTCATGCGCCTATGAAACACGGCCGGCAGACTGGGACAAAGTGAGTATACCCCGCATGGGTTACTTCCATCAGGACGGGAGCGCCGTGCAGGGCTTTGCCATCCGCAAGACAACAGATGCTATTCGCATGCTGCAAAAGACCTATGCCGTCAACGGCAATCGCTTCATCTTTATAGGTCACCAGGCCAATATGGGCATGCTGCAAACTGTCTGCGAGCGTTCTCAAATTACGGAAAGCAATCATTGGCACAATGTGGAATTTTTTGGCAACACCGGCTGCTCCGGAGCGCCGACAGTTCTCAGCCAACGCTGGAATGATCTTCGGCCGGGCGATCATGTGGCCATTGCCATTGTCGGGGCGGGATTGTCCTGGGTTCATATGATCTTACAGGTAGAGGAATAATCATGAAGTATGCGGAATTCAGAGAATGTCAGAGCTTCGGACTGGAGGAACTTATCGCTTTTTCCTACGGGACACTGGTAGATGACCCGCCTGCAAATTTTGAGGCTCGTCTGCCCGCGCCTCCCTTTCTCATGGTAGATCGGGTGCTCTCATTTTCTGCTGTCGGAAGACAAGGTTCGATAGTAGCCGAACAGGATATTAAACTGGATGCCTGGTATTTTCAGTGCCACATGCCCGGGGACCCGGTGCAGCCGGGCTGCCTCTGTGTAGATGCAGTATGGCAGCTTCTCGGTTTTTACTGTGTCTGGCGCGGCGCCCTCGGCGCCGGCAGGGCCTTGGGTTGCAGTGAGATTACCTTCAGCGGTCAGATTCGCCCCTACAACAAATGCGTCCGCTACGATATTGAAGTGAGGCGCTTCGCCCAGTTGAAGGACTCAGGGGCAAGCATTGCAATCGGAGACGGAAAAGTTTTCGTGGACAACGAACTGATTGCCCACATCAAAGATGCCCGTACCGGTGTTTTCAAAGGAATTATCTATCCCGACTATCCGAAACGATCCGTAAACTCGATCGGCGGCATCATGAGGGGCGGCCAATGAGCGAGAGACCTGTCGCCATCATAACGGGCGGTGGAAAAGGAATAGGCGCGGCCTGTTGCCGGGCGCTGTCCAGAGAAGGATTTCTGGTGGGCGTTCACTACCGGAACAGCGGGGAACAGGCAACGGCCCTGCTCTCTGAGATAGGCGACGGCTTTCTTCTGCAGGCCGACCTGGCGGATATCGATCAGGTGGAAGTGATGGTCAACAGAGTTAAAGAGGAAGCTGGCCGCGTGGACGTGCTTGTCAACAATGCGGGACTGTCTTTCAATGCCGATATCGTCAGCATGAAGATTGAGCAATTCGATGCCCAGCGGGCATTGATGCGCGGCACATGGTACCTCACCAAGCGCATAATCCGCCTCTTCATGCTTCGTCAGAAAAGCGGCCGCATCATCAATATATCCAGCGTCGTGGGACATACCGGCAATGCGGGCCAGATCCCGTACACCATGGAAAAGGCGGCCCTCGATGCTTTTACGAAGTCCCTGTCGCAGGAATTGGCAGGGAGGAATATCCTCGTCAATTCCGTGGCCCCGGGACTCATCGAGACGGAGATGACACAGGATCTCCCCGAAGAGGTGCAGAAGAGAATTCTCGCAAATATTACCCTCGGCCGCATAGGACGCCCCGAGGAGGTGGCCGAGGTGGTGGCCTTTCTCGCAGTAAAGGGATCCTACATATCAGGAAGCGTCATCCATGTGAATGGGGGGCTTTATGGCGGCTGATCAGGAAACGATGACACGAATTTTAAATAGTGTTCCCCAGCAGCATCCGTTTCGTTTTATCGACGATATCCTGGAGCTCGATGATGAGCACATCGTCGGCGCATACCGGTTTCGTGAGGATGAGTATTTTTATAAGGGGCACTTCCCCGGCCAGCCAATCACCCCGGGCGTCATTCTTATTGAAGCCATGGCACAGACGGGGGTTGTTGCCTTCGGCCTTTATCTTCACATGAGGCAGACGCATGCGACTGCGGAGGACGCAAAGAAGTTGACCACACTTTTTACCCTCATTGAAGGAGTGGAGTTTACAGGGGTCGTGCATCCCGGTGAGCGGGTGATCGTTAAAGGCCACAAAGTTTATTTCCGTATGGGAAGCCTGAAAACGAAGGTTACGATGGAAAGAGGAAATGGCGAGACCGTGAGTTCCGGGACACTTGCCGGGCGGGGAGTACCTTCCCGGATTTAGTACTTATTGATTTCTATGGAGGTCTACTTTAGTTGAAAAGAAGAGTCGTCATAACGGGGATGGGGATAGCAGCCCCCAATGCCCATGGCTTGGCTGATTTTGAAGAGGCTCTGCGGAAAGGCCGCTCCGGCATCCGGTTCTTTCCTGAACTTAAGGAATTGAATTTTACCTGCCAGGTCGGAGGCGCCCCCCAGGATTTTGAAAATATCCGCAAGGGTTATTTTAATGAAGATACGCTGATGTCGATGAACGAAAACATCGGATACGCCGCCGTTTGCGCAGTAGACGCATGGACCGACGCAGGTTTCAAGATGCCTGACGTCCACGATGATATTGTGGACTGGGATACGGGCGTGATTGTCGGCTCCGGCATAGGCGGCATGGATACAATTACAACCATCCTCGTGCCCATGGTCTCCCAGGGAAAAGTGCGCCGCATGGGAAGCCGGGTAGTCGAGCAGGTCATGAACAGCGGCACAAGCGCAAGTATTGCGGGCCTCCTGGCCCTCGGAAATCAGGTGACTTCAAATTCATCCGCCTGCAGCACGGGGAATGAAGCCATTGTTGAAGGGATGTGGAGAATTCGGAATGGTCTTGCGAAAAGGATTTTAGCCGGTGGTTCTGAAGGCCAATCCCCTTTTATCTGGGCCGGATTCGAGGCCATGCGCGTCATCTGCAAGAAATTTAATGATCGCCCGGAGGCTGCCTCACGCCCGATGAGCGCCACGGCATGCGGTTTTGTCCCCGGCTCCGGCGCCGGAATCCTCGTGCTTGAAGACCTGGAATCCGCCGTCAAACGCGGGGCGAAGATTTATGCCGAAGTTCTCGGAGGCGCCGTCAATTGTGGAGGGCATCGTATGGGCGGCTCTATTACCGCGCCGAATCCCGAGGGCGTCAAACGATGCATCAAAGCCGCCGTATCTGACGCTTGTATTGTGGCTGATGATATCGATTCAATTAACGGCCATTTAACGGCCACCTTTGCCGACCCTTATGAAGTGAAGAACTGGTCGGCAGCGCTCGGGCGCGGCCCCGCCAATTTTCCCTACATCAATTCCACAAAATCGATGGTGGGGCATTGTCTCGGCGCAGCGGGCGCCATAGAGAGCGTTGCCGTCGTACTGCAGTTATACAAGGGTTTCCTCCATCCTTCCATCAATTGTGAGGATATACACCCCGATATCGCTGAATTCGGAGCAAAGGTACCGCAGAAGTGCATGGACTATCCTGAATTAAATATTATCGCCAAAGCCGGTTTCGGCTTCGGCGATGTTAACAGCTGTCTCATCTTTAAGAGATGGAATAATAATCAAAGGAGCTATTAAGAAATGGACGAACAGACAATCTTTAACAAAATGATCGATATCCTCAGGGGCTACACAAAGGACCCGAGCCTGCTGGACAAGGCGACAATGGATACCCATATTCTGAATGACCTGAAAGTCAATTCCGCGAGGCTGGTGGATGTCATTATAAAGTGTGAAGACACATTCGGCATCACCGTCGAAGATGACGAGGCCGATAAGATCGGGACAGTCGGAGACGCTGTGGCTATCATCAAAAGCAAATTAGGATAAGATCAGTCATGAAAAAGAAGTTGATGCTCCAAGGCCCCCTGCTGATTCAATACACGCTTGGTCGGATTGCGATCTTCCTTATTGCCCCACTTTATTTTGGAATCATCTGGCTCATGGGCTACAGAGTGAGGGATATACTGAAGGTCAGAGAGGAATGCGCACGTCATTTCAGGAATTACGAAGGGCCGTGGATCATCTGCGCGAATCACCTCACCATGATCGATTCCATGATCATTACATATGCGGCATTTTCCTTCACGCGTAATTTACTGCATTACCGTGAGCTGCCCTGGAATTTGCCGGAGAGAAACAACTTCCAGCGGAATATCCTCACGGCAGTCCTTTGTTACCTCGCCAAGTGCGTCCCCATCAACAGGGGCGGCAATCGCGAAGAGATGAAAAAGACGCTGGATAAATGCACATCCCTTCTCGAATGGAAACAGCCATTGCTGATTTTTCCGGAAGGAGGGCGCTCCCGGACAGGACATGTGAATACCGAGAGTTTTTCCTACGGTGTGGGCCGGTTCATCAAGGATTTTGAAACCTGCAAGGTAATGTGTATCTATCTGCGGGGTGACAGCCAGCATTCTTACGGCTTCATTCCCAGATTTCGCGAGCGTTTTACGGTGAACGTGGAAGTCTTTGATCCCGAACCGATACAAGAAAACGGACTCAGGGCTCAGCGTCATTATGCGGAGCAGATCATCAAACACATGGCACAAATGGAGAAAGGTTATTTTGATTCGCATCGGCAACGATATTGTGGATCTGACCGATCCGCACAATATGGGGAAGAGTCGGGATACGCGATTCATTAAACGCGTCTTCACGCCCCGTGAACAAGAGTTGATATCCCGTGCTGATAACCAGGACGCCGTCTTGTGGGCGCTCTGGGCCGGCAAGGAGGCGGCGTACAAGCTTGTCAAGAAGTATGAACCGTCCGCCACTTCCGTTCCCCGGTTATATGAAGTAAGCCTGAATTGCGCGGAGGAATCAGTTCAACTTTCTCCCGGAAGCGATACCCTTACCGGATTCGTCGATACGCCGTATGGCAGGATTGAGATCAAGGTCTTCATAACCTCCGACTACGTCCATTGCACCGGAACTGCATCGGCGCCCGATGAGATGGACGCACTCGTCTGGCATGTCGTTCGCATCAGCCCTGATTCACAAGCTTCGCCTGATTACGAATCAGCTTTTGTCCGTAAAGCCCTTAAGCTCCACCTCTCACAATCTTATGATGAATCTCCGGAAAATATCGAAATCAGGCGGGTCGAGAGTTCCTATGGTCTGGGACCGCCGTTCGTCTCTATAAACGGCATGCCCGCAGCGATTGATGTCAGTCTTAGTCATGACGGTCTCTTTGCAGCCTATGCCTTTGCCGCAAGCGCATGAGCCCTACACTGTCTTCCCTTTCAGAAATCTATCTTCTATGAGATCGGCAATGCCCCGGATATCATCGATATCCAGGCAGGGCACGCCTCTGTCTACGGGCTTGTCAGTCACAACGGCCATAAGATTATCTTCCGGGGAACAGATGGGGTCGTGTTTCATCTCCGATCGGACCACTTCAATCTTTGGATGCGGGTTTCGTTTAAAGCCCTCGGAAAGGATGACGTCAACATCCCGTATGTAGCGATCACTCAATTCCGCCAATTCGAAATCCCTGTCTACATCCTCAATGAGGGCGACGCTATGCGGTGATGCGATGACCGTAAGGCGCGCACCCGCCTTTTTATGGCGCCAGCTGTCTTTGCCCTCGTGGTCTATCGCGAAGCCGTGGATGTTGTGTTTGATCGTAGCCACCCGATATCCCCTTCTCCTCAATTCGGGTATCAGTTTTTCGATCAACGTCGTCTTCCCGGTATTAGACCGACCGACTATGGACACGATAGGTATCAAGTGTTTTTCCCCCTCACAGCGAACGACCGCGTTCCGCAAGAACGACTGATGTTTCGACCTGACGTTCCGGTATTGACCAGTATCGTTTCAGCAGGCGATCCTTTTCCTCCGGAGAGACGAGATAAAAGCCATGCGCCTCATAGAAGCGCGCCGCCCACGCTGCCGCCGCCCACGTGCCGATCAGGATCGGACGGGACGTCTTCTGCCGGAGCAGAGACAGCAGCCTGCCGCCGATACCCTGACGTCGCCTCACGGTACGCACATATGCATGTCTCATCAACGTTACATCCTCAACGTCCTGCATGCCCATGACTCCGAGAACCTCCCCGTCCTCTGTATAACACCAGAATTTTACTCCTTCGTCGATCTCATGCCGGAGTTCATCTGCCGACATATACGGGTCCTTCCATCTATCCGCGGGAATGATGCCTCTGTAAGCCTGTGCAGCGTCATTAATGATCTCATAGATAATTTCAATGTCCCTTTCCCCGCAAGGACGGATCTCATGATCGCTCGTCATTCGGAACCCTTCTTGTCAGGAAACATCAAGAATGTCGCAGTGCAGCGGAGCACGTCTTTGCCATTTTCATCCTTGACCAGAGAATCACCGATAATCAGCGTACGCCCTTTCTTGAAGATGGTTGCCTCTGCAGTCAGTTCACCTTTTGTGACCGGGGCCAGGAAATTACATTTCAATTCCACGGTCGTAATTCCGGAAGCAGGTTCCAGGACCGTCATGGCGGCATGGGCAATGGCTTCATCTGCCAGGGCCACGATAAGCCCCCCCTGCAGGAATCCGCCCACCTGCAGGTATTCCGGGCGGAAAGGCATCCGGAAACGCGCATATCCTTCACGTACTTCTTCGAGGGTTATTTCAAAATAATCGAGGTAGGGGTTCAGGTTCTTTTCGCCCGCTTGAAACCGCCGGAGATAGGTCGAGAAATCAGGCATGATCTAATCCTTTGTCGATAACGCTCATTTCCAACAACTCCTATTTAACCCTCCTGCTCCTTTATTTCAAATAGAAAGATGTATCTTTCTGACTGGATTATTATTTAACGAGCAGGTTGATGAATCGCAGATAGGGGCGCATGGCCGGGGTGCCGCCGCCTTCGGAGATGATCTGCATGACTTTCCCCGTATCCCGGACTACGGCGCCTCCCAGGTGGTTGACCGGTGTGTCATAAAATATGTCTGGGCAGAGGGGTGTCGAGGGGCCGAGGATGGCTACATGCCTTGGATTCCCCAAGCCGTTCAGAACTTCTTCCAGGGTGTCGTTAAGGATAGTCGTTGCCGTAATAATCGCGACAGTGCATTCCTTCAATATCCTATCACTTTCTTTTTTATCGAGGACGGCCAGGCGGGCGGGATTTCGTTCAATGACGGTGAGCTTCGCTCCCGTTGCTTCGATCTTCCGAACCATCGGTGTGAAGAGACCGACCATGGCGACGTGGTCTTCAGGCGTCAATTGCATGATCGAGAGGGAGTCTCTTTCATCTTCACCGAATGCTGTATGAAGAACGGCATTCGCAGCAGCAAGTCCTAAGGCTTTTTCCAGGGGCTCCCGTCTTTCTATGAGGTTTACGAGGAGAGAGGCTGTCTTTGATCCGGCCAATCTTCCGGCATCGGGAAATACGGAACAGCCCGACGGCAGGTCGTGGAGCAGCACGGCCGCCAGCCCCACGCGCCCTTCATCCAACCTTACCCCCACATAGCCGAGGCCGATGCGAACCTCTTCGATGACGGCGTTTTCCCCTCTATGGAATACACTGTCAAAGAGACGCCTGGCTATTTCACCTGCAGAGAGCATGGTGCTCACGTCGAATAATGGGTAAATCGTTTGTATGATGCAAATTTTTCACCCTCTTTTTTTGCGTCGGTTTTTACCGGTTTTTTATCACCTGAGATTTTTTTATCACGTGCATCTCTCCTCTTTTTTGCCTTCTTTCCTTTGCGAGACGCACGCGCTTCTCCGTGCGCGTAGCTCCAGGTATCTATTAGACCGGCCAGTTCTCCCAGATCGGTCAACTCCTCAACCCAGACCTCGGTAAACCTGGACCTCAGGGCAGGCGAGAGCAGGTTTCTTGATTGATGCACGGAAGGAGGATTCATCGAGAGAAATATCCTGAAATTAGGATGGGCGTGACACACGTTCTCCTCTCCATCGATGACGTAGCCAAAGTCGAGCAGCGTATTTAGGTATTCGGACAGAGGAGACAGATTCGCTTCATCTATGAGAAGCCAGCTTCCCTTCTCCATTGCCATGAACAGCAGGCCCTTCGTGTAATGCCATTTTCCTTTCTTATCCTGGATGTAGCCGCCGAGAAGCTCTTCCAAGCCCGTATCGGAGGAGAGGTTGACATAGTAGAGGTTCGTCTCTTTTTGGTAGGCGAGATATCTGATGAGAGTCGTCTTTCCTGAGGCAGGATTTCCCGCTACAAGAAGAGGTTCGTTATTTATCAGGGCCGTGAGGAGGAGATAGAGCGTTATTTTTTGCGTCGGCGTGGGCACAATCGCTGCATCCTGTCTGGGAATCAATTTATCTCCCTTTGAAGATGTCAGGGCTGCGAGGAGGGAATCCATGTCCAGCGAAGCGGATCTGAGTACTTCTTCCAGATCTAAGCCTTCAGCCCGGAAACCGAAATGCGCATCCAAGAGACTGACAACTGCCTCCCTTTCGGAGCTGTCTCTGAGCCTCCCTATATAGACGCTGAAGAACTCGAGGAAAAACTTTTTGAAATATTCCTTATCGGCTGGTCTATTCTCGAGGAGCGGCTCCAACCTCCTCCCCAGTCTTATTATGTCCCTGAGGGTAAATATATACGGGTCCTTTTCCCCCTTGCCAATGATGCGGCTGTCTGCCTGATTCTGCAAAGTAGTGTGGAATCTCGCAATGGGAAGGGCCGAGGAGGAAGTAATCTCGAATAAAGAACTTAGTATCTGTGACAGTTCCTCTTCCGAAAGTTCTTTTTGATAGAGGATCTTGAACCTGGATAGAAATACCTCGGAGAGTTTCTGCCTCTGGCTGTAACTTTCCGGGTTCCCTGTGGCAAAGAGCCTGAATGCGGGATGGGGATACAATTCCTTCTGCTCCCCGTTTGCCGAGTAGGATATCCTTCCCGTAATGAGATAGTCATTCATTATCTCGACCACTTCGGAAGACGCGAGGTTTATCTCTTCGAGAGTCAGCCACAGGCCGTCTCGCGCCGCATTCAGAAGGATGCCGTCCTGCCAGACGAACCGACCTTCCCTGTCGGGTTTAATGCCCCCGATTATCTCAAACTTGGATGTGTAGGGGTTGATGGAATACGAGAGGTGCTCATAGCCCAACACACATGCGAGCCATTTGATCAGGAAGCTTTTTCCCGTTGACGTAGGTCCCAGCAGCAGGACGGAGTGTCTTAATAGATAGCCGATACATAACGTCTCTAAAATATGATAGCCGGATTCCGTCATCACGCAGTCGGGTATATCACTCTTGCTCGATCCCCTGTCTAAGATCATATCTCCCACGACTAAGGTCTCTTCACCTATCTGCACCTGGCCCGCATGTGTGCCTGCTATGGTATTTCCCATAGGTTTACTTAGCATCTCATTGAAGGAAGCGAGCACCTTCCTAAATTCTTTCTTCGTGCTCGAGATTATATCCGAAAAGATTTTTATTGAAGCCCGTGCCGCGGCCTGGCGGACAGACCAGATCTTATCCTTCAATCTTTTTTCCAGTTTGTTTAATTCGGCCTTATTCCCCTTCTTGACAAGGGCATGCTGTATCCGGACCAAGGCGAGTGCGGCAGCCTGGTGCGCAAACCAGTTTTCGTCCTTCAGCCTCTCTTCCAACTCTTTTAAGGTTATCTTCTTCCGATGATAGCTCTGAGGCCAGATCCGGCCCAGGGCCTGGGCTGCGGCCTGGCAGACGGACCTGTCTACATCGGCGTCTCTTAACCTGTCTTCCAATTTCTCTAAGTTCACATTTTTCCCCTGCCTGATAAGCGTCGGATAGATCTGCCCGAGGGCCTGGCATGCAGACTGGCGGACAGGCCAGCTTGGGTCTTCGAGTCTCTTTTCCAAATCTTTCAAGACCATCTTCCCATGGTAATAGCTGTGAAACCATATCCGGCCCAAGGCCACGGCAGCGGCCTGGCGGACAGACCAGTCATCGTCGTCGAGCCTTTCTTCCAATTTGCCCAAATTAACATCTCGCCCTCGCTTTATGAGGGGCGGATAGACCTGTCCCAAGGCCAGGGCTGCGGTTTGACGGGTCAATACATTTTTATCTTTCAATCTTTCTTCTAATCCCTCGAGGTTGATCTCTACTCCCTTCCTGATAAGAGCGCGGTAGGTTTCTCCCAATGCCTCAGCCTCGGCCTGACGTACAAACCAATTCTTATTCCACAACCCTTCTTCCAGCTTGCCGATGTCCACATTTATTCCCTGTTCCATAAGGGGAGGATATATCTTTCCGAGAGCCCTTGCCGCAGCCTGGCGGGCGGCCCAGTTCTCGTCTTTAAGTCTACGCTCCAATGCCTCCAGCGTTATATGTCTCTTGCCGTAATAATGATACCAGATACGGCTTAAAGCCTGGGCGGCGGCGCGGCAGACGGACGGATCTTCATCCTTCAGCATTTCTTCGAGCGGACTCAAGTCACAATCTTTTCCCAGTTTGATCAGTGCGAGATAAACCCGGCCCAGGGCTAAGGCTGCGGGCTGGCGGACAGCCCAGCTCTTGTCCTCTGCCTTTTTCTCCAGTTCCTCTATCGTTATCCCTTTCAGAAGTTCATCATCAATGACCCGGAAACCCGCTTCCAGTCCGGGTATGTTCACGAAAGCCATGTCAGAAGAATCGACGAGCTCTTTCAACAACGAGAGGGCCTTCTCGATCTGAGGATGAGTATTATTCTTCATCAAAATATCCAGGACAGAGACCAGGTCGTGAGGGATCGCAGACACAGGGACATCCACCTGTGATGACGCCGAGTGAAATTCCTGGGGCAGATCCTCCCGGGTGATGTCCGGAAATATCTTCCTCATCTCCTCAATCCTTTCGAGGATAAGCTCTCTCACCCTCTGGGATTGTTCCTGGGTATCTATAAAGGCGTATTTCAGGCTCCTTCCGAACGCTTCTTTTCCCGGATAACCGCGGTTCAGCAAAAATCCCAGGAGCTCCGATGCCCTCTTCAGATGCCTGACATTGAAAGCGGGAATGTTCTCTTTCAGATAAAGATAGAGAGACGCCAGGAGCTCCGATAAATCCTGCGGCAGCGATGCCTCCGGTTGTTCTCTGTCAATGCGGGCCTCATGCCGGGGCGTGAGAAAACTGTCCCAGTATGCATCCTGCGTAACAAGTTTTTCCTCCAGTATGCCGGAGAGCACCGACGGCAGCTCTTCCACGTTGTCAATCTGCATGCCGCTTGCGTATCTCTTTATGACCTCCGTCACCTCTTCGCCCAGACCTACACCGAGCACTTCTATCTTTTTGTCGAGTGCCTCCTTCTGGAGCTCGACAAACGTCTTACCGGTTGTGTTCACGTTTCCTTCTCCATCCGTTACCATGATGATCCACCTCGATGAATCCTCGGGTTGATCCTTTAATATATTTGTCGCTAACTGGAGCGCATCCGCATCGGCGGTGGAGCCTCCCGGTATGCACAGGGAGACCTCATCAAACAATACCCGCCGGCCTGCATTATCCAGCTTCACGCCCAACTCTTTGTGCATTATAGGGCTGTCGGAAAATCCGATTACCCCGTAATCGATGCCGATATGATCGAGAGCCTCCATAAAGACGAGAAGCCCTGCGAGCGCGGACGTCCTCTTGGGCTCATCCATGGAACCCGATTCATCGAGAGCGAGGATTATCTTGTGGTCCCTCTGTGTCGGGAGTCTCCTCTTCAGAAAGACCTTGAGATCCTTATCCTGCACGGGGATACCCTCGCCCAATTTCCGGGAAAGCTCCATGGCCCTCCGCAGATCCGGCTTCTGGCCGGAAGGGAAATAGCCCTTGAAGGAAGGCCTTTTATTTTTCGCGAAGTGATTTTCCAAAACTCCGCTTAAGGCCTGGACCTGGTTCGATATCACCCTGTATACCCGCTCGTACTCGCCGATCTTTGCCTCCTGTTCGCGGTTTATCCTTCGCTGCTTCTTGATGAGGTCGCGGAGAGTCTCTGCGGGCAGCGGCGCTGTTCTTTCCGCGGCGGATTTCCCGCCTGCCAAGCGCGCATGCGTTTCTTCAGGGGTTTCCCTTCTGTATTCCTCTGTCTTACTGGGGTGCTTTTCCGTCTTGGGGGATAACTTGTCCGCCATTTCCCTGGCTTTGAACTCTAATAATTTTCTCGCCTCTTCCTCGATCTCATCCGGGCTCAAATCCTCGGGAGCGCATTTTCTATCCTTAACCTGGAGCTGGCCGTCTTTTATGGCCTCTGCGAGTTTGGCGATTGCGATCCGGACGAGGTCTTCATACTCCGGAAGGATTTTGTCCCTCACCATCAGGGCCGTCTCCTCCGCAAACCTCAGCTTTTCTTTTTCCGAGACCCGCCCGGGAGGATAGTGATTGAAGATCGCGGCAAAATCCCCGTGTGTCCGCGCCAGGGCAGCGCCGACTTCCGGATTCATCATCCGGGAAGGAAGACGGCCATAGAGCCAGTAATAGCGCATGCCCAGCAGGTATTCGAGGTGCGGATAGAGGAGATATGGATGGCAGGATGTGCTCGCCCTCTCAGAGATTTCACCCTTCAGATGATCGACGTACGACGACCTGGATAGATTCCGGGGGAGCATTTCGTCGTAGGCAATGTCCAGGTAGTGTTTGATCCCCTTGAAAATGCTTATCAGCCAGTTATCCACACGGCTGTCTTCGAAGGCATTCAAGAGAAGCCTCGTGGATTCCTTCGCGGAGAATGTCTTGAATACCGCTTTTCTCAAGCTTCGCCGGGATATTTGCCTGTGCCCCGCCTCGTGAGCGCAGAAGGCGACCACCTCTTCCACGGAAGAGGACAACAACAATCCTACAGGGAATATAATTTCGTTTGTCTGTCTGTTATATCTCCAATTGCCGCCGGGGCTAATCTTAAGATGAATATCATCTCCTAATCCCGTAGAGATAACCTGCATCAGCGCGAGCAGGCGTTCGTCGATTACCAGCGCTTCCCCCTCGTCCAGCCCCTTCCTGCGGACGAGCTCCTCTATACACTCCGCCCGCAAACGGCCTTCTTCTGTTTCTGCTTTTCCCCGCATAACTGTAGTTGCCTTCAAAAAGAGTTGTCTCTTCCTGCGCAAGAGAGTCCGGACAAGGAGCATAAGAGATAACGGGTGGGTGTGTCAATGGGTAAGAATGGCGCCGTAGGAAGAGAGGCCGGATAAACTGCTTAAATAAGCCCCTCATCTCATCCATTCCCTGATCTCAAATTCAGGTTTTTCACGACTGGATTTTATGAATTTTATGATGGATGAAATTTCTTATCCGACTTAGATTTTAGCTGTAATTCGAAAATACCAAGGAGGAGAAAATGGCATATTACGAAAGAGTGAAACCGCTTGACACATTTCTCACCGACATTACGAGGGAATTTGAAAGCGGGAGGGATAGATACGGCGACAGGGACCTCGATGATACGATCTCGGACCTCGGCGATTATGAAGACGAGGAACCCATGATGCGGGTCCTTGAAGTCGGGGAAGAAGTACCTCTCGAAGAAGACCTTTCGGAAAAAGAGCTGCGCCCTTCCCGCGGTAAGGCGCCTTTCAAGGACGTCAAGAAGAACGGACGCAAGAGGGCCGCTGCCGGGGCAGCGCGCTGAACTTAGTTCCTGATCGAAATAATGCAGGCAAACAAAGGTTGTCAATAACGGACTGGCACAGGGAGAGAGAATCCTGTCCACGTCATTCCCGCGCAGGCGGGAATCCAGACATCATCTTAATTGCTCCCCCTTTCGTAAAGGGGGATTGAGGGGGATTTTAGAATTCGTCATTCCGAACGCATGTGAGGAATCTTAGAGGTTAATATTATAATTATTAAGATTTCTCGTTTCACTCGAAATGACAGCAAGGTCCCTCCGTAGGAGTGCCATGCTGGAGGTTCTCCCTTTCATAGGAGGGGCGTTCTAAAAGTTATTTCCCCAGCACCTTCTTCAACGCCGCAAGGAACCTCTCAACGTTTTCTCTTCTCGCCGTGTGCCCCATTAGCCCGACGCGCCATATTTTCCCCGCGAGCGGTCCCAGTCCGGCGCCGATCTCGATCTTGAATTCGCTTCGCAGGCGCTGCCTCACTGCTTTTTCATCCACACCTTCGGGCACACTTACGGCATTCAGCATCGGCAGGCGGTAAGGCTCCTCCACCAGCATCTTCAGGCCCATATTCTTTAACCCGTCAACCAGGGCGCGGTGGCTTTCCATGTGCCTCTTAAACACATTCTCCAGCTTCTCCTCGAAGATCACGTACAGCGCCTCGTACAGACCATAGATCATGTTCACAGGCGCAGTATGATGGTAAACGCGGTTCGTCCCCCAATAGTTGGCGATCATGGTGAGATCGAGATACCAGTTGGGCACCTTCGTCTTCCGTCCGTTCAGCTTGGCCATTGCTTTTTCGGAAAATGAAAGGGGCGCAAGTCCCGGAGGGCAGGAGAGGCACTTCTGTGTGCCGCTGTAAAGGGCGTCGATGTTCCAGTCGTCCATTCTGACCTCTATGCCGCCCAGGCTGGTAACGGTATCCACCAGATAGATGGCTTCACTGCCTTTGAGAAGCGCACCGATTTCAGCAACCGGATTCATCACGCCCGTCGAGGTCTCGGCATGGACCACGGCGATTATTTTGTACGAATCCTGTTTGATCTTCTTTTCCACTGCCTCCGGCACAACCGGTGTTCCCCAGGGGAACTCGAGGGCGTCGACCTTGGCTCCGAGCCGGCCCGCCACGTCCTGCATCCGCATGCCGAAGACGCCGTTGGTAATGATGAGAACCTTGTCGCCCGGCTCCACGAGATTTACGAAGCACGCCTCCATGCCCGCGGAACCCGTTCCCGATATCGGGATCGTGAGCTTGTTCTTCGTATTCAAAATCCTACGGAGCATCTCCATAAGCTCATCCATGATCTTCAGGAAATAGGGGTCCAGATGTCCTAAGGTCTTCCGGCTCAGGGCCTTGTAGACCTGCGGGGGCACACAGGAAGGGCCGGGACCCATGAGCAGGATTTCTTCGATATTTTCCAGTAGATTTTTCATATCAATCTTCTCCTCTATCTTAGGCAATGTCGGCAAAGTTTTCTGTATCATCTTAATTGCATAAATTGCATAAATTTTCAATAACAGTCAGAATCGAAAAATCAATACCGCAGGGAAATTGACTATTCCCAAAGGAATCCTTGCAAAGCCCGCCCTTGTTATGTATAAAAACAGACTTAATCTGTCAGACGTATATTGGCAAAGTACCGGCCTTCATCCAGGCCTTGCGTTTCAAAATTTCCCGGGTCTTTAATCCACCGTTTTTCAGGAGGTCTTTATGAGCAACTTATTGGTAAATACCAGAGATCAGCAATTCGTCCTTTATGAGCAGCTCGGCATAGAGGATAGCTTCAAAGGTAAGTACGCGGATTATGCGAAAGAGTTGGTGGACATGATGCTTACGGAAGCGGAGAAAATGGCCGTCGACGTGATCCTGCCTACGTATGTGGATGGCGACAGGGAAGGATGCACGTTCAAGGACGGAAAGGTCTCCGTGCCGAAGAGCTTCCATGCCGCATACAAGAAGTTCGTTGAAGCAGGCTGGCAGTGCGCGGCGAAAGACCCTGCGGTGGGTGGACAGGGGATGCCGGTAAGTGTTTCCACCGCATGCTTTGAACTTTTTCAGGCAGCAAACTACCCCCTCCTCATGTATCCCCTCCTCACAATCGGAGCCGCCTCCCTTATAGAGAATTACGGCACTGAGGAGCAGAAGAACAAATACATGTACAAGATGTTTGCCGGCGAGTGGGGCGGAACGATGTGTCTCACCGAGTCCGGAGCGGGAACCGACGTTGGCGCACTGAAGACAACGGCGAAAAGATTGCCCGACGGAAGATTCAGCATCACAGGGACCAAGATCTTCATCTCCGGAGGAGACCATGACCTCTGCCCGAATATCGTCCATCCCGTTCTTGCGAGAATCGAAGGGGATGTGCCGGGAACGAAGGGCATCTCCATCTTCATCGTCCCCAAGTACCGTGTCAACGACGACGGGAGTATGGGCGAGTTCAATGACGTGCGCACGGGAAACATCGAGCACAAGATGGGGATCAAAGGCTCCGCCACCTGTACCCTCAACTTCGGTGACGACGGAAAATGTATCGGCGAGCTCCTCGGAAAAGAGAGGTCCGGCATGGCAATCATGTTCGAGATGATGAACGACGCCCGCCTTGAGGTCGGCATACAGGCCCTCGGCGTGGCAACGGCGGCCTTCGAACATGCCGTGGCGTATGCCAAGGAAAGAATTCAGGGCGTTGCCATATGGGATATGAAGAATCCCGATGCCAAACCCGTGCCCATCATCCAGCATCCCGATATCAAACGAACGCTTCTCTGGATGAAGGCCCATGTGGAAGGGATAAGGGTACTGCTCTATTATACGGCCTACTGCGTTGATATGGCGGATGTCTCGGAAACCAAGATAGACAAGACAAAATGGCAGGGATTGGCGGAACTGTTGATTCCGATCTGCAAGGCCTATTCCTCGGACAAGGCCATGCTGGTATGTTCAAAGGCCATCGACGTATATGGCGGCTACGGCTACTGCAGTGAATATCCCGTGGAGCAGTACATGCGCGACTGCAAGATCACGACCATCTATGAGGGAACGAACGCGGTTCAGGCCCTTGACCTTGTCGGGAGAAAACTCGCGCAGAGAAGAGGCGAGTTTATGATGAGCCTCTACAGTGAAGTTTACAGCGTCATAACAAGGAGCAAGGGGTTTGAAGATCTGACCGTGCCGTGTAACTACCTGGAAGAGGCCCTGAAGGCCTTCTCCGACCTGACTACACATTTCTACCGTCTGGGCAGAGGTGCAAGCTTCCTGATCCCGGTCCTTAACGCGTCTCCATATCTCGAACTCTTTGGCGACGTCGCCGTCGGATCGCTCCTGATGCAGGCGGCTACGATTGCCAATGAAAAGCTGAACACCATCTATACGGATAAAGATGCAAAGGGATCGAAGCCAAAACAGCGGGCGCTCATCCACGAAAATAAGGACGTTGCCTTCTATAACGGGAAGATCGCCGCTGCCAGATTCTTCGCGCTGAACATTCTTTCTACTGTCAAGGCCAGGTGCGAGGCGATAAAGGTCGGAGACAGGACGCCCATTGAAATGGCGGAAGAGCTATTCACGATATAAATACATGACGCTCTTTCTGTACCGCCCTTCGCATATTTCTTATCTCTCACGACAGGGATAGTGATGCATAATTGTGAAGTGATTATTTCTTATACCTACTACTGTTCACTTACAAATAATAATTACAGTCATTGACTTTGACAGGAGATGCTTACTATATTATCTGTTATGAAAATTATTTCTGAATCGTTACACAATTCCTCGAATTCTGAGGGCGTGAGAACCCTCGGTATCTTTTCCGAAATCCAGAAACGAGAAGAAAGACTTGGAATAAATTCGACAAAAGGGCTTATACCCACAGGCAAAATATACTTAAATTTTGTAATATCATAGTTTCTGCCTATTGGGTTTTGCGCAAGCCATTGAGCCTTTCCATCAATTTCATGAAGTGATCTTTCAATAACTTGCTCCCGTCTATATGATATTGCTAAAGGATGTCCTCTATCGTAGCCGATTGACCTCGCGACAGCTTTGCATTCTGCTATGATGAGAAACTCGCCCTTGGCATAGGCATAATCTATTTGCCGTTTTTCCCCAGGAAGAGATAGGCAGGGACCACTCGGAAGTACTGAGGGACCTTCTCGCATAACGCATTCGAGAGCCTCTCCTTTGAAGTTCTGATCGTCAATTTTTACTCCATAGAACAAATCATATAGTCGCCGTACCATCCATGCGTAATCAACAAATATGTGATTCCCCCCAGCGGGCAGAAAAATTGAATGAGGTCCAGAGTATGACAAATCTATTTTGCTTTGAGATGCAGTATCAAGCGTCCAAAAATCAATAGCCGCATCAAAATCAATACTCTGCAGTTTCTCTACTGGAATATCTAAAATCCTTGCCACCGCAGGAATATTGTTTCTAATTACTTCGCTGATGGTTCTTCTTCTTTCTGGACCTTCATATCCACGTTGCCAAAAGTGTATCATCCTTAATCCCTTACTTGCAATCCACCGGTAAAATACATAATCACACATACCCACTATTACAGACAATACAGCATCAAAGTTGACACCATGCTTCTTACGAAAACTATCTGCTAACGGTAAATGCACCCTTCGAAAATTTCTTAGGTTGTGAGGCAACCAAATAAAGTTTGGTACAAATCCCTCAGCGAAAGTCATTCCACAAAATTCTCCGATCCCCTCTCGAAGACGGTCTATATTTATAGCTCCAGCATTGTAGACGGGTATGAAAATACATCCAGTCGTATCCTCTCCAATGCTCTCAAATACCGTTCCACTTGCTGAAACAGAAAATGCGCCTGACAACCTTTCATCATGCGAGACTATCAAAAAATTGAGTTCCTCAGACCTTTCGTCGTCAAATCGAGTTGAACTGTTTTCAATTACGAACTTTGCACCTTTG
The DNA here is from genome assembly GCA_003153775.1 of Syntrophaceae bacterium. Lineage (GTDB taxonomy): Bacteria > Desulfobacterota > Syntrophia > Syntrophales > UBA2185 > Fen-1135. The sequence goes on along the minus strand of PMBI01000050.1, from coordinate 238,446 downwards.
CCAATAGATCTCAACATTGCCGCGGCTCTCCATACTTCATAAGCAAGCTTCTCAACCTGATAAAACTCTATAAACTCATCCGTGGAGAAATTTGTAAGCACAAGTTGATTGGGACCCTCCATAATAAGTTCTCTTTCCATTTCAAACTCGGGTGCCATCAACAAGCCGCACAAGATATCTTCCATACGGACATCTTTACTTAAAGCAATTCCGTCGCATAAAGCAAACTTCGCGTACTTCTGAATTGCAGCTTCGAGCACGGCTCTTGTAAGCATTATAGTACCGGGCTGCTCATCTCTCCCAGCTGTTCCGGGAAATAATCTTCTATAAATGTGTAACCAATATGCCAAGGAGTGCTTCTGGATTATTTCCGACATTTCCCTTTCTAATACTGACAAATATTGACCCAGAAGTTGACGGGCTTGATAAAGATCATAAGTACCTTCTCGCATAAATTGCCAATATCTATTTCGTATGGGATGAGGACCCCGAAAATAATCTGGACGATTACAATATTCATTATGAAAAAGAGCAAAGGCTTTCTGATAGTATTCTAAAATCATTATTTTGGAATTTCTAGGAAGATTTGATGGAACTGAATCCCCGCCAAAAAATTTCGTTGATTTTGTTTTTGTCTTACTTTTTCTGGATTTTTTCTTTGTCATCAACAGCATCAACTCATTTTATTTTCAGGGCTGTTTAAGGGACATGGGATTTTTTTAATATCACATGCCTATAGATTTTCGCTATCACGATTTTGATAGGAAAGCTATGACGATGGCAAACGTGTGGTTAAGACTTTTAGGAAGTTATAGGTAACACAATGAACGTTGGATGAAAGGACGTCTCAGGACATATTAGATAGCTATTTTGTCAGATCAATGCAGCACCCTTGTCTTGTATTGTTATTCCGTCAAGGTGATTCCGGTGCGTGATAAAGGACGGCTATTTGCCGGACCGGCCTGATCTGCATACTACGAGGGTCATCGTTGATAATTTGCAGAGACTTCACCGCACATCGGACGTAATCACCAGGGTGACCTGTTTCGTCATGCCGGCGCCTGTGGCATTCTGAGCGCTGATAGTGACGCTGCCCTGTGCATTTTTCTGGACCGTCACCATGAAGGAAGCAGATGTCTCTCCGGAGGGAACTGTTACACTGGATGGAATGGCGGCATCGAGACTGCTGCTGGTGAGGCTCACCGTGGTACCCGCCGCGCCCGCCGCGCCCGACAGCATCACTGTCCCAGAAGACGTCTGGCCGGGAGATAACATATTTGGATTAAGCATCAGCACCTGAACCGTCGGCTCAGGTGTGACAGCGGGCATAATTCTCTGCCCTGCAGGCTGCGCTTTCGACCTCTGCGCGAGAAGCATTCCGCCATCCGCGGCGGCGTGAACCACTGCGGCTGCGGACAGGATTGAACATAGCAATACTGCAAGACAAAGGTGGCTGTGTTTTTTCATGGGTGACTCCTACTGGTTGAATGATGCCGCCATCAGATTTGACAGGAGCTTTGTTGTGGATAGGCGGAGTATATTTGAAGGTGTCCCCGTGTGTCAAGCGCTATCGGCTTAGTTTCGCTCCGGCAATCCGGTTCAGACTGACTCCTGATTCCGACGCCTGAATAGCAAGATGTCTGTGAACCTCAGGAGGGACGCGCACCATAAATTTACCGCTGTATCTCTTAGATGCAATCGGTTGAGGAATCTCTTCGCCGGTACGCCTCATATCTTCGATAACACTCTTGACAATTTCGCGTATACCCTTCAGAGCCAATTCGGGCGTTTTGGCAAGCCAGCTCAAGCTGGGAAATTCAGCACATAAGCCTACATATTCCTGGTCATCTTCAGACCAAGTTACACGATAGGTATAACGATCATTCTTCAGCGGCATATTCAACCTCCAGCTTCTCAATAGCCAACAGCACCTGCTTTACCTGGTATGCTTTGGCTTTTCCTTTATGATTTTGAATATTGATCCGCGGATCTCCTTTCCACGGCGTCTTGTAAGTCTGGTGACTTCCTTTCTTCTGTCGCGCTTTACCGAAATAATAATTGCAGACCTTGCTCAAATCAGCGAACCGAATATCTGCGGGATTGTTCTTCATCTGCACAATGATGTCTTCGATTCCGGCCATGTTTTATATAGTATCAATATTGATACCGATGTCAAGCTGTTTTTTGTGAGGTGATTGCGAATATACAAGAAGGATAGACGTCGGATAAAAAGATTTCTCGGGCCATATCAGATAAAAACTGTTCAGATCAATGCGTCTCCTTTGTCTTGTATTGTTATTCCGTCAAGGTGATCCATCTCGTGCTGTACAACCCATTCCGGATTGACGTATGAGGAATATATAGGATCCTCCCCTGCATAAAAATCCTTTGATCCGTATTCGAGTTCGATATACTTCTTATCTAAAGTATAGCCGGAGATAGATACGTACGGCCTTCTTTTGACTATGTAGACCTTCTTGGGTATCGAACCGCAGGCCTCGACGTACTTGTTCTCCTGCCCTTCCAGCTTCAGAATTTCCGGGTTTACGACGGAGATATATTTTCTTTCCGTCGTCGGAATGAGTATCTGCCTGATCGGCGTCTGTGTCAGGCTCCAGTATATATTGTTGGAGCTGACGCCGACAAATTTATGCAGGTCTCTCATGTGCCTCATGATTCTATCGAGGTCTTTGGCCAAATACAGTTCGCGATCGAGATCTATTTCCCGCGCCCTGGTTTTCACCCAATCGTTATCATCGACAATGGTTGCTATCCTGATTCCATATTTTTCCTGCATGCCGGAGATATCCGCAATGCCCGCGTCTCTGGTCATCCTGTCTTTTTTCTTGAAAAGCATAATCTGTCTGTAGGAAAGTGCTGCATGATTCCCGTAAGGTTGAGACAAGATTTCTCGTTCCACTCGAAATGACAATAAGGAAAATTGCGGCGCAGTCTCTGCACGGGAATGGCGGTCTTTTCTTTCTTGTCATTTCGAAGGAGCGGAGCGACTGAGAAATCTGCCGCAGGAAAAAGATTTCTCACTGCGTTCGAAATAACAGTAACTCTGGATTCCCGCCGAAGCCTGCCCTCGTAAGCCCTTGTCGGGGGCGGGAATGACATTGTGGTGCAGGATTTGAGTTTCGCTTATGCACCTTCCTTGATTTCGACGCGCAGCATCTTGTCTCCCTGCTGAATTGCATCGACTACATCCTGGCCGCTCACCACTTTACCGAAGACCGTATGCCTGCCGTTCAGATGCGGCTGCGGGGAATGGGTGATGAAGAACTGGCTTCCGTTCGTGTTCGGCCCGGAATTCGCCATTGAGAGCACCCCTGTTTCATGCTTCAGGGGATTCTCCTTCAACTCATCCTCAAACTTGTAGCCGGGGCCGCCTCTTCCTGTGCCTGTCGGGTCTCCACCCTGTATCATGAAATTTTTTATCACCCGGTGAAAGGTTACGTCGTCATAGAAACCCTCTTTCGCGAGAAAGACGAAGTTGTTGACGGTTTTCGGCGCATGTTGCGGATACAGATCCAATTCAATGACGCCTCTTCCCATTTCAATGACGGCCTTATATTTCTTGGCCGCGTCAATCTGCATTGCGGGTGGATTTTTCCATTCCAGATTTTTCATTATTTATTCCTCCTTAAGATTTCTCCCTGCGGTCGAAATGACAAAGAGAAGATTTTTCTATTTACCACAATATCCGGGCGTCCACGGCAATACATTTGCTGCTCGTCGCTATAACGGGATTTATGTCCAGCTCCGAGATATCCGACAGTGTGCTTGCAAGGAACGACAGTCTTTCCAGGATTTCCACAAGACCCGTCCAGTCAATCCCTGCCTCACCCCTCAGGCCTTTCAGTATGGGCGCTATCTTGAGAGATGCGAGCATACCATCCGCCTCTTCCCGGTCGATGGGGACAATTGCCCGATTGATGTCCTTGAAAACTTCCGTATAGATACCGCCGAGTCCGCAGGCGATAACGTGGCCGAATTCGGGGTCTCTCTTCAAACCCAAGAGCAATTCATGCCCCTGGACATGTTCCTGAACCAGAACGGATTCAACTTTCACATCCGGTTGACGCGTGCTGACATTATGAACGATCCGGTCAAACGCACGGTGGAGATCTTTCAAATCCCTGTTCCCCGTGACAACGCCGCCCCACTCCGTCTTGTGCAGGAATGCGGCCCCGGTTAACTTTAGTACAAGCGGGTAGGTCATTGATGACGCAATATTTTCCAAATCCTTGCGACTTCTTGCGATGTCGCTCTTTACAACGGGGATGCCGAACATGTCCAACAGCATCAGCGCCTCATCTCCGACCAGGAGCTTCTCTTTTCTTCCCTTCTCCGCGAGAGGCCGCACCTTATCTAGATCGACGGGAAACTGCCTCTGGGCGGGAGTCTTGCGCATCTTCGCCTGGTGATACCTGTAGCAGAATGCAAGCCCTTTGACCGCCTGCTCTACGGTGTCAAAACAGGCCACACCCGGAACGCTCTCAAATTTATCGATGAAAGAGGAAACATCCAGATATGGCCAAAGTGCCAGGGGCTTCATATTGCCTGAGTTGTTTCTTGCATCCTTTATACATTCGACCATGTTGAGATTCCGATGGAGTGGAGAGTCCGGCACTGGAAGTACACCCAGGACTCCATCAACGTCCCCGGAACGAAGCAGTTCCGTCAGCGCTGTGCCGTATGCCCCGGTATAGTTGCCGCCTATCATGCCGATGGGCCAGATATCTATAGGCATGCTCACAGAGATCCAGTCCGGCAAGCCTGTTAAAAGTTTGTCTGCCAGGCCGTCGGGAAGGCTCGCCACCTTCAGGCCGTCATCTTCGCATGCGTCCGCCGTCATTATACCGACCGCTCCGGAAGCCGTCACCACGCCGAGCCGCGGGCCTTCCATCTCTCCCATCTGAACGAGGGCTCGAATCGCATCTTTCAATTCAGCGCTGCTTTTTACCCGGATCAAACCAGCCCTCTTGCAGACGGCGTCAAAGACATGGTCTTCCCCCACCAATGACCCTGTATGAGAGAGCGCCGCTTTTGCGCCGGCATGGCTGCGGCCTGTCTTGAATACGATAACCGGCTTCTTGCTGGTCGTCTGTGCTGCGAGTTTCAGGAATTCGGCGCCGCGTTTAATCCCTTCCATATGAATGACGATGAATTTGGTTTCCGGGTCGTCAGCGAGATATGAGAGGACATCCACCCCATCGATGTCGCAACCGTTGCCTATATCAACTGCCTTGCCCCAATGTTTATATGCCATGTCCTGCGATGCAACCTGGAAGAGTCCCGTCTGGGCAATCAATGAGACAGGCGAAAACGTCTCGGGACGGACCACATCGATAAAAGAGGTTGTAAATTTTTTGAAATTGTTGAGAACACCCATTGTATTGGGGCCCAGAATGTGCACGCCGTTTGCCTTGGCCCTTCTTTGGATTTCCTCCTGCATCTCCTTCCCTTTTTGGTCCGCATCGGCAAAGCCCTGGGTAATTATGATGATCCGACTTACACCCGTGGCAATGCACTGATCCAGCATCGGAATGACCCGTTCCCTGCCGACAGAAATCACCGCGAGGTCTACGGCTTCCGGGACATCGCTTATGGAAGGATAAGCTCTGAGTCCGCAGATCTCCCCGGCGTTTGGATTTATGGGGAATATCTTCCCTTCATAGCCATAACGCATCATTACTTCCGCATTGTTGAAGGTACCGCTGCCGGTGTTGCGGGGGACACCGATGAGAGCCACTGAAGAGGGGTCAAGAAATTTCTGCATTTATAAACTCACTTTCCATTGCTTTGGGGCAAGCCGTAATTTGTGCGACGTTTTTTCTCCTTCCGTCGCGGGCTTATACATACTTCTTTTTATTTACACGGTATACAAAAAAATGATGACCGTATAAAAAATCCGCGCCGCGCGGGAATACGCACTATTCCTGAGGCTTCAACCATCGCACCGCAGCAAAAGCGCCTGTCATCGATCCCATGGCCTGACCTTCACGCTCCAGCTCCACCGCTTTTTCAGGTGAATCGTCTTTATGAAAATGAATGGCCGTTCTCACCACGCCATGGACAGGTGCAAGGGCAAGCATGTCATCGGGGGATATCAAGACGGCCTTGCTAAAGATGGAATGTCCCTTTCTCGCCTCCTCCCTTCTCCGCTCTGCCCAGGGGCTCCGGCTGTTCAGGGTTGCCACGACAACGACACCACCTCTTCTCGTAACGCGAAACAATTCGGCCACGGCGCTCCTGGCGTCGGTGATGAACTCGAGGGCGGTGACCGAAACGACCTTGTTGAATGATTCTTCACGGAAGGGCAGGGTTGATATGTCGCCCTGCACTGCACGGAAGGGAGACCCTCCAAACTTTTTCGCTGCCCTCTTCAGCATGGGATGAGATATATCGAAGCCTATGACCTGCGATCCCCTCGAAACGACATCGCCCGTAAACACCCCTGTCCCACAGCCCGCATCAAAAATCATTTCTCCAGGAGCCGGTTTCAAGAAGTCCAATATGAGTTCGCTTTCATATTTTTTTACGAGCGAACCGATGGGGGTTGTGAACCATTGGTCATATTTTTCAGGCCATTCGTCAAAGATTGCTTTCTTTCCTGTCATGGATGACGCATGCCTCCCGCTTTTGTCTGAACTATTCCGCCCGCAAATACTAAGTACGTCATTTCATTACTACGGTGTCATATCGACCCCCTCGGTTTACTCGGGGTAAACTCCGGGAGATATCTTTAAGATCCCTCGCTCTGCTCGGGACAAGGATTTCTCGCTGCCCCTTCGCGATCTCAGGGCTTCGGCTCACCGAGATGACAATAGTACATGGAAATTTTCTAACCGTGGCACAACAATTAATAACCGAATTTATGAACCAGTGTACTGAGAGTGAAGAAGGCTATCACTTTTTTTATAGACGGTCAATTGTGTTTGGAATTAATAGCCCTTGACATTCCAATGTATTTTATTTAGTTCTTTCGGCAGACCTGAATAACCAAAAGAACCGGACAGGCGACATGATAACTACAAATAAGCCGCCTCGCGATTCTGGAGAAATTAGATCGCAGGAAGTGCTCCAGAACCTCGTTGGCGTCTTTAGAAAGTAAAGGATGGCTCAACGAGACGGTCCGCATCAGGCGCCGTGACAGGAGGTACCGGATATTCTGCAGCAGGAAAAAATTCCTTGCCTATCGGATAAACGATAACTGTCATGTCCCTCACGGTTTTCCCGGCTGGCCTGTGTGTATCATCACCGCCGCTCAAGTCATCGACGATTCCCACATGTCGCCGTTTCCATCTGCCGAACCAAGCGCCCGCGATTGGCTGCGCTGCATCAATGACGGCGAGTTCGACTTGATTTGAGAGGCCCACGAATATGAAGATAATCGTTTCCGGGTCGCTGGCGTACGACAGGATCATGGATTTTCCAGGACACTTCTCGGATCACATCCTCCCCGGCAAGATACACGTCCTGAACGTCTGCTTCCAGGTCAACGGCATGAGGGAGAAATTCGGCGGCACAGCGGGAAATATTGCCTACGCTCTGTCTCTCGTAGGCGAAAAGCCGATGATCTCAGCCGCTATCGGTCATGATCATCACAGGTACCTCGACTGGATGGCGAAGAACGGGATTTCTACGGATGGCATCAAAATCATCGAAGACGAATTCACCGCATGCGCTTACATAACCACCGACCTTGCCGACAACCAGATCACCGGCTTCAACCCCGGCGCCATGAAGCATTCTTCGTCTCTCGATTTCGACAAGCTAAATCCCGGGGATACCATCGCCATCATCTCTCCAGGTAATCTTGAAGATATGGTGAAGTATCCGCGCATCTGCAAGCAAAGGGGAATCGGATATATCTTTGATCCCGGACAATCTCTGCCCGTGCTTGCTGCCGCGGATATAGCAAATGCCATAGATGGTTGCCGGATACTGATATCCAATGATTATGAACTGGACCTGATCATGAAGAAGACCGCCTTAGACAAGAAGGATTTGATACGGCGGGCCGGGACTGTCATTGTCACCTTAGGGGAGAAAGGTTCGCAGGTTCTCACGGCGGGAGGTGAGATAAACATTCCCGCCGTTACGCCGAGGAAGGTGGAAGACCCGACAGGCGCCGGCGATGCTTACAGGGGCGGGCTGATAAGAGGACTGATCCAGGGCAAGGATATCGAAGAGTGCGCGAGGATGGGGAGCGTTTGCGCCTCCTTTGCCGTGGAGAGTTATGGGACACAGGACTACAGCTTCGGTCCTGAGGAATTTGCAGAGAGGCTCAAGGGATCGTTCTGATCGAACGACCGGGCTCGACATAAAAAAATAACGTCAGGAGAAGATACCATGGCAAAGATGAAAACAGTAAGCATTGAGGCAAAGTCTGATGATAGATTCAAGGTCGAAGTAAAGGCGGGAAACCATACGCTCTATGTCGACCAGCCGACAACAGGCGGCGGGAAAGATGCGGGACCGAACCCAGTCGAATACATGTTCACGTCCCTTGCGGGCTGCATCGCCACGGTGGCAAGAATCATTGCCATCCAGAAGAGATACAAATTGAACGGCATGCAGATGAGGGTCGAGGGGGCATTCGATGTGGAGACACTTCTCGGCAAAAGCAAGGAGAACAGGCCCGGAGTCGAGGGCATACACGTTACGTTAAGCCTCGATGCGGAGATGACGAAGGAGGAAAAAGAGGCCTTCGTGCATGAAATAGAAAGCAGGTGTCCTGTTTCGGATAATCTCTCCTGTGTAACTCCCATCAAAGTTGAGCTGGCGTAATTTTCAGAACGAAGTGATTGAATGATTTCATGGGCGGTCGGAGGTTTCTTCAACCGCCCTTTCTTTTTTGCATTCCACCCTGACAGCACAGATGACACGGGTCAGTCGTAGCCGAGCTCCGCAAGCCTTTCCTCGCTCATCCCGAGAAAATGGGCAACTTCGTGCACCAGTGTAATTTCGATTTGCTCCTCGAGTTCTTTCGTCGTCCGGCACATCTCTTCGAGAGGCTCCTGGAACAGGATGATGGTGTCCGGGTAAAGGGGCGGATAAAGCGCAGTGCGCTCTTGGAGCGATGTACCCCTGTACACGCCGAGCAGGGTTTCATGCCGGTCGAGACCCATCTCCGCGCGAATCTCCTTCGAAGGACGCTTCTGGATGGAGATGACGATATTCTTCAGATGATGCCGTATCTCCACCGGGATGCGCGCAATCGCCTTCTTCACGGCCCGATCGATTTCCGTCTCGCTCAGCTTCAATGTCTTCATAAGAAATTCACTATGCGAGCAGGACTAAAGTCCTGCACTACATAAGAATACAATCTGGATTCCCGCGTGCGCGGGAATGACAAGATGAATGTAGTGCAGACCCTCAGGTCTGCTATTTAAATTCCGGCGCTATTCCCGGCTTCGTGGGCTTCAATTTCCTGGGTAAGCGTCTCCCATGAAGCGTATAGATTTTCAAGTTCCCTGGTAATATCATGCAGCTCCTGACTCAGGCTTTTGATCTTCTGCGGATCCCGGTGAATATCCGGCTCGCAGAGAATCTTTTCATTATCCGCCTTTTTCTCTTCGAGACGGACAATTTGATTCTCCAGTACTTTCAGTTTCGTCTTAAACTCGCTCATGATGCGCGAGAGCCGGTTTCTTTCCTCAGCCTCGATCCGCTTTTCGTCCTTCGTTTTGAAAGGCCTGCGTCCGGGCGTCGTCTCACTCACTTCAGGCGGTGTTGCTGTTACAGACGGATTGCCGGCCACTGATGCGCCGATTGTCGCCGCGGCCATTTCACCGCGTTTCTGGATGAAGTAGGAGTAGTTGCCAAGATATTCATAGCACCACCCGTCGCGAATCTCTATCACCCTGGTGACGAGGCGATCCAGGAAGAAACGATCGTGGGATACTATTACCACCGTGCCTGTGTACCCGAGCAGGGCATTCTGGAGGATCTCTTTCGTCTTGAGGTCGAGATGATTGGTAGGTTCGTCAAGGATCAGGAGGTTGGAATCCTGGAGAAGAATTTTCAGCAGGGCAAGACGCGACTTCTCTCCGCCGGAGAGCACGGAAATCTCCTTATAGACGTCATTTCCGGAGAAAAGAAAAGTTCCGAGGAGGTTCCTTTTTTCCTGATCATTGCTGCGAAGGCCGGTCAGGGAGACATCGTCCCAGATGGTGCGCCCATAGTCGAGATTCTCGGCGCTTTCCTGAGAGAAGAAGGCCATGCTCACGTTGAGGCCGTAGGTCACCTTCCCGGAAGACGGATCTTCCGTACCGGCGAGAATCCTGGCCAGGGTGGATTTACCGGCCCCGTTGACGCCGACGAGAGCGATCTTTTCACCCCTCCAGATTGTGAGGTCAAATGGATTGAAAACGCGGAGGTCCCCATAGCTTTTCCCGACCTGTCTTGCAGATACAACTTCCCTGCCGCTTTTCGGCGCTTCGGGAAATCTGATGTGAACCTGCCTCCTGCTTCTTTCGCTTTCAATGACTTCAAACCGTTCGAGCATCTTGATGCGGCTCTGGACCTGCTTGGCCTTGGTGGCCTTATACCGGAACCGCTCGATGAATTCCTGCGTCTTCTTGATCTCTCCACGCTGAAGGGCCATCTGCTTTTTCAGGGCTTCGAGACGCCGGTCCTTTTCCGCGAGATAGTAGGAGTAGTTTCCCTTGTAGACGGTGAGCCGATGATTGGCGAGCGCCACTATCTGATTGACCATTTTGTCGAGGAACACACGGTCATGGGCAATTGCAAGCAGGGTGCCGTGGTAATTTTTCAGATAGCTCTCCAGCCATTCCATACTCTCCGTATCGAGGTGATTGGTTGGTTCGTCGAGGAGCATGATATCCGGTGCGGACAGCAAGATCAGCGCAATCAGGATGCGCATCTTCCAGCCGCCGGAAAATTCAGTGCAGTTCTTCCCGAAATCCTTTTCACGAAACCCGAAGCCGTTTAGTATCTGCTTTGCCTTTGCATCAAAGCGATAACCCTCGGCGGCCTGAAAACGGGCAGTCGCGGCTTCGTATGCCTTCATTATCTCCTGATACTCGGCCGAGCCCGAATCAGACCGGGACATACGTACTTCATGATCTTTCAGCGTCCGTTCAATATCTTCTATACCGCTCCTCTTCCTCAGATATTCCATGAGGGGAAAGGGCTCAAGTTCCACCAGGTCCTGGGGCAGATAGCCTATCGTCCTGTTTTTTCTGTTCGGAATCTCTATGCTGCCTTCATCGACATCGACCATCCCGAGGATAGCCCTGAAAAGGGTGGTCTTCCCGGTGCCGTTATCCCCGACGAGACCGATCCTGCTTTTCTCCGGAATCATCCAGGTAATGTTATCGAAGATCGTGTTGTCAGCGAAGGCGAGAGAGATGTTGTTTAGATAAATCATCAATTAAACGCCGAATCTTGATTTCTTAAAGTGGGGAAGTATAGAAAAAAAGATCGAGACTGTCAACACCAGGGAAATAGTCCTCTCTCCGTAGATCTCTCCTTTTCGTTGTATCAGGTTTCACATGATCACTCTTGTCGTGTCTTTTCTTTTTTTGTCTTGACATCAAGATATGACTCCCTTATATTCACGGCGCCATTTGATACATTTATGTAATTAAGATACGCTGAAATTTAACATTTTTGCATGCTAATTCCACTCCGGAATGACCCGCCAAGTTGCTTTTGGACGAAAACTAAAATGAAGTTAAATATCACTGATTGTATGGGTTTGTAAGAAAATTTGTGGCTTCCTTCTCCCTCTATCTTCAATGTCTGTGAGGCTGCATAAGAAATTTTAATCTTCAATTATATTCAAAGGATAATTTTATGCCGAAACGCCCTGATATTAACAAAGTGTTGATCGTAGGATCGGGTCCCATTGTTATAGGCCAGGCATGCGAATTCGATTATTCGGGTACTCAGGCATGCAAGGCCTTACGCAAGCTCGGCTACAAGATCGTGCTGGTAAATTCCAACCCGGCCACGATCATGACAGACCCGGGCATGGCCGATGTCACATATGTGGAACCATTAAACCTCCAGCACCTGACAGAGATCATAGAAAACGAACGACCCGATGCGATCCTGCCCAACCTTGGTGGGCAGAACGGCCTCAATCTTACCTCAGAACTGCACCGCGCGGGTGTCCTCGAGAAATACGGCGTCAAGGTCATCGGTGTCCAGGTTGATGCCATCGAAAGAGGCGAGGACCGTATTGCCTTCAAGGAAACGATGAATAAACTTGGAATCGAGATGCCGCGGAGCGAACCGGCTTACACCGTTGAGGAGGCCAAGGAGGTCGCTGCAAGAATCGGTTACCCTGTGGTTATCCGCCCTGCGTATACCATGGGAGGAACGGGGGGAGGACTGGTTTACAACCTTGAAGAGCTCCGCACAGTGGCGAGCCGCGGCATATCGGCGAGCCTTGTGGGACAGATTCTGATAGAGGAATCGGTCCTCGGCTGGGAGGAGTTGGAACTTGAGGTAGTCCGCGACGCGAAGAATCAGATGATAACCGTCTGCTTCATCGAGAACGTGGATGCCATGGGTGTACACACGGGTGATTCCTACTGCACGGCCCCCATGCTCACCATCGATTCCGATCTCCAGAAGCGCCTCCAGAAGCATTCTTATGACATTGTCGAGGCCATCCAGGTTATCGGCGGCACAAATATCCAGTTTGCCCACGACCCTGAAACCGGACGTGTAGTCGTCATCGAAATAAACCCGAGAACCTCACGCTCATCCGCCCTCGCCTCAAAGGCAACAGGATTCCCCATTGCCTATGTATCATCGCTTCTTGCGGGCGGCCTCACACTTGATGAGATCCCTTACTGGCGCGAAGGCACTCTCGATAAATACATACCCTGGGGCGATTATGTAGTAGTCAAATTCTCCCGCTGGGATTTCGAGAAGTTCCCCGGCGCTGAGGATAAACTCGGCACCCAGATGCGCGCCGTCGGTGAGGTCATGAGCATCGGCAAGACATATAAAGAGGCCTTTCAGAAGTCCATCCGCTCCCTGGAGAAGAGTCGTTACGGCCTTGGTTTCGTGAAGAACTTCCACCAGAAGACACTCGAAGAACTCATGGACCTCCTCTATGAACCATCGAGCGAGCGTCAGTTTATCATGTACGAGGCCCTGCGGAAAGGAGCCCCGGTGGAAGATCTCTACAAGAGAACCTATATCAAGCCCTGGTTCATAGAACAGATGAAGGAGCTTGTGGAGCTTGAAGAGAAGATCAGCCAGTACAGTATGGAGAACCTGCCCGACGACCTTCTGCTGCAGGCTAAGAGGGACGGCTTTTCAGACCGTTACCTCGCTATGCTATTCAAGGTTCCTGAGAAGACGATACGGCAGCGGCGCCTGAAACTGGGACTTGGCCAGAGATGGGACGCCGTACCGGTGAGCGGAGTGGAAGACGCTGCTTATTATTATTCAACCTATAATGCCCCGGATAAAGTTGGTGTAAGCGACCGCAGGAAGATTATGGTCCTGGGGGGCGGGCCTAATCGAATCGGCCAGGGGATCGAGTTCGATTACTGCTGCGTTCATGCAGCATTTGCCCTGCGCGACGAGGGCTACGAGTCTATCATGGTGAATTGCAATCCGGAGACCGTATCCACAGACTACGATACCTCGGATAAACTTTACTTCGAGCCCCTCACAGTGGAGGATGTACTCTCTATTTACGAGAAGGAAAAACCCGAGGGAGTTATCGTTCAATTCGGGGGACAGACGCCCCTGAATATTGCGAACGAACTCCATCAAGCGGGCGTTAAGATAATCGGCACTTCTCCCGAGACAATAGATCTTGCAGAAGACCGCGATCGTTTTCGCCAGATGATGAAGAAGCTCGGTATCCCTATGCCGGAGTCAGGAATGGCGAGCACTCTGGAAGACGCTATCCGGATTGCCGCGAAAATCGGCTATCCCCTCATGGTGCGTCCCTCCTATGTTCTTGGCGGTCGCGGCATGGAAGTGGTTCACGACGAACAGATGCTGAAGCGCTACTTGGCCGCAGCTGTGGGAGTAACGCCGGAACGTCCCATCCTCATAGATAAATTTCTGGAGAATGCCATCGAGGCCGAGGCGGACGCAATTTCTGACGGGACCGATGCCTTTGTTCCCGCAGTGATGGAGCACATCGAGCTTGCCGGCATACACTCGGGCGATTCGGCCTGCGTGATCCCGCCCATAAGTATTCCCGTCCGTCATGTTGATACCATCTGCGACTACACGAGGAAGATCGCCGTGGAGTTCAACGTCGTAGGCCTTATGAATATACAGTACGCCATTGCAGACGATGTGGTCTACATCCTGGAAGCCAACCCCAGGGCATCCAGAACCGTACCCCTCGTGTCCAAGGTCTGCAATATTTCCATGGCGCGCATTGCCACCCAGATCATGTTAGGGAAGAAGATTGCTGACCTGAATCTCAAGGAGAGGTCGTTCAGACACTTCGGCGTGAAGGAAGCGGTCTTCCCCTTCAACATGTTCCCTGAGGTAGACCCGGTACTTGGGCCGGAGATGCGATCTACGGGGGAGGTCTTAGGCCTTGCCGATTCCTTCGGCCTTGCCTTCTATAAGGCGGAGGAGGCCGCGCAGCAGGTTCTTCCCAATGAGGGGACGGTCCTGATCACTGTGGACGATAAGGATAAGGGGGGTGTGCTCGAGGTGGCAAGGGAATTCCAAAGACTCGGCTTCCACATCAAGTCCACGGAGGGAACCCACAAGTACCTTCTGCGAAGCGGTATCACGACGGAGCCCATTCTCAAGATGCATGAGGGGAGGCCCGATATCGTCGATGGCATCAAGAACAGGGAAATACAGTTGGTGATCAACACGCCGAATGGAAGAGTGGGAAAGCACGATGATTCATATATCCGAAAAAACGCCATCAAACACAAGATCCCTTACATTACCACCGTGGCGGCGGCTGTTGCAGCTGCCAAGGGAATAGCGGCAAACCGCGAGCGGCATAGCCGTGCAAAATCCCTGCAAGCTTACCACACGGAAATCAAGTGCTAACTGAAATCAAAAGGAAATGGTTAAGGGACCGAAGAAAGTTGGGGCAAGGGACGCCATCACATCTTAAATAACGAGGCGGCTCACTCTTCTGATTTTCCAGATATAGGCGATTGTTTCAGGGTCAAATCCGTTGTTCAATCTGTTTCCAACTTCACCCGGACCAAGGTTATAGGCTGCCAGGGCCAGTTCCCGGTCCTTAAATTTTTTGAGCAACATCTTGTAGTATTTTGTTCCGGCCTTAAGGTTATTTAGGGGACCCTCGACATCATCAAAACCCATTTCCTTGCCTGTCGTTCGCTTGACTCCCATCAGGCCTACAGCGCCGGCACTGGACTCGGCATTCTCATCAGTCAAAGATTCGACAATAGCAATAGCCTTGATATCTTCCGGGGAAGCGTAATACTTTCTTGAAATCTGCGCGATTTGGCTGCCATATTTCTTCTCTATAATCTCGGCGAATCTGCGAATCTCTTCATCGGTGGCCCATACTATGGATTTCACTATGGCCTTGTCTATTCTGTTGTCACGGGCTTCTTGATATAAAGAGGTTTCCCCTGCAAATACAAATCTGTATTCGTAGTTCAGGGCTATCATGAAAATAATAGTGACAGCCGCGAAAAGAGAAATTGAAAGTTTGTGCATCATTTAATCTCCTGCATCTGAGCCGCCCGCCTAAGGAGCCGGACTTGTCGGTTGTGAAGCTCCCAACTCGTAACTGAAATAAGTCAAAATGGGACGATAATACGTGTAGCTTATACAAAGCAAAAGGCACTCGTCTATAGTTGCCTATATATTTGAGTGCCTCTTTTGTTTCCTGGCAATCGTGCTCTTACAGGGCCTTCACGTTGTCTGCTGCCGGGCCTTTCTTGCCCTGCTGAACGTCGAAGCTCACTCGCTGACCTTCATATAACGTCTTGAAGCCCTCGCCCTGAATGGCGCTGTGATGAACAAACACATCACCGCCGTCATCCTTTTCGATGAAACCGAAGCCCTTCTGCTCATTAAACCACTTTACTTTACCTTCTGCCATCGCTTAAATCCTCCTTTCTCAAAATTTTCTCAAAGTCGGATTGCAGTTTTGACAGAAAGAAAAAGGCCACCAAGACCTAAAGGGCATGGTGGCCAACCTTTGCACTTCAATATGTCTGATCCAACTTCTACTGCACCCTATCATTTCTACGGGGCGCAAATGTTGAAATTATTTTAGTATGGTCAAAGCTGAAAGTCAAGATCTATTTTATCTTTCAATATACAAACGTTTCTTGAACAGAGTTAATGATCTTAATCTTCGGCTATGTGATTGGACTCAATACATTTCTGGTATGATACAACCCCTAGAATTCAGCTCATCACGGTGGCGGCTATTCAGCATTTGCTGCATCTATGTTTCTCTTATTTATCGTAAATGTCCTTAGACCATGAGTGAAATGTGTAAGACCGCTTATAGGACCTTTTGGCTTCTTTCATCATTTTTTAGGGCGCTGTGCTATTTTTCCAATGCCTTCCCGATAAGGAGGAAAGACAACACCTGCTTCGGTTATAATAGCGGTGATGTACCGGCTTGGAGTAACATCAAAGGCCGGATTATAAACATGCATGCCCTCAGGCGCCACTCTTGTTCCTCGAATCATCGTGATCTCTTCCGCGTCTCTTTCCTCGATGGGAATCTTATCACCATTTTGCAGTGACACGTCTACGGTAGATAACGGCGCTGCCACATAAAAAGGAATGTCATGTTCTTTTGCCAGGACAGCGAGGGAATATGTGCCGATCTTGTTTGCCACATCACCGTTGGCGGCGATCCGGTCCGCCCCGACAATGACCTTGCTGACCCTTCCCTGCTTCATCAAGAACCCTGCCATGTTGTCGGTGATCAGCGTGGCGGGTATCTTCTCTTTCATAAGTTCCCAGGCTGTGAGTCGCGCTCCCTGGAGGACGGGTCGCGTTTCATCGACAAAGACATGTATCTTTTTCCCTTCCTCCCAGGCGGCACTGACGACACCGAGTGCCGTCCCGCAACCCGCTGTAGCCAAGGCGCCTGCATTGCAGTGGGTGAGGATATTATCGCCGTCCTGTATCAGCGACCTTCCGTTCATGCTGATTCTCTCATTTATAGCGATATCTTGCTCACAGATGCGCATAGCTTCTTCTACAAGAATCCTCTTGATCTGATCCGTAGGTGCTAAGAACGCTTCGCTGAAACGCGCTTTCATCCTCTCTATGGCCCAGAAGAGATTCCTTGCCGTGGGGCGGGTTTGCGAAAACTGATCACAGATTTTGTGGAACGCGCGCTTGAAGTCTTCTCTTGATGAGTCGGCAAGATGGAGCGTGCCGAGCGCAATGCCCATTGCCGCAGCCACCCCGATTGCCGGGGCGCCGCGGACGGTCAGGTCCTTGATTGCCGCGATGACATCCTTGTAGTCAGTAAGCGTCAGGTGGCGCTCTTCATGGGGAAGGGCCTTCTGGTCGATCATTACGACCGCATCATCTTTCCAGAAAATCGTCCTGACGGCACTGCCCATCTTATAAGTTTTCCCTCTTGAGATGAAAAGAAGATTGCTTCGTCTGCTCTATGTAGCCTCGCAACGATAAAATAACCATTCTGAGAAATATTATCACCAAGGCTCCGGATGATTACGACGCTGTTAACATCTTTTTCAGAAGGTCATTGATGAGCTGGGGATTGGCCTTTCCCTTGGTCGCTTTCATTACCTGACCCACAAAATAGCCAAAGACCTTCTCTTTCCCGCCCCGGTACTGTTCAACCTGCGCCGTATTTGCCGCCAGGATCTCGGCGATAGTTTTAGCAAGCGCAGCCTCATCGGTAATCTGAACCATACCCTTCTCTTCAATGATCGTCGTGGGCGGCTTGCCTGTCCTGTACATCTCTTCAATAATATCCTTGGCCATCTTCCCGCTGATGGTCCCATTTTCAATGAGCTGAATCATTTCCGCGAGTGACTGTGGAAGAATGGGACAATCTTTTATATCGCGCTTTTCCTCATTGAGGAATCGGAGGATGTCCCCCATTACCCAGTTGCTCGCAGCTTTCGGCTTTCCGGAAAGGTTGGCCACATCTTCAAAGTAATCAGCGAGTACTCGGCTTGACGTTAATACACCGGCGTCATAGGAAGGGAGTTGATAATCTCTCATAAACCGCTCCCGTTTCGCCAGAGGAAGTTCAGGAAGGTTCTTTCTGACTTCCGCCACCCATGACTCATCGATTACTATAGGAACCAGATCGGGATCGGGAAAATATCGGTAATCGTGGGCCTCTTCTTTTCCCCGCATGGATAGGGTAACCCCTTGTGAATCATCCCACAGCCTGGTTTCCTGGATCACCGCCTGGCCGCTCTCCAGGATATACTGCTGCCGTTTGATTTCATAGTCCAGGGCACGCTGAACATTTCTGAAGGAATTCATATTTTTCAGTTCTGTGCGTGTACCGAAGGCGTTTTCTCCTCTTGGCCTGATGGATACATTGGCGTCACAGCGGAAGCTCCCCTCTTCCATATTCCCGTCACAGATCTCCAGATAAACGAGTATTTCGTGCAGTCTTTTCAAATAGGCAGAGGCCTCCTCGGAGCTTCTCATATCCGGCTCACTGACAATCTCAATGAGCGGCACCCCTGTCCTGTTAAGATCAATGTAACTCGACGGCAGATGCTCATCGTGAATCATTTTGCCTGCATCTTCCTCCATGTGGATCCGCGTTATGCCGATCCTCTTTTTTCCTTCGTTCTGTTCAATATCGACATATCCGTGTTCGGAAAGAGGCTGGGCGTACTGGGATATCTGATACCCTTTGGGAAGGTCGGGATAGAAATAGTTCTTCCTCGCGAAATTACATGACTCGTTTATGGCGCAGTTGGTCGCGAGCGCCATTTTAATCGTATACTCAACCACAGTCCTATTCAAGACGGGAAGGACACCGGGCATCCCCAGGCATATGGCACAGGTGTGGGTATTGGGCTCCGCCCCGAACAATGTTGAGCAGCTGCAGAATATTTTTGATTTAGTAAGAAGCTGGGCATGTATTTCCAGCCCTATTACCGGTTCATATGCCATCAGAGATTCGGTCTCCTCTGCTTTAGGTTTGCCTGCTTTTCAAATGCAGCGGCAATTTGAATCAATTTTCCTTCTTCAAAATGCCCTGCCAGGAACTGGGCTCCTATAGGGAGTCCTTGCCGTGTAAACCCGCACGGCACGGATATGCCCGGTATACCAGCCAGGTTTGTTGATATGGTGAATATATCGGAGAGGTACATTTGCAGGGGATCATCAATCTTCTCGCCGATCTTGAATGCAGGCGTGGGGGTTGTCGGCGTAAGGATTACGTCACAATGTTTCCATGCCTCTTCAAAATCCCGCTTAATCAACGCCCGCACCTGGGAAGCCTTCTTATAGTAGGCATCGTAATAGCCGGAAGACAGCGCGTACGTCCCTATCATTATCCGCCTTTTTACCTCGGCCCCGAAACCTGCGGAACGTGTCTTCTTATACATATCCAAAAGGTCTTTGCAGTCGTCCGCCCGGAATCCGTACTTCACACCGTCATACCGGGCCAGATTGGAACTGGCCTCTGCGGGGGCAATGATGTAATACACGGCCAGGCAATATTCCGTATGGGGAAGGGATATCTCGACACAAGTTGCTCCCAAGCCCTCGATGGCCTTCATGGCCCCTCTCATGGCCTCCGTTATCTCCGGGTCAATGCCTTCGATGAAGTACTCCTTCGGAATCCCCACTTTGAAGCCGTCAATCCCCCGTGAGAGGAATGCCGTGTAATCAGGCACGTCCAGGGGCACAGATGTAGACTCTCTCGGGTCATGGCCGGCGATAACATTCATCATGATGGCGCAGTCTTCAACATCTTTTGTAAAAGGACCAATCTGATCCAGGGAGGAGGCAAAGGCAATGAGTCCGTACCTGGATACCCTTCCGTAGGTCGGTTTCATTCCCACCACACCGCATAAAGCTGCGGGCTGCCTGATGGAGCCGCCTGTATCGGAACCGATGGAGGCAATGCAAAGGTCAGCGGCCACGGCGGCGGCGGACCCGCCGCTCGACCCGCCGGGTATCCTGTCGAGGGCCCAGGGATTTTTCGTTATC
The DNA here is from genome assembly GCA_003153775.1 of Syntrophaceae bacterium. Taxonomy (GTDB): domain Bacteria; phylum Desulfobacterota; class Syntrophia; order Syntrophales; family UBA2185; genus Fen-1135. The sequence goes on along the minus strand of PMBI01000050.1, from coordinate 218,298 downwards.
CCAAAATATGAGGTCTCCGTGGATGAACCCATGGCAAATTCATCCATATTCGTCTTGCCTGTGAACACTGCGCCGGCTTCCTTCAATTTCTCCACCACCGTGGCATCGTAAGGCGGGATAAAGTTATGCAGGATGCGGGACCCGCAGGTCGTCAAGAAACCTTTCGTACAGACGATATCTTTGAGGGCTACGGGTATTCCCGTCAGCGCACGGATGTTTCCTTCCCTGATACAGCGGTCTGCTTTGGCGGCCTCTTCAAATGCATGTTCCTTCATCAGGGTGATATATGCATGAACACTGCCTTCTACGGCGTCAATCCTCTTGAATACGGATTTGACTATATCCGAGGAATTTACCTCTTTCGACCTGATCAATTTCTGCAACTCGTGAATTGTCAACTGATGGAGTTCCATGCCGCCCCGCTATTCTATGACTTTCGGCACCCGGAAAAACGGGCCCCTTGCTTCGGGTGCGTTGGACAGGGAGAGTTCATGGCTGAGGGAATCTTTGACAGTATCTTCTCTGAAGGCATTCTGAAGGGCAATGGCATGACTCATCGGTTCAATGCCGGCTGTGTCTGCTTCATTCAACTTATCCATATACATCAGGATATCATTTAGCTGTGAGGTAAATTTCACCTTCTCTTCTTCTCTGAAATCAAGCCTCGCCAGATGAGCAACGTATTCAACTTCTTCTTTTGTGATTTTCAACGCCGCATCCTCATAACCGCAAGAATGAACTCATGACAGCCGCCAGTAAGGATTTATCTGATCAATCACTTTCTTGATGACGGGATCCGTATTGCTGTCTGCCTCATTTGCAATTCGCTCCAGCTCATCATCCTTCACATGCGTACCGTCCCTCATTTCGATAAGTACCGCTTTTATCGACTCTGCGAGCCCACTGATATGATATCCGCCTTCAAGGGTTGCAACCACTTTTCCACCGCAGCACTTATCGGCAATATCCATGAGAATACGCGTCAGACAGGCAAATCCGGCGGGCGTAACCTTCATTCCTCCGAGAGGGTCCTTATAATAAGGATCGAAACCGGCTGAGATGAGAACCAGCTCGGGCTTAAACTTCACGGAGACGGGATAGATAATCTTTTTAAAAATCTTGACGTACTGAGCGCTGTCTGTGCCTGGTCTCAAGGGTATATTGATATTGTAGCCGATACCCTTCCCCCGTCCGATTTCTTCTATGGCGCCTGTACCCGGATAATATGGATACTGATGCGTTGAGAAATACAAAACCCTCGGGTCCTCATAGAACTGCGCCTGGGTGCCGTTCCCGTGGTGAAGATCCCAGTCGACTACCAGAATCCTCTCCATCTTGTGCTTGGCAATAGCATGCATGGCGCCTATGGCAATATTATTGAAGAGGCAGAAGCCGGCAGCATTGGATACTCCCGCGTGATGTCCGGGAGGTCTGACAAAGGCAAAGGCATTGTCGACTTCACCCGATACAACGCTGTCAATGGCGTTAAACAGCCCTCCCACCGCCAGCTTCGCAACATCATATGATTCCGGTGTGGCAGCCGTATCGGGATCAAGGGGAACAAATATCTTCCCCGCAGTGGAGGCGACAAGACTTATGTAAGAAAGAGAATGAATCATCCCAATCTCTTCATGGGTGGCATAACGCGGCTCAATTTCGACAAACTGTCCGGCCATATCAGGGGCATCAAGCATCGCGTAGGTCGCTCCAAGCCTCTCTGGCGATTCGGGATGTCCGAATCCGGCGTCATGCCTCAAATACCTTTCATCCCTAACAATACCCGTTTTTCGAGACATTGGTCACCATCCCTGCAAGGGTTTTTCTACACAGGCACAAGCTTTTAGCACAAAAGCAATGAGAACGCAAAAATTTTCCAAGCGCGAAGACGGCGTTATCTGTCCTTGGAAAAACATTGACAAATGTACAAATAGATATATATTCAAGGCGATTAAGCGAATAAGAGGTTGAAATCATGTTCGGGATCGGTTTGCCTGAGCTCATCGTAATAGCAGTTATCGCATTGATCGTCGTGGGTCCCAAGAAGCTGCCGGATCTTGCCAAATCCCTCGGCAAAGGTCTCTCCGAATTTCGTCGGGCGGCCGACGATGTGACGGACAACATCAAGGACACCCTCAAGCCCGATGATGTCAAGAAAGAAGTAAATGACTTTAAAGATTCACTGCTCTTTGGTAAGGAAAGCGATCATGATGATCATAAGTCGTCGCCGCATGGTAGAGACGATAGAAGAGAACCCCCCCAAAAAGATTCCACTTTTAAAGCTCAATCTTGAATTCACAAATCAACTTAGAATCAATTTATTATAAAAGGAGACGCTGATACTTAATCTATGGAAGACCCTGTAGAAGAAAAAATGCCGTTTACCGCTCATCTCGAGGAATTGCGGACCAGAATCATCCGCATAATGATTGCAGCAGCTATCGGTTTCGGCGTCTGTTGGTATTTTAAGGAATGGCTGTTCCAGATTATTACAAGACCTCTGCACCGGGTCCTGCCTCCGAACAGCTACATGATATACACCAGCCTGCCCGAGGCGTTTTTCAACTACATGAAAATCTCTTTCTATGCGTCCCTTTTTCTTACAAGCCCCTACATCCTTTACCAACTGTGGAAATTCATCTCACCCGGCCTTTATAAGACAGAGAAGAAATATATGCTTCCCTTCGTTATCTCTTCCACCACTCTGTTTATTTGCGGCATACTATTCGGATATTACCTTGCCCTTCCTCCGGCATTCGGTTTCTTTGTGGAATTTTCATCGGACTTTCTCAGGCCCATGCTTTCACTGCGGGAGTATCTTTCTTTCTCCCTGAAGCTGCTGCTTGCGTTTGGTTTGTCCTTTGAACTCCCTGTCGTTATCTTCTTCTTGGCCAAAATCGGCGTTGTAAATTCAAAAATGTTGTCGCGAAACAGGCGTTACGCCATACTCATAATATTTATCGCCGCTGCAATCCTGACGCCTTCCCCTGATGCGATCACCCAGATCATCATGGCTGTGCCCTTGATGGGCCTTTATGAGATTGGTATAATCGTAGCCAAGCTCGCCGAGAAGAAGCGCCCCAAGGAGGAAGATTTGAAAGACGATCAAAAGGAAATATGAGACCAAGGGACAAGAAAACGCAACCTAAACGCTCACGCCTTGGCACAGTATTGCTGGTAGCCACACTGTGCCTTGTTGTTCTGGCAATCATCGTAAGCAGTATCTTGTACTACGTGCTTCACCAGGAATTGCCCAGCATAGCCGCCTTAAAGGATTACCGTCCCAGCATCGCCACGCGGGTGTACGCAGACAATAATGAATTAATCGATGAATTCTTCATGGAAGATAGAAAAATCATTAAGCTCTCCGACGTTCCAAAGGTGGTCGTTCAGGCCTTTGTCGCCGCGGAAGACGCGAGATTTTATCAGCATACCGGCTTTGATTTGGTGAGCATGACAAGGGCTTTCTATAAGAATATCGAAGCCGGTCGCATAGTTCAGGGCGGAAGCACGATAACACAGCAGGTGGCTAAGTCCCTTTATCTGTCTTCGGAAAGAAGCTACGTGAGAAAAATCAAGGAGGCCATCTTAGCCTATAAGATTGACAAGTATCTTTCCAAAGACGAAATCATGAACTTATACCTCAACCACATATATTTAGGACACGGCACTTACGGCATTGAGGCGGCATCACAAGGATATTTTGGAAAAAGCGCGAGACATCTGAACCTCGCGGAAGCCTCACTCCTGGCCGGTCTTCCCAAGGCGCCGAGCAGCTATTCTCCTTTCCTTCATTTCGACCGTGCCCGCCAGAGACAGGCATACGTGCTTGAGAGGATGGTAGAAGACGAATACATCACCGCAGCAGAGAAAGAGCGGGCACTTGCAGCGCCTATAGCCCTCAAGTCCATCAGACCTAAAGAAAAAATCGCCCCTTATTTTGTCGAAAACATCCGGAAATACATTCTGGAAAAATACGGGAGCGACGTGTTGTACAGGGAAGGCCTTGAGGTCTACACGACCCTTAACATAGAAATGCAGAAGGCGGCACGGGACGCAGTAGAAAGGGGTCTTCAAGAATTGGAAGACCGCGAGAAGTATGAGAAGGGGCTCGTTCAGGGGGCTCTTCTCTGTATGGAGGTGAAGACCGGTGCTATCACAGCTATGGTGGGAGGCAGGGATTTCAAAAAGAGTGAATTCAACCGTGCCACCCAGTCGCGGAGGCAGCCGGGATCGGCATTTAAGCCATTCATATACACGGCCGCTTTCGACAAGGGGATGACACCGTCAACGCGCATACTGGACGCCCCCATTGTGTATGAAGACAGATCATCTCCTGACGGTTTCTGGAAACCGAGAAATTTCGATGGTAAATTTAATGGGCCGACCACGCTTAGAAACGCCCTCGTGCAGTCACGAAATATCATTACGATAAAGATTCTCCAGGAGATCGGTGTCGACTATGCCGCTGCTTATGCCACGAATATGGGGATAACTTCTCCCCTGTCAAAGAACCTCTCTCTGGCCCTGGGTACGTCGGGGGTCACCCTGCAGGAAATGATAAGGGGATACGGTGTCCTGGCAAATCAAGGCAAGAGGGTCGTTCCTTTTTTCATCAAGAAGATCGTTGATCGGACGGGTCATGTCTTTGAAGAGACCCAGGTAAGAAGTGAGGATGTGATTGACCCGCGCATAGCATTCATGACGTCCTATGTCATGCAGGATGTCGTGGAAAGCGGCACAGGCAGAAGGGTAAAGAGCATCGGCAGGCCCGTGGCAGCCAAGACGGGAACGACAGATGATACGAGGGATGCCTGGTTCATAGGCTTTACACCGTCTCTCGTGGCCGGGGTATGGGTTGGCTTTGACCAGGAAACCTCACTCGGCAGAGAAGAAGTAGGAGGCAGGGCGGCTGCTCCCATTTGGCTCTATTTTATGGAAAAGGCCCTGCAAGGAAGGCCCAGGGAAGTTTTTCCCGTGCCGGACGGAATCGTTTTCATCAAGGTGGAACCTCACACGGGCATTCCGGCTACACGCTCTACCCAGGATGCCATATTCGAGAGCTTTCTCGAGGGTACGACAGGGACTCGTGCTGTACCTATAGAGATCAAGGAAACGCAGGAGGAAACCAGCAATCTCAATAAGGACGGTCCCCGTGAATGACGAAAGCCTAAAAATTGCTTGACAAATCTGATTTTTTATATATAAGATTAGGTCAAGATTAACGAACAAAGGTAAGCAGATGACCCGTTGCAGCCTGAGCACCAGCACCCTTAACGTAGCCGTAGTAGTAGTATCTGTACTTCGGGGGACCGCTGCTCGGTTTCTGTGACGGAATGACATAGAACGAAGAGCCGCGGGCCCCTAAAGCCCGCGGCTTTTTTATGCCTTACAAGCCGCTGTGCAGATGGACTGGCGGCTTTTTATTTTCTGAACAGCTAAGGAGCAAGAAGCAATTATGGAAACCATTGGAGCGGATATAATCATACAAATATTAAGGGAGGAAGGGGTTGATGTAATCTTCGGATACCCGGGGGCAAACACCCTACCTATCCATGACCGGTTGATAAACAGTGAGGTCCGGCATTATCTCATGCGACACGAACAGGCAGCAGCTCACGCTGCTGACGGCTACGCGCGTGCTACGGGAAAAGTAGGCGTATGTATCGCCACGTCCGGGCCCGGTGCCACCAACCTGGTGACGGGCATTGCCACGGCGTTCATGGACTCAACGCCCATGGTCGCCCTCACGGCGCAGGTGAGCACGAGCCTCCTGGGCCAGGATGCCTTCCAGGAAACGGACATCATCGGGATAACCTTGCCTATCACAAAACACAGTTATCAGGTGCACGATGTGAATAATCTTGCAGCAACGCTGCGGCAGGCATTTGAACTGGCCAAGACCGGCAGGCCGGGTCCGGTTCTCGTGGATCTCCCCCGCGACATCCTGTCGTCGAAATGCCCGGCGGCAGAAGAGAAAGCTGCCCCTGCGCTGAAGGCGAACTACAAGACTGAAGAAGATCGTGAACAGCTGGAGATGATCGCCAAGACATTGAATCAGAGCGAAAGACCGATCCTCATCATTGGAGGTGGTGTTAAACTGAGCAACGCATTTCTTCTGGTACGCGAGCTGATTGAGAAGGCGAAGATTCCTTTCGTCACTACGATGATGGGCATTGGCTCCGTTGACTCCATCAATGGATACAACCTGGGGTTGATAGGAACGCACGGCAATGAACTGGCAAATAGTATGGTGCATCAGTGCGATTTTATCCTGGCCATAGGCACACGCTTCTCAGACCGCAGCACGGCACTCATCGAAGAATTTGCGCCTCTGGCAAAAATTGCCCAGATCGATATCGACCCTACTTCGATCGGAAAGAGCATCAAGATTAATCTGCCTTACGTCGGGGATATTCGCGACGCGCTGACGGCCTTGCTGCCCCTGATAGATGCAAAGGAAAAATCGGAGTGGCTACAGAGAATACAGTCTGAGCGCGATGCCATCACCGGAAAAGTCGCGGACACGGGATGCGGACTGGCGGGAGATTTTATTCGGATGGTACAGGAGGCCATGCCTGTCGAAACAACGGTGACTGCGGATGTGGGACTGAATCAGATATGGACAGTGCGCACCTGGCAGGCACGGAGCCCCCGCAGTCTCATCACCAGCGGCGGCATGGGCACTATGGGATTCAGCCTGCCCGCAGCTATCGGCGCCAAGATCGGCACTCCGGAGAGGGCCGTCGTCGCTATCACAGGCGACGGAGGATTCTACATGAACATCCAGGAATTGGCCACCATCAGCTATTACAATTTACCGATAAAGATAGTCGTCATCAATAATGGGCATCTCGGGATGATCCGCCAGATTCAGGACCTTTTTTACAATGCCCGTTTTAACACCATTGAATTGGGAAGCAAGGTTGATTTTGTAGCGGTGGCCCGGGGCTTCGGCATCCCGGGGAGCAGAATTGCCGTGGATAAAGATCCGCAGGCGGGCATCGAGGCTATGGTAAAGGCCGATGGCCCTTATCTCCTGGAGGCCGTTGTTGATCCGGAGAACTATGTCTACCCCATCATCCCGCCGGGATGCTCGAATATCGAGATGATGTACGACAGACTTGACTGAAAAATGATTGCGGAGGATCTATCATGTTAAAAAAGGCACGCGAACAGGAACAGACTATTTCCATCCTCGTAAACAATCAACCGGGCGTGCTCTCCCGTGTGGGAGGCGTGTTTGGCCGCCATGGATACAACATCAAGAGCCTTTGCGTGGCGGAAACTACGAACCGGGATGTTTCGAGAATCACCCTGACCAGCGAATCGGATCCTGACTTTACGGAAAAGATAAAGAAACAACTGGATAAACTTGTGGATGTCATCGAAGTCTCCGATGTCTCGGGACAATCCTACATTCAGAGAGAGTTGATGTTGATCGGCCTTACCGTCAAAGAAGGGGCCTATTCAGATATCCTGAGGGCAATTGAACTGTTCGGTTGCAGAATCGTCACCATGACACCGGATTATTTCATCCTCGAATTGACGGGTCAGCCGGATGAAACGGCGGCATTCCTGAAATTCTTCCAGTCATTCGGTGTGGAGGAAATAAATAGAACCGGATCAATTGCCATCGAGAGAACGAAACCACAGAGAAGAATCTAAGAAAGACGATTAAATCTTCTTGACAATACCGTGGGAGGCTGTTAAAAAGATTTCATAGTGAGGATTGATAACGACATGCACGCGTTTAGTATCGCAAACATCATCATAATTATTATCGGGATAATCATTCCCTTCCATAGGAGGGCTGGATGATGGTTTGCGTTTAGCACATAGTTCGCAGTAAAAACCGTTACCAGCAAAAGGTAACGGTTTTTTTTTGGAGAAATTTCCCCGCATGTCTTAGACCCCACCCTTAACCCCATATCGGTTGAGGGCGTTGACAGAGGGGATTTTAAAAGGGGGTGGAGAAAAGTGAAGTTAACGGGAGCACAAGTCCTTTTTGAGGCCTTGCAAAAGGAGAATGCAGATACGATCTTCGGATTTCCCGGTGGAGCCGTACTCGACATCTTTGATGAACTGTACAGAAGAAAGATTAGAAATATTTTAGTACGGCATGAACAGGGCGCCATCCACGCAGCCGACGGATATGCGCGGGTTTCCGGCAAGGTTGGTGTATGCCTGGTGACGTCAGGGCCTGGAGCGACAAATACGGTAACCGGTATAGCGAATGCATTTATGGATTCCATTCCCGTCGTCGTGCTGACGGGTCAGGTGGCGACCTCCTTGATCGGCGGCGACGCCTTTCAGGAAGTGGACATCACCGGTATTACAAGACCGTGCACGAAACATAATTTTCTGGTCAGGCGGATTGACGACCTGGGACGCATCGTCAGGGAAGCCTTTCATATCGCCCGCTCGGGACGCCCCGGTCCCGTCCTTATCGATATTCCCAAGGATATTACGAAGTCTCTTATCGAGGATAATGACATATCCTGGACACTGAGTCTTCCCAATAACAACAAGAAGGCCTCCATCGAAGATGCCTGTGCTAAAGCGCTTGACATGATCAGGCAGGCGGAAAGACCACTCGTCATCTCGGGGGGCGGCGTGCTTCTCGGGCGGGCCTGGGACGAGTTGAGAACATTTGTGAAACTGCTCAACGTACCCATCACCTCAACCCTTATGGGGCTCGGAGCGTTCCCTGCATCCGACCCACATTGGCTCGGCATGCCGGGTATGCACGGTACCTATTACGCCAATATGGCAATCAGTAATTGCGACCTCTTGATCGCGCTCGGTGTCCGTTTTGATGATCGGGTTACGTCGAAGCTTGACGCCTTTGCGCCCCATGCCAAGGTACTTCATGTAGATATTGACCCGGCATCCATCGATAAATTTGTAAAGACGCATCTATCGATTGCAAGCGATTGCAAGCCCGTGTTGCAGCTGCTCAATAAATGGATTTCCGACAAGAGTTTTGCGAGGCCCGAAAAGCAAACAAAGGCATGGCTTGAGCAAGTTCAGAAGTGGAAAGAGTTCGCGCCCTTGACATACTGTCAGTCAGATAAGATCAAGCCTCAATACGTCGTGGAAACACTCTATCGCCTCACGGAAGGAAAAGCTATCATCTCGACAGAGGTGGGGCAGAACCAGATGTGGGCGGCGCAGTATTATCATTTCGATTATCCCAATTCATTCATTACATCGGGCGGCCTGGGAACAATGGGTTATGGATTCCCGGCTGCGATCGGCGCGCAGGTTGCGCGTCCTGACAAGGTCGTCGTAGACATTGCCGGAGATGGAAGTATCCAGATGAATATTCAGGAGCTGGCGACGGCTGTCAATTATGACCTTCCCGTCAAGATCGTCATCCTCAATAACGGATTTTTGGGCATGGTCCGCCAATGGCAGGAACTGTTCTACGGGAAGCGTTATTCCCACAGCAATATAGATAATGTGCCTGACTTTGTGAAGCTTGCCGAGGCTTATGGCGCTGTCGGCCTGCGGGCGACACGCTCCGAAGAGGTGGAGGCCACATTAAGGAAGGGTCTCGATACTCCGAAGACGGTCGTAATGGATTTCCATGTAGAACCCGAGGAAGGTGTCTACCCCATGGTTTCACCGGGTGCGGCGCTGACGGATATGGTCTTGAGCAAATAGGATGGCCTGGAATATATCAAATCTATTGTGAGGTGAATGAGCTTATGGAAGTAAAGGAGAATACCATTTCCATCTTGGTAAATAACAGGCCCGACGTTCTGGCCAGGATCGCGGGAACCTTCAGCGGCCGGGGGTTCAATATCGAAAGCATCTCGGCAAACATCACGAGGAATCCTGAAATTACCAGAATCGTTATTACCACCCTCGGTAACCGGGAGACCGTCATCAAACTTGAAAAGCAGCTGACAAAGATTATCGATGTCCTTGAAGTGAAGGATCTGACGCGGGCCAATGCGGCCTGCCGGGAAATGGTCCTGGTGAGGATGAAATTAACCGATGCGAATCAAGTGAAGATCATGCAGACTGTTGACACGCTTAAGTGGAAGATTGTAAAGATGGACGTTGATACCTGCATACTGGAAGTGACGGGCGGCAAAAAAGACATCGACGACGCCCTTGCTTTTTTGGACAAGATGGGTATGGATGATTTTACGAGAACGGGAGTTGTCGCCGTGGAGCGTCAGAAATAGTCGTAAATGAAGAGTGTTCAGAGTACATCCCAGACAATGCTATTGATCGTTAAATTTATAATAATAAGGAGGTACTAATATGCCTAAAATCAACATCGGCGGGGTCATGGAAGAGGTTGTCACATCAGAGGAGTTCACCCTCGAAAAGGCGCGCAAAGTGCTCAAGGATGAAACGGTTGCCGTCATTGGCTACGGTGTACAGGGACGCGGTCAAGCCCTAAACATGAGGGATAACGGTGTCCGTTGTATCGTGGGCGAAGGCGACTTCAACTGGCAGAAGGCCATTGACGAAGGCTTTAAGCCGGGCGAGACGCTGTTTCCACCAATGGAAGCTGCAAAACGCGGCACAATCATTCAGTACCTGATGTCGGATGCCAGCCAGAAGGCCATGTGGCCGGAATTAAAACTCCAATTGACAAAAGGAAAGGCCCTCTATTTTTCTCATGGATTCTCCATCGTGTATAAAGATCAGACCGGTGTGATCCCCCCCTCTGACATCGATGTTATACTGGTAGCGCCAAAAGGTGCCGGACGCACGGTGCGCGACAACTTTCTTGCGGGAAGTGGCATAAATTCGAGCTACGCCGTTTTCCAGAACGCCACGGGAAAGGCCATGGAAAGAACCATTGCCGTCGGCATTGCCATAGGATCGGGGTATCTCTTCCCCACCACGTTTGAACAGGAAGTTTACAGCGACCTCACGGGTGAGCGCGGCGTCCTGATGGGTTGTCTCGCCGGTGTTCTGGAGGCGCAGTATAATGTTCTCCGCAAGCATGGACACAGCCCCAGTGAAGCCTTCAATGAGACTGTCGAGGAATTGACCCAGAGCCTCATGCCGCTTGTAGCGCAAAATGGTATGGACTGGATGTATGCCAATTGCAGCACAACTGCCCAGAGGGGCGCCTTGGACTGGAAAAACAGATTCCGTGATGCTGTAGCGCCTGTATTCGATGAGTTGTACGATAGGGTGGCATCCGGCAAGGAAACCGCCATAGTCCTTGAGGTAAACTCCGCCCCAGATTACAGAGAGAAACTGCAAAAGGAACTCGATGCCATAAAGAATAGCGAAATGTGGCGGGCGGGCGCAGTGGTTCGCTCATTGAGACCGGAGCGTAGAAAAAAGTAGGCATTACTAAGCGGAAGAGTTGCACTACGAGGTTGTCTGCATTCCGCTCATTGCAAGAAATAAAAGGAGGAAAGCATGCGAAGCGACCTGATGAAAAAGGGGCTTGAACGGGCGCCCCACAGATCTCTCTTCAAAGCCATGGGGTATACGGATGAAGAAATTGCGCAGCCGTTGATCGGCGTCGTGAATTCCGCCAATGAAATCATACCCGGACATATTCACTTGGACCTTATAACTGAAGACGTAAAGGCGGGCATCCGCATGGCAGGCGGCACGCCTGTCGAATTCCCCGTCATCGGCGTCTGCGACGGGATTGCCATGGGACATACAGGCATGAAATACTCCCTTGCCAGCCGCGAGCTGATCGCCGATTCCATTGAAGTCATGGCTATCGCCCATCCCTTTGATGCTCTGGTCATGGTCCCCAATTGCGACAAGATCATCCCCGGAATGTTGATGGCCGCGCTTCGCCTGAACATCCCTACCATCTTCATCAGCGGCGGTCCCATGATGGCGGGCACCCTGGAAGGGAAGACGGTTGATCTCATCAGCGTCTTCGAAGGTGTGGGAAAGGTGAAATCCCGCCAGATGAAGGAAAAATATCTAAAGGCCCTGGAAGACTGTGCCTGTCCCGGCTGCGGATCATGCTCAGGCATGTACACGGCAAATTCCATGAACTGCGTAACCGAGGCCCTCGGTCTCGGCCTTCCCGGAAATGGCACCGTCCCTGCCGTTCACGCGGCCAGGAGGCGTCTCGCGAAGAAGGCCGGCATGAAGATCATGGAACTCTTCAAAAAAGATATCCGTCCGAGAAAGATCGCGACACTTTCGGCCTTCAAGAATGCCATCGCAGTAGACATGGCCCTCGGCTGCTCAACCAATACGGTCCTCCACATCCCCGCCATTGCCCATGAAGCGGGAATTAAGCTGGATCTCGACCTCTTTAACGAGATCAGCAAGAAGACCCCTAATCTCTGCAAGCTAAGTCCCGCAGGGCAGCACCATCTGGAAGACCTGGACATGGCAGGCGGAGTCCAGGCGGTGATGAAGCAAATCAGCAAGCTTGGCGTCATCGACCTGAAGGCTTTGACAGTTACAGGGAAGATGGTCGGTGTCAACCTAAAAGAAGCTGCGGTGCTAAACAGTGACGTCATCCGGCCGCTTAACAATCCTTATTCGAAAGAAGGGGGTATCGCCATCCTGCGGGGTAATCTGGCCCCCGATGGCGCTGTTGTCAAGCAGTCCGCCGTTGCTGAGAGAATGCTCGTCAATAAAGGTAAGGCCCGGGTCTTCGACTCCGAGGACGATGCCATTGCCTCCATCCTCGGCGGGAAGATCAAAGCAGGCGACGTCGTCGTCATCCGCTACGAGGGGCCGAAGGGTGGACCGGGTATGCGCGAGATGCTGGCGCCGACGTCGGTCATCGCCGGTATGGGGCTCGATACGACGGTGGCGCTCCTGACTGATGGACGGTTCAGCGGCGGAACCCGCGGGGCGGCTATCGGACACATTTCTCCGGAGGCAGCCGAGGGAGGTCCCATTGGTCTTGTCAGGGAAGGCGATATTATCGCCATCAACATCCCCAAAAAGACGATCACCCTCAATGTGAGTCCGGTCGAATTGAAGAAGAGGCAGGCTAAATTCAGGCCGCGGCGACCGGCAATAAAAAGCGGTTACCTCGTACGGTATGCCGGACTAGTGACTTCCGCAAGTACAGGCGCCATTTTAAGAGACTGACAAACTTATCTTCAACTCAATCTTGTCCCAACCGAACAAAAAGAGCGTCCATTAGTATGAATGGACGCTCTTTCCTTTTATTGCCCTGCAACGAATACCTCTCCATCTGACGCGCCGGAGAAAATTGAAGCTCTCCGCAGCAAGCTACGGGGAATGCGCTCGCTACCGAATTCAAAGGCGCTACCGAGAGACCGAGGATCATGGGAAAGACATCAGGCGGGAAGCACCATCTGCGTTTGAATAACGACGGCGCATAGCCTGCCGTTCTCGGACTTTACGTGCGTCTGCCACACCATCGTGGTCTTGCCACGGTGCAAGGGGGTGCACTCGCCGGTGATACGAGTGCCGACGGGCATGGCTCCGAGAAAGTTGGTCTTCGACTCGATGGTCGTTGTGCGCGCGCCACTTCCGAGGTTGATAAACGTGGCTATACCACCAAGCGTGTCCGCAAAGGCCATAAGCGCACCGCCGTGAAGTATATTTCCGACGGTACATAGATCCGGACGAACCTCCATTGACGCAATGACTCTTTCAGGAGTAACTTCCGTGAGCTGCATCCCCATTAAGCCGGGGAATAGGGGCTTGATAAGTTCTTGAATCGCCGCGATGGCACTCATATGCCGCCTCCCTGCGACTTAGCGAAACGGGTTGGAGGTGAATTGCTGTGACGTCATGACCCTGTGAAGGCGCGTCTGTACTTCTCATCGAGGAGCTTGTTGATATTCTCCATGACAATCCTCGTCACCTCTTCGAACTGTCTCCTATACTTCCTCTGCGACTCTTTGGAAAACAGTTTGAATGGTTCGTCTATAGCGAATTCCCGCAATTGATTATCCAGCGTGAGAGGTTCCCCCACTCGATAAACAATCCGCCCGCTTTTCGCAAAGGGCAGGCTCCCCGTATATAACTGATCCGAGTTGTTGCAACCGACGGGAACGATCTTCTTCCCCGTCGATAATGCAAGCTGAGCAACACCGGTTCTTCCTTCTCCCAACTGGGCGCCCCTCGTGCCTTCCGGGAAGATGAGGAGGTTAAGATTCTTTTCGGAGAGGGCTGTCCTGCTCAATTCCGCTACCCGTTCCATAATTGAATCATAGTAGCCCGTTACAAAATCAACAAAATGTTCTCCCAATGCATTGAGCGCCTCGGCCGCCTTCCTCGGGTAGGCATCGATACTTTCATATTTGCCGTCAATAATATCTCTAATAGCCCTGTAAACGTTCTTATCGAGCCGCTGTTTGAATTTCTTCCTGTAAAACTCCTCGATCAAATAACCCATGGAGGGAACGGGAATGAGATTGCACAAGTCGAGCCCTTTGGCAAGCAGCGCATTTCTGTAGTACTTACCCTTAACCCATACCGTGGTATATGAGAAACATTTCATGCTCCATAGTTTGTACTGGAACGGCCAGTAGTTGAAGCGATCCGTGTGATTCATGGCAAAGATCACATTCTCGTCCTTAGGAATGCGCTCGATATTTTCGACCTGGATATCCACGTTAGCGAAAATACGGTAATTGGGAAAAAGCAACAATGTTGCCACGAGCTGCTGACCCAGGGGTGAGGTTGCGAGCTTGATCTTTTTCAAATAATCAATATCTATCATTCATGTTTCCTGTTTACGAATACCCCTTTGCTTCGAGGAGGCGCCTAACCCTCCCCAACTCCTCCCGTGTATCAACTTCTACAGAGTCGTAAGGTGTCTCTATAACCTTGATCCTGTATCCATGCTCAAGGGCTCTCAGCTGCTCAAGGGCTTCCAGTTTCTCAAGAGTACTTTCAGGGAGCTTCGTAAACTCTTTCAGGAACGCCCTTCTGTAGGCGTAAATGCCGTGGTGTTTGTAATATGACGCCTTCGCGCCTTTGTCTCTGGCATAAGGGATCGTTGCACGGGAGAAATAGATGGCAAAGTGATCCTGATCAAAGACGACCTTTACCGCATTCGGATGGGCAATCTCTTCCTCCCTCACGATTTTATATATAAGGGTGGACATGGGAATGGCCTGGTCGTCCAAGAGCGGCTGTGCCACTGCGTCAATCTGCGACGGCTCGAAGAGGGGTTGATCGCCCTGGATATTAACCACAATATCGGAATCGTCGATATCAAGGAGCGAAACGGCTTCTGCTATGCGGTCCGTGCCCGACCTGTGCGACGCCGCCGTCATAATGGCGCGGCCCCCGAATCTCTCTACGGCGGCAATGATTCTTTCATCATCAGTTGCCACGGCGGCAAAGGATACGACGCCGGCCGCGAGCACGCGTTCGTATACGTGCTGGATCATCGGCTTTCCCAAGAGATCCGCAAGGGCCTTCCCCGGAAAGCGAGTGGAAGCATAACGGGCAGGAATAATGCAGACGACTTTCATAGATGCGGATCAGGTTTCTTTAAATAGTTCACCACGTAATCTTTAACAGCGTCTTCCAGTGGATGAAATGTGACGGGGCATCCTGTCTCACGGAGTTTGTCCATTTTTGCCTCCGTCAGATACTGGTACTGGTCACGTATCTCCGTCGGAATATCGAAATATTCTATCTTGGGTTTCATTTCCATGGCCAAAAAAAGCGCCTGAACAAGATCATTCCACGTACGGGCCGTCCCTGTCCCTAAGTTGAATATGCCGTTTGTCTCGGGATGTTCGAGCAGCCACCACATGACATCAACGCAATCTTTGACGTAGACAAAATCACGCATCTGCCCGCCATCTTTGTATTGGGGCTTGTGAGATTTGAAGAGCCGGACCTGGCCCGTGTCCCTGATCTGTTCAAAGGCCTTATGGACAACGCTGCGCATATCGCCCTTATGGTACTCGTTGGGACCAAAGACGTTGAAAAATTTTATACCCACGACCTGCTTTTCCACCTGCTGACGCAAAACCCAAATGTCGAAGACCTGCTTTGAATACCCATACATATTCATGGGACGAAGCGTTGTCGTTACAGAACTGTCGTCGGAAAATCCCTGTGAGCCGTCGCCATACGTGGCGGCCGAGCTTGCATAGATAAAGCGAATGTTTCTCGGCAGCGCCCACTCTGCTAGCCGGCACGTATAGTGGTAGTTGTTGTCCATCAAATAGTCGGCATTACGTTCCGTTGTGGACGAACACGCCCCCATGTGGACGATTGCTCGCGGCGTGAAGGGCATCTGTTCATTGCGGATCATCCTGAGGAAGACATCTTTATGTATGTACTCTGCGTAACGCCGGTTCACCAGATTCTTCCACTTACCGGACTCGCCGAGTTCATCAACAATTAAGATATCGTCGATACCTTCTTTATTGAGTTTCCAGACAACGGCGCTCCCGATGAATCCGGCGCCGCCGGTGACGATAATCATAGATCCCTCTTCCTATAGATTCTTTGCCGCCTTCTCAATACCCTCTTTGATCTTCGCAAATCTTTCTGTAGGCATCTTTACTGGTATATTCATGACCAGCGTGCGGCCAAGTATATCCTCCGCCCGGGGTATGGTGGACCTATCGTAGTTTACCTTTCCTTTGTATGAAGGATCTGTGAAAGGATACTTCTTCGAGTTCGCCGTTGACCGCGCGAGAAAATGCTCCCAGTTAGGAAGATAGTGCCAGAGATTCTTCTTGAAGCATACCGTATCGACTCCTTCGCCGGAGAGGGACTTCTGAAATCGCATTGCGGTATTCTCATCAGGCAGATTGAATGCGAGAAAGGTTGCCGTATCTCCATCTGCATCCGGAATATCCCTGAACTTAATGCCCTTGCATTTCTTGAGGACATCCTTGATGGCCAGTTTATTTTTTTTCTGCTCGGCGATAATCGTATCAAGCTTCCTCAACTGGGCAAGACCAAGGGCGCCCTGAAGCTCGTTCATGCGGTAATTAAAGCCCAGAATCGTCCGCCCTTCAAGTGCCCTGCTGACATTGGGGTTGTGGTCGTGGCCGTGATCGTGGTACCCATCGGCACGAAGGTAGAAATCTTTATTATCAGTCAGGACCATTCCTCCTTCCCCTGTGGTTAGGGTCTTGTAATAGTCAAAACTGAAGATGCCCATGTCACCGAACGTCCCAAGCTTCTTCCCGCGATAGCTCCCCCCGGAGGCCTGGGCATTGTCCTCGAGGACAAGGAGTTTATTCTTTCTCGCCACAGCCATGATCCTGTCGATATGCGCCGGAGCACCGCACATATGCACGGGGATCACGGCTTTCGTGTAAGGCGTTATCCTCTTTTCTATATCACCAGGATCCATGTTCAAGGTCTCATCGATGTCAGCCGCGATGGGAATCGCGCCGACTTCCAACACCGCCTCATAAGTCGCGATGAAAGTAAAGGCCGGAACGATCACCTCATCCCCCGGTCCCACATCCATCGCGGCAAGCGCCACTTTTAGCGCCGTGGAGCCGGACGTAACACCCAGGGCGTATTTTGCCTGGCAGTAGCCGGCGAAGGCGGCTTCGAATTCCCGTACCTTGAAGACTCCCTTTCTCTCCTTGTCAAATCCGTATCTCATGAGGATGCCAGTTTCCATGACGTCCATAATTTCTTTTATCTCTTCTTTTCCAATCAGCTCCGCACCAGCCATATGACTACCTCCACTGCCTTATTGTCCTTCCGCGTAGATACCGTCGCTTAGTATGCCTCTCCATATATGTCTATCGCATCCTCTATCGTCAATTTCCGGGGGTTGTTCTCCAGCGGTCGGAGTACAGTCATGGCCACCTCGGCAAGCTCAGGCAACGCCTCTTCGGGTATACTCAAATCCTCCAGCGTGGTGTAGATGCCGCAGTCTTCAATCAGCGCCTGTACTGCTTCCACGGCCATGAACGCCGCTTCGCGCAGCGGCAGCGTATCGATCACCTCCCCCATAGTTTCGGCGATGATGGCAAATTTTTCGAGAGCCCCCGGCAGATTGAAGGCCATCACGTGCGGCAGCATGATGGTGTTGGCGAGACCATGAGAGACACCATATTTCCCCCCGAGAGGATAGGACAGGGAATGAACAGCGCCAACCCCGGCATTGGCGAGACCCAGGCCCGCATAGAGACTTCCCAGGAGCATATTGCCTCTCGCCTCCAGGTTACTGCCGTCATGCACGCATGTGCGGAGATTCGACGAAATCAAATAAATGGCCTCCAGGGAAAGCAACTCACTCATAGGAGAGGCATTAATCGATGTGTATGATTCTATCGCGTGACAGAGGGCGTCTACTCCCGTTGACGCCGTGGAAACGGGGGGGAGAGAAAGTGTGAGGGTCGGATCGAGGATGGCAAGCTCCGGATAAAGATGCGGGCTGTTCATCCCTTCTTTCTTCTTTAAATTTTGCCTGACAAAAACAGCCGTAAACGTGACCTCGCTCCCCGTTCCCGCCGTTGTCGGGATCATTATCTTCGGAAGCCCCGGCCCGGGTACTTTGTTCAACCCCAAATAATCCTTGGCCCTGCCGTTATTAGCTGCGAGGACGGCAATCGCCTTAGCTACATCCATGGCGCTTCCGCCGCCGATGCCAACTACAACATCACATTTCCCCTTCTGGGCCGCCTTCACTCCTTCATCTGCTACCTCAAGCCTTGGCTCGGCTTCAACCTTCTGATCGAACAGCGTCGCCTTAAGAGAGCCGTCGCCGAGGATGTCCAAGACCTTACCCTTGAGGTCTGTCTTGGACAGATTCCTGTCGAGGACAATGAGGGGCCGGCTCGCCTTAAGTTCATGAATATGTTCTGCGAGAGTCTCCAAGGCCCCGTTGCCAAAGACGATTTTCTTGGCACCCGTGAAGGAGAAATTCTTATACATGATTGCACCCCCATGGAATTTCAATGAGTAATAAGTTTCTGTCGATGGAAAGTCAAGTCTTTTTGTTTTTCAGATACCAGTCTAACTGTCGGCAGATGCCCCTGATGATCTTCACCTCCTTGGAGAAAAGATTTGTCCGTGAAAGGAAGCGGCGGATATGCATCATCCAGAAATCCGGGTTCTCCGGATTCAGAAAACCGATCTTCAGCAATATCCCTCTTATATGATCATACATCCCTTCGAGCTCTGATGATTGAGCCAGACGGGGCGTAAATGCCTCCGGATGTTTCATATCGGCCACGAAGATTTCATAGCAGAGGATCATAGCCGCGTGTGAGAGATTGATGGATTTGTTATGCTTGGACGTGGGTATGGTCACCAGCAGGTGGCAGAACCGCAGATCATCGTTAGACAATCCCGTATCCTCTGGTCCGATGAGCAGCGCCACTTCATTCTCCTGGGATATATCTGCGATACGGGCCGCCATCTCCCTGGGGGAAACGACCGGGCCTCTCGCGGAGCCGCGCCGAGATGTGGCTCCGACAATGTACTGAAACCGCGCCAAGGCCTCATCGAGAGTATCGAAATGCTTGATACGGTCCACAATTCCGGCAGCAAAATGGGTGGCCAGTTGCTTCATCTCCTCAGGGGCAAGGTCTCTGTTACCCACAACAGAGATCCTCTCGACTCCCATATTCCTCGCGCACCTCGCCACCGACCCGACATTGCCCGGATATTTCGGCTTGTTCAGAACGATGGTGATGTTCTCAGTTTTCGCTCTCACGGGCACCTCCCATCTCGCCCTGTTGCATTTATTAGATAATGGATATTATTTCTACTAAAAAATTGCATGGACATCCGTTCCGCCGATTCGAAACAGGATAAGAAAAGATTGACATGCGGGGCAACCTCTGTAAAGAAGTAGCCAATGGAAGAGCGGGCATCACAAATACTTTCCGAAGCTGCAAATGCAGTGGGAATCGACCTGGGAAGGGATGAGCTTTCCCTGTTTGCAGCCTATTACGGTGAACTTCTTGCCTGGAACAAAAAGGTAAGCCTGATCTCCACGAGATCAGAAAGCGACATCATCATAAAACATTTCATTGACTCTTTGACGCTGTTGCCGTATATCAAGTCTGAAACCTGTCGCGTTCTCGATATCGGCTCAGGAGCCGGATTCCCCGGTATCCCTTTAAAGATCGCCTTAAAATCACTAAAGGTTTTCCTCCTTGAGTCATCACGCAAAAAAACGTCGTTTCTTAAGCATGTGATCCGCAGTTTGGGCCTCGCAGAGACCGTAGTCATCCACAACCGGGCCGAATCTCTGATGAAAGATGAAACGTGCAGAGATTTTTATCAGGTTGTCACCTCGAGGGCCACATTTAAACTGACAGAATTCCTCCGGATGGGTGCATTCTTTCTTGCCCCGAAAGGTTCCCTGATAGCAATGAAAGGGAAAATATCCGATCAAGAACTGACAGATGCCGCCGGGATCTATCATAGCCTGGGGCTAAAATATATCGGAAGCCATGATTTGACGTTGCCGATAACAAGTGATTTTCGAAGAATTATAATTTATGAAAAACTTTTTCTACAAGGCAAATATTCCTTCTAAAAATTCGTGTTTTGTGCTAACGTTTCCCCAAAGTTTGCGTCTCAAAATGCCGTTTGTGTGCTCTGCTAAATCATGCGTAAAATCATATGTATAGCGAACCAGAAAGGGGGTGTCGGCAAGACAACCACTGCCATAAATCTTGCCGCAACTCTGGCGGCGGCGGAAAAGAGAACCCTGCTCATCGATTGCGACTCTCAGGGCAATGCGTCAAGCGGCATGGGTATAGACAGGGAAACCATCAATAAGAAAAATCTTTATCATTCCCTCATCGGTAGGGTTCCCTTAAAAGAGGTGATTGTCGGCACTCAGTTGCCCTGCCTTGATGTGGCACCTGCTAACCAGGATTTGATAGGGATCGAGGTAGAATTCGTAAATCTTGAAGACAGGGAGAAGAAGCTCCGCGAGCTGCTGAAAAGCCTTGATACTGCGTATGACTACATCATCATCGATTGTCCGCCGTCTCTCGGATTCTTGACGGTAAATGCCCTTGTTGCTTCAGACTCCGTGATCATCCCCCTGCAGTGTGAATATTTTGCGATGGAGGGCCTCGGATATTTACTCAATACGGTCAAGCTGGTCAAAGCACGGCTTAATCCAGCCCTGTCCCTGGGAGGCATTCTGCTCACCATGTTTGATACAAGAAATTCGCTCTCCCACAGGGTGAGCGAGGATGTGAGAAGGCATTTGGGGGAGAAAGTTTTTAATACGATTATACCAAGAAATGTCAGGTTATCTGAAAGCCCGAGTCATGGTCTCCCCATCATTCTCTATGATATCAAGTCCCGCGGCGCTGTTTCCTACATGGACCTCGCTCGAGAAATCCTGGTCAACGGGAGGATTTAGATGCAGCCAAAAAGTTCCCTCGGCAAGGGGCTCGGGGCTTTATTTCCCGACCTGCTTGACAATGTCAGCACAAGGCCTTCATACATCGTATGCGGCGTCGAAGAGCTTTCCCCCAACCGGTTCCAGGCCCGCAAGGATTTCAACGACAAGGAACAGAAACGCCTTGTCGCATCCATAAAGAAGAACGGCATTATTCAGCCTATCGTGGTGCGTAGATCCAATTCGGGCTACGAGATCATAGCGGGGGAGCGTAGATGGAGAGCCGCTCAGGAAGCAGGCCTCAAAGAAGTCCCGGTTATTATAAGAGAGGCTCCCGACGCAGCGGCGGCAGAATTGTCTCTCTTAGAGAATCTTCTGCGTGAAAATTTGAATCCTGTTGAAGAAGCTGAAGCTTACCAGACCTTGATCAATCAGTTCAGTCTGTCACAGGAGGAGCTTTCTTCCCGGGTGGGGAAGGACCGCTCAACCATTGCCAACACTTTGAGGTTGCTGAAACTGCCCCGGGAAATCAGGTCGGCCCTGATCAATAAGACCATTAGTTCCGGGCACGCAAGATCCATACTCATGCTCGATTCGCCGGGAGAACAGGTCAGGTTCCTCAACGTTATCATAAAAAAGGCTCTCAGCGTCCGGGAAACTGAAGGCCTGATTCAAAAACTGAGAAAAACACCCCCGGAAAAGAAGGGCAAGAAAAAGGACCCGCTTCTTCGCGATCTTGAAAAACAGCTCTCTTCGAAGCTGATGACGGAAATTCATATTCGCCAGCGCAAGAACAAGGGGTCTATAGATATCAAGTTTAAGACGGCGGAAGAACTGAATCGGCTTGTGACATTACTGATGAATGTCGTCGAGAGTAAGAGATTCTCCAGGTAACTTGAGTTATCAACAGATGTTGACAACATTGTTTATAAGGTGAGTAGCTTTGGACATGCTTTGGGAAAAAAGTCTTCAAATCATTAAAGAAAAAGTCAGTCCGCAGAACTTCGAGACATGGATTCGGCCCATCAAAATGTCTTCCCTCGAGGGGAACAATGTTACTTTGAATGTTCCCAATAAGTTTTTCAAAGACTGGCTTATAGAAAACTACCAATATGTCATCAGGGAGGCCATCGCTACGGTGGCGGGCCTCGATCTGAAAGTAGAACTTCAAATCGGCCAGGAAATGAAAAAAGGCCAAACATCTGTTCGCCGTCACGGGGAACATCAGGAAAAGACGCGCTCTCAGAGCAAGCGTGTCCGCTCAGGGATCAATCAATCATTGAATCCTCATTACAGTTTTGAAAGATTTGTAGTCGGACCGTGCAATCAATTCGCTCATGCAGCATCCGTGTCTGTCGCGGAACAACCTGCCAAGAATTATAATCCCCTGTTTATCTACGGCGGTGTCGGCCTGGGAAAGACACACCTGCTTAACGCCATCGGGCTTCGCGCGCTCGCGCGCCACCCGGACATGAACGTTGTGTATGTCTCCGCGGAAGAATTCATGAACGAACTGATCAACTCAATCAGGTATGACAGAATGCCGAAGTTTAGGGAGAAATACAGAAATATTGACTGTCTTCTCATTGATGACATTCAGTTTGTTGCCGGCAAGGAAAAAACGCAGGAGGAATTTTTTCACACTTTTAATACCCTGCACGATTCCGGCAAACAGATCGTCGTCTCGAGTGACAAGTTTCCCAAAGACATTCCGAACATGGAAAACAGGTTGCGTTCACGGTTCGAGTGGGGCCTTATCGCCGATATTCACCCCCCGGAGATTGAGACAAAGATCGCCATCCTGGAAAAAAAGGCCCAGGAAAATAATCTGACTCTGCCGACTAACGTGGCGCATTATGTAGCATCCCAGGTGGAATCCAATATCAGGGAACTCGAGGGCTATCTCATAAGGATTTCCGCTTTCTCCTCTCTTACGGGTAAGGAAATCGATATAAACCTTACCAAAGAGGTCTTAAAAAGGATTCTGAAGAGAATTGAAAAGGAAGAAGTCACCATCGAGGAGATCATAAAAACTATCGCCGCTAAACTAAATGTCAAGATATCGGACATCAAATCACAGAAGAAGAATAAAAACCTTGTATTCGCAAGACAGATTGCCATGTATCTTGCGAGAAAATTGACTGCCTTATCATTCCCCGACATCGGGGAGAAAGTAGGCGGACGGGACCATTCGACGGTCATCTACGCCAACAATAAGATGAAAAAAGGCTGTGACGACGATAAAAATCTGAAGAAAATCGTCCAGGAAATTGAGGAATCTTTGCAACAGAGAAGTTAACAACTTTTGGCCTCACAGGTTATCAACAATTATGTTTGGTCTATGTCGGCGGGACAATTTAAGTAAGTATACATATGAACATTCGTAACAGGGACTATTACTATGACTATTATTTATTAAATAATATAAATTTAAATATAGGGAGGGGATGGTCATGAAATTTAATATACAAAGAGATTCTTTTCTGGAAGGCATCCAAAAGACGCTCAGCATCGTGGAGAAGAAAACAACCATGCCGATCCTCAACAATGTTTTGATCAGGGCGGAAAAAGATAAAATAACAATTGTGGCGACCGACAGGGAGATAGGGTTGGTGGCAGACTATCAAGCAGAAATCATAAACAAAGGCGATGTTACTGTTTCTGCAAGAAAACTATATGAAATGATCAGAGAGATTGAGGGTGATACAGTTCAGTTTGAAGCAAACGAGAGCCACAGGGTAATACTGACCTCTAAAAAAATAATCTATAAGATACCCGGCTTGCCGGCAGACGACTTCCCCAGTGTTGTTGATGATCGCAGTGAATTGAATTTTTATAAGATTAAGGGGCAATTGATTGAGAGATTGATACGTAAGACATCATTTGCCATGTCGGCAGATGAAATGAGGAAAAACTTAAATGGAGTATTCTTTGAAACTATAGATGACGGTGGCAAGAATAAGTTGCGCATGATCGCGACGGATGGTCATCGCCTGGCTATGGCTAATGTGGATGTAGAGGGGGCAGCTTTCCTGCGGATGGAAAAGGGGGTTATAATTCCCAGAAAGGGATTGGGTGAAATCAGAAGGCTCATAGAAAATGCACCCGAGGATATCTTCGTCGGGGTGCGGCAGGGCATGTGCGTTATCAAAACAGACAGCACCATGTTAAAGGTTAGCCTGGTTGATGCGGATTATCCGGATTATAAGCGGGTCATACCCACGGAGAAGGGAGTCCTCGTGCAATTCGATAAGGATGCGATTCTGCATGCCTTGAAAAGGATGAGCGTTATATCAAGCGAAAGGTACAGTGGAGTAATAATTAAATTGGACGATGGCAGAATGGTGTTGGAATCGGCTAATCCGGATGTGGGAGAAGCCAAAGATGAGATTGAAGTAGACTACCACGATAGTGAGTTCTCCGTAGGTTATAACGTCAAATACTTGATTGATGCCATAGAAGTTATCGATGAAAAAATCGTCATTTTTGAAATAGGGGCGGGCATGAAACCGGGCGTCATAAGGCCTGCCGAGAAAGACGATTATCTGTGTATAGTAATGCCGCTGAAGCTTCAATAAATGGCGGTGCATCAGCGCGAGGTGTGGAGCGTCATGGCAATATCGGAGACTTCTGTGTCCGGGCTACTGCCCTCCTCGCAGTGAGGAAGAGTCGTAAGAGTATTTTGGAAACAGTGGAAGGGATAAAGAGAATATGACAGATAGGTACGAGGCAGACAGTATAAAAGTATTGGAAGGTCTTGAGGCGGTACGCAAGAGACCCGCCATGTACATAGGCAGTACCGGCAAAGACGGCCTGCACCACCTGGTATATGAGGTTGTAGATAACAGTGTAGATGAAGCAGCCGCAGGCTTTTGTGATACCATCGACGTCCGCGTCCGCGCCGATAACAGCGTCATGGTAGATGACAACGGCCGCGGGATTCCCGTGGACATGCACAAGGAAGAGGGAATTCCGGCGGCACAGGTTGTTCTCACCAAGCTTCACTCCGGTGCGAAGTTTTCCAACG
The DNA here is from genome assembly GCA_003153775.1 of Syntrophaceae bacterium. Classification (GTDB taxonomy): domain Bacteria; phylum Desulfobacterota; class Syntrophia; order Syntrophales; family UBA2185; genus Fen-1135. The sequence goes on along the minus strand of PMBI01000050.1, from coordinate 193,018 downwards.
AAAGCTACAAGATCTCCGGCGGTCTCCACGGCGTCGGCGTTTCCGTCGTCAATGCCCTTTCATCATACCTCGAGCTGGAAGTGCGGAGAGAGGGAAAGGTCTACAGGCAGTCTTACTCGAAGGGCGAGCCCACAAGCACGTTGGAGGTCGTGGGGAAGACGAGGGGCCGTGGGACAAAGGTCACCTTCAAGCCCGACGACGAAATATTCGAGGAACTTGAGTTCAGTTTTGATGTCCTTTCCAACCGTCTCCGCGAACTGGCTTTCCTGAATAAGGGCCTCAAAATAATGTTGACGGATGAAAGGGATGGCAAGAAGAGCGAATTCTTCTACAAGGGCGGGATCGTATCCTTCGTGGAGTATATCAACCGCAACAAGGGGGTTCTTCACAAGAAGCCGATATATTTTGTTGGCGAGAAGGAAGATTGTTATGTGGAGGTCGCCCTTCAATATAACGATACGTACGCAGAGGGCATCTTTGCATATGTAAACAGCATCAATACTACGGAAGGCGGAACGCACTTAAGCGGCTTCAAGTCCGCCCTGACCCGGGTAATCAACAATTACGCGGCCAACAACAACCTTGTGAAAAACGGAAAAGATTCCATCCGGGGTGAAGACGTCCGGGAAGGGCTCTCCTGCGTAATCAGCGTCAAGCTGAAGGAGCCCCAGTTTGAAGGGCAGACCAAAACGAAGCTGGGAAACAGCGAGGTGAAGGGACTCGTCGAGGGTATCGTCTACGACAAGCTGGGGAGTTATCTGGAAGAAAACCCGCCGGTCGCGAAACAGATATTGGGCAAAGCCCTTGATGCTGCGAGGGCCAGGGACGCTGCGCGGCGCGCCAAGGAACTCACGCGGCGAAAGAGCGCCCTGGAAGTGGGCGCCCTGCCCGGCAAACTTGCGGACTGCCAGGAACGCGATCCCGCGCGCAGCGAGGTCTACCTTGTGGAAGGCGACAGCGCCGGCGGCTCGGCCAAACAAGGCAGGGACCGCAGGAACCAGGCGATACTCCCTCTCCGCGGCAAAGTCCTCAACGTAGAGAAGGCCCGCTTCGACAAGATGCTGCAAAACGAGGAGATCAAGGTCATGGTAACGGCCCTAGGGACGGGCATCGGCACGGATGACTTCGATGTCAGCAAGCTCAGGTACCACAAAGTTATCATCATGACGGATGCCGATGTGGACGGCCTCCACATCCGGACGCTGCTCCTCACATTTTTTTTCCGGCAGATGCGTGAGTTGATTGAGCGGGGTTACCTCTATATCGCCCAGCCGCCCCTCTTCAAGGTAATGGACCGCAAGAAAGAACTCTACATCAGCAACGAAGAGGAAATGAAGGATTACGTCCTCGATAACGGGGTAAGCAAGCTTTCCCTCCTCGTGGGTAATGGGAACAGCATCACGGGCAACCGCCTCCTCAGTCTCATTAAGAAGGTGATGAAGATCGAAACAGTGCTTAACCGTTTTGAAAGGGAAGACAAGAACAAGACGATCATGCGCATATTAGCAGCCGATCCGGCCTTCTCGCCTAATGACTTCAAGAGCGAAAAGGCCCTTCTTAAAGTTGCCAAACGAACCAGCAAGGCTGTCGGAGAAAGGCTGGTGGACTGCAGGCCTGATACTGACCCGGAATATGACGACGGTTACAGGCTCATTCTCGATTACCGGATGAAGGGGCAGATATTTACGACAGTCCTTGACCGCGAGATATTCAAATCACCGAGATTTATCGAAATCAAGGAGCTCCTCAATCAGGTGAGCGCCATCGGCGAGCCGCCCTACACGGTGGTTACGGACGACGAGGAAAAGGGCAAGAAGGAACTCGCAAGCATGACGGCCCTGGTGGAATATGTGACGGCGATGGGGCAGAAGGGGCTTTCCATCCAGCGCTACAAGGGTCTCGGCGAGATGAACCCCGAGCAGCTCTGGGAGACCACCATGAACCCGGACAAGAGAACCCTTCTCCAGGTCAAGCTGGAAGACTATGTCACCGCCGACGAAATCTTCACCACCCTCATGGGCGACCATGTAGAACCCCGCAAAGAATTCATCTACAAGAACGCCCTCTATGCCTCGAACCTGGATGTGTGAGGATACATTGTTCTAATAAGAACTATTGAAATCACGTAAAATGCGGAGAGTGTTTGGAAGTTCTAAATGAATATCCGGATGAATTATTTATCTGTTTTTAACTTTCTCACCGCCAGTGTCAAGGACATAGCAGCGTTTGAAATTCCCGCATTTTAACCCACCAAAAAGATAAAAAATGACGCGACTTATTTGGTAAAAAATGGTATATGTTTTCATAGAACACCTGCCGTGTTAATGCTTGAAATTGCAGGTGTTTTTAGAAGCGAAAACGCATAGTGAGGACTTGAAAATATGGAGCAGCTTTTCCAGAAGAACATCCCCATCAATATCGAAGATGAAATGAAGAAATCCTATATGGATTACGCGATGAGCGTGATCATCGGCCGCGCCATCCCGGACGTCCGGGACGGCATGAAACCGGTCCATCGCCGTGTGCTCTTCGCCATGTCGGAAATGGGAAACGTCTGGAACAAGGCCTATAAGAAATCCGCCAGGATCGTCGGGGATATCATCGGTAAGTATCACCCCCACGGCGATACCGCCGCCTATGATACCCTTGTCCGCATGGCCCAGAACTTCTCCATGCGCTATCCCCTGATTGACGGTCAGGGAAATTTCGGGAGCGTCGACGGAGACCCGCCTGCGGCGATGCGTTACACAGAGATCCGCATGGCGAGGCTTGCAGAGGAGATGCTTGCCGACCTTGAAAAAGAAACAGTAGATTTTGTTCCGAACTATGACGCCTCCATGGAAGAGCCCACCGTACTGCCTGCGCGTATGCCTGCGCTTCTGCTCAATGGCACTTCCGGAATTGCCGTGGGTGTAGCGACAAACATTCCTCCTCATAATTTAAGCGAGCTTATCGACGGGACAATCGCCCTGATACGCGATCCGGAGATCACGGTTCCAGGACTGATGGTTCATATCAAAGGCCCTGATTTCCCGACGGCCGGTTTCATCAACGGGAGGGACGGGATCGTCTCCGCGTATACTACGGGGAGGGGTTCCATACGCATGAGGGCCAGGTCGAGCATCGAGAGAAACGCGAGGAACGACCGTGAGAGCATCGTCGTGACGGAACTCCCCTACCTCGTGAATAAGGCCAATCTCATCGAGAAGATCTCCGAGCTCGTGAAAGAGAAGAAGCTGGAGGGCATCTCCGATCTCAGGGATGAATCGGACCGGGACGGGATAAGGATCGTCATAGACTTGAAGAAGGACGAGCCATCCGGCGTGATCCTCAACCAACTGTACAAGCATACACAGATGGGGACGAGCTTCGGGGTCATCATGCTGGCGATCGACCGCAACCAGCCGCGGGTCCTCAATCTTAAAGAAGTCCTCCAGAAATTTGTGGACTTCCGCAAGGAAGTCATCTCGCGCAGGACGATCTTTGATCTCAGGAAAGCGAAAGAACGGGCCCATATCCTCGAAGGACTCATCATCGCCCTTAACAATATCGATGCCGTAGTTCAGCTGATCAAGAAATCCAAGAGTCCCCAAGAGGCGGCGCAGGCCCTGACGCAAAAGTTCGGCCTGTCGGAGATCCAGGCGCGGGCTATCCTCGACATGCGCCTGCAGAGGCTTACAGGTCTCGAGCGTGCCAAGATCGATGATGAGTACGCGGAACTCACCCGGCTGGTCGCCCAGTTGCAGGGGATTCTCGATGACCCCAAGAAGGTGCTCGATATCATCGTGGCGGAACTGGAAGAGATCAAGAAAAAGTATGGCGACGAGAGACGCACGGAGATCGTGGAAAGCGTGGAGGACATTGATATCGAGGACATGATCGTGGAAGAAGACATGGTGGTGACCGTGTCCCACTCTGGCTACATTAAGAGGAATGCCGTCAGCCTGTACAGGAGCCAGCGCCGGGGCGGCAAGGGGAAGGTCGGCATGGGAACCAAGGAGGAGGATTTTGTCGAGAAGATATTCATCGCCTCCACCCATAACTATGTACTGATCTTTACGAATTTGGGAAGGGTATACTGGCTCAAGGTTTACCAGATTCCCCAGGCCGGACGGGCATCGAAAGGGAAGGCGATTGTCAACCTCGTCAATCTGTCGCCGGGAGAACGGGTGGCGGCAATACTTCCCGTCCGGGAGTTTGTCGAGGGGAAGTATGTGATTATGGTGACAAGAAAGGGCATAACAAAAAAGACAGATCTTGCAGCCTATTCGAACCCGCGGTCCGGGGGAATCATTGCCATATCCATTGACGAGGGAGACGAACTCATTGCCGTCCAGTTGACCCACGGGGATCAGGATGTCTTTTTGGGGACGAGGAAAGGCCAGTCCATCCTTTTCCATGAAGAGGACGTCCGGGATATGGGGAGAACGGCGAGGGGCGTTATCGGCATTCGCATGGACGATGATGATGCCGTGGTCGGGATGGAGATACCTTCGGAAGGCAATTCCATTATAACTGTTTCTGAAAACGGCTACGGCAAGCGCACCGAAGTGGAAGAATACCGCCGGCAAAGCCGCGGCGGCCAGGGGGTTATAAATCTCAAAACAGTTTCCAAGGTGGGAAATGTCTCCGGTGTTCTTCAGGTTACGGGCGATGAAGACATCATGCTGATCAGCAATGCCGGGAAGATCATACGCCTGAAGGTTGCGGAAGTTCCACTTCTTCATCGAAGTACTCAAGGAGTAAGGCTGATCGAGATCGATCCCGATGAGAAACTGGTCGGTGTGGCCCGCGCCGAGCGAGAATCGGAAGAAAAAGAAAACGGCCTGCCGCAGGAAGATGCAGAGGAGGAACCCGTAAACGAGCTTGAATTCGCCGCAGACGACGAGGAAGAGGAGTGACATAATTTCCCTTTGCCATTACGAGCGAAGAAAGTGAGTGCGGCAATTTCAACAGGCCCGGCGTAATTTTATTGCGAAACCCGCGACTACTGAAATGCACAGATACAAGCTGTTTGATCATACGGCGGACGTGGGAGTGGAGGCATATGGCAAGACTGCAAACGAGTTGTTTGCCAATGCCGCCTTCGCCGTCTTTGATATTCTTGCCGACCTCTCGCATGTGAGTCCCATCGTAGAAAGAAAAATAGTTGTGGCTGGTGACGGCTGGGAAGACCTCCTGGTGAACTATCTGCGGGAGGTTCTCTATATGTATAATGGCGAAGGTCTCTTGCTCAAAGAGTTTTCCATAATTGATATCGACCCGCGGCGCTTAGTGGGGAAGGTTGCGGGGGCGCCTTTTGATCCCGCAAAGCATACGATAAATACGGAGATCAAGGCGGTAACGTATCATCAGGCAGCCGTGAAAGAAGCCCATGGCATGTGGACGGCAAGGGTGATTTTTGATGTCTGAACTCAAGAAGATCGACGATTGCCGGTGGATGATTCCTCAGACGGGCAGCATGAGGGTACCCGGGATCATCTATTCGAGTGAGCGCCTCATCAGGGAAATGGGTTCGGACGAGAGTCCAAAGCAGGTGGCCAATGTGGCGCACCTCCCCGGGATTGTGAAATATTCTCTGGCCATGCCTGATATGCACTGGGGTTACGGCTTCCCGATAGGCGGCGTCGCTGCTTTCGGTCTTCAGGATGGAGTTATTTCTCCCGGCGGCGTGGGCTATGACATCAACTGCGGATGCCGGCTGGTGACGACCCGCCTTGCTCATGGAGACATAAGGGATCGTTTAAAAGAACTGATAAGCGCCCTGTATCATCATATCCCTACCGGTGTGGGCTCGAAGAGCGACCTCAAGCTCTCCGCTAATGAAGAAAAAAAGGTTCTCATCGAAGGGGCCAAATGGGCGGTGGAGCGGGGATACGGCACACATGAGGATCTGGAGGCCACGGAAGACAGAGGTAAGATGGCAGGCGCCGATCCCGAAATGATAAGCGCCAGGGCTATCGAGCGCGGACGGGAGCAGTTGGGAACGCTCGGATCGGGCAATCATTTTCTGGAGATCGAGGTTGTCGAGGAGATCTTCGATAGAACGGCCGCCGCTGCCTTTGGCCTTGAAGAGGATCAGATCTGCGTTCTCATTCATAGCGGCTCGCGGGGACTTGGCTATCAAGTCTGCGATGATTATCTGGCGAGGATGGTCAAGCATCTTGGCGAACTGGACGTCTCCCTTCCCGATAGGCAGCTTGCCTGCGCGTATCTCACGTCAAACCGGGGGAAGGAATACCTTGCCGCCATGGCCTGTGCCGCCAATTATGCCTGGGCCAATCGTCAGATGATGATGCACTGGACGCGTGAGACCTTCGAACAGACCCTGAAAAAAGGGCCCCGCGATTTGGGCATGACATTGCTTTACGACGTCTGCCACAATATCGCCAAGATCGAAACATTTGTCGTCGATGGTAAAGAGACGAAGCTGTGCGTTCACAGGAAGGGAGCGACCCGTGCTTTCCCACCCGGCCATCCGGCCCTTCCGGCGCGGTATGCAAATACAGGCCAGCCTGTATTGATACCCGGCGATATGGGGACGGGCTCGTATGTACTCACGGGGACGGAGAAAGCCTTTGCGGAGACCTTCGGAAGCACCTGCCACGGCGCGGGGCGCGTCATGAGCCGCACCCAGGCGAAAAAGGCAAGCCGTGGAAGATCGATAGAACGTGAAATGGCCGCCAAGGGCATCATCATAATGGCAACAGGCAAGGGAACCCTAAGTGAAGAGATGCCGGAGGCGTATAAGGATTTAGATCAGGTGGTGGAAGTGGTTCACAGGGCAGGCATCTCCAGGAAGGTCGCAAAGCTTCGGGCATTAGGATGTATCAAAGGATGACAGCCTGTATTATGAACTGTTGTGGAGATAGATTCGCTTCTCCAACTCACGTTTAAGCTGATCCTTGGCCGTTTGCGCCTGTTTAAACACCTGGTCCGCCTTGTAGAATTCCAGAGCACGAATATTCGAAATTTCAATCTCGATGTAAATATCCGGCGACGAATTGCGCAATTTTTCGCGGACGATGCTTCTCTCCATGATTTGAAAGGTGTTAAAAATAGCTTCCTGCAGCGACGGCATGCGGTCCGGGCCTGCGTCACGGCGTCCGATAACATCAACGGCAATGGTGAGGTCGCAATCGCTTGGCAGGAGGTCAAAAGGCACGGGGTTGACCGCCCCGCCGTCGATTAAGACATTCTCCCCCATGGTGACGGGCGTAAACACACCGGGCAGCGACATGCTTGCCTGTATAGCCGGCGCCAATTCTCCCTCGTCAAGCACCACCTGCTCGCGGGTCCAAAAGTCAGAAGCGACGACGCGCAGAGGAATTACAAGCTCCTCGAATGTCCTCGCCTCGATGGATTCGAAGAGATAGTTTATGAACCGTTCCGCATTCAGGAAACCATGGCCGTCAAATTGCGGCGCCATGAAATTCAGCCACTTGAACATATGCTTCTTGGTCATAACGTCTTTCAGTGTATCGTTTTCACCGATACTTATATGGCTGATAACCTGCTTTAAGTCCTTTGCGCTCAATCCCGAACAATAAAGAACGCCCACAATGGCGCCGGTACTGGTCCCCGTGACATAGGATGGTTTTAGTCCAAGCTCATCCAGCGCTTCGAGTATCAGCACGTGCGCCAATCCTTTGGCACCGCCTGCGCCCAGGGCAATACCGATCTTCTTCATCGGTGAGCGCCGCCTTTTTTGTCTAACATCTGCTTGCTTCATATATTTTGACAGTTTATCAAGACTGACCTCACCTGTGTCTGTGGGAGCGTGCCCCCGAATGTCATTGTACGGGGCGGGAATGACAATTATGGCGGCAGGTCGTGACCATCACGGGTTGAGGTTGCGCTTCTGTTTCCACAAAGCGAAAGTGACAGCAACCGCTTCGACAGAGCCGCCTATGCCTATCTTCCTGGTGTTGATAACCATTTCTTGCGGGACTATCATACTTAAAAAGAATACAGCCTCTCACCGGGCAGGACAGTAAACCCATTTTTTGAAAGGACTTCAACGGCGGCATCCGGAGCATCGAAACGGAAAATGATCACGGCGTTCTCGCCGCTTTTTTCGATAAATGCGTACAGATATTCGACGTTGATTCCATGCTGCGCCAGCGTTGCGAGGATACTGTGAAGGCCGCCCGGACGGTCAGGGACTTCCACTGCCACCACGCTTGTCCGGCTGACCCTCAAACCATTTTCATTCAGCACCTTGAGCGCCCTGTTTGCATCGTTAACAATCAGCCGGAGAATTCCGAAATCGGACGTATCTGCAAGAGACAGACTCCTGATATTAATATCAGCATCTTTCAGCAGCCGCATGACGCTTTCGAGTGCACCCGGTTTATTCTCCAGGAATATGGAGATCTGTTCTACTTTCATAAGTCCTCCTGATTGATTGCGAGGGAAAAAGAATAAGTGAGAGCCTCCCCTACATCTTCCGTTTATCAATTATCCGGCTGGCCTTACCTTCAGAACGCTGCAAGGATTTCGGTTCTACCAACTTTATCTTGGCTGTCACGCCGACATAGTCCTTCAAATCTTTGGCGAGACCTTTTTCCAAATTCTGCAGGTAGCGGACCTCGTCTGCGTTTGCAAATGCCTTTTCGCTTACTTCAACCTGGACCTCCAGCGTATCCATGGCGCCGACCCTGTCCACGATCAACTGATAATGCGGTTCGAGCCCTGTGATGCCGATGAGAACTGCCTCGATCTGAGACGGGAAGACATTTACGCCTCTGATAATAAGCATGTCGTCACTCCTGCCGGTGACCCGGTCCATCCTGATGTGGCTCCTGCCGCAGCGGCAAGGCTCGGCGATCAGGCGGGATATGTCGCGCGTTCGATAGCGGATGAGAGGGAAGGCTTCCTTCGTGATGGTAGTGAAGACCAGTTCCCCTTCTTCGCCGTATGGCAACGCCTCGCCCGTTTCCGGATTGATCACCTCCACAATGAAATGATCCTCAAACACATGCATGCCGGAGCGTCCCTCCATGCATTCCATGGAAACCCCGGGACCCATAACTTCTGAAAGGCCGTAGATATCCAGAGCGGATAGATTCAGTTTATTTTCTATCTCGTCCCTCATCTTTTCACTCCATGGCTCCGCACCGAAGATGCCGACGCGGAGCTTCAGCGACCGCATGTCAACACCCATGGCTGAGCCGCGCTCTGCCAGGTTCAGCGCGTAGGAAGGCGTGCAGCAGATTGCCGTGGGACCGAAGTCCTGCAGGATCATGATCTGCCTCTTTGTATTGCCGCCTGACATGGGTATTACGCTGGCACCAAGTTTCTCAGCGCCGTAATGGGCGCCGAGACCGCCCGTGAAGAGGCCGTATCCGTATGCGTTATGGATAATGTCATTTTTGGTAAGGCCCGCGGCCACAAAGCATCTGGCCATCAGCTCCGACCATGTATCGACATCCCTTTTTGTATATCCGACGACGATTGCCCTGCCGGTTGTGCCTGAAGAAGCATGAAGCCTGACAACACTGCTCATCGGCGCCGCGAAGAGTCCGAAAGGATAGTTGTCCCTCAGGTCCTGTTTCGTCGTGAAGGGAAGCCGCTTTATGTCCGGCAGTGTCTTGATATCATCCGGCTGTACGCCGGCCTTATCGAATGCCTTTTTGTAAAAGCCAACCGTATGATAGACGCGCTGCGCTACCTGCTGCAACCTCTTCAACTGCAGGGTTTCTAAAACCTCGCGGGGCAACGTTTCAAAATCTTCATTATATATCATCTTTAGCCTCCACTATCCGCCAAGATTTTTTTTAATATACCAAAACTTGATGCAGGGGGCAACAAACATTAGGCACGGAAAGAGATTTTCCGCTTTGCGGAAATCGGCGGGATATGGTACTTGATGTTCTGCGGTGTATACAGGGGAAGTAAAAGATACCGGTAAGGGTAATGAAATTGACAATAAGCAGAAAACTGCTCGCGAGTTACCTGGCCATGGCGCTGCTTGCCGTCTCGGCAAGCGCCTATGCGATTTTCAGTCTTCATAATCTCAACGAATTGGCATATGCGATAATCGACGAGGATTTCTTTGTTGTCGATACGGGCAAGAAAATGATGGATGCGCTCCTTGCCCAGGAAAGCGCAGAGAAGAGATATCTTATTCTTAAAGACCCGTCGATCGCAGAGCTGTTCTGGTCACGCAGCCAGGAATTCAAGGACAGCCTCGAGAATCTCAGGAAGAATAATATCCCCGCGACGGCAAAGATGCTGTCGCAAATTTCATCGCTGCATAAGCAGTATGATGACTTTTTTAACCAGACCGTGACACTCGTCAACGGCAATCAGATGGAGGATGCAACCAAGATCTCCGAAACGGATAGTCAACGAACCATAGAAGACATGGCCACGGCGTTGCGTGACATCCGTACGAGGGCCGAGAATAATATAGATACACGAATGAACCTTATTAAGACGCGGGGTGTACAGGCTTCGAGAATGACGATAACCTTGAGCGCCATAGGATTGATTGTGGGATTGGCCCTGGCTCTCTTAATCACTTATAATATCTCCAGACCTCTTAAGGAACTGAAAAAGGCCACAGAACATATCGCCGAGGGGAAGTTCGAATATAATCTGAACATCAACCGCCCTGATGAGATAGGCAGCCTCGCGGATGCCTTCAGCTTCATGATGGAGCGCCTCAAGGCCTTGGAAAGTCTCCTCCTTGATGCGAGTCCGTTGACGGGTCTGCCCGGCAATATGGCGATTGAGATGGAGATTCAAAAGCGGCTTTCAGAAAAAAAACTATTTTCCCTCTGCCACATCGATCTTGATAATTTCAAGCCCTTCGCCGATAAGTATGGCTATGCATGGGGTAGTGAGGTCATCAAAGAAGTGGCCCAAATCCTGACTGAAAATGTGCATACCGCCGATCTTGACGGCGACTTTGTGGGCCATGTGGGCGGTGATGATTTCATTGTCATTACCGGCTCCGAGCGTGCGGAACAAATATGCAAAAAAATCGTTGAGGAGTTTGATCGCCGCAGCATGAAGTTTTACAGCGAGAAAGACAGGCAGAAAGGATTTGTCACAGGGAAAGACAGGCAGGGTAAACAGCAAGACTTTCCTCTCGTAACCATGACTATTGCTGTAGTAACGGATGATGGGTCCAAGTTTCAGGGACCTCTGGATATGGCGAAGAAGGCCGCGGAATTGAAGGAATATGCAAAGACATTGCCGGGAAGCAACTATGTTAAGCAGGAATATTTTGAAAAATTATCTTAAATATTTGGTTATTCTTTTCGTTATGCTGCTCGTGGCCTGCTCTTCTCTGCCCTCACCCCCCGGGACTCCCCCGCGGGCGAATGACAGGAGCTGGTTTAAGAGATCGCCTGCGGACGTTGATATCTTTTATCAGGGAATATCAGATCTCGGAGACAAGGAGAAGTCGGCGGATTATATTAAAGCAAAAGCGGCGTTCGCAGAAGTGCTGAAGACATACCCCAAGAGCAAATGGCGGGGACTCTCAGAGACATTCATTCGCCTGATTGATATGGAGCAATTATATGAGGAAACATCCCGCACGGATGTGCAATTGATCGAGAAGGCCAAAGAAGATAACGCGAGACTCCTTAAAGAGAGCGAACAAATGAAGAAGGACAACCGTCGTCTGCTTGAGGAAACAGCAAAACTGATTCAGGAAAATGAGCAGCTCAAGAAAGATATTCAGCTCCTGAAAAGCCTGGAGGTGCAACTGGAAAAAAGGGAAAAGATGCTCAGGTAAATCCGCAGACCTGCCGATATTAGAATGTGAGAGAACAGGTTTCACACAATTTCGAGATCACCATATTTGGCCAAGGTATGCAGAAGACTATCAACACGGACAACCTGAAAATCGGCATGTATGTTATTTTGCCGCTATCGTGGTATCAGCACCCTTTTGTGAAGAACGAATTTCTCATTAGATCAAAAGAACAGATCCAAAAAATTTCTGAGAGTGGGATAGCAGAAGTTATCCTTGACACCAAGAAAAGCAATTTTAACGGAGAGCAAAAGAACCGCGCACCTCAAACCGAACCTGAAAAAACCGCAAGGCCATCCGCATCCAGAACCGTCGTACCCGACGGACTCCTTGAAGCAATCCATGATGTAAACTTAGCTCCTCAGGAAAAGGCAAAAGCAGTCAGAGCCCATTCCATCACGATGATAAGCAATCTGCTTGAAAACCCGACCGCCGAAAATATTCAGGATGTTAAAAAAGGCATTGCTGAAGTGGTCGATCTGATTCTTACTGATGATGATACATCCCTGTACCTGCTTGACATTACATCCCATGATTTCTACACTTATACGCATTCCGTAAACGTTGGCTTTCTGGCAGTTTCCCTCTCCAAGGCCCTCTTCAAGAAATCAGAGGCTCATAACATGCATGAACTGGGAGCCGGTTTTTTTCTTCATGACCTGGGCAAGGTGGAGGTAGACGCGTCTATCATTAACAAACCCGGCAAGTTGACGGAGGAGGAGATGGCCCAGATGAGGCAGCATCCCCACATGGGATACAAGCTTCTCTATGAGACTAATCAATTGACCCATGAATGCAAGAAGATCGTCCTGCAGCACCACGAGAGGTACGACGGCAAGGGATATCCGGACGGACTTGAAAGAGACGACATCCATCTCTATGGGAGGATATGTTCAATCGCCGATGTGTTTGATGCACTGACATCAGAGCGTTCCTACAGACAGAAACTCGACCCTTTTGCCGCCCTTAAATTGATGAAAGAAGAGATGATCCATCACTTCCACAGAGACCTCTTCGAGCAGTTCGTCCTGCTTTTCAAACAACACCATGACGGCAAGCCATAGCGCCGGAAATCCCAGATAGAATTCCTGGATGAACTCAGTTTGTCTTCATTATGGCAAGGAGATGTCGTTCGATTTCTTCTTTGGGCAGGGCGCCGACTAATCTGTTTGCAAGTTCTCCATCTTTAAACAGCAGCATCGTCGGAATATTGCGAACGTCATATTTTGACGCAGTAAGGGGATTTTCATCCACATTCAGTTTGACGACTTTGACGCCGCCGGCATACTTAGCTGCAAGTTCCTCCAGGATAGGACCTATCGTACGGCAGGGGGCGCACCATGGCGCCCAGAGATCCATGAGGACGGAACCGGCGTGGGAAAGGACTTCTCTTGAGAAAGTTTCATCAGTTACATCTATAGGATAGCCTTCGCCGCTTCTTATGACGAGAGGCACGCCGCACTTCCCGCACAGGGGGCGCTCGTTCAGGCGATTCTCAGGCATACGATTTTTCGTTCCGCAACTGAGACATCTGATAATCATATCGTCGAGATAGGCATGGCACCTACCGCACGTGGGCCGGTTGTGAATCCGCTCCCTCTTTATGCGATTCCTCGTTCCACAGTTGAGGCACCTAATTATCATTTGCTCATGTGCCATTTTCATCCTCAATCCTTTTCAATATTATCATCATTTGCGTTTAAAAAGTCAATACCAGCCTCGGTCAGTCATCTTTGCGTAGGGGCAATGTGGGGTGTTCTACAGCAGGGGTGATCGGCCGCGATGGAGCGGATGGCAACTGCTATCGGGCTAAGGATTTGACGCCGTCCCTGTGTGAAGAGTATATTGAAAGAATGTCCATGACATGGATGTCAAGAATTTCCTTCACCGCTTGCGATAGGTTCTGTCGTAGCGGAGAAGAAGAGGGCCAGGCAGGTGGGGCAGAGCACAAAAAGGCAATTTTCCCCTTCATTTATATTGTGAACGCGCTGGGCAATCCAGTTCTGGCTATGCGCAACTGCCATTATGAGGCCCAGTGTGTCGATACCCGCTACGTCCTCCGGGCATATCTCTTTGTCATGCCATTCGAATAGCTCGGAACTTCCGCATACGCGGCAGTGCAAGGTGCAGGAGAGGAGAACGGGGCCTGCCGAGGTCTTGATTCCGCTACCGGTAAGAACCGTATCTTTTGCTTTCTTCTTGGTCACTTTAAGATCCTTTCATATTGAGCTTATTGGCCCTCCATCAGCGCCTTCAGCTCCGTTCCTTCAATTTTTTCCTTTTCAAGCAGCAGTTCAGCGCCTATTTGCAGGATGTCTTTCTTGGTCTTGAGAATCTCGAGCGCTTTGGCATATTCCATGCTGATAATCGTCTTTATCTCTTCATCGATGGTTTCGGCCGTGGCGTTGCTGTAATCGCCCGTCTCCTGCAGGCCGATATCTAGGAACTGCTGTCGCTTCTCGCGGGCGAAGTACACTTGACCCAATCTGTCGCTCATGCCGTATTCCTTGATCATGCTCTTCGTGATATCCGTAGCCCTTGCGAGATCGTTGTGGGCGCCCGTGGATATATCCCCGAAGATGATCTCTTCTGCCGCCCTGCCGCCCAGAAGGGAGGCGACCTTGTTGAGGAGCTCGGTCTTCCTCATGAGGAAACGATCCCCTGTAGGAACCTGCATGGTGTAACCCAAAGCGGCAATGCCGCGTGGTATTATGGAGATCTTTTGGACCGGATCGGTGCCGGGAAGAGACAAGGCCACAATGGCATGACCCATCTCGTGATAGGCCACCGTTTTCCTCTCATCGGGGTTTATCAGCCGGTTCTTTTTTTCGAGTCCCGCCACGACCCTTTCGATTGCCTCCTCGAATTCGGGCATTCCCACCTCTTTCTTATCTCTCCTGACGGCGAGGAGCGCCGCTTCATTGATTAGGTTGGCGAGGTCCGCACCTGCCATGCCAGGGGTCATGTTCGCCAGCTTCTCCAAGTCAAGGTCTGCCGCTGCCTTTATATTTTTCAGGTGGACCTTCAGTATCTCCATCCGTCCCGTCTTATCGGGGCGGTCCACAAGGATGTGACGATCGAACCTACCAGGCCTTAGGAGTGCGGGGTCAAGAATCTCCGGCCTGTTCGTTGCGGCCATAAGAATAACCCCGACCGTCGGATCGAAACCGTCCATTTCCGCGAGAAGCTGATTTAGAGTTTGTTCCCGCTCATCGTGTCCCCCAAAGTTCCCGACGCCGCGGGCCTTTCCCAAGGCGTCGAGTTCATCGATGAAGATGATACAGGGAGCCTTCTCCTTGGCCTGAACAAAAAGGTCACGCACCCGTGCCGCTCCCAGTCCCACGAACATCTCCACAAATTCTGATCCGGAGAGACTGAAGAAAGGCACGCCGCTTTCACCGGCGACAGCCTTGGCCAGAAGCGTTTTTCCTGTCCCCGGCGGTCCCACCAAGAGGATGCCCTTGGGTATCCTGCCTCCGAGTTGGGTAAATTTCCCGGGGTTTTTCAAAAATTCGACAACTTCGATGAGCTCCTGCTTGGCTTCGTCAACGCCGGCAACGTCTTTGAAGGTAACGTTCAATTCATTTTCCACATATATCTTTGCCTTGTTCTTGCCGATAGTCATGAACCCGGCTTGCTGGGAGCCCATCTTCTTCATGAAGAAGTACCAGATGCCTACAAAGAGTATTATGGGAAAAATCCATGAAAGGATGTCACGCAGAAAAGTCGATTCGATTTCCCCTTTGAAAACGACTTTGTACTGTTCAAGCAAGGTGGACAATTCGGGGTCAACCCGGATTGTCTTGAAAACCTTCGTCTCGCCGGGAGCGCCCCCATCCACCGTCATTTTACCCTGAATCTGATTGGCCGTTACCGCTACCTCAACGATCTTTCCCGCTTTGAGGAGGTTGAGGAACTGGCTGTACGGTATCATCTTAGCGGCAAACATGGATGCGATATAACCCTGGATAATCAGGACTGCCCATACGCCCAAGAGGACGTACCAGATAGAAAATCTATGACGTTTTTCCATGCTTTTCTCCCATAGGACATATTGCTGTAACGTCTCTTGCACACTTCATTATTAACAGACACCTAAGAATTAAGGATTCTGTTATAAGTATAAATATGAAAGCGCGTTTTTACCACACTTTTTTGTTCCGCAACTGTTGAATTCGGTAGCGAGCGCATTCCCCGTAGCTTGCTGCGGAGAGCTTCAATGATGAGAAAGCGAAACCGGGGATGCTTGACGCGTAACTTCCGCAGTGCTAAAGATAAACATCACTTGGATTCATGATGGCGGAATATTGCAGTATTTCGTAAAAATGTGTACAATAGATAATTAGTGTATATATTATTTTTAATTCAAAGTTGTCCTCGATTCCGGAACAGTCTATATATATAAAAAGGAGTGCCGATGAAGAGAAGGGATTTTATCAAAGCTGCTATCGCGGCAGGCGTGACCATAACCTTCCCGGGCAATACGGGCATAATCCTCAGTCCTCTGGAAGCCGCCGAGAAGGTGGACCTTGCCGTTTCCCACGGCGTTTCACCCGCAGGGATAACGAAAGCGGCCATTGATGCTTTGGGGGGGATAAAAAGATTCATATCAAGGGGAGATGTTGTGGTTGTTAAGCCGAACATCGGATGGGATAGAATGCCCGAATATGCGGCCACTACCAATCCTGAGGTCGTCTCGACAGTTATCAGGCTGTGCTATGAGGCGGGTGCAAAACAGGTAAAGGTCTTTGACCGCAGCGTCGTAGACCCGAGGCGGTGTTATAAGCAGAGCGGCATCAGCGACGCAGCCTCCGCCGTGGGCGGCGTCGTGAGCTTTGTGGATGACAGGAAATTCAGAGAGGTAAAACTTCCAGGAGCGGCGCTGAAATCATGGCCCTTATATGCGGAGGCCATGGAGGCGGATAAGGTCATCAATCTCCCTATCGCAAAGACGCACGGGCTTTCCACCCTCACCCTCGGCATGAAGAATTGGATGGGCATCATGGGTGGATCGCGAGGCAGGATTCACCAGAAGATGGAACGAAGCCTTGTCGATGTTGCCATGTTCATGAAGCCCTCCCTCGTCATCCTCGATGCGGTACGGATATTGACCGCCAATGGACCGCAGGGAGGAAGCCTTTCAGATGTGAAGCAGCTCAACACCGTTATCGCGGGAACGGATCAGGTGGCCGTTGATGCCTATGGAGCCACACTTTTCGGCCTGAAAGGAGCAGATCTCGGCTACGTTGTGGCAGGGCACAAGGCAGGACTCGGTACGATGGACCTCGCGAAGGTGAAAATCAAGAGAGTCAATATTTAATGACAAAAAAAATCCGTATAGCAACGCAGGGGCTTTTTTTACTGCTGTTTCTGTGGCTCTTTCTGCAGACCGAATCGAAAGGGGCCAATGACCTTGGCTACCCCGTGAAGATATTCCTCGATGCGGACCCGCTGATCTTCATCACGACGATGCTGTCCAGCCGCGAGTGGTATCAAACATTTTACCTCGCCATTATTGTTATCGTTGCCACGGTATTTCTGGGGAGAGTGTTCTGCGGCTGGGTGTGCCCGCTCGGAACCTTGAATAACATGGTGGGTTCCATAAAGAAGGGGCGTCCCCAAAAAGCGACAGTAGATTGGTATCGGTTCAAGTACTATATACTGATCTTTCTCCTGGTATCATCTCTTTTCTCTCTTCAGCTCGTAGGAATAGCCGACCCCATTTCGCTCTTGATCAGGTCGTTTTCGTTGGCCGTTTATCCATTGGTGAGCTATGCCACGAGCGCCACTTTTGACGCCTTCTATAATGCACATATACCATTTCTGGTCAATATCTCCGAATTTATCTACTCCACCCTGAAAAAGATTTTTCTCCCGTTCCAGCAGCCATTTTACCTGCAGAGCGCTTTTGTAGGGTTCCTGTTTCTGCTCATCCTTGGAATGAACCTTGTGGAGAGACGTTTCTGGTGCAAGTATCTCTGCCCCTTAGGCGGGCTCCTCGGCATCCTTTCGAGATATGCCTTCCTTAAAAGATCTGTCAGCGAAGACTGCAATGACTGCGGGGCTTGTGCACAGGCATGTCAGGGGGGAGCGGCCCCCGACGGGAACGAAAAGTGGAAAAACACGGAGTGTCTCTGTTGCATGGACTGCGATGATCTCTGTCCTCGGAATGCCGTCCATTTCGGTTTCCGGGAAAAGCAGCCTGTTGCCGGTATGGACCTTGGCAAGAGGCGGGTCGTCGGTTCAATCCTGACGGGTCTTATCGCCGTACCGCTCCTGAGAATCACACCCATTGCCAAGGCAGGGGTCGCAGATCCCAGATTGATCAGGCCGCCTGGCTCCCTCGAGGAAAAGGAATTTCTCAGGAAATGCGTAAAATGCGGTGAGTGCATGAAGGTCTGTATTACAAACGGTCTCCAGCCGACGCTCTTTGAAGCGGGGATTGAGGGAATATGGTCACCCGTCCTTGTCCCTCGCATCGGCTATTGTGAATACCGGTGCACCCTCTGCGGACAGGTCTGTCCTACAGGCGCGATTAAGAAATTGGAGCTTCCTGAGAAAAACAAGGTAAAGATAGGACTCGCCATGATCGATAAGGGGAGATGCCTGCCCCATGCCCATGCCACACCGTGTATCGTCTGTGAGGAGGTCTGTCCTACCCCGAAGAAGGCCATCTGGTTTGAACAGGTAGGGGTCAAAAACAGAGAGGGAAAAGAACGGAGATTAAAGCTGCCCAAGGTCGACCTGGAGCTTTGCATCGGCTGCGGACTCTGCGAGGCAAAGTGCCCCGTTCTCGGACAGCCGGCCATCTATGTCACCAGCGTCGGGGAATCGAGATCCCGAGATAATCAACTTCTGCTCCCCTAAATACTCCCGCAAGCCTCGGCACTAAAGCTATCCGCAGCAAGCTGCGGAGAATCTTCTCTTCTTAAAGAACAGTACCGTTCGTCATCCGCCGGCTACCGAATTCAAAACTAAATCAATAGTGTATATGCAGTCTTGATATTGGTTCAACAGCCGGGCTCGCAGGGAATTGACTTGTCAGAACTAAAATGTGAAAAAAACTTGACAGCAATAGGCGGAGTTAGTATATTACCGACGAGCAATATACAAGCGAGGATAGCCATGAAAGATTTTATAAAGGTTATGAAGGCGCTTTCCGACCCCAACCGGGTAAAGATCTTGAAAATGTTGCAGCATAAGGCCATGTGTGTGTGCGAAATCCAGGCGGCTCTGGACATCGCTCAGCCGACCGTCTCAAAGCATCTCAAGTTCCTTGAAGATACCGGTCTCGTCGGTTTTAAGAAGGACGGTCTCTGGGTGAATTACCATCTGACGGATGGAAGCAAAAGCCCCTATGCCGCGAGTCTCCTGGGAAACCTGAAACACTGGATCACAGAGGATCGGGAGGTCCAGCTTCTTATAAAAAACCTCAAGTCCATCAGGCGTGAAGATATATGCAAGTAGCCGCAGTGATATTGCTCAATAGAAATATACAGGAGAACATACAAAACAAATGATTAAAGCCTTTGCAGACTGGCTGACGTACGACATATTTCAGCTTATAGACGGGACCCATCTTGCTGACGCGGTGAATTTTTTCATTTACGATACCATCAAGATTCTTCTGATGCTCACCGCAATAATTTTTATCGTATCAGTCATCAGAAGTTTCTTCCCGCCGGAGAAGGTAAAAAAAATACTTGCCACGAAGGCTGAGTTCGTCGGAAATATTCTGGCCTCACTCTTGGGGATTGTGACACCTTTTTGTTCCTGCTCGGCAGTACCGGTATTTATCGGTTTTTTGGAGGCAGGCGTCCCCCTCGGCGTGACACTGTCCTTTCTGATCGCCTCACCGATGATCAACGAAGTGGCACTGGTGCTTCTCTGGGGGCTTTTCGGGGCAAAGATTGCCCTGATTTATATCGGAACGGGTCTGACTGTTGCCATCATCTCCGGCATCATCCTGGGACGCATCCCTGCCGTGGAAAAGATGGTTGAAGATTACGTGTGGGAACTCAGGATGGGCGAGGCGGAAATTCCGAAGCTTTCCTGGCGGGATCGCTTTCAACTGGCCTCTTTTCATACCCAGGACATTCTAAAACGGGTAACGCTGTATGTCCTTCTGGGAATCGGAGTCGGCGCAGTTATTCACGGATATGTGCCCATAGATTTTGTGGCGACCTACGCAGGACGGGACAATCCCTTTGCAGTTCCTCTCGCCGTCCTGATTGCAATACCTCTTTACTCGAATGCCGCGGGCACAATCCCGATCGTGCAGGCGCTGATGGGGAAGGGAATGCCTCTGGGGACGGTGCTGGCTTTCATGATGGCCGTCACGGCGATTTCATTTCCCGAAATGGTCATCCTGAGAAAGGTTTTAAAAGTAAAGCTGCTGGTTATATTTGCTGCCATTCTGACGGTCGCCATAATTATGGTGGGCTATCTTTTTAACGCAATCATGTGAGAGGAGGGAAGTCTATGGAGATTAAGATATTGGGACCAGGTTGCCGCAACTGTGAAAAGCTCGCCGAAGAGGCTAAACGTGCCGCTAAAGAGACAGGCTGCGCCGCCGAGGTTGTCAAGGTGACCGATATGAAACAGATGATGACTTACGGTATACTCAGTACGCCGGGACTGGTCATAAATGGGAAGGTCAAGTCATACGGAAGGCTTCCGTCAGTCAGTGAAATCAAGAAGTGGATTGAAGAAGAGAAGTAGCGGTGGAGTGAAATATCACGGTGTCAGGAAATAAAAAACGGGTGCTGTTCATCTGCACCCATAATGCGGCCCGTTCCCAGATGGCCGAAGGTCTGCTGCGTGCCCTTTATGGAGATCTCTATGAAGTCTATAGTGCCGGTACTGAGCCAGGAGATGTGAGCCCTTATGCCGTTAAGGTGATGAGTGAAATTGGCATCGATATGGGAGCCCATCGATCAAAAGGTATTCAGGAATTTTTCGGTCAGCAATTTGACTGCGTGGTCACCGTCTGTGATCATGCGAAGGAGGCCTGTCCATATTTTGCAGCCGGCAAAAAAATCCTTCACCGGAGCTTTGAGGATCCTTCGGCCTTGACCGGGACAGAAGAGGAAATCATGGCAGGTTTTCGAGAGATCCGCGATGAAATCAAAAACTGGATTGAAAGAGAATTCATTAAATTATAACCGGCAGTTGAGAGAGGATGGATATATGTCAGAGGGTATTGTGAAAAGGTTATCATTCCTGGACCGCTATTTAACTGTGTGGATTTTTGCGGCTATGGCTCTGGGTGTTGGATTCGGATACTTTTTGCCTGGAGTGGAGCACTTCATCAATCAGTTTCAAGTTGGGACCACCAACATTCCAATCGCCATCGGGCTCATCTTGATGATGTATCCTCCTTTTGCCAAGGTAAAGTACGAGGAGATGCCGGAAGTCTTTCACGACAAGAAAGTACTGGCGCTTTCCCTTGTGCAGAATTGGCTGATTGGACCGGTGTTGATGTTTATCCTGGCCATGGTTTTCCTGCCGGACAAGCCGGAATATATGGTTGGACTAATTATGATCGGACTGGCCCGCTGCATTGCCATGGTGATCGTGTGGAATGAGCTGGCTAAGGGCAGTACAGAATACGCTGCTGGCCTGGTGGCCTTTAACAGTGTCTTTCAGGTGCTTTTCTTCAGTGTCTATGCCTGGTTTTTTATTACCGTTCTGCCGCCATTCTTCGGGCTTTCGGGAAGTATCGTGGAAGTGAGCATCCGCCAGATCGCTGAAAGCGTCTTCATCTACCTGGGCATTCCTTGTATCGCCGGAGCATTGACCAGATTTTTAGGCTTAAAACTGGTGGGCAAGGAGAGATATCATAAAAACTTTGTGCCGAAAATTGGACCGATTACCCTGATTGCCCTTCTTTTTACTATCGTAGTAATGTTTAGCCTGAAGGGCAATTTGATCGTTACTATCCCCTTGGATGTGTTGCGCATCGCCATACCCCTGGGAATCTACTTTATTGTCATGTTCGTTGTGTCCTTCCTTATGGGCAAGAAACTGGGGGCGGATTATTCTCGGACCACCACTTTAGCGTTCACGGCGGCCAGCAATAACTTTGAGCTGGCTATTGCTGTAGCGATCGCAGTCTTCGGAATTACGTCCGGCGTGGCCTTTGCCGCAGTAATCGGCCCCTTGGTGGAAGTGCCGGTGATGATCATGCTTGTTAATGTGGCCCTTATATTTAAAAGGAAATTATTTCCGGCGGAAGTTTGAGATTCAATACGCAGGAGGATTTATGGAAGCGAAGATCATCATCTACGGAACGGACATCTGACCCTTCTGTAACCAGGCTCGGGCAGCCTACGCCGACAGTGCCGTATATATCAATGTGCATGAGGACCCGAAGAAATTGGAAGAAATGCTGACCTATTCCGGCGGCAAGATGCAGGTACCCGTGATTGTGGAAGGCAACAAGGTCACGGTCGGTTTCGCCGGGGATATTTCGCTGCGCGGCGGCATCCCCATTTTCGGAGGCACCTGACCGGTAAAAAGACCCCTCGGTGAGGAGTAAAAATAGCGCAAACACATTCTAATTGTCCGTTGCTCTCAATGCTTAAAGCAACTGTAACAACTACTATCCCTTGCTATGGGCAGTTTCTGATGGGGAAAAATTGATGCAAAAGTATCCAGCATACATTGTGATTTGTATTGCATATATATTTGGCAGCGGTTCTTTGGTTATGTTCGGGATATTCTGCTATGTCGGATCGCTGCATTTGGCAAGGCTGGGTCTAAACGAAGGCGGGACATTATTTTTTGATTTCTGTCTTTCTATTGTTTTTTTCCTTCAGCACAGTGGAATGGTACGAAAGCCATTTCGCCGGTTTTTCTCTCGGCTTATTACGGAAGCATACGTCAGCGCGTTCTACGCGATCTTGTCAGGCATCGTTTTATTCGCAGTTATAATCTTCTGGCAGGTATCATCCAATACGGTGGCAACAGCTAAAGGCGCGCTTCGCTTATTGCTGCGAGTGATCTTTGCAGCGTCTCTTGTGGGTTTTTACTGGGGAACGAAGGCCCTGGGCTTTTTCGACCCTTACGGCATCAGAGCAATAAAATACCGTCTCCGCGGGAAGAAACCGAAAGAAATACCTTTGACCATCAGCGGTCCCTACCGCTTTGTGCGGCATCCCCTGTATTTTTTCGTTCTTCTCATGATCTGGTCGAACCCCTATCTCACCTTGGACAGGCTCTTGTTCAATGTCCTCTGGACCACATGGATCTGTCTTGGCGCGTTCCTTGAAGAAAGGGATCTGGTTGCTGATTTCGGGGAAGCATACGGGGAGTATAAGCGGAAAGTTCCCATGCTCCTCCCGTGGCGGATTCACCCGTCCTGGCCCGAATGAGCCGATCTCGGCATATGCACTGCCTGGGGGACAAGGATTCAGTGATAACCATCTGCTGCTTCCATGACGGGGCGCGTCTTTCGCGCACTGCTGATTCCTGCAACCACCAAAGGGATGCACGGATTTCTTCCTGAAACTCGTTTTTAGTGCCCATCATTTATGCAGCATTTCAGTTAGCAATATATAAGAAAATGTCTTTGAGGAAGTGATGTAGCAGATGACGATGGCTGTATTGCGAAAATCCATTGCCAATCATTTTGCTCGATGGTGGGAATTTGAGCGGATGCCGTGGCTCGACTGGGTACAGGTTGAAGTCACGTCTCGGTGCAATGCAGCCTGCACCTACTGCCCGAGAACAGCATACCGATCCAACTGGAGCAACAGAGACCTTTCGCTTGACAAGTTCGAGAGGATGCTCCCCCTCTTCGCCACGGCAAGGATGATTCATCTGCAGGGATGGGGTGAGCCATTCCTGCACGGGGACTTCTTCGAGATGGTCGCACGTCTGAAGAAGATCGGGTGCAAGGTAAGTACGACAACAAATGGTATGTTGCTCGACCGCCAGAACATCGGCAGGCTCGTCGAGAGCGATATTGACCATATTGCATTCTCTTTAGCGGGTATAGGCGAGGACAACGACACCGTGCGCAAGAAGACAGAATACAGAATGGTTCTTCAGGCCATTACCGACCTTGCTGCCGAGAAAAGAGCTCGCCATGTCGATACGCCAACGGTCAACATTGCCTTTTTGCTCCTCCGCTCATATCTTCGAGACATCCACAGGATTATCCACGCATTCAAGGACCACGGGATAGAACAGGTGATTGTGAGTACCCTTGACTTCGTGCCCAGTAAAGACCTGCGGGAAGAGATCCTTGTGCCCTCAGATGAAAACATGCACGGCGAGTTGAAAAGCCTGCTTGAAGGACTGGTGAAGGAGGGCGAACGAGTGGGACTAAATATCTGCTATCGACTTGTCCCGCCGGGAAAGAGAAGCCCGATCTGCACAGAAAACATCGAGAGAGCGCTTTTTGTGTCTGCAGACGGTACCATCTCTCCATGCGCTTTTGCAAACATCCCAGCCTCAGGAATTTCCCACATGGCAGGTGATTGTGAAAAAATATATCAGCGTCTTACCTTCGGTAATATCACGGACGAGTCGATTCTGGCCATCTGGCAAAATAAGGGCTACGCCTCGTTCCGAGCGTCCTTAGATTCGAAGCCCCATCCAATCTGCCAGGGATGTCCGAAGCTGTATGGGGTGTAATTTATTAAACAAGGCTCCATTTTGGCAGAGATCCTTGATGACAGGCATAAATGTGAAGACAGCCATTACGCTCGTTGCACTTGGCGAAGTGTGATTCGTTATTTTGATTCTTCGAGCACGTATCGCACCTTCATGTCCAAATCCTTGCGAAGGGTGTTATAGACAGAACAATACTTATCGTGGGATAAGGATACGGCACGATCAACCTTTTGAGCATTAAGGTTTTTTCCGCCTATATACATGACGATCTCAATGGCTTTGAAATACTGCGGCGGTGTCGGATTTCGCTCTCCCACCAGTTCCATCTTAAAGCTTGTCAGCTGGACCCTCATCTTCTGTAAAAACATTAGCATGTCGATCCCCATGCAACCGGCGAGACTAAGAAGCAGCGCCTCTGTCGGCTTGCAGCCCCATTGGGCATGGGCATCGAATTCTATCTCATATCCCTGCTGGGTTGTGCCCGTAAAGATAAGATCCTTATTCCAGGTCAGGGCTGTCTTTGTGATTGGTACTATTTTTTCCTTGTAGCCCGTCAGGGGCTCTTCCAGTAAGTCTTTCTCTTCGCTTGGCATGTTCCTCTCTCTTTTCATCTTGTATTCATGCTCAGTCCTTGATCCCGGCAATTTCTTTGGCCAGCTTCTTCTTGTGCGCCAAGTTTCCCTGGCGTGAGATCATTATCCGCTGCGCCTGGGGTGAGCCTGCGCCGTGCATGGATTCCGTCCGGTAGCCCACCGCCGCCGTACCGAGGGTGACATTCTCAATCAGCCGCAGTACGCGGCAGCGATGTTCAGTCGGAACCGACGCAATACCTTTGAAATATTTTTCCACTATCTTGCCGATCTCCGGGTGGCGGAGGTCCTGCTCCGAGGCCATGGTGACCATCAACCCCCCGGCGATATCCTCCGCAAGTCTCGCGATCTCGTAGGGGAGACGCGTGACATTCTGTTTGCAGACATTGGCGAGGAGCAGATCAATCAGATAGTTCCCGGATGCGGTCTGGTGCCCTTCCGCCGAACAGGCGATGCCGCACGCGTAGAGGGTCTCGTTGAGGTGCATCATCTCGATGAGCTTGTCCTTGATGTGGGACGCCTTGGCCGCGCCGTTGTAATCGGCAGCCAGGGCCGCAGCGCCGATGAGCACGTCGCCCACGCCTACCTTGCAGCCGCCGTAACTCTGGCGGTGATACCCGGCAAACCTTTCCACCAGGGCGCCGCTGTATTCGTATTCACCGCACATGAACACGTTCTCCCAGGGGACAAACAGGTTGTCAAAGACCATCAGGGCCTCGTGGCCGCCGAATTCCTTGTTGCCCACGTCGATCTCACCGCCTTCGAGTTTCCTCGTGTCGCAGGACTGGCGGCCGTAAATGTAAAATATGCCTTCGGCGTCCGCAGGCGCCACAAAGGAAAGGGCATAATCGCTGTCCTCTTTCGTCATGGTCATCGTCGGCATAACAAGAATCCAGTGGGAGTTGAGGGCCCCCGTCTGGTGGGCCTTCGCGCCTCGGACGATGATGCCGTCCTTTCTTCTTTCCACCACGTGCGTGAATAGGTCCGGATCGGCCTGCTTGCCGGGTGTCAGGCTGCGGTCACCCTTGGGGTCCGTCATGGCGCCATCCACCGTCAGGTCTTCTTCCTGCATCATCGTGAGGAACTTGATAAACCGCTCATGATATTTGGTGCCGAGTTTCTTATCCATCTCGAAAGTGACGCTGTCCACGGCGTTGATCGCATCCATACCCACGCAGCGTTGAAAACATGCCCCTGTTTTCTGTCCCAAAAGCCGCTGCATCTTCACCTTCTTTATCAGATCCTCGGTGTTCCGGTGCAGGTGGCAGAAGCGGTTGATCTTCTTTCCCGAGAGGTGCGATTTAGCGGTCATCAAATCTTCATGCTGGGAGTCCTGGGCCAGGGCGTACGTCATCTTTACCGAATTCATCGAAGGCCTGATGATCGGATGGTCCACGGGATTTTCCACCAGCTCACCCATCAGGTAGATCTTAAAATTCATCTTACGCAGACTATTTTCATATTGTTCGGGCGTCTTTAGCGTCATGTCAATTGCTCCTCATATTCATGTGTTATTTGTGACTCTCAACGTAAGGATAGTAGCTCTGGACCACGTCCAGCCTTCCCAATTGTCCGCCCCCGAGCCAGATCTGGATGATCTTACTGTCTCTGAGATATTTTTCCACATGGTAATCGCGGGCATATCCGTATGAGCCCATGAGTTCCATCGCCCTGTTACAGACCGTCTCTGTGACATCACACGCATATACCTTTGCTGCACTGGCGCGGGCCATCAGATAATCCTCACCGGGATTTCCGTATTTCTTTCGGTTATTGAACATGGTTGCCACGGAGAGGTAAAAGGCGCGCGCTGATTCGATGCCGACCGCCATATCGGCGATCATGGCAGCCTGCAGGGAATGGTTGCGGACTGGCTTTCCTCCATAGAATCTGTTCTTGCAATACTCTATCACAATCTCCAGAACAGCCTGGGCGTTTCCCAGCGTCATGGGAGCGCTCGTCAGTCGCCCCCAGCCTATGTTGGCCCTGAAAAGCTGCCAGTCGACGCCGGCTCCGCCGGCTCTGTATTCTTTGGGCACCCTCACATTATCGAAGTAGATAGCCGTATTCACGTCAGTCATCTTCATGCCCATTTTTTCTTCGGCTTTGCCAAAGGAAAGCCCGGGGGTATCCTTGGGGACATAGATGAGAGCCATGCCATCTTCTTTCTGGTTGGGATCGGTCGTGCAGACGACACAGTAGATGTCCGCAATGCTGGCGCCGCTGGGCCACATCTTCTCACCGTTGATCACCCACTCGTTCCCGTCGAGTCTGGCTCTGGTTCTAATGGTGAGGCCATGTTCTGCCGCATCTTCGATATTGCAGCCCCCGGCCGGTTCGGTAATCGCCAGACAGCCGCAGCGCGGCGTGTCTCCGCAGAACATGGGAATGAACTTATCCATCAGGACTTTGTTGCGCGCGCCCATTGCTCCTGCCAGGCACCAGGGGATGATAAGCGAATGAAGGGATACGCCGCTGTCCCCTCGGGATAATTCTTCCGTGATGGCGCAGACCGTGGTTGCGGACCGGATTCCCAGACCGCCGTATTCGGGAGAAAACCCCCGCTTCTGAATGCCAAGCTTCACGAGGCCCTCATATACTTTTTCGAAGATGGAATAATCTTCGTCCAACTTGAGACGAAGGGGCATCATCTCGTTGTCAACGTATTTCCGGATTACCGTCAGGAAGGCGAGATCTTCCTCGGACGTGATAAAATCTCCATACCGCTTCATACTGATTCCCTCCTCATGTAAATAAATGTACTGCCCGGGCGGTTCCTCATGCCTTGCAGAGATGCAAAACTTCTACGATGACTTCGCGGGTGTAATCTTTCAATCCCCACAGCTTGGCCAGCGCCGCCGAGTTATCTGCTATTCTATCTATATCAGATCCGGGTATGCTGGCCTCTTTCATTGATGTGGGGCTGCCGACGGATGAAAACCAGCGCTCTAAACGAGTGATTCCTTCAACTGCCGCCTTCAGGTCATCGGTTTCCCGAATGTCAAAAATCTTTCTGCCCAACTGGGCAAATTTCGCGGGCCTCTTGTGCACAGCATATTTCATCCACCCGGGAAATATTATACTGAGCCCGGCTCCGTGTGCGATATCATAGAGGGCACTGAGCGAATGTTCGATCATGTGGGCAGGCAGGCTTATCAATCCCATGCCTGCCGCAGTCAGTCCATTAAAGGCCAGTGTAGCCGACCACATCATATTGGCCCTCGCGTTGTAATTCTGAGGATCTTTGAGGATAGCCTCCGTGCTTTCCATGACTGTTTTCATAATTCCTTCTACAAGTCTGTCCTGAAGGGGGCTTTCGGGTTCTGTGTTGTTAAAATATCCTTCGAGCAGATGCGTAATTACGTCTACGGCGCTGTAAGCGCTGCACTCGGTGGGGAGAGAAAAGAGCACGGTTGGATCCAAGGCTGAAGCTCTGGGTTGTATCAAAGGAGAAGAGATGCTGAATTTCTGCGCCCCTTCCTCCTTTGTAATCACCGCTGTGGGATTCATCTCCGAGGCGCTGGCGGACACTGTAAGCACCGTCAGGATAGGAAGGGCATTTCGTATCTTCTTTTTGAATGTAAAAAAATCCCATATATCGTCGCCTGGCTCTGCCTTTACGCCTGCCGCTATTGTCTTTGCCGTGTCGATTACACTTCCGCCGCCCACGGCGAGGACAACGTTGATGTTTTGACTGCGAGCGAGCTCTATCCCCTTGAGGACATGAGAGAATACAGGATTTGCCTTGACGCCGGGAAATTCCACGATTGAAAGGTTTGCTTCCGTAAGAGACGAGATGACCTGGTCATAAATTCCATGTTTTTTGATACTGCCCTGTCCGTAGACGAGCAGTACATTTGTGCCGAATCTTTTAACTTCATTTCCTATGCGGGCAATCGTTCCCTTCCCGAAGATGATCCTGGTGGGATTGTCGAATATGAAATTTTGCATCGTGTCACTCCTCTTTAAAAACATATTCACCCGCGATCATCATAAAGGCGGGCTTCCTTCACCAACCCATGGCGATCTTCATGCTGGTCATCTGCAATGAGAATAAAGGAACACAAGAATAAAGATAAAACGGTAAATGGATGTTGCAGTTTGAGACTGGCATGATTACAAGGCGCCGATTACTTTAGGTCTTCAGCTCACCATAGAAAAAAGAATATTGCAAGAGCAATCTGCCACTGACAGGACGTGAACTAAATTCACTGAAAATATTGCACTCATTTCGGATAGCGCCCTTCTTCAGACAACTGATTAATATCTGATGATGGGTGGAAGGCTAACGTGAAGGTTCACTCTCGCGGTCCAATATTAAGCCTTGACAGACGCTTTTGCAAGGAGTAAATGAAAATGACATCCATTAACAATTGGGGGAATAAGTAATGAAGAGCAGACAGGAGCCGCTGTTGCGCGGGAAACTTAAAGGATACGGCTACCGGATCACGCAGGGCCGTGAGGCCATCATGAATGTTCTGGCAGATGCGAAGGAGCATCTGAGCGCGGAAGATATATATATAAAAGTTTATGCCTCCTATCCTGCTATTGGTTTGACATCAGTTTACAGAACGCTGGAGGTTCTTGTAAGTACCGGTCTGGTCTATAAGTTTGATTTTGGCGACGGCAGGGCCAGATACGAGATAGCCGAAGGCCGCCGTGGAGAGGCTCACCACCATCATCTGGTGTGCACTGGCTGCGGCCGTGTCATTGATTATGCAGACTTTATCAATGAAGAGTTAGCCCTCTTAAAAAAGACGGAAGCCGGGTTGTCCAAGAAATATAATTTCACAATCATTAACCATCTCATACAATTTTATGGGTTCTGCAGCAAATGCAAGACTAATAAAAATGCGAAGTAGCCGTGCAGACATGTCCATGCAGGTTGCGGGGATGATGAACCATTTCTGGCTTGTCCTTTTTTCGGAGGATGCGCTCAGGCAAGCAGCCGGGCTGAGATATATCAGCCACATGATTGATGACAGGCCATACTGGTATCTTTGGCATGCAGCGCACGCTGGGGTATACGAACTCGATCTTCTCGGGGCACAAGCTATGGACGGCTATGACTGGTTGGCAGAATTCGTAGTTAAATACTATCCGGATAAAGACGAGCCGTGGTACGAAGGATTGTCTTTTCTGGAAAAACTCTGTCGTGCAAGTTATGTATTTCAGACCCCGCCCTCGGCCGGAGGCGGATGTCCTTGCCACAGTCTTTCCCACAACCACGAAGAACAGCGATTCGCCGATCTTGCAGAAAGCACGGGTGCGCCCTCCTACGCCGGCAGGGATATCATACCCCCGGATTTTTTCTACGCCGGCCATCTTTACATCGCTTTCAAAGACACTATAGGCAGCGTTATACGGCTTAAGACACAGACGAGCTGGCAGGTGGCCGTTACGCAGAACCACACCATCAGAAACGGAGATGGTCAACCTTTGACGTCTCTTAAAAAAGGCGCGCTGGACCGAAATTACTCCGGCTTCGCAATCAGCAATTCCATCTATCAGGGACTCGTAAAGAGTTGGTCTTCTTTTCATCAATACGAAGTTAATCGCGAACAGATTTGGCGGGGAGAAGGAGTGAGATTCTTAAACGACGGGAAGGATATCAAGACGGAGCCTTCCCTTAATATAGAGAGGATCATCGTCCAGACGGAATTGGTCTGCCGAGAGGAAGATGTTCTGGCCTTAGTGCCTGACGGTGATCTGGAAGAAATGCATTTGGAAAACTAAATAAGGAGGCTTGATCAATGGAAGAAGATGTTAAGGAGGTCAAAAAAGAGAAGGGCTGGGGAAGCGGTATCCTGTTGGGACTCTTGGTCGGTATCGTTCTTTTCGTGCTGACCTACCAATTGCTGCTTATGGCTAAATAGCAAAGGAGGTTGTTAAAATGGAAAAAGATTTTTCACGGCGTTCTTTTGTCAAGGGGATGGCCGTAGGCACCCTGGCGGGATATTTCGGCGCTGCGGGATTGTCATCCACCGTTTTCAAGAGCCAGCTTCTGCCCAAGGAGAAAGTCAACCTCGTAGATATCGGCCAGATTAAGGGGTTGAAGATCAAGGTCATCTCGGAGACAAGCTGGTATGACAACAATGTCTTTCTGAATGACGTCAAAAAAGCGGGGGGACTTTTAGTCAATCAATACGAGATCCCCTGGACGAGGGAGGGTGTAAAGGCCGGCTACCTGGGAGACAATCTGGGGGGCTTCTCCACCTATATCGAGGCGGAGCTCATGGATGGGAAGGTCATGAAAATCCTTCTGGACTCAGGATGGAATCCCCATTGGATGGACAAGAGATTCAAGGAAGAGGGAATCGCCGAAAAGCTCGCCAAAAAGGAGATAGATTTCCAGGTGATTTCCCACGAGCACATCGATCATTTTTTTGGTATTGAATCCACCATGCGGCATTATCCCGATATACCTATGTATGTGCCCAAGGGTTTCTATCAGGATGGATTTGATCTTTTAAAAGGGAAGAGCTTCCCGAAAGCCAATGTAAAGAATGATCATCCACACAAGGGAAAAGTCACTGTTCTCGATTCCAAGCAGGTTAATGTCCTATATCCCGGGATTGCCCTTATGACCTTCGACGTACCCATCATACTCCGGGTCTTCGGCGAACAGGCCTTTGTCTTTAACGTGAAGGACAAGGGTATCGTCTTGGTGACCGGATGCTGTCATCAGGGTATAATCAGCTACATGGAGGAAGTGAGAAAGAAGATCGTCGGAGGAGAAAAGATATACGCCGTGCAGGGTGGCCTTCACATCTCGCCTTTTGAGGATTGGGATCCCCAATACGATGATCTTATTATGGCCTTCAACAAGTATGGCGTACAGAAAATAGGGTGCAATCACTGTACCGGCTTTATCACAGCCGAGAAAATGATCAAAGCCGGCCTCCCTGTCGTCAAGGGTACTGCCCGTCACATGAGTAAGCGGGACATCTACCTTGGTAACGGGGATGAACTGGTCATCACTTAATTAGATAAGGGAGGTGATAAAATGAGTGCAAATGCTCTGGATACATTGTGGCTCGAAGAACGAAAGTTAACCGATCTGATCAAACAGCCTGTCATACGAGGCATTCTGGATACGCTCCTGGCCTTTGCCGTCTTCATGGGTCTCTGGTGGGTTTTCATGGATCCTCGCGGGGTCCTCCGCTGGTATACGCCCCAGTATGGCTACATGTACATACGCTGGCTTCTCATCATCGCCATTTGGCAGGTCTATATCTTCAACTTCTGGCCATTCAAACTGGAGTGGATGGAAAAGGCACACCCTCTTAAGAAAGGCCTGATTCTGATTGCGATCAATTTTGCGGTTACAGGACTCCTCGTCTGGGTATTCTACTACAACATTTTCGGGAAACTGGCGATCCCGTATTTTAGCTGGCCGGAGCTGAAAAAAACGGGACTATCTGATTTCTTCTCCCGCGAATACTCATCTCTTGCCATCTTGATGATGGCCGCGATTGCCTCGTGGCTGAGTCCAATCTGGCCTTCCGCCTTTGAAAATTATCCCTGGCACAAGCTGAAACAGCCTGCCAAAGGATTAACGGTATTTGCAGTAACCTTTCTTCTCACTACCTATGCGTATCTCATCTTCATGCATCCACACTATCGCGTTCTCTTTTACCCCTGGCAGGAGTATACGGCGGCTTTTCCCTGGTGGTACAATTCTTTCCATACGCTGAGCGGTAATTTTAACGTGGGCTGGATCATGTGCGCCACCGTCTCGGTATGGTTGACGGAGACGATATTGGAAAGATATCCATTCCGCCTTGTGAGGTCACAGCCCTGGCGGGGCATTGCGGGTTTTCTATTTATCCTGCTCCTTGCATTTATTCTCTTCTTCTCCTTCGTGTTCTTTCAGGACATGGTCTGGGGTGTCTCTGTTGAGGGAGCCAAGCGCATTATGGCGCCTGACTGGCGATACCTTCATACCGGTGAGCTTGCCGTTATCCTACTTACGGTAGGCCTGGTCCTTTACTTCTACTTTGACAACTGGCCCCGAAAGTTCAGCACGGAAGTTAACATTCTCATCCGCGTAGCAATTACAATCGTGGTGGCTGTCGGTCTGCACTGGGCATATTATAAGTACAGCCACCAGCTCCTCGGCACGCAGGCAGGCTACTCCCATCCACAGCAGTTTCCCATGGCGCCGGTGATCCTCTTTATAAACGTCATGCTTTACCATAACTGGTTCATGGACGGCTGGCCGGGCAAGCGTATAAAGCGGGAAGCGGAGGCGCTGTAGTGTAATTATTGATTTCTTCTTCCATGAGTGTCTTGTTCCCTGGCTCCGCCTTCGACGCGGGGCCGGGAATATTCACTTACCATGCGGATGTTTCTTCCCGGATGGCATCCAAGCAGAGACCGGTTGGCCGAGGTATTAATATGTTTGATAGAATCAGTCGTCGTGATATGTTCACAAAAAAAATTATAAAATTATTTCTTGGTCTTGCTTCAACTAAGACACGTGATGAAGAAGAAATGAAGCGTGAACGTCTTGAGCAGTACTTCAAGTCGCCCATTCATAGCTATCCGCTCCTTCAAGAAATGCCCTGGGATCTTCTCGTTGCCGAGGCGGAGACACGTGGCATACCCGTTGAAGGCAGGGATAAAAATGCTATTGCCAGAGACCTTTTTTTGATAGAAAATAACTCAACAACTTAAGTGGCCTCAAGGTGCAACAACTTGTCACAGATTGGGGCACAAGAATAAGATTAGTAAGGAGAATCTATGTTTCACGAAGATAAATGCGATTATTGCGGTGAGTGTCTCAATCTATGCCGCTACCTGGATTTCGACAGGAAAAACGGAAGCCGGGAATTTAGGAAACTTGTGCAGGGCGAAAAGGTTGCGTGGCTCAAGGACTGTGTGACCTGCATCGCCTGCAACGAATATTGCCCAAAGGGCGCCCGTCCCTTCGACTTGATCCTCAAACGGCTGGAAGAAGACGGCACTTTCACTGACCCGGCGCTGAAGGCGCAGATGGCTGAAAGATTTAAGCCGGAAGGCGAGCCGAAACCGGTGGCGCCCAAAGACCGGGTAATGTCCATCTGCGTTATGCAGGGCAACATGCCCTGGGCGATTCAGGGACAGCTATTCGAGACGATGCCGCTCCTCAAAGGGAAGCACTACTTCTGCAATGTCCTCTTCGCTCACATGGGGGACGAGTCGGTGATGGTCAATCGTCTGCAGGCCATGGTGGACAACCTGGCAAAGTCCGGGGCGAAGGAAATCATCTTCGTGCACGACGACTGCTACGCAGCGCTTAAAGGTGTTGCACCCGAATACGGCATCAAGGTTCCTTTTCGGACGGTTCACCTGTTTGAATATCTGAGGGACTATCTCAAGGAAAATAGAGGCAAGGTCAGGAAGCTGAATATGAAGGCTGCCTACCAGCGTCCATGCGCCTCCCGGTACACGCCTGAGAAGGATTACCTGGTGGACGAAATCTTCGACCTCATCGGGGTGGAGCGGGTGAAACGGCAGTACGACGGCATCGATGCCATATGCTGCGGCGTGGAGGTGGCGGGCCCGGGGCTGAAGCTCTTCCCGAGGGGAAAGAACTTCGAGCCCTTCCGGGAGAAGAACATCAAGGATGCGAAGGATCACGGCGCCGAGGCGATGGTCTATCTCTGTGCCATGTGCTTCGCAACCCTGAATAAGAAGGTGCGTGATGCGGGCATGAAAAATTTCATGATCAGCGACATCTGCCGACTCGCCTTAGGCGAAAAATTGCCGGACGAAAAGCCGCTGTAATCAGAGGTATGGATGAAAAAAATAACCGCGCCTGACAGCCCAAATCCCAAGGGCCGTCAAATCGAAAAAAAATACCTCCGGCTGTTTGAAAAGCTGAGCAAATCAGAGCAGGAAAAATCGGTCATACTCGACGCCATGACGGAGCTAGTATTGTATCTCGACACGGATTTGAAAGTTATCTGGGCCAATAAGGCTATGCATGATGCCTTTAAGCTGGCACCCGGCCAATTGAACGGAAAACACTGCTATCACGGTCTTCATAACAGAAGTAAAGCATGCCGTGTTTGTCCGGCTACAAGAACCCTGAAAACCGGGAAGCCTCAAGAGGTAATTGATTTTTCATCATACACGAAAAACTGGGTTTTGCGCAGCTATCCAGTACGAGATGAGGAAGAATCTCTTATCGGTATAGTCGAGATTGTTACAGATATAACTGAAAGACGGCGGGCCCAGGAAGCGCTGCGCCAGTCAGAGCAGAAGTACCGGGAGCTCTTCGAAAATGCCAATGACATAATTTTCATACTTGATTTCGACGGCAAGATATTATCCTGCAATGCCGCCGCTTCCAAGACATACGGCTACGAGCCTGGACGGCTTGTGGGACTCAATATAGAGAATCTCTTGGATCAGGATTATCTGCCCGTTGTCCGCAAGCTCATTCGCCAGAAAGCAGGCGATACAGAAGTGCAAAGCCCTCAGGAATTCCTTACCTATACAAAAGGCGGTGAAGCAGTCTGGGTGGAGGTTAACGCCCGTATCATGAGGGAAAATGGCAGACAGGTTTCGATTCATGGCATTGCCCGTAATATTACCGAACGCAAGAAGATGGAAGAGGCCTTGAAAAAAAGAGAGCGGGAACTGGAAGAGCAATCCCGGAATCTGGAAGATGCGAATACGGCCCTGACTGTCCTCCTTAAGCGCAGGGAAGAAGACAGGGCTGAACTGGAGGACAAAGTAACTTGCAATATGAGGGAACTCGTCCTGCCGTATATCGAGAACCTGAAGATCACCCATGTTGACAGTCATCAATTGAATCAATTAAGAATACTCGAGAGAAATCTGAATGAAATCGTTTCCCCGTTTCTTCGCACCCTCTCTTCGAAATATCCCAATCTCACACCGACGGAGATCAAAGTCATCAATTTTATAAAAGAGGGACGCTCGACAAAAGAAATAGCGAGACTGTTGAATGCGTCAGCGAGGACAATCGAAGTGCATAGGGATCATATTAGAAGAAAGTTGAATTTGAACCAGAGAAAGGCAAACTTGAGATCATATCTTCTGTCTCTGTAGTCTTAGGCCTTCCCGATTTCATTGACTACTTATAAAAAATACGTATACTTTACGTAAATTTTCCGTATTGCTATTTCATCAAATAGATGGTGCTATTATCCATCTTTGAATATGCGCTCCGGCTTTATATGTTTCTCCGGGACGCGGCTATCGCGGAAATGTGCTCAAGAAAATTGTCTTAGAAATATTTCTTAAAAAAGGAGGGAGAATCAATGACAAAAGAGGAGAAGATCGAGGAAATCCGTCAGCGTGCCCGCAAGAATTTTTCTTTAGGGTACAATTGCGCAGAATGTGTCACCGAAGCGGTTCTAAGCTTGGTGGATACGGGACTGCCTCCTGCAGTCAAGAAAGTTGCAACCGGGTTTGGCGGCGGCATAGGGCTTTTCGGAGACACCTGCGGCGCCCTGGCGGGGGCCGTAATGGCTGTGAGCGCCGTCCACGGCAGGGATACACTCCCTGAAGGAACAGATCAAAAGGACGTGGCAATGAAGTCGAAGGCCCAGTTCTACGGGAAGCCCGGCGTCTACAGGATATTCAATGTGGTACCCAACCGCTTCAAGGCGAAATATGGAAAGACCCTGTGCAGGGAATTGACAGTGCCGTGGCAGACCACCTGGCTGTGCAAGGAACACGCGCTCTACTGTCGTGATGTCATCACCGATGCGGCCGGAATTGCAGCGGACCTTGTCCTATCCGACAAGAATGAACTGGCGGCAAAGCCTTTCGGTGAGAACGTAGAAAACCTCAAAGACTGATGTAACACATAGAAAGATAAACAGTCGCGATGCGATTAGAATGATAACCGGGGAGGTTATTCAATGAGCCAGAAACTGGTTGTTGTAGGAGGCGGGGCTGCAGGCCCGTCTTCGGCTGCCGAGGCCAAAAGAAGAAACCCTTCTCTGGAAGTGACGATGATTGAGAAGGGCGACTTTGTTTCCTATGCGGCCTGACCGATGCCTTATTACATCGGTGATGTAATCAAAGAGTCAAAAAAGCTCGTTATCCGTACGCCGGAAGAATTCAAGAAAACGGGTATCGACGTAAAGATTAAGACGCGCGTAGACAGTGTCGATACAAAGAAGAGTTCTCTATCTTTGTCCGACGGAACGAGTCTTCCTTACGACTTCCTGGTCATGGCGACAGGGGCCGAAGCGATCCGCCTGGATATTCCGGGCAAAGACCTGGACGGCGTTTACGTATTCAGGGATTTGACCCACGCCTTGACGATGAAATCCTACCTGAACGAAAAGAGCTGCAGGAAAGCTGTTCTGATCGGTGCAGGCTATATCGGCATGGAGATGTGCGAGGCCTTGAGAAGCCTCGGGATTGAAGTGAAGGTCATGGACATCCTGCCCCGGCCGGCCGTACGGTGGGATGCCGAATTCACGAAGATGATCGTGGAAGAACTGGCCAAGAACGAGGTTGAGTTTCTTCCGGAGACGAAGCCTCTGGCCATCGAAAAGGGGAAGGAATACCGGTTGAAACTGCAGACCAGCGGCGGCGATCTGGATGCCGACCTCGTGCTGATGGGAGTCGGCACAAAGCGAAATGCCGCGCTTGCCGAATCCATGGGGATTGCCTTAGGAGAAAGCGGCGCCATCAAGGTGGATTTCCGGCAGAAGACATCCCGGGAAGGGGTCTACGCAGTGGGAGATTGCTGTGAGGTCTTCCACAAGGTTGCCGGAAGATGGGTCTATTTTCCTCTCGGCGATGTCGCCAATAAGCAGGGCCGTGTTGCCGGTCAGAACATCGGTGGTTACCCGGCGGAATTTCCGGGAGTCGTGGGCGCCCAGGCCTTCAAGGTCTTCAACCTGGAAGTAGCCGCCACGGGACTTACGGAAGAAGAAGCCGCGAAATACGGGTTCCAGCCGGTGAGCGCCATGATCTGGGGTCTTCCCGTCGGCCGTCCCATGGCGAAGGGAGAAAAGCTGGGCGTGAAACTTGTTGGAGATAAGAAAACGGGAAAACTTCTCGGCGGACAGTGCATCGGAGAGAAAGGGGCCGTTCAAAGGGTCAGCAGCCTTTCTGTCGCCCTGTGGGCGGGACTCTCCGTGGATGAGGTCGGCTACCTTGATCTTCCATACGCGCCGCCGTTCGGTGGCGCATGGGACGCCATTCACATCACGGCCCAGTCTCTCAGGGGAAAGATGTAAATCCGTCAGGCAATGAAAGAAATTTTCAGAGCGTATAACGCTCAGTAGTGGTGAGAGGATTCGAAGTTGGCATTAGAGAACGATCAGGGATTGGAAACAATAGTTGTCAAGATTGGGCGCGAGGAGCGGAGAAGCTCCAGTGGTCTTGCCGGCACATTCGCGAGTTTTGTGTATAGCTGCAATGAAAAAAAAGCTATACCGGGTTTTTACGAAAAGGGTCTCATTGCAGAAGTTCAACTGAAGGAAGGAGGCATGCTGCTCGTATTGTCCGGAAAGAGGACAGAAGGCGAATTGATGGAAATCATGGACATTGCCTTCGAGAACATAGGGGCATTTCCCGGTGTAGGGGCCGGGGCGAAGTATATAATAGACGTGAAGTCTAAAGAATAAATTAATTCGGAGGATATTATGGCATTAAAAACTTCAAAGGAGTATCTGGAGAGCGTGAAGAAGCTGTCGCCCCGTGTCTATTGCGGGGGGAAATGGGTGAAGGGTCTACTCAACAACAAAATTACACGTTCCATGGTCATGGCCAACGCGGCGATTTACGAGCTCGCTGAAGACCCTAAATACAAGGAGATCATGGTCGCTACATCCCACCTTACGGGCGAGCCAATCAACCGTAACCTTAACGTCGCGCGCAACATCCACGACCTGGACATGCGGCAGGAGATGGCCCTCCTGACGAGCCAGACGGTGGGGACCTGCAACTACCGCTGCGTCGGCTGCGATGCCCTCAACAGCCTTGCTTCGACGACGTGGGAGATGGACCGGGATCTGAAAACGAAATATAATGAGAGATTCAACAAGTGGCTTGCATTTGCACAGGCAAACGACCTGGCCGTCTCCGGCGCCATAACCGATGCAAAAGGAGACAGGAAAAAGAGGCCTTCCCAGCAGGACGAACCCGATACATTCGTTCACCTCGTCGAAAAACGCGACGACGGGATCGTAGTACGCGGGATCAAGGTGAGCCAGAGCGGCGCCATAGGCTCGCATGAAACTCTTGTTCTGCCAGGCGGCGCGTTGAGAGAAGGCGAAGAGGCCTTTGCCCTCGCTTTTGCCGTGCAGAACGGCGCACCGGGGCTCACATACATCTGCCAGTACAATGCCTACTCCGCAGAGCGGGAATTTTGTGAAGATGAATCCGAGCTCGGGACCCCCATCTACGGACAGAGGGAAACCTCGACGATGGTCTTTGACAATGTCTTCATTCCCTGGGAGCGAGTTTTCCTCTGCGGTGAGACCAAGTTCTGCGGGAAAATGGTTACCAGGTTCGCCAAGGCCCACCGCATGAATTGCGGCGGCGCCTGCAAGGTGGGGTTCGCCGACCTGATCATCGGGGGCACCGTGCTTGCCGCCGAATACACCGGTGTGGACAAGGTCCCTCACATCCAGGAGAAGATCATTGATATGGTCCGCTACAGCGAGACATCCCACGCCTGCGCTATCGCGGCGGCCATGCGGGGAAGAGAAGAACCGAAGGGATCCGGCGTCTTCCTGCCGGACGATCTCTTCGGCAATGCCGCCAAACTGAACATCGCCCACGGATTCTGGGAAATCATCAAGAACGCCGGAGATATCGGCGGCGGCCTGGTGGTAACCATGCCGAGGCAGAAGGATCTGGAAGACCCGGAGGTCGGTCCCATGCTGAAAAAGGCTTTCGCGGCTGCAGCCCCGGCAGACAAGCGCCTCAAGGTGGCAAAGTTCCTGCAGCACTGGTCAGCCGGCCTGCACGGCACGGGCACCTGGCACGGCGCCGGCGCCCCGCAGACCCAGCGGTTCATGATCTCCGTGCTTACGGACTTTGACGCCAAGAAGAAAATGGCCAAGAAGCTCATGGGCATGAAGGAAGGATAATCAAGGAAATCAAACAAAGAAGAAAGAGGCAAGGCGTTTTGACTTGCCTCTTTTTATGTTGGCGGAGTTGTGAATGAAACCTGCAATTGTTATCGTCGATATGCTTAAGGACTCATTGGAAGTTGAACCGGGATTTCCGATTACCCCCCTTGCCCGTGCAGTGTGTCCGAATATCAACCGTCTCACGGAATTCGCGCGGGGCAGGTCCATACCGGTGATTTTTTCCATGGACAGTTTCTTGAAAGGGGACTTCATCTTCGGTGGAAAGATGAAAGAGCGCTCCATCCGCGGGACAAGGGACGCGGAAGTAACAGAGCTCTTGATTCAGTCTCCGACGGACATTTACAGCCCCAAGCGCAGGTTCAGCGCCTTTTATAAAACGGATATGGATCAGATTCTCAGGCTGCACGGAGTGGACACAGTTGCGATCTGCGGCATAAGTACCCACTGGTGCGTCCTCGTGACCGCCCTTGACGCCTTGTCCAATGACTTCCAGGCCTGTATCCTCGAAGACTGCTGCGCCGCCTTCACCAGAGAAATTCATGAAACGACATTGAGCCTGTACCGCAACAACCCGCTTTATCCTCTTTTCAAAATCATGACGTCAATTGATTTTATGAAGGAAGTGTAGATAAAATTTCATCTGAACAGGGGATTTGAAATACAGAATTATAAAGGAGGAATTAGCATGAGCGCACCCCCATTGCTGGAGAAGGCGTTTCACATCATCATGAATCGTATGGTAGAAACCGGGCAGGCGCCCTTTTACACGGAGCTTGCCCAAGAACTCGGGCTTCCGGTTGAGGAAGGGCGGAAGGTCATGCACGATCTCTTCTCATCGGGAATCCCTTCGTGGCTGTATCCCCGCACAGACCACATCGTATCCTTCGCTCCCTTCAACAACCTTCCAACCCAATACCGGATCACCATCGACGGTCAGCAGAAATGGTTCGGCCAGTGAGCATTCGAATCGCTGGCGGTCTGCTGGCTATTCCCTGGCAAGGCAGTGACGGTGGATTTCCCCTGTCTGGATTGCGGAGAACCGCTTCGTGTGGTCATCCGGGACGGGGTCGTTTTGAATGACGAAGCTTCGGGGTACACGGCCTATGTAGCCGTGCCCTTCTGGAAATGGTTTGAAGATCCGGGTTATGCCTGAAGCACCATGAATCTCTTCCGGTCGGAAGAGCATGTCCACAACTGGAAGTCCTTTGTTCAAGGCACCGACGAAGGCGTCCTGTCACTGGACCAATTGCGCAAATTATTCTCCGGGCCTTTTTTCAGGCGGCGGATGGATGCGGACTATCTGTCACACATACATGAATATGCCCGTGAGATGGTCCAGGGCATGAAAGAAATCGGCAAGACCGGCCCGTTCTGGAAAAAGCCGAAGTAATGCGTCTCGCGCTGCAACAGAAATTAATTTTAGAAACCCCGCTCGCTTCTGATGGGCGGGGTTTTATTTTCTGCCTATCTTATCTTCATCAATGCTCAGCGCTTGTCCTGATTCGACTGAAGTATCTTCATCTGCTCTGAGATCTTGAGCTGGTTGGCTTCAAGCCACTTGATCTGGTTTGCGATCTTCAGTTCGTTTGCTTCCAGGCCGTCGAGTTTGAGCTGATCTGCCTGATCACCCTTATGCAGGTTCGACCGCCAGAACTTAAACTGGTTCGACAGCTTGTAGTCATCTGCCCGCAAGTCCTTGATCTGGTCTGCAAGCTTGTATTCATTCGCCTGTAATTCCTTGTACTGCCTTACGTTGATCTTTCCCTGCCGTGACTCTCCTTTGACCTGATTCCAGAATTTGAATTGAGATGCCTCGATCATTTTGAGTTGATCGGAGATCTTCAGCTGGTTTGCGTTTATATTTCCCCAGTCCCATGAAGCAGCATCCTTATGCTGTGCGGCTTCCGTGCGCACGGGGGACTTCTGATCTGCGGCAACCAGTTCAGTAACGCTGACGCCGAGCGAAGTTCCCAGCGAGGCAACAACAGTGGCGACGCTAATGGCTTGCCTTATGTGACTTTTTTCCGGGACCTTTTGTTGCGGTGCGTTTTGTTTTTTTTGCTTCATGTTCTTGTCTCCTCCCTGAGTTATTTGCCCAGGCTTCAACGGCCTGTATGTGGATCGTCATCTTGTCGTCAGCACTCTCCGGTACCGATATACATAACTTATCGCAGAAGGCGGCTGCGATGGCATCCACATCGGCAAACCCGATGTCGCCATTCCGTTCGCCTCCGGCAAATTTCTGAAACACACTGACGATGGCGTTTTGTGTCTCGGGCACTGCCGCCTCTTTTTCCAGTATCATGTAGAGCCTCCAGAAGAGATCGAGATACCTGTCTGCGGCCTCCATGAAAGGTGCAGCACCCTGCGAGTCGAGATACGCCGTGATTATACCGCTATCGCCGTAGACGCCCTTGCAATCGTTGTCCGGTTCGATCTCGGAGAAGCTTTCCCCTCCCGAGGGAAGGACGTGACGGCCGAGGGGGTAAAGGCGGCAGACGAGCGGGCGGTCGGGATGGACGCTGCAACCCCGAGAATCGAGGAAGACGCAGGCGCCGTCTTCTTCCCAATTCAGAATGGTTCCGCTGTCGTGGGTGTAGCGTCCCATGAACTCGGCAGTGGACAGGCGCCGGTTCGCGGCCAGGCGCACGATTTCGTAGGGGTTGACCT
Source organism: Syntrophaceae bacterium (assembly GCA_003153775.1). Classification (GTDB taxonomy): domain Bacteria; phylum Desulfobacterota; class Syntrophia; order Syntrophales; family UBA2185; genus Fen-1135. The sequence goes on along the minus strand of PMBI01000050.1, from coordinate 150,287 downwards.
GGATTTTCTTGTGGTGGCAGCAACGTAGACACTGGGCACAAGAGAAAAAGAAAGGCGTCTTTCTGTTCAGTCCTGTTCTGCGCAGCGGTAAGCTCATAGTGTTTTGATAAGAACTTCCTTTTATGTGGTGAAAATATAGGATAAGCGGTCTTGAGTGTCAATGTAATTATGGCCGCACAACGTCGAGGGGGGAATAGATAAGTACGGATGGAAAATATGCTTACTAAAGGTTCCAGATAAACAGTATGGAGTGGCCGAATTGAAAAAACGACATTGCAGGAAGGACTAAACAAAAACGCTTTCGCTGCTTATCCCATCGCTAAAAACGATATGCCAAGCAGCATTATGATTGCGGCAATAATTCTCTTCTTTGCGTCTGCTTCCTTCAATAGACCGGTTCCGAAAAATACGCCAAAGACAATGCTGAGTTCGCGTGCCGGCGCCACATAACTTACGGGAGTTGTTTTCAGCGCCATGAGAACGAGAATAAAAGAAAGCGGGGCTAACACTGCTATTACGACAATATGTTTCCAGTGTTGTCGCATCTCACGCCTTATTTCCTGTTTTTCTTTTACTGCCTTGGGAAGCAGTACCAATAATGGCAACAGCATGGATGCAAATGTGAGTATCAATGCAGAAACGTTGTAGTCCGTTACGGCTATTTTATCCCACAACGTGTATGCGGCAATAAACAAACCCGTGATAGTCCCGTAAACAATTCCGGTTTTCAACCGTTCGTCGTCGGATAAGCGCAATTTCAATCCGGTCATTATAAAGACACCGGTCACGATCAATACGATGCCGGAAATAGCCATCCAGCCCGGTCTTTCACCGAAAAACAATACGGCGCCGGTTGCCGAAAGCAATGGCCCGGTTCCCCGTGCCATAGGATATACAATGGAAAGGTCAGCTTTTCTGTAGCCGATTTGCAGGACTATAAAATACAACAAATGGAGTACGGCGCTTGCCAATGCGAAGCCATACATGACACCTGTCAATGATGCTTGACTTTGTGCAAGTTGCCAAATGACGAAGGGAAGATAGATGACTGCAGATGCTAAAGAAACCAACCAGACAAGAGGAAGTCCGCCATTCGTTTTTTTAAAGATGAGATTCCATACGGCATGCAACAACGCCGCCGACATAACTAACAACAGTGCTTGAGTGCTCATATCGTTTTTATGATGAGTGTGGTAGCCCTGTTTCCGCCGGCACTCAGGTTGAAATTTGTTTTTTCCGTTTACAGCCCTAAGTTCCCGATAGAGCCATTATCGTTTGCAATCTTTCATAATTCTCAAAATCAGTCAATCATTGACTACCGTAATTACAAAATCTGACATCAGTACCCACCTCATTTCCAGGCAAATCTTCTTGACTTACAAGAACACGTTCAAATATACTCCCCAGACTTAAAAGGGGGGTTCTTATCATTCTGTCCGATTAATCCGATAATATGCAGTGTGAATCTGTACTATCAATCCTGAAATTACATCTTTCTAATCCGAAAGAGAGGCATTGAGGAATTTTCTATGTCTTTGAAAGATAAAAAAATGAAATTACGCCATGCCTGTGTTCTTGCAGTCGTAGCCGTGAGCTTGCTCTCTTTTTTTATTTCAGGGTGCAGCAGGGAACAAAAAGGCAGTCCAACTCCGCCCACCGTGCAGGTTGCAGCCGTCGTTCAGAAAGATGTCCCCATGTATTCTGAATGGATCGGCACTACGGACGGCATGGTGAATGCCGTGATACGCGCTCAGGTTCAGGGCTACCTCATCAGGCAGAACTATCACGAAGGCGATTTCGTCAGGAAGGGGCAGATACTCTTCGAGATTGATCCGCGCACTTTTCAGGCCACCCTTGATCACGCCAAAGGGCAACTGGGCGAGCAAAAGGCGCGGTGGTCGACGGCTAAGGCGAATCTTAACAGAATTATACCGCTTGCGGAACAGAATGCAGTCAGCAAGAAAGATCTGGACGATGCCACAGGGCAGGAACAGGCGGTCCACGCCGCAGTGATATCTGCAGAGGCAGTGGTTGAGAAGGCGAGGCTGGACATTGACTTCACAAAGCTCGTTTCCCCTATTGACGGCATCGCCGGCATCGCCAAGACACAGATCGGTAACCTAGTCGGTCCCGGAGTGATAGAGGAGCTGACAACGGTCTCCACGGTGGACCCCATCAAGGTCTATATTTCCGTGGGCGAGCAGGAATATCTCATAGCAACGGGCAAAGGCCAAAACGGTTTTAAAGACAACCCTCTCGAGATGATCCTCTCCGATGGGAGCGTTTATTCTTATAAGGGGAAGTTCACCCTTGCCGACAGGCAGGTGGACGTGAAGACGGGAACCATCAGAGTGGCGGCCATCTTCAAGAATCCCGGCAATATTCTGCGCCCCGGGCAATTTGCCAAGATTCGCGCCAGAATCAAGATCAAGAAGGCGCTGCTGGTGCCCCAGCGTGCGGTCATGGAGCTTCAGGGCAGTTATCAGATTGCAGTCGTGGATGCGAATAACAAGATTGAGATACGGCCCGTCAAAGTGGCTGAACGCGTTGATGACTTGTGGGTAATTGACGAAGGGCTGAAGGCCGGGGAGCGGGTCGTGGCAGAAGGCGTCCAGAAGGTCAGGGACGGCATAACCGTAAATCCAACCCCCTACGGATCTGCACCTCAGCCTGCAACCGATCAGGCGAAAAAGGCCGACGCAGCGCCGCCGGCTCAACCCGCAGCGGAGAAGAGGTAAAGCCGCGTGGCGAAGTTTTTCATCAACCGTCCCATCGTGGCGATGGTCATATCCATCATGTTTGTCATTATCGGGACAGTTGCGCTCGTGCAACTGCCCGTCTCGCAATTCCCTGAAATAGTCCCGCCGGAGATCCAGATCAACACCATGTATGTGGGCGCCGATGCGTTGACGGTGGAGCAGTCGGTTGCCACCCCCATCGAGCAGCAGTTGAGCGGTGTGGATAACATGAATTACATGTTTTCCCTGAACTCCAACATCGGCATCATGAGGCTCATCGTATCTTTTGATGTCGCGACCAATCCGAATACAGACCAGATTCTCACTCAGATACGGCAGAATCAGGCCGAGCCGATGCTCCCGCTGGACGTGCGCAATTACGGGGTCACGGTCCAGAAATCCAGGTTTGCACCGTTGATGATGTTCTCCCTGTATTCACCGAATGAAACACACGATGCCGCTTTTCTTGCAAATTATGCCTACATCAATCTCAGCGATCAGTTGCTCCGCGTCCCCGGCGTCGCCATGGTTTCGATCTTCGGGGCAGGCCAGTACTCCATACGCATCTGGGTCAGGCCCGATACCCTGGCAAAACTCAGCATCACAGTCCCTCAGATCATCGATGCCATCCAGAAGCAGAATACAGTGAATCCGGCCGGGCAGATCGGCGCTGAGCCTTCACCTCCCGGGCAGGAATTTACTTATGCGGTGCGCGCCCAGGGCCGCCTCATCTCCGAGCAGGAATTCGGCGAGATCATTATCCGGGCAAATTCTGACGGATCAATTGTCCGCTTGAAAGACGTAGCCCGCATTGATCTGGGGACGCAGGTTTATAACATCAGGGGCAGGCTGAACGGCAAGCCTGCCGCCAATATCGCCATTTACCAGTTGCCCGGGACGAATGCGATAGCGGCCGCCCAAGGGGCGAGAAAGGTAATGGAAGAGGCCCGGGAGCGCTTTCCCGCCGATCTGGACTATGCACTCGGTCTCGACACGACAAGGGCAATCACCGAAGGAATAAGTGAGATTGTCAAGACGCTCTTCATCGCCATAATCCTCGTCATCATCGTCGTTTTCATATTTCTGCAGGGCTGGCGGCCGACCCTCATTCCCACAATTGCAGTTCCTGTCTCCCTCATAGGCACGTTTGCGTTCTTCCCCTTATTGGGCTTCTCAATTAATACGCTCTCCATCTTCGGCCTGGTTCTCGCCATAGGACTGGTTGTGGATAACGCCATCATCGTGGTTGAGGCCGTGGAACGGCACATGGATGAAGGGATGGCTCCGAAAGACGCGGCGCTCAAGACAATGGAAGAAGTATCGGGGCCGATGATAGCCATTGCGCTGGTCCTGTCCGCGGTTTTCATCCCCACAATTTTTATACCGGGGATTACGGGCCGGCTCTACCAGCAGTTTGCTGCGACAATCGCCATCTCGGTTCTCATCTCAACATTTAATGCGCTGTCCTTAAGCCCTGCCTTGTGCGCCCTTTTGCTCAAGCCGAAGTCGGAGTCGGGCGGACCGCTGGGCAGATTCTACAGCCTTTTCAACCGCGCCTTTGGCCGTGCCACCAACGGCTATGTATCTTTCTCGGGTACGCTGATCCGCAAGAGCGTCCTCAGCCTTGTATTCCTTGCCGGGATCACGGTCGTTTCCGGCGGCATCGGCAAGGCGATTCCCGCAGGCTTCCTGCCGGAAGAAGATCAGGGGTACATGTTCATTAATCTGGCCCTGCCCGATGCAGCCTCTCTGCAGCGCACCGATGCGGCATGCAAAAAGATCGAGGAGATCCTGGCAAACACGCCCGGAGTGAAATACTACACGACTGTCGTCGGTGTGAGCCTGCTGAGCATTGTGCAGAATACGTACAGCGGGTTCTTCTTTGTGAATCTGAAAGAATGGAAATATCGGGAAATGCCTGAGGAGCAGTACGGGGCCATCATGGCCCATCTAAATCGGGAGCTCGGCAAATTGCCGGAAGGGATTGCCTTTGCCTTTTCACCTCCGGCCATCCCGGGGATCGGCACAGCCGGCGGTGTAACCCTTGTTCTTGAAGACAGGGCCGGCAAGGATATACCCTACCTCGCGGAGAACGTGAATAAATTTCTCGATGCTGCACGCCAGAGACCGGAGCTCGAGCGCGTGACGACGACCTTTCTGCCCGGCGTTCCCCAGATCTTCATCAATGTGGACAGGGACAAAGTGCTCAAGCAGGGCACCGACTTAAAACAGGTGTACCAGACTCTTCAGACCTTCATGGGGGGATACTTCGTAAATTACTTCAACCGATTCGGCCGTCAATGGCAAGTGTACGTCCAGGCGGAGGGAGAATACCGCAACAAGGCCGACAAAGTGGGGCAGTTCTTCGTACAGAACGACAAAGGTGATCCTGTGCCGCTCTCGGCGGTGACGACGATTGAATCGCGCTCCGGTCCTGAGTTTACGATGAGGTATAACCTTTATCGCTCGGCACAGATCAATGCTACGGCCAATCCCGGTTATAGCTCCGCTCAGGCGATGAAGGCCCTCGAAGAAGTCTTTGCCCAGACAATGCCTACCGAAATGGGCCTCGATTACATGGGCATGAGCTTCCAGGAAAAGAAGGCCCAGGAAGGAATACCGCTATACGTCATCTTCGGGTTTTCGCTCTTATGCGTCTTTCTGATCCTTGCGGCGCTGTATGAAAGCTGGTCTCTGCCTGTCAGCGTTCTTCTGAGCACGCCCATAGCCGTTTTCGGCGCGCTCATAGCGATATGGCTTCGCGGCCAGGTGAACAATATCTATGCCCAGATCGCCCTCATTGTGCTTATCGGTCTCACCGCCAAGAATGCCATCCTTATTGTCGAATTCGCGAAAGCGAAATATGAAGAGGGGATGTCCATTACAGACGCCGCCCTCGAGGGCGCACGGCTCAGACTCAGGCCGATACTTATGACATCCTTTGCGTTCCTGTTCGGCGTCTTGCCACTTGCCGTATCCACGGGCGCGGGCGCTACTGCACGGCAGATCATGGGAACCGCCGTCATGGGCGGCACATTGGCTGCATCGCTGATTGCCGTCTTTCTCATTCCCGTGACATTCTATGTCGTCATGGTTCTCTCCCACAGGAAGAAAAAAGATGACCGGCGAAAGAGCGAGGAAAAAAACAATGCGTAACATTATCATCTGCTCGCTTCTGGCAATTGTCCTTTCCGGCTGCATGATGGGTCCCGACTACCGGAGACCGTCTGTGGAGACGCCTGCATCCTGGCGCTTTGAAGAAAAGGAGGCAAGAGAGATCGGCAATGCCGCATGGTGGGAGCAATTCAATGATTCCGTACTGAACGCACTGATTGAAGCGGCCTTGAAAGAGAATAAGGATGTCATGATTGCCACGGCGCGCGTGGAAGAATTTGTCGGCCGGTATGGTATAACCCGCGCCTCCCTCTTCCCCCAGGCGGGCGCAGGAGGAGCTGTGGGGAGAAGCAGGGCCACGGACAACGGCCAGACTCCCCTCACACCCGCCACTATAAACCCCGCGGACAACTATTCCGCTACCCTGTATGCGAGTTGGGAGATTGACCTGTGGGGCAAGCTGAGGAGGGCAAAAGAAGCGTCCCGCGCCGATTTCCTGAGCCAGGAAGAGGGACGAAGGGGCGTTATCCTTATTCTTGTAACCTCTGTGGCGAGCTCCTACGTGAACCTTCGCGACCTTGACAAACAGCTTGAGATCGCCGGGCGCACAGTACAGAGCCGTAAGGAAACTTATGACCTTTTTCAGTTGCGCTTCCGGGGCGGTGTCATCTCCGAACTCGAACTGAGCCAGGTTAAATCAAATTATGAGCAGGCCCTCGCAATCATCCCGTCCCTCGAAAAGACCATTGCCCAGCAGGAAAACGCGCTCTCCATACTCCTTGGACGAAATCCGGGTCCTATTCCACGGGGAAAGAAGATCGATGACCTTGTCCTTCCCGCCGTACCGGCGGGTCTGCCGTCAGAGCTCCTCGCCAACCGTCCGGACATACGTCAGGCGGAACAGACCCTGATCGCGGCGAATGCGAGAATCGGCGTGGCGCGGTCACTCTATTTCCCGACTATATCTCTCACCGGCACGTATGGATTTGCAAGCACGGACCTCTCCACACTATTCCAGGGTCCATCCAGAGCCTGGAGCTGGAACGTCCCTCTGAATGTGCCGATCTTCACAGCAGGCGCCATTGGTGGGCAGGTCGAAGCGGCAGAGGCGATACAGCGGCAGGCCCTCATTCAGTATCAGCAATCCATCCAGACGGCCTTTCGCGAAGTCGAAGACGCCCTTATTGACCAGAGGAGATCACGGGAAGAACTTGATATCCAGACGCGGCAGGTCGAATCTCTGCGCACCTACGCCCGCTTCGCGCGTCTGAGATTTGAAAACGGCTACACGAGCTACATCGAGGTGCTTGATGCGGAGCGCAGCCTTTTCGACGCGGAACTTGCCCGGGCGCGGACGGCAGGAGTTCTGTTTCAGGCTCTCGTGAACCTTTACAAGGCGATAGGCGGCGGCTGGGTCATAGAGGCGGACAACAGGATTGCCTCGGACCAAGACAAGAAAGACACCTCTACTCTCAACAAAGAAACCGGCACTACAAACTGAAAAGAGAACGGGCGCCTCATTGTTATAATGCGCTCCTTGACGGTTCTAAAAGAAGAGGGTCGGGAAATGATGACGAAGGATGAAGCAAGGGAATTTGCATCGCGATGGCTGCCTGCATGGACAGGGAACGATCCGGAAAGGTTGGCTGATTTTTATTCGGATGATGCCTTTTACCTGGATCCCACCATCCCTCAAGGCGTGCGCGGAAAAAAGTCCCTGACCAACTACTTCAGAAAGCTACTGAGACAGAATCCGGACTGGGTCTGGACCCAAATTGAACCGATCCCCATGGAAGGAGGATTCCTGAACAAGTGGCTGGCTAAAATCCCCGTCGGCGGCAAGATCATCGAATGCATCGGCGTCTGCTTTGTCCAGTTTGACAATCAAGGGAAGATCAAGCGAAATGAAGTCTACTTTGATACCCTCGAACTGATCAGGGAAATAAACTCTTACAAAGATAAAACAAAGCAACTGTGAAGAAGTTTACTTTCTCGATGCGCTGAAGAATTCTTTTTAAATCCTTTTTCTAAATTCCTCCAAAATTCAGTCCAGGGAGTTGATGGCGTCGATGATTTTCTTAAGGGATGTCCCCGGGCCGAACACCTCCGAGATCCCGGCTTCCTTCAGCAGGGGAATATCCTCGGGCGGTACAGTTCCCCCAAAGATTACTTTTATATCGTCCGCCCCCTCCCTCTTGAGAATTTGGACGACCTCCGGGGCCAGGATCATGTGGTTGCCTGAGAGAGAACTTAACCCGATGATATCGACACTCTCCTGAATAGCGGTTCTTACGATTCCTTCAGGCATCTGATTGCCTATATAAATCACTTCCATCCCCGCATCACGCAAAGCCCTTGCCACCACGACGCTTCCTCTCCAGTGGGCATCCATGCCGAGGCGGGCTATAAGAATTCTTTTTCTTTTGCTCATCGTCTGTTCTCCTGAAAAGTTTCCTCGCTACTTAGAAGAGGGGCGGGTGCCATATCCCATAAAATGCCTTCAGTGTCTTTGATATTTCTCCCTCCGTAACGCGCGTCTTCACTGCGTCTACAATGACTCCCATAAGGTTTCCATCCCGCTCGCAGCAGCGCGTAATAGCATCGAGGGCCTTCGCAGCTTCCTGGGAATTTCGGTCTTTCCTGTTCCTCTTCAGCTTCTCTTCCTGGATAAGCAGCGTTTCCGGCCCCTTGAAAAGCTCTATGGGAAGAACTTCATCTTCGATCTTAAAACAATTTACCCCGACGATGGGCATCTCGCCGGATTCAATGTCAACCTGATACTGATAAGCGGCAGACGCTATTTCATTATGAATCCATCCTTTTTCGACTGCCTTGACGATGCCGCCCATGCTGTCAATCTCCGAGATAATTCTTTCGACCTCGGCCTCCATTTTATTGGTCAGAGATTCCACAAAATATGATCCGCCTAATGGATCCACCGTATTGGTGACGCCTGTTTCCATCTGCAGGATTTGCTGCGTGCGCAGCGCCGTCAATGACGAAAGTTCCGTGGGCGTGCAGAGCGCCTCATCGTAAGCATCAACGTGCACGGACTGGGCTCCACCCAGCACGGCGGAAAGGGCGTGGTAGGCAGCCCTGGCAATGTTGTTCAGAGGCTGCTGGGCAGTGAGCGCTACACCGGCTGTTTGCACGTGAAACCGGAACATCAGGGAGCGGGGATCAGTTGCGCCGAACCGCGCCTTCATGATCCGGTGATAGACTCTTCGCGCAGCACGGTACTTTGCGATTTCCTCAAAGAGATCATTGTGCGCGGAGAGAAAATAGCTGAGCCTGGGAGCGAAGCTGTCAATATCGAGGCCCCGCCGGATCAGTTCCTCGCAGCAGGCAATGGCACAGGAAATGACAAATGCAACTTCCTGGGGCGCCGTGCATCCGGCTTCCCGGTAATTGTAGCCGGCAAAGCTGATGGGATTCCACCGCGGCACATTTTGTGTGCAGAATTCAATGGCGTCACAGCTCACCTTGAAGGAAGCCTTCGGCGGCAGAACGCTCGGGGCGGTTGTAATGGCTGTCTCCATCAGGAAGTCGTTCTGGCTCGTCCCCGTCAATGCGTTCAGGGACAGACCTTTCTGTTGTGCGTTGGCAAAATACATCGACTGGATGGAGATATTGCAGATGGGTTGACATGTGACCAGTGATACGCTGACCTTGTCGATCGCAATCCCGTCAAATAAGACGCGCATGTCTTCGATTGTGTCGATGGCAACGCCGCCGCGGCCTACGTCGGCGTATACCTCCGGGTCATCGCTGTCGTAGCCGCGCAGGGTCGGGTAATCAAAGACGCCGTTGATCCCCGTTGCCCCCTGTTGAAGAAGAAATTTATAGCGGTTATTCGTCTCTTCAGGCGGACCAAAACCCGCCAGCTGTCGATGCGTCCATACCCTTCCCCTATACATGGTCGGGTGAACGCCGCGGATATACGGCTCGCAACCGGGGAATCCGAGATCTTTGAGATAGTCAATATTTGCTGTATCGAGAGGCGTGTAAAGGGGCTCTATGGCAATTCCGGAGAGGGTCTGAAAATGCGGCTTGCGCTCTTTATGAGAGCCGTAGATATCAGTGTGCCACTTCTTGAAATCTTTTTTAAGCCTTGCAGCAGCCTTCTGGTCATCAGTCTTCTGTTTCATTCTGCGGCTCCTCCCTTACAGCTTTAATGTTTCAATCATTTGCTTTCAATGCGGTGGATGCCGCTCCAATCATCGGGCGGCTGATTTTCAAGATACAGCTTGCAGCGCTCAAGCATCATAATGGCGGGTTGATCTTCAAGAATTAATTCCAGGACTTTTTTATAATTATCCATTGCTTCATTCCAACGCTTTCCTAAATACAGTTCCAGTGCGGCTGCGCAAAGTTCCGCAACCCGGACTTTTTGTCCATCCGTATTATTCTTCTCCCCTAACAATTCATATATCTTGATGCCTTTCGTGCTGCCCACGACTGATACGAGGTCGAGGGGACGGACAATAAATTCTTCTTTCACCAGCTCACACGTATTATTCCCGATGATGATCGCCGTGCCGTAATACTTGTTGAGGCCTTCAAGACGGCTCGCTATATTCACAGTGTCGCCTATAACCGTATAGTTCATCCGGGATTCGCTGCCTATGTTGCCTACGATCACCTCTCCCGTGTATATGCCGATGCGCTGGAAGAAGAGAGGTTTCCCCTCCTGTGCCCACTTTTCCCTCAATTGTCCCAATCTCTCCTGGCAGAGCAGCGCCGCGCGGCACGCCGACGGTGCGTGATCCGGGTTGGGTGTGGGAGCGCCCCAGAAGGCCATGATGCTGTCTCCGATAAACTTATCGACTGTGCCCGGCGGATTTTTCCGGATCTCGTAGCTCATCGCCTCCAGATATTCGGCCATCTGCTCTACGAGTGATTCCGGTGAAAGAACTTCCGAGATGGACGTAAAGCCTTTGATATCGGAAAAGAAGATTGTAAGAGTCTCCCTGCGGCCGCCAAGCTCCGCTTCCTGGCCGGAAGCCAGGACCTCACGCACGAGATCTGCCGGCACGTACTTCTTAAAAGAGCGCAGGCTTGTCTTCATATTCTGGGTGGCCACCATTAGCTGATCCACTTCCTTGAACATCGAGTGCCCGAGGGGCTGGGCTTGCAGTTCGAATTGGCCGATAGCCTCCGTTTCACGCGCTATTTCTCTTAGAGGCTTTGCGATGCGCATGGAAATCCACACACTCACAATCAGGATCACGAAAAAGCTTGCCAACGCTATGCCGAACGTCTGCCTGTTGTTGCGTTTGACCGGCCCCATTATCTCGTCGCGGGGAATGACGAGGGCGATGGTCCATCCCGGAAGTTCCTTGCCCGTCATTAGATGGTAACTTCCAAAATAGTCGGTGCCTTCGGAGGTGAAATCGAATGTCCGCAGACTGGCGCCGGGATGCTTGAGACTATTCTGAGAGAACGTTTCCATGAAACGGACGACCCTGTCATCGCTGAGATTCTTTGTTGAAACGAATTCGTATTGAGTGCGTCCCCGGCTGTCCGTTACTGCATGGGTCAGGATTTCCGGCTTCGCGAAGGCGATCACGTGCGGCTCCCCGTCCAGCGGTTTCTCAATGATGAAAGCGAACCCTCCCTTGCCGACCTTGTTCTTGGCAAGAAAATCCGATATGGCAGTGATGTTGAAATCGATTGTCGTGACCCCGAGCAGTTTCCCGTCTTTGTCATAGAATGGTGCGGCATAGGTGATGCCCGGAAACGCTTCCGCTCCGAGGCGGATTGTGCGGGCGTCCGTCCATATGGGGCGGCCCGCTTCTTTGGCCTTAATATACCAGGATGGCCGTCCCGCTGTTGAAGTCATCTCGATCTTCTTGCGGGCGTAAAATTTTCGCTTCGGATAATCCGCGGGCCAGAAATCAAAAATTTCGGCGGTGTGATTTTTTCTATCGACGTGAGCCTCACGGATCGTGAACTTTCCATCTTGCATGCGCTCGATGGAGAGCAGCACGTCGGATTCAAGATCTACGGAAATAAAAGTAAATAATGGCTGTGCCTCTATCACCCTCTGCCAGTAATGGGCGAGCTTTGTAAGACTTTCCTTATCCAGTTTGATTGTACCCAGGAGAGAGCGGTTCATTACGTTCTGATCGTGGGCTTTGTAAAGGAGATTCCCCACCCACTGACTGATGCGCAGGGACTCCTGATCGAGAATCTGCGCGGAAAGATCTCTGGTGTCCCTCGTAAGGTTTACGTAAGAAAGGATGCCTGTGACGGCTACGGTGCCGAGAAGCAGCACCGAGAGGATTGTCGATATTGCCAGGCGGAAAGAGATATGAATTTTTGCAAGCTTCTCTGAAAGCATAGTTTTCATAATAGTTAAATCGTACAGCCGGCCGGCGCCGCAATCAAATCAGACTTGCCTATCCCGGTCCCACGTTCTATCCATCAAACGGATTTACTCTTCTGCGGGCTCTCTTTTTCCTGAAATAGCTGGCACTCTATTCCGGAGTACACGTACATCACCTTCGAAGGCATCAGCCGCGATTTGAAACCCGCCTTTCGACACCCATAGGGAAATTGCGTCTCATAGGTGATATAGAAATGGCAACAGGAAAAACAGTTTATTTCCGTACCTTGATTCTGCTCTCCCGTTCCGGAAGGAAGTTCCTTGCTCATGTCTGTCGCGATCCCATTTTTGGAATAGTATGATAATTTTATACGTGAATTCACAAATTGACAATCATTTATATCGGTGTACAGGAAAGGCAGGGTTAGATGCGTATAGACTTTACACGGTACCGATATTTAAACCACTTGTAAAACTGACGAAATTAGTTATATTTATATACATAAAGCTGAGTCAAAGGAGGTAGTCATGCAATATTCGGATGTAGTAATGGATCATTTCAAGAAGCCCCGGAATGTCGGCAAGATTGACAATCCTGATGGCACGGGTGAAGTAGGGAACCCGATATGCGGCGATATGATGACGATTACTCTTAGAGTCAAGGATGACCGCATTGATGACATAAAATTCAACACATTCGGCTGTGGGGCGGCTATTGCCGTCTCCAGCATGGTGACTGAAATGGCAAAAGGAAAGACTTTGGAAGAAGCCCTGGCGATTACCAAAGAGTCTGTCGCAAAAAGCCTTGGCGGCCTTCCGAAGAACAAACTCCACTGTTCAAACCTCGGAGCGGACGCTTTGCATAAAGCCATTATGGATTACTATGAGCACAAAGAGGGCAAAGTCAGGGAGACAAAAGAAGGCGAAAAAGTGGAGCACATCGGTGAAAGGGAAGGGAAATGTTACTGCCCTTACTGCGACGCCGGATTACCGGACCCCACTCCAATCTGCACACATTGTGGAAAGCCCACGTTACAGCATTCTGATTTCCCTATCCTGAAAGGAGCAAAGGAATAATGAAGGTAATCTATTTAGACCATATTTCCGGTAATCCGCTCCATCCTCAGGTTAGAGAGGCTATCATCGATTATATAAAGAAGGACGGTTTTGGGAATCCCGTGAGCCAGCACAGCATCGGAGATGCGGCTATGGAGATCCTGGAAGACGCGCGCGCCAAGGTTGCCCAACTCATCAATGCAGATCCGCAGGAGATCGTATTCACTTCATGCGGAACGGAAGCAAATAACCACGCCATAAAAGGTGTGGCCTTTGCAAAAGCGAAAAAAGGTAAGCACATCATCACATCGAATATTGAACATCAGTCGGTTGCAAGACCCCTCCGGATGCTCTCCCAGATGGGTTACAACGTGACCTCAGTCTCCGTAGACAAGTATGGTCTGGTCAACCCCGCAGATGTGGAGGAGGCGATTAGAGAAGACACGATCCTTATTTCAATAATGCACGCCAATAATGAGATCGGTACGATTGAGCCTATCGCCGAAATAGGGAAGATCGCGAAGGCAAAGAAAGTGCCCTTTCACACGGATTCAGTGGTGTCCTGCGGCAACGTACCCATAGACGTTAACGAGATGGGTGTTGACCTGGTGAGCATCGCCGCAAACCAGTTCTACGGACCCGCGGGTATCGGAGCCCTCTACATAAGAGAGAAAACAAGGATACTGCCACTTATCGATGGCGGGATACAGGAGAGTAACCGCAGGGCGGGAACTCCTAATATGATTGGCATCGTCGGGATGGGCAAGGCGGCGGAACTTGCCCGCGTTGAAATGCCCCAGCGGACTGAACACCTGTTGAAATTGAAGAAGGCAGTCATGGACCGTTTGGCTACCATCGATAAGATAGTTATCAACGGGCACCCGGAAAAGAGTTTGCCGGGTCTCGTGTCTTTCTCTGTGGAGTACATCGAAGGCGAGTCTATGATGATGATGCTTGACGAGGAAGGAGTAAGCATCTCCACCCGGTCCGCATGTGCTTCGGGCTCTCTCAGGACATCCCATGTCCTAATCGCAACCGGTCTCGATCACGCTACGGCGCAGGGGACACTTGTATTTTCCTATGGAATTGATATTACGCTGGAAGATATCGACAAGGCATTCGTGTCCCTTAGGAAAAGCGTGGACTTCCTGAGAAATATGTCTCCGCTTTACAAGAAGGGTTGATTATTCTCCGATTGCTCCGCCGGGCAAATAGAACTTTTGTGCATATAGAGTTACCCGTCACGGCAGGGTGCCGATGAGAAAGGGCCGATGGAGTTCGCAGGGGATTCCCAATAGCAGCCAGGTATTGCGGGCGTCTAACTCCTCGTTGATGCGTTCTTTGACCGGTTTAACGGTTCCGTCGTCACAGCATACTTCGATCACATAGGGCAGTTCTTCAATTGCATCAGGCAGGGCGCCGCCTATTTCCTCGCGATAAAAAGCACAGGCTTCTTCTATATTATCTGCGGCAATGACCATCTTATGAATTCTGTATGCCTGCATATCTCTTCCTTTGTCCTTTAAGAAAAATTAGTGGCTGTTACTCAGCCTTCAGCTTTATGATTCCGGGGCTGATCGGCTTCCCGAGCGCGACGGTCGTTGCTTATATAATGGGGCGTTCTTTCCAGGGGCAGAGGATTTTTTTAACACCTTCAATCCATGAGGACACACTGCGGCGCAAATACCGCAGGAGTGCCCCTTGTGGTATTGGAAGTAGTGTTCCATTTTCCAGATATCGCAGGCGCGGGCGTCCAATATGTCCTCGCGCGGCAATCCCGGATACCAGGCATTTCCCGTGAGTGCGCCGGCAGGGCACGCATCGACGCAGCGAGTGCAGCGGCCGCAGGAGTCACGCTTCACGGGCTCTCCGCAGGGAATGGCCATATCCGTAAAAACTGTCCCGAGGCGAATCCATGGACCAAACTCACGGGTAACAAGCTGGCAGTGGCGGCCAATCCAGCCTAATCCTGCACGAGTGGCCGCGGTCTTGTGAGGGAAGTCTCCCTTGATATTTACTGTATCGGTACGTTCTGAAGCAGCCAAAGGCTGTGCTCGAAAACCCCTGGCTTTAATCTCGACCGTCAGCTTTTTCGCAAGCTCATTGATATGGTCGTTTACTTTGGCATACTCATCAGCATAAGCCTGGTTTGGGCCGTGTTGGATAGCGGCCATTATCACGGGGTTCATGGGAATGGCAAATGAAATGGCGAACGGATATCCCTGCCCTGTTGTGTCAGCGGGTGTGGAGAACCCGCGAAGGTCAGCCACGCCCCAGAGAGGAATTTTCTGAGCTTTCATCCAGGAGGTCAGCCAGCGCGGTACAGAGTGAGAGGAAATTGGCAAAAGCAGAAGGGCTCCTTGCCCCTTTTTTATTTTAATGTGTTTTCAGGACAGTTCGATGACAATAGAGTTATCTTGTGAATTCTGTATGCCTACATATGGATATAAAGGACCCTGCGCTATTTTTCATTTTTCGGGTTCATTCTTCGGCGGTGGCGAGATTTAACAGAGGCTTATTTACCAAAGCTCATTTCTTTCTATGAGCCTCCCAAATAATTTCTTGTATTATGCTTGATTGAAAAAAAGTCCAATCCGAATCCTTAATGGGAAACTTCTTCATTCTTTTTTTAATGAAGCCTCTGATATAAGACAGCGTTAGGCAGTAAAAATTTGTGTCGTCATTTACAGTCCTGTTCGAAACCAGCAGCTTAATTATTTTGTATGTTCCAATATCATGGCATTTACTATTCTGAAAAGCCTCGACCACAGGTGGAACGTCAATGGCGGGAATGAAACCTAGCCTTTTAAAGGCGTATTCGACATTATTTTGACTGAATAGATTTGCGGGTGTGAAGTTACCAGCTTTTACCTCACATATCACGCCTACTGTCACGGTGGGAGAAAAGAACTGCCTCATGTTCTTATCCCAGTCATTCCATCTGCCCCCAACATCTTCGTGCACATTCGGGGGGCGGACCGCAAGGATATCACAATCTCCGGAATATTCTGGTCTTCGCCTGTGCAAGACAAAATCTGTAAGAAGGAAAAAACCGTTCAGTCTTAAATACCAGTATGTAAGCTCTTCTGCATAATTTCGCATTCTGTTCCCTGAGAAAACATAGAGGAAGTTAGATGGACACCATACTCAATTCCAAACTGAATCACACCAGCCTATAAGGGATATTTCATTATAGTGCCTCGCCCAAGAATGTTTGTAGAAGCCTAAATCATTATGTCAACCGCCATTTCTGAAAGATGCGCATTGTTTATAGGCCGATTACACGATTCCAGTCCGCGATATACATATAGATACGCTGAAACTCGCTCGGTAACAGCATTCTTATCTGCCGCTGTGGGATGTTCTTTTATCAAAAAAATGTCGCTGTATACCTGTCTGATTGCCTGCGCCATTATTAATTTCGATCGCGAATGATCACGGTAATCATGGTACATCTGTGTCGGTTTTCCGTCGGGAGAGAGAAAGCCCAATGCTTTAAGTAGAGGAATAAATGCATGGTCATTTGAAGATGTGAATCCCCAGTCCTTGAGTAATTGCCGAGTAAACTGCTCTGGTCCTTGGCCATCACGTATCTTTGTGAAGAGATCTGGTATTCGGCTGACAGCTACGGTATATACGTTAGGTAATCCCATAATTGCTCTTCTCCTTTCTTATCAAATAATGTTTACTGGAGAACAGTATCCTAGAATGAATAACGGTTAATACGTGACAACTTGAATGAGGAAATGTGGTCAGGTCTTGAAACGTGCATTTTTCTTCCTCACGTTCAAATTCCTATTTGGCAGTGATTGTCACCGGCAATGTCGCATAATGATTTAGAATTGTCAACGTTCTGTTTCAATCAGCGAGTAAGGTCATATAAACGGTATGTAACGCGAAGCGAAGATCACGCTGAGATGAAGAGGAGGCCGTGCTATGCAGAATGCATGGTAGCGAAGCGGATCAGCCGTTAAGGCATGCTCACCAAATATCTTCGCTGAATCGTTTCACTCCCATACTTCCTCTCCAGACTCCGCATAATGAAATGCCCTCTGGCCATATTCTGGAAGTGATCCATGAAAATGGAATTGATCAATGCTCCCCCTGCTGCACCGATGACAGGCACTGCCGAGGCAGCGGCCTTTTGCGACACCGTGACTCCAAAGCGGGAGGCAATGGCCGCAATTAACCGAATCAACGCAGGGGCTCCTTCTTCGGCAATCCCCTTCTCGACGATATACTTCGCCGCCTCCGACACCTGTTTTGCAAGAAGCGTCTTCACGGCATAGTATCCGCTTTCTGCGGCATTGTCTTTTTCAGAGCCGCCACCAAGAGCAAAGACCTCCAGGCAGGCCAGTCTTGTCTCTATTTGTTGAACATCTTCGCCTTCACTTCTGGCGATATCAGCAATGGAACGAAACATGATGACGGTGGTCGCCGGTAATTCGATTGCTAAAGCAGGAAGTCCGAAGGCGCCGCCTATTCCACCGGAAGCGGCAACAAGAAACTTATGAAGGGTATTGCTTGAATGGTTCTTTTCGCTATGGTGAATAGTTTTGACGGCGGCATCGAGGGCGTGGGTTAAAGATTTTTTGGTTATGTTCTGGATAGCGCCGGACCATTTTGCCGGCAGGTAATCGAAAGCTTTCTCGAAGGGCTGGCCAATGACATTGGTAAGCTTGGCGGCGAGACCGGGATTTTCAAGAAGGTCCTTTGCGTACTTTAATCGAACAAGATCGGCCGGCGTCATTTCCACTTATGTTCTACCCCGAGTTATCAGTTGCTGATTTTTGATTATGTTTTGCTTTCTCTACGGACGATACATAAGAATTTCGACCGCGTATGTCAAGGAAATCTTGACCACAAATCTCCGAATCTATAAAGAATGCGTCAATCCGGCGATTGCGGCGTTGAACGATATGACAAAGAATTCTTATCAAACAAACCAAAGAGATTTCAGCGGAAGCAGGAAAATATAATTGACTCATCACGTACAATGATGCAGTCTTAAGACAAGGAACAATAGAGGATATTGCGGGGAGTCTGCATGAAGCATTTCAGGCTGAGCAAGGTTTGGATCCCCAATTCTTTTACTATGGGGAACCTGCTTTTTGGATTTATTGCCATAGTGAAAGCATCACAGGAACAGTATGCTGTTGCGGGAATTTGTATTCTCTTTGCAGCACTCCTTGACGGATTTGATGGTCAGATTGCAAGGATGCTCCGTGTTACCAGCAAGATCGGAGAACAGCTCGACTCCCTGGCTGATTGTGTGGCATTCGGGATAGCCCCGGGGTATCTTGCTTATTCAGCGTATTTTTCAAATATGTCATTTTCCCTGGACGGAACCAAGTATGTCCCCGTGGGAATGTTTATAGCGGCCGCATTTCCTCTCTGCGCGGCCTACAGGCTTGCCCGGTTCAATGTGAGTCATGACAGCGATTCCTTTTCCGGCCTGCCATCACCTATCGCGGGTATAGCAATGGCGCTTGTGCCTATTGCCTTCAGCGACCCCGGAGACATAAGGAGTCACCTGCTGATTTTTGTGCCGGTATTCATTGCCGTTGCCCTCCTGATGGTTTCCACCGTAAAATTCTCTAAACCGCAGGCCAAGGCGTTCAATAAAATTCACGGATTAAAGCTCGTTCTGCTGATAGTGCTTATTGTGCTGCTCTCAATCATACTTAGAAAATGGCTGATTTTTATTTCTATCGGATTGATCCTGATCTACATCTTTACAGGCCTGTACAGTTTTTTGATCCAGTTTATCCAGGACAGAAGATATTAGTATTCGGGGATGGCTGGCAGGGAGGATGTCTTCGCCTTCACGTTCGCGATTGAATTCAAAAAGACGCCGGTTTCCGCCGGCGTCTTTTCATTATTTATTATCCGGTTGTATCCGGTTTGACTATTTCTTCTGCCAGGGCGAGAATTTGACTGTTCGGGAAGATGTCGATTTTTTCGCTTAATTAGCAGGCAGAGATGGAAGCCGACAAAAACCCTGGGAGGGGACATCGAGAGCGTTGTTAAACTTACTGGATAAATTCTGAAAAGCGACCAAACCCGTAAGTTCGACAATCCCATCTTCGTCAAAGAACTCACGCAGTCGAGCTATTAATTCATCGCTTACCTGTTGCCCCGGATAGGTAATTGCCTCAGCGTACTCCAAAACCGCTTTCTCTCTCTTGCTGAAAAGCTCACTATCCCTCCATTTTTCCAAGACTTCCAGCTTTTCCGCAGAGCCCGCTCTCTGTGCAAGTAGAGATGCATTGATATCAACACAGAAGCGACACCAGCTTATTTGCGACACCCTGACCATGACCAATGAACGCAGTATAGGATCGACAGGGCTTCTTCGTCTATCCAGCACACCATATAGAATTGCCACCGCTAAGAAAAGCTTGGGTACTCTCGCCCACAGCAGGGAGGGCTTCAGAACCTGCCCGTACTTTCTTTCTTGGTTCCAGAATAATAAACGAAGGTACCAGGGATAATTACGCAAGGGCTTTTCTGAAATTTTCACGTTGCATTACCTCGCTATGGAGTCTCACAGAGAATGGAGATGCGGTGGATGGACAGCTGACGGTTGCAAACTCAAATGTTCTCTTTAAATCGCAGAAAAAAATATACAGTACCATATTAAAAAGTCAATAATTATATAGGGACCATGATCACACTTATTGATAGGAATAAGGATTACGGGTTGTAATGTGTAATAGCTGAGCAAAAACAGAAAAACGATATTACAGGAAGGTCTGCGTTTCCTACTGCGGCAGTGTTAGATAGGACGCGTGGTATTAGTCTTGGTAACTCTCTGTTTTTGTCGCGGCGGAGGCGGTCCCTCCATCCACCGCTTGATGCGGTCGGCGTCTGCGAAGCGGGTCTGCTTGCCATGAGCATCGAGGAGCACAATCAGTACGGGGCGCTGGGCCACCTGGGCCTGCATCACCAGGCATCGTCCTGCCTCATCGATGAAGCCCGTCTTGGAAAGGCCGATCTGCCAGCGAGGGCTGCGGACCAGGCGATTGCTGTTGCGGAACTTCATCATGCGATAGCCTAATTGGACTGCGGCGTCTTCGCGCGTAGTGAATTCCCTGACAAGAGGATACTGGTAAGCTGCATCCACCATCCGCGCCAGTTCCCGGGCGGTGGACACGTTGCCGCTCGAAAGCCCGACGGGGTCTTCGAAGTGCGTATCGGTGAGTCCCAGCGACTGGGCCTTGGCGTTCATGGCGGCAATGAAGGCGTTGATACCGCCGGGGTAGGTCCGTCCGAGGGCGTGAGCACAGCGGTTCTCGGAGGCCATCAAAGCCAGCAGCAGCGCATCTCCGCGCGCGATGGGAGTTCCCACCCGCAGGCGCGAGCGGCTGTGGCGCATGGTGTCCACGTCTTCGGGTTCAATGCTGATCAATTCCTGGAGGTCCAATTGGGCATCCAGCGTCACCATGGCCGTCATGAGTTTGGTTATGGAGGCGATGGGCAGTACTGCAGTCGCCCGTTTCTGAATGAAGAGCTCGCCTGTCTGCTGGTCTTCCACCCATGCACAGGCAGAGCGGATAACGAGTTTCTGGGGAGCGTAGACGACTTTAGCGCGCGTTTTCTTTTTCTTCTTTTGGACAACTTTGGATTTCGAGGATTTCGACGACTTTGAGGACTGTGAGGACTTTGAGGTTCCTGCGGCCACCTGGACCGACAGCATCCCCACACTCAGAAGGATGATCAGGATCGCTATGCAATATCTACGCGCCATTCTCTCTCCGTGACTTGAAGATGCCGAAGGTGCTTTTTTTCGCATTCCGCTTCGGTCTGCTGCCATATATAAAGAGACAGCGTGTGACAAAATTTTTTCGCGACTCCACTTTAAAGAAAAAAACACCTTCATGTCAAGAAAAATGAACACAGGGCGATCGCCGATCATAATTTGCAACATCGCATTTGCGTCTACGTTATGAGGTGCAGCCTTTCAGAAGTGCTCGCGCGATTCTCCGCCCTTGATTTTTCAGGGCAGGATCGCTATACTATATTTGAGGCTAAGAACATGTTGACCATTACACCCGAAGCAAAGGCATATGCACTCGATAAAGGCGGCTCGCTATTCCTGGAACTTGTTACCGTAACGGGCGGCTGCTGCATACCCTACCAGCCGGAACCAGCCGTGAGGCTTGGCAAGCCCCGCAAGCAGGATCAATACAGACAGGAGACCATAGACGGCTTGACTGTCTTTATCCCTCATCACCTGCCGGAAGAAGAATTGGTTATCGCGATGGCTTCCTTCCTGGGGTTCAGGAAATTAGTAATTGACGGCTGGCGCTGCTATTGACAGCAGATGAATAAGCCATCAAGTCTTATTTGTGGCAATGTCGATTAATCCCACCTCCCCGGCCGATATCAAATATTAGGACCAACCAAGTTTTATTCTGAAACACATCTCAGGTTTCATTCACTCAGAGAAGATATTTTTGTGCTTGACAAGTTATGAGCATATGCTTATAATGCAGAAAAAGGAGAAAGAAGAATGGCGAGGCCAAAATGCTGCCGGAGAGTAGCGGGAGAGCCGCCGTGCCAGATTTTCAAGCCGGCCGGCGTGCCTTCCTCAGCGCTTGACCATGTGGTCTTATCCATGGATGAGTTTGAGGCAATACGGTTGGCCGATCTTGACGGGCTTTACCACGACAAGGCGGCGGAACGGATGAAAGTCTCACGCCAGACCTTCGGCAGGATTATTGGAGCGGCGAGGCACAAAGTGGCTGAGGCGCTGGTAAAGGGTCTTGTTCTCCGCATTGAGGGAGGTGAAATACAAATGGCAGAGAAGCGAATTTTTACGTGCATGAAATGTAAGCATGCGTGGGATGTGCCTTTTGGTACCGGCAGACCCATAAAATGCCCGGCTTGCAATGATGCGGCCATATGCAGGGCCGATGGGCAGAGAGGACGAAGGAGACTTGGTGAGGCATGCCCGCGCGGCAGGTCTTAAGCAGGATACTGATCATTAGGGAGAAATCCCCCTAACCCCCCTTTGTTAAAGGGGGAACATCAATAAGAAATAAAAAGGAGATAATAAGATGAAGGTTTGTTTTCCAACAGAAACATTGCAGGGACTGAATAGCAAAGTGTACGGACATTTCGGGTCTGCGCCCGGCTTTGTCATTGTGGATACGGGAGAGATGAGCGTAGAAGAAATCAACAACAGCGATCTGCATCATGCCCATGGCATGTGCCAGCCTGTCAAGGCTCTGGGAGGATTAAAGGTTGATGCCGTGGTTGTCGGAGGCATCGGCATGGGCGCCCTGATGAAGCTGCAAGCCCAGGGGATCCAGGTTTACCGCGGCGCCGAGGGCACGGTCCAGCAGCATATCGATCTCATTCGCGACGGCAAATTGTCGCAATTTTCGAAAGAGAATACCTGTGCAGGCCATGCGGGCGGTGGGTGCTCCCACTGATCCCGCTTCGTGCGAGGGCCGCAGACTATATGGCAGGCGCCACATAGATGCGATCATGATGTGCGTTCTAATAAGCAAAAGCGACAGAATAACCGAGGAGAATGATAATGGAGTGTAAGAAACACAATACCGGCGAAGACCAGGGTTGTCATGGCAAACACAACGAAACCGATAATAAATTGAATGACAGTACCGAAGATATAACACTGGCAAATCGTATGGCGCAGATCGATCACAAAATTATGGTACTTTCCGGGAAGGGCGGCGTCGGCAAGAGCACCGTGGCGGTTAATATCGCCGCCGCCCTGGCCATGCAAGGAAAACAGGTGGGAATTCTGGATGTAGACTTGCATGGTCCCAGTATACCCACCCTGCTCCATCTCAACGGGAAACCGGTGAAAACCGGCGATGAAGGCATTAACCCTGTGGATTTTATGGAAGGAATAAAAGTAATGTCCATAGGATTTTTTATGCCGCAGCAGGACAAGGCCGTGATCTGGAGAGGCCCCATGAAGATCAATGTCATAAAACAGCTTTTGACGGAGGTGAATTGGGGTCATCTCGATTACCTCGTTATTGACTTTCCTCCGGGCACGGGAGACGAACCCCTTTCCGTGGCCCAAATGATTCCTGACGCAGATGGCGCCGTTATTGTGACTACGCCTCAGGATTTGTCTCTCATCGACGTGCGAAAATCCATAGATTTCTGTAAACAGTTGAAAGTTCCCGTCCTGGGTGTGATTGAAAACATGAGCGGTCTCGTCTGCCCGCACTGCGGGAAAGGCGTCGATGTCTTTAAGCGTGGAGGCGGTGAAAAAATGGCGGGCGAGATGAGAGTCCCCTTTTTAGGGCGCATTCCCATAGAACCGCTGATCGTGGAGGCTTCGGACAATGGGAAGCCCTTTGTCCATCAATACGGGAAGACGCCGGCCGCCAAGGCTTTTGCCAAGGTTGTAAAGCTAATCCTGAACAACACGGAAAATAGGAAGGGCGTTATTAGACATGCCGATTTATGAGTATGAATGCGCCGCATGCGGCGGAATCTCCGAGTTGCTTGAAGGTATGACAGAGGAGCAAACCGAGAGGAGGTGCCGTGTCTGCGGAAATGAAGACTTAAAGAGAATCCTGTCGAAGGGAGTCACAGCGAGAATGGGTCAGATAATGGGCTCCCGAGGAGGCAGGACCTGCTGCGGTAGAGAGGAGCGTTGCGACACGGCGCCGTGCGCTCAGGGAGCGGCATGTCACAAATGAGCGCCCCACGGAGGAATCACAGGTCGGATTGAGGAAATGGAAAAAGACAAGATTAAGAAAGAAATGATGGATTTGCTCTTGGAAAAGACCAAGAATCTTTTTTCAGAAAAAGTCGTCGATTACGGGACCAACCCGAGAAATTGCGGTACGATGGAAAAGCCGGACGGCTATGCAAAGATAACCGGACCATGCGGGGATACGGTGGAAATATTTCTACGGGTGAAAAGCGGCAGAATTGAAGACGTCCGATATACCACAGATGGTTGTATGACATCCCATGCCGCTGTCTCGGCTGCCACAGTGATGGCTAAGGGAAAAGCCCCGAAGGACTGCATCAGGATCAACCAGAGTGCCATCCTGGAGCATCTTGGCGGTATGCCGGAAGAAGCCAGGCATTGCGCCCTTCTCGCCGCCACGACACTGCATAGGGCATTGAGGAACTTCGCTGTTGGAAGAAGAGGGCAGCCATGATACCGAAAAAACCAAAGCCATGCCACGAGGCCGTGAGGAGTTATTGTGCTGATTGTTGATATGGCTGCTTGAGAAAACTGCAAAACAAAGGAGAAGGATTATGTCGTTTAAAATACTTATTATCGGTGGAGTGGCCTGCGGGCCAAAGGCTGCGTCTCGGCTGAAGCGTCTCCGTCCTGACGCGGAGATTACCATAATTGAAAAGGGCAAAATAATTTCTTACGGCGCCTGCGGCCTTCCCTATTATGTGGAAGGTTTGTTTTCGGACGTCAGTGAACTGAACAAGACGCCGGTCGGTGTTCTCAGAAACCCCGCCTTTTTTGAGAAGGCGAAAGGCGTGAAGGTGCTGACACAGATGGAGGCGCTGAAAATCGATCCGGTGAAAAAGGCCGTGCGCGTAAAGAATCTGGAAACGGGCGCGGAAGAAGACATGGCCTACGACAAGTTGGTCCTGGCAACCGGCGGGTCGCCCGCCCGTCCGAATATTCCCGGCCTCGATCTTAAGAATGTATGGTTTATTTCGCACCCCGATCACGTGGTCAGCCTGAAAAAGGAGATTGCAGAGCAGGGCCTGAAGAAGGCGGTCCTCGTGGGGGCAGGATTCATCGGCATCGAGATGGCGGAGGCGCTGGTTCAACAGGGACTCGATGTGACCGTTATCGAAATGATCGATCAGATCATGCCGGGCGTCCTTGATAAGGACATCGCCACATTTGCCGCGAAACACTTGCGCCAGAAAGGCGTAAAGCTTGTTCTCGGGGAATGCGTGAACGGCATTGAAGGGAAAGATAAGGCAACTGCCGTCAAGACCGACAAACAGACCATCCCGGCGGATATCGTAGTCGTTGCGGTCGGAACACGGCCCAATGATAAACTCGCAAGAGAGGCCGGGATTCTGTGTACCAAGCAGGGTGGAGTTGTCATCAACGAATATTGCCAGACGGGCAATAAGGATATTTACGCGGGCGGCGATTGCGCAGTGAACAGTTACGTAAACGGCAGCGTCGGCGCTTTTCTTTATGTGCCTCTCGGATCGACGGCAAACAAACACGGCAGGGTGATCGCCAACCATATTGCGGGCGCTCCTACGCCTTTCAAGGGTATCACCTGCACATCCATCGTGCGGGCTTTTGATTTTACCATTGGTAGGACCGGTCTCACGGAAAAACAGGCGCGGGAATTGAATATGGACGTAGAGACCTTCACATGGGCAGGTCCCGATTTGCCCCACTACATGCGGGATCACAAACCCCTCGTAATAAAAATGATCGCATCGAGAAGGGATAGAAAGCTCATCGGCGTCCAGGTGGCGGGGCCCGGCAACGGTGCAAAGCGGCTGGATGTGGCGGCAGGCATGATATCCATGGGAGGCACAGTGGATCAGCTTGCCGACGTGGATTTTGCTTATGCGCCGCCGTACAGCACGGCGCTTGATCCTCTGGCCACTTGTGCCCATATGATGACCAACAAGCTTGACGGTATTGCCAAAGGCGTTTCCGCTTTCGAAGCTAAAAAGCGGATGGATAAAGGCGAGGTCCTTTTGATTGACGTGCGCACTCCCGCTGAATTCGAAACCAATCAGTTGCCTTACGACGTTTTGCACATTCCATTAGGAGCGCTCAGAGGCAAGGCCGCGGAGCTGCCCAAAGACAAAGACATCATGGCTTTCTGCAAGATCAGCCTGCGCGGCTATGAGGCGCAGCGGATTCTGAATGCCGCAGGATTTGACAGGGTGCAGTTCATCGAAGGCGGCATTGTGGGGTGGCCTTTTGAAGTGAAGACGTTAAAATAGTGGCGGGAATAACTGTAAAAGGCGCAGGATGGAAAAGAGAGATTTTGACAAGGACGCAAAATCCTATGACCTGAAGCCCGGCCGGGTTAAGCTCGCGCAGGACGTGGCGAAAGCCGTAATGAGCGAGATCAAGCTTCGCGACGATATGGACGTCCTTGACTTCGGGTGTGGAACGGGTCTGGTTACTTTGCAACTGCAGCCTTTTGTAAGGACCATCACGGGGGCCGACTCGTCCCACGGCATGCTCGATATCCTCAGAGCCAAGATCGCGGAGCGCAAGCTCACCAATGTAAAAACCGAATTCATCGATCCGGAAAAGAGTGTTGTGCTGAAAAATAAATATCACCTCGTTGTCTGCAGCATGACCCTGCATCATGTCGAGGATCTCGTGTACATCTTCCATGAGTTTTATAATTGTCTTTTGCCGGGTGGGCAGATATGTATTGCCGACCTGGATTTCGACGAAGGCGAATTTCACAGGGACAAGACAGGAGTAGTCCATTCCGGCTTTGACAGAGCGGAGATGCGCCGGCTTCTCATTGCGGGCGGATTTCAGGATATGCGCGATGTAACGGCGGCGAGCGTTGTAAGGGAATCATCCGACGGACGATCACGCGAATTCACGGTCTTTCTGATGATCGGGCGGAAATAATAAGGAGGTAAACCTTATGGACTGGTTGAAAAGAGAGAGCTGGTCACCATATATTGGCGGCGCCATAATCGGCATCCTGAGCTGGATTGCCTTTCTGATGGTGGCTCCCCTCGGGGCCTCGACGTCGTATGTGCGGACATCCGGAATGATAGAAAAAATCTTCGCCTCCGAGCATGTCAAGAGCCTCCCATATTATCTGAAGGAAGTACCGATGATAGACTGGCAATGGATGTTCGTCGCAGGTGTTCTCATCGGTGCTTTTATATCGGCATGGCTCTCAGGGACGTTGTACAAAAAATTTGTCCCCGTGATGTGGAACGAGAGGTTTGGCGGCAGCCGCGGGAAGCGCTGGGTATTTGCCTTCGCGGGCGGAGTGATTCTCATGTTCGGCGCCCGTATGGCGGACGGCTGACCGCTGGGCCACGGGGTCAGTGGGACCCTGCAGCTCGCAGTCAGCAGTTGGATCACCGTTCCCTTTATGTTTCTCTCCGGCATTATAACCGCCCTCATCCTGTACAGGAGGACATAAGACCATGGCGCCCTTTATTGCATCCGCAACCGGAAAGCTTTTGATGGGGTTATCACTTGGTGTTATTTTTGGCTTTACTATCCACAAGAGCAGGATGACACGTTACGAAACGATTGTCGGGTTGCTTCGCCTGCGCGATTTTACCATGTTGAAGGTCATGCTCTCTGCGATTGTCGTGGGCATGGTCGGCATTTACTTTTTTAAGGATATGGGGATACTGAAATTGAGTCCCAAATCAGCTTTAGTAGGGGCTAATATCATCGGCGGCTTGATCTTTGGCGTCGGGTTTGCGCTGGCCGGATACTGTCCCACAACAGGCATAGGGTCCATCGCAGAAGGCCGGTATGACGCGCTTCTGGGCGCCATCCCCGGGATGCTTGTTGGCGCGGCTCTTTATGCCGAAGCCTACACTTACCTCAGGAACAATCTTCTGCAATGGGGCGACTTGGGTAAGATCACGATTCCCGATGTTCTTGGATGGGGTTTCCCCTATCACTGGATATTGATTTTCATCATCTGCACAGCCATAATTGTATTTTGCCGTGCCCTGCAAAAACGAGGCATGTAAAGGAAATATTGCAACAAGAATAGTACGAAGGATTTCAGGATGGAGACCACAAGAGCGTTGGAGCTGGTACCCATTGGCGTGATTCATTCGCCTTACCGGGTGAAGGGCGACGCGCCGCATCAGGGAAGGCTCTCTCCCACAACAAGCGAGATTGAAATCTTTCCGGAATTTGCCGAGGGACTGAAGGATGTCGCAGAGCGGCCGCACGTGATCGTACTTTACTGGCTTGACAGGGCGGAGCGCGACACGCTCACGGCCACCCCGCCCCATTCAAAAAAAGAGCATGGAGTTTTTGCCACCCGCTCGCCCGACCGTCCGAACCCGATTGGACTTGCAGTAGTAGATATTCTCGGCATTGAGGGCGCCAGGCTCATCGTGAGAGGCCTTGATGCCTTTGACGGAACGCCGGTACTCGACATCAAGCCCTACTCTCCGGAGATTGACTGTGTGAGGGAATGAACAAAAATATCCTGACTAAATGCTTCAAGTTGATGTGGCCGGCCATGATTGTTCTTCTGTTGACCCTGCTCATCTCTGCATTTTTTACAGAATTTACCTTCATCGCTGGGTTAGAATCTTTTTGGAAGATATTTCTTCGTTTTTTTCGTCTTTCTCTTGTCTTAACACTTCCCCTTCTTCTGCTTCCTCACATCTGTTCGATGGTTGAGCGTTTTTCAAACAAGAGGAACTGGCATCTCATCCATATAAAGGAAGAACGAGATCGCACAATCAGCCTCCTGAAAAGCTGGTTGATCCGTCCATTTCAGGGTATCGGTCTGGCAATGCTGATGGCGACCAAGCTAATCACGCTATTGCAGATATACACGAGTGCCGAGTTCAATGCATCCGCCATCCTTCGCCCGGGTCAATTTAGTCTGGGACGGTTCCTGAGTATCACGATCATTGCCGTGATAACTTCATTGTTGCTCTCTTTTCTTTGGACGCTTGATGATCTGGGGATTCGTTATTTCAACAGAAAGACGGGAGAAATCAAGATGATTGGAAAGTACATCGGATTTGTCTTGCCCATTGTATTTGGCGTTTATGGCATTTTTAGCCTTTTCGAGAGTCATACCTATCTTCTGGCGGTCCTGTATATTGCCCAGATGATCGTTGTGCTGTATCCGCCATTTATCATGATGGCGGTCTTTCACGCCTTATACATAGAGAAACGAGAGGCCATTTTATTAGATAAATTAAAGCCCATCCCACATGTCATTCCCACATTGGGATCATGAATGAGCCGGGGATGCATCCTGAATCATGTTGAAAAAATCAGTATAAAGACTTACCACCACTTTCTTCCGGCTGGCGCTCAGGCAAGTTGTCGTAGCTTTTTCCGCGCGAGGGTGGCCTCGGTACATTGCCGCCGCCGGAGCGCACGGCTATTGCGTAGGCAATGCTGTTCTTGGCGATCGAGCGCTGCCTGCCGGTTCTGAAATCGAAGGCCCACGCGTAGTCGGCAGGATTGTCCTTAAACTCCGTACCGGACCAGTAATCGTAGGGCTGTAGCTCCGTAAGTGGACCATTATTTGCCAACGGGCCGTCCTCATCATTACCCAGAGTAACGTAATAGAGCCGTCCCATCTCTCCTTCCTTTGTGTAGTCGTATTCAGTCCCCGGAGTGGTGGGGAGCCGCCAATCGCGATAGTCTCCGACAGCGAGGCTCGCGGCCCATTTCATCGCCTCATCCCAGGTCATGGGGTTATTGTGCGGATGCTTATACCAGGTGACGTTGGTATCCGTGTCATAGACCGTACCGTCGCCCATGTCGATGAGATCTGCTAACGCTCCTGGAGACATGCTGAAGGAAATGATCAATATGGATAGAGAGATGAAAAACTTTTTCATTATCTGTTTCCCCTCCTTCCTGCCGGGATCAAGAATTAATCTTACACTGTGCGGCTGATTATTGTCGGTTTCCCGCAAACGGCCTGCTTCCCTGTGGAATGATCGACTGAGGCCTGTTTCTCCCTGATTTCCGGTTTCTTAGTTTCCGAGCACTTCTCAAAAAGCAGCACAGGGAAGACGGCAACGGCCATGCCTACCAGGAACCATAAGATGCTCATCAATATCTTCTTTTTATTGATCACTTCGTTTTGTCAGTGCCTCCGTGTATCAGGTCGATCACAGTGATTTCCGGGGGTGAGAAAAAACGGATCGGCGGCCCCCAGGTGCCCGTTCCCCTGCTTACGTACAAATGCGCATCATTCGGCAAGGTGAAGTATCCGGTGATGAGCGGATAAAGGCGCCGCACAACAAAGGTGAAAGGAAATATCTGGCCGTTGTGGGTGTGCCCGGAAAGCTGGAGATCAAAATGCCCGAGACTGCCTTTTTCTATGACCGGCCTGTGCTTGAGGAGCACCGTGAAGCGCTGATGGTCAAGTCCTGACAGCATTTTCGTTTCAGATATCTCTTGAGGGAGGCCGAGAGCGTCTACTGTGGGATCGTCGACACCGGCGATATTGATCACTCCCGCCGCACTGACGCCTTCTTCCCTGAGAACCACAAATCCTGCGGCCCGCGTGAAATCGAGGGCCTGGTCAAGGCCGGCGTAGAATTCATGGTTGCCCGTGATAGCGAACTTGCCGTAACGCGGCTGTACGTCGCGCAGATACCTCGCATGCTCCGTGAGCATGTCTATCTGTCCGTCCACAAGGTCTCCCGTCGATACGAGGATGTCCGGCTGTGCTTTCTTTATCTCTTCGACGATGTGCTTCAGGCTTTCCCCCTTCACGATGATTCCGATATGGACATCGGATATCTGCACGATCCTTATCCTTCCTGCTGATTCAGGGATTTTGGGAGACGCTATGGTCAGCGTTTCCGTCCTTATGTCCTTTGCCTCAAAATATCCGTACACGTTGATGGCCGATGAAATTATAAGAGGCACGAGAAACGCATATAAAGGCGAAAGGACCAGATGTGATAAATCCCTGTGGGAAATAAGGGCGCCTGTGCGGATGAGGAGATGGTATAAATCAAGGAGGAGGGAGGAGGCGAAGAACAGGAACAATACGCCCATCCATATATATCCTGTGTACGCCATGATGGAGGCCAGGGTATCTGAGCCATACCGCTCGCACATCCGCACGAGGATGGGGGCGAGGATCATGAATACAAGGACAATAATCAGGATTACATTACCTGCGGCGCCTGGATGGAACGCCCCTTTGATCTTTGCAAAAAGATAAAGGTGCACCCCGCCGTAGATGAGAAAAAAGGTGAGTAGGAAAAGGCTCATTGACATGTCGACAGATAAAACACTCTTTTACCGTCTTCTCTTTCTAATAGTGCCGCGAGCCGGCCCGGATCAAGGCGGCTCTCTCCCGGCATGAACTTTCGCTCGTGGCAGGCATCGTTACTGCCGAGGTCAGAGGACTTAAATAGCTTGCTGCCGGCAAATCCACCAATAGCAGACGAAGCTTCATTGACGCAGCTTTATATTGAAAATAATCAATAATTAAAATATATTTGTCAAGAACAATGTCTTATTAGAAGAGAATACAACTTTACTTTTTGGAGGAATTGAAAATGGATTGGGGAATGCAGAACCGTATGTCACAGCTCATCCAGGCGGATGGCCATTGTTTTTTTCTTCCCATAGACCATGGTTACTTCCAGGGCCCGACGTCATGTCTGGAAAAGCCCGGAGAAACCATAGCGCCGCTCCTTCCCTACTGCGACGCCATCTTTGTAACCAGGGGCGTATTGCGGGCGGCAGTTGATCCCATAGGGAGCAAGCCGGTCATCCTCAGGGTATCCGGAGGTACCAGCGTAGTAGGCAAGGACCTCGCAAACGAAAGCATTACTACATCCATAGAGGAGATTATCCGCCTGAACGCGGCTGCTGTGGGAATTTCCATTTTCGTCGGGAGCGACTATGAACGCGAATCATTGACTAACCTCTCGGGGCTTGTCAACGAGTGCGAGAATTTCGGCATCCCCGTCATGGCTGTCACTGCGGTCGGCAAGGAGTTGGAGAAGCGCGATGCGAGGTATCTGGGACTCAGCTCCCGCATCGCCGCGGAGCTTGGGGCGCGCGTAGTCAAAACCTACTGGTGCAAAGACTTCGACAAGGTAGTATGCGGCTGCCCCGTCCCGGTAGTCATGGCAGGCGGCCCGAAATGTGAAACGGAGCTCGAGGTCATGGAGTTTGTATACGACGGCATGCAGAACGGCGCCATAGGCATCAACCTTGGAAGAAATGTATGGCAGAATCCCTACCCGGTCGCCATGATCAGGGCTTTGCGTTCCATCATTCATGAGAAGTACACGGCCAAGGAGGCATGGGATCTCTTCAACAGTCTAAAAAATAAATAACGAAAGGCAAGAAACTGGTCAGGTAGCATATTTATGCGCGTAGCAATGTACTACAATAACAGGGACGTGAGGCTGCAAGAGTTGCCGAGGCCCAAGATCGGCCCGGGCGAGATTCTCGTAAAGGTCATAGCGAGCGGCATATGCGGCAGCGACGTCATGGAATGGTATCGTATTCGCAAGGCGCCTCTGGTCCTGGGACATGAGATCGCAGGAGAGATCGCCGAAATCGGGGAAGGGGTAGGGCGCTACAAAATCGGCGACAGGGTTTTTGTCTCCCACCATATTCCCTGCAATACCTGCCACTACTGCCTGATGGGTTATCACACCGCCTGTGAGACATTGCATACGACAAACTATGACCCGGGCGGTTTTGCGGAATATATCAGGGTACCCAAACTCAACGTGGACCGGGGCGTGTTTCTCCTGCCGGATGAGCTTTCGTTTGAAGACGGCGTCTTTATCGAACCCCTGGCCTGTGTTGTCCGCGGGCAGCGCGTGGCAAATCTTCAGGCAGGCCAATCTGTACTGATCCTGGGAAGCGGCATATCGGGCCTTCTCCATCTTCTCCTGGCCAGAACCCTCGGGGCGGGACGCATCATGGCGACGGACGTCAGCGACTTCCGGCTGCAGACGGCAAGGGCATTCGGGGCGGACGCAGTCCTTCACGCCGCAGAGGATATTCCTGATAGTGTCCGTCGTATTAATAAGGGCAGGCTTGCCGATCTTGTTATCGTCTGTACGGGAGCGCCGGTTGCCTTCCGCCAGGCCCTGAAGGCCGTGGACCGCGGCGGAACGATCCTCTGCTTTGCCACAACGGAACCGGATGTGGAGCTGTCCGTCCCTCTCAATGAATTCTGGCGCAATGAAATAAAGCTGATGCCCTCATACGGCAACAGCCCCCTCGATGCTACCGTGGCGATAGAGCTCATCAGATCGGGACGCGTGCCCGTCGGGAAGATGATCACACACAGATTGCCTCTCGATAAGACAGGTGACGGTTTCCGGCTTGTTGCCGAAGGGGGAGAATCGCTTAAGGTGATAATTGAACCGCAAAGATCAGCTTGAAGCCGCCCACTAATTTATTAATATATGCCTGCCTGGCAGCCCGCTGCAAGGGTGCTGCCCAATTCACGACACCTTGCAAGGTCGTCGTCGGTTAATTTTCCCTTGGAGATCACAGGGTCATAGACCATTTTGAACTTGTAGCCCAAGGCAATGCGTTCTACGGCTCTTAAGGCGCCCGTCCCGTCATTGCCGGCGCTGATGAATACTACATAGGGCTTCCTGAAGACCTTGTCTCCGGCGGGGTAATAAGTCCGGTCAAAAAAATCTTTCACCATGCCCGATATGTAACCAAAGTTCTCCGGCGTGCCGATTGCCAGGCCGTCCGCTCCTAAAAGGTCAGCGAGGGTGGTATCACCCGCCCTCTTCAGAACCACTTCCGTATTCTCAATGATCCGGGCTCCCTCGGCGACAGCCTGGGCCATCCTTTCCGTGTTTCCCGTCTGCGAATGATATATTATTAATATCCTCGACATGGCCCCTCCGGAGCTTCTTTATTACTCTACTTGACAAGATATGGTATTTAACTAAGATACTAACAAGGAAATAGCAATAAATAATCCTGATATGGAGGGAACAACATGCCGACGTATGAATATCTCTGCGAAGCCTGCAGGAA
Source organism: Syntrophaceae bacterium (assembly GCA_003153775.1). Taxonomy (GTDB): domain Bacteria; phylum Desulfobacterota; class Syntrophia; order Syntrophales; family UBA2185; genus Fen-1135. The sequence goes on along the minus strand of PMBI01000050.1, from coordinate 116,344 downwards.
AAAGTTTTCCGTGATACAGAGTTTCAGCGAATACGAAAAAGCCAAAGCTGCATGTCCGAAATGCAAAAGCAGGAAGGTAAAGCAACAGATCTCCACATTCACGGCGAAAACCAGCAGAAAAAGTTGACGCATTCTTAACTCACGCTCTCTTACGCCGACGCAAAGGCAAGAGTGTCCTCTGATGACCATCCGGCCCCTTTCGTGAAATATGACGCCATTAGTAAATGGCCGTGTAATCATAGATACGGAAAGGAGATCGTCATGACAAGAATAATTATTTCAGTGTTAGTCGCGGCATGCTTCATATTAGTGGGAAGTATTGAGAGCGGCGCCTTCAGATGCGGCGAAGGGTATGTCAGTGTCGGAGACTCCAAGACGAAAGTGCTCCTCGAATGCGGCAAACCGACGTCGAAAGAAAAGGTACGGTTTAAAAAAGGCCGCCATTATCGTACGGACGAAAAGGATACAGATAAGAGCGATAAGACCAAACGCACCTACTTGAAGGAGAAAAAGAAATCTACGGAAAAGTGGTACTATAACTGCGGGGAAAACGATTTCATTTACGTTCTTACGTTCGAAGGGACCATCCTCAAGAAAGAGGAAACAGGGGGCTACGGCAAGGGCAAGTCGGATTGCAAGGGCCGGTAGGCCGCGGGTATAGAAAATAACGGAGGTGCCACATATGGATGCAATGGAAGCGATTCTTTCGAGGAGAAGTATTCGCAAATACACAAAGGAGCCGGTGTCGGAAAGCATGGTGCAAGAGATATTGGCAGCCGCTATGAGCGCGCCTTCTGCAGGCAATGAACAGCCCTGGCATTTCGTTATTGTCAATGACCGGAAGATCCTCGATGAAATTCCCAAGGTCCATCCATATGCTCAATCCGTAAAGTCGGCCTCAGTGGCTGTTGTGGTTTGCGGGGACCTGAAATTGGAAGTGTATAAGGATTTCTGGGTGCAGGATTGTTCGGCAGCAGCAGAAAATATGCTGATTGCCGTTCAGGCAAAAGGATTAGGCGCGGTCTGGCTTGGTCTGCATCCGATAACTGAACGCGTCAAGGGCGTGCAGAAACTCCTGAAGCTGCCTGAACACGTGATACCGCTTGCCGTCATCCCTATCGGGCATCCCGACGAGCACAAGCCTCCGGCTAATCGATTTGACACCTCAAGGATTCATCACAATAGCTGGTGATAACTGACGACGACTTCTCGTACACGTCTCTGTACTCCTTATGCGGAATTGCCGCGGCCCGGAGTTGTAGATTTCAGATGCGATAACTTGGTTGTCCAGTTAGGGAATTATTCCTCAAAGGAAGGGGAATACTTCCTCACCAAAAAAGGCGTTTGCCAGCCTGGCATCTTGATAACTCGTTATTATTGCTGGTCATTTTTATTTATCTTCGGCGTGGTATAGTCCTTGCTAAATTATATGGAAAACTGAAAGAAAGGAGGTGAAATCGAATGAAGAAACTCATGACAGTATTTATCGCTATTCTGTTTGCACTTTCTATGACCGGACTCTGCTTCGCTCAGGCTCCGGCTGCACCGGCACCGACGCCAGAGAAGAAGGCCGAGGATGTGAAGGCCGATCAGAAGAAGGATGCGTCTAAGAAGAAAGCCAAGCAGAAGAAGGCAGCGTCTAAGAAGAAGGCCGCTGAGAAGAAGGAAGCCGCAGATAAGAAGGCCGACGAGAAAAAGGCTGCAGCAGAGAAGAAGGCCGACGAGAAGAAATAACTTGCGTCATCCTTATCTTCGTAAAGAATTATTCAAAAGGGGTTCTGAGAAATCACGAACCCTTTTTGATTTTATGGAACTGATCTCGCAGCACTTGCCTCTTTCAATCATGCTCTCAGCTACCCCTGAATTGGTCATCGCAAGCCAGCGAAGACGGCGCAGGACACCCCTCTTTATGCCTCACATGGATTGACGATGGCCCGAAATGCTGGAATCCCGGCCCGATAACTTGGTTGTCCCGTTAGGGAATAATGCCCCAAAGGAAGGGGAATACTTCCTCAATAAAGAAGGCATATGCCATCTTGGCATTTTGGCAAAACGCTATTATCACTGCTTATTTTTATTTATTCTTATTGTGGTACAGTCCTTGCTAAATTAATGGAAAACTGAAAGAAAGGAGGTGAAATCGAATGAAGAAACTCATGACAGTATTTATCGCTATTCTGTTTGCACTTTCTATGACCGGACTCTGCTTCGCTCAGGCTCCGGCTGCACCGGCACCCACGCCAGAGAAGAAGGCCGAGGATCTGAAGGCCGATCAGAAGAAGGATGCGTCTAAGAAGAAAGCCAAGCAGAAGAAGGCAGCAGCTAAGAAGAAGGCCGCTGAGAAGAAGGAAGCAGCAGATAAGAAGGCCGATGAGAAGAAGGCCGCTGATGACAAGAAGTAAGAAGACGTAAAATAATTTAATTAATATTGTTACCGCAAAAAAATTGTTCAAAAGGGGCCATGAGAAATCATGAGCCCCTTTTGATTTTTCCGGCAGGCGCCTCGTTAAATCAAAGCCCACCGCAGTCTCAAGATGGTTCGTCTCAACAAATCCACTGGCATAGCCGAATGAATCACAATTGACTTGTCATTTTGGCAATTATCTGTATTAATTAACCGAACGGTTCCATGTAATATTTGAAGATATTTTCAGGAGCGCTGTGTTCGTGAGGTAAGCAAGATAATGAGTCCAACGTCACAGGAAAAAACTAAGCCAGCCGGCCCCAAAAGCGTCGACAGAAAACGTGCATCAGCGGAAAGCTATCGAACAGTGGCCTTCGACAAGAGCTGCGCCATTCCGAAGAACCTGCTCAATACCCTGAAATACCAGTATCTCCGCCGTGAACTATGGATACCCTTGGAGAACAGAGAGGGAAGAATCACGGTCGTGCTCGATGATCCCGCCAATATACTGAAACGGGACATGATAGAGAACCTTCTGAAGACAAAGGAAGTAGAGTACTGCGCGGCAACAGAAGCCGACATACTGAAGTTCATCGATCACTTCTATGGTATTGAGGACGGAGGGCCATTTCTTTCCGCCGACCGGATAACGGACGCTGCCGACGAGGGCGAAGGCTTTAAGGAAGAACAGCTTGCCGTCGATGCATCGGACAGCAACATCGTCAATCTCGTCGATGATATGATTGAGGAAGCCTTTGTCAGGCGTGCTTCGGATATCCATATAGAGCCGGATATAAAGGATCGGGTAGTCAACGTGCGCTTCAGGATAGACGGGGAGTGCATACATTACAAGACGCTGCCTTATGATTACCGGTCGCCCATCGTATCGCGGGTAAAGATCATGTCCTACCTCGATATCACCGAGCGCAGACTTCCGCAGGACGGGAAAATCAAATACACGAGACCGGGGGGCGAGGATATAGAACTGCGGGTTGCCACTCTTCCCACGCATGGATACGTTGAGGATGTGGTTCTTCGGATACTCACTCGCGGGAAGATCATGAAACTCAATGAACTGCAGATGGAGCCGGATACACATGACCGCTTCAGAGCCCAGATGAAAAAACCATATGGGCTGATTCTGATTGTAGGGCCTACGGGATCCGGCAAGACAACCACCGCCCACGCGGCGCTGCACCTGATTAACAGGCCGAACATGAAGATATGGACCGCGGAAGACCCTGTGGAGATTACCCAACAGGGGATACGCCAGGTCCAGGTACACCACAAGATCGGGCTCGATTTCAGCAATGCGATGCGTGCGTTCCTCCGCGCCGACCCGGACGTGATCATGGTGGGCGAGATGCGTGATTATGAAACTGCCAAGATGGGCATAGAGGCATCCACCACGGGCCACCTCGTATTGAGCACACTCCATACCAATAACGCCCCGGAGACAATCGTCCGGCTGCTGGACATGGGCATAGACCCGTTTGCCTTTGCCGATTCTCTCCTGTGCGTCCTGGCGCAAAGGCTGGTGCGGAGTCTGTGCAGTGCATGCAAGGAAGCCTACCATCCGGAGAAAAGAGAGTTTGATGATTTGGTACACCACTACGGTGAAAAATCGTTTTCCGGCCTTAATATCAACTATGGCGATGGTTTCAAGTTATACAGGGCGAAAGGGTGTCCCTATTGCAACGGCATGGGCTACAGGGGAATGATGGGGCTTTTTGAACTGCTGGTGGCTACGGACACCATCAAGCAGATGATAATCAGCCGGAAATCTATCGCTGCCATCCGCAAGAACGCAACAGCAGAGGGTATGCACACCCTCCTTCAGAGCGGCATCATGAAGGTGTTAAACGGAGAGACTGATTTCATCGAAGTCCTGAGCGTCTGTATTCGATGAGACCTTGCAAATTACTCTTCTGCCCGTGCAGACCCTCGATAAAGAAATTTAGATTCGCTCACCTCCCGATAATCATTTGACCTGCCGCATAATATTCTTCGCATACAGAAGAAAAAAAGTGTAAAAGCATCTCGGCCGGGGACAGCTTGTGTGACGAACGTGTTTCCACGGACAAAGATATTGAGGAATGGATTAGAGTGAAGAATGATGGACTGGTTATTACATCTTCCCGCGTATAGTAAGGTGGGCGTGTCCTTCCTGGGTATACTGCTCCTTAACTCGTCGGGTGTGCCGCTTGGTCTCGCTATCCTTCTCTTTTCCATCCTTCTGCCCCTGTGGGCCGGCACAGGCATGGGCGGCATCTACTACCAGATCGCAAGCTTCAGCGAGCCGCAGAATTATATACTGCCTGTCATCATTCTCCTCCTTTTGTTCTTTACCGAATCCTTGAGCAAGACGGGGCGGATGGATCGCACGATCGCGGCACTCAAAGAATGGCTGAAAAGCAAACATCTCATCCTGGCAGGACTCCCCGCGTTGGTGGGACTCCTTCCCATGCCCGCAGGCGCACTATTCTCCGCGCCTTTTGTAGCCGCTGTCGATGAAAGAGGTGAACTCGAATTATCTCACAAGGTGGCAATCAATTACTGGTTCAGGCATCTCTGGGAATATTGGTGGCCCCTCTATCCGGGTGTCATCCTGGCGATGCAGTATTCCAAGCTTCCGGCAATCTGGTTTTTTCTCATACAGATGCCATTTACCATCGTCGCAGCGATCAGCGGCTATATATTTATTCTGCGGAGGATTAAGAAAGAAGACGACAAGGGTGTTCGTTATGGAAAGATAGACACCGGCGAAGTCCTTTCGGCGATGGGACCTATCGGACTGCTTGTCATGATATCGCTTGTGGGATCGGCGATTCTTCCCCTCATGGGCATTGAGGGCACGCTGGCAAATTTAATATCCATGCTGGTCGGCCTCATCGCGGCGCTTTGCGCTATTTTCTCCGGCCATGCCGCGGCATTCCGTCCGTCGCTCCGCATGCTGCTGCGCATTGACACCTGGTTTATGATAGCGCTGGTCATAGGAATTCAGGCCTTCTCAGCGGCCCTCGTGTGCCCTATTGATGCAACCGGGGCGACATTGATCACCGGGATGCGGGACGAATTTATCCGTACGGGCATCCCTTTGATCGCCGTCATCATGCTGATTCCCTTCATCTCCGGCATGGTGACGGGGGTTGCATTCGGTTTTGTCGGCGCGAGTTTTCCGATTGTGTTTGCCCTCATCGGAACGGAGCCGTCAACCGGTCTCTTGGCTGCTACTACTGTGTTTGCCTTCTCATTCGGATATATGGGTATGTTGCTTTCCCCCATGCATGCCTGCTTTGTGGTTACCGCTGAATACTTCTGTGTGACTGTATTCGGAGCTTACCGCTACATTATATGGCCGGTAATCAGCATTCTTATCACTTCGATTATCCTGTCAAGCCTGTATTATGTAATATTCTAATGGCAGATAAATCAGTGCTGCCCAGAGACAGGGCCATCTTGTGCCGCTTGATCCATTAGATGCTCGGCGTGGGCACATTTGCCCAGGCGGTCGCCTTCTCAACAGCTACAATGTTGACAATTGCACCGGTATCGGTATTCAGATCTATGGCATAGCGCGGCGTCCTTATTGTCCCTAATGAAAACAATCCCATCCCTGACAGATGATGCCCGCTCTCATTCTGGACTTCATCGATAATAACCCTCCTGTATGAGCAAGTATTGCAATCCATAGCCGGATCATTTATTTTAAGGGGGCAGTGATGTCTTCTCGCAATATTCGGATCCACATTACGAATCTTGGCCATGTGAAGGGCAGGTGAAGCCCTCAGATGCTCGAAGGGGTGCAATACCCACTCAACAATCATGGCAACGGTATTATGCTGCTTGTAAAGATGAAATTCCCCTCCGGTATTTGCAATCATACCCTGCATGATGTAGTCCGCAGGCATCAAATACGCCAGGTAATCCTTGTCCGCGGATAATATTATCTTGCCGTCTCTCTCTCCATTAACAATGGTTTGAAGTGCATTCGCATCCCTGCCAATATCTTCCGGCAAAAGAGATACAATGGTGATGTTTGCATTTGATTCAAAGGGAAGAGAATGTAAGGTTATTGTCCTTAAGATAAAACCCGACCCGATAACTATTATGACAATCATCATGGAGACAACGGCGAACCTGAGCGAAGTTTTGGGGACAAGATGATTCATAAAAGAGAAGTATTTCTCAACCGTTTTAGGGAGAAACATCCCTATGTCGCCCATGTACTTTTCATAAGACTCTCCATAAAGGGTTAACATCCTTTTCTCTTCGTCTTTTGCCAGAAAATAATAAAGAACAAACATAATTGACAGGCTTGCGAGGACGATAAATCGGGGCCAGAGGATCGCCATGCCAATACCCCATATGCCAAGTGCAAGATACTGAGGATGTCGGATATATCTGTAGAGCCCTTTATCTGCTATGCCCCACTTGAATAGTTTTCCCAGATAGACCTGTAAGGCACATACTATGAAAGCAACAGCCCCGATTATAAAAAATGCCGAACCGGCAATACGAATGGTCTTGAGAAAAAGCGTCGGAGGCAAGATCATGTGGGGCAGAAAGAAAGCGGTGAGCCACCTTGTTGCGGGAAACTGTCCAAGCCAATCGAATATCGGATTAAAGACAGAATAGAAGAAGAAAGCGAACGGGCTTATCATGATCATGATTTCAAAGGCCACGATGACAAACACGATGATACTGGCAAAGGCCGTTAACTTCGTTATCTTCTCTTTTAGATTCTTCAAAAACATCTCATTTCCTCCTAATGATTACTTCACATTCCGTTATTATGTAATTGAACATGAGACCGCCACGTCTCTTTTCTACATTTTGACATTAGGTGGCCCATGTTTATCCGTAGACGTAAACTGCGATTGTGTATTTAATTTCCCCAATAAATCAGCTTTATATTTCTCGGTATAAAGGGAGTGAAATGCATTCATAATGACAAATGGCGGATAGAGAACGATGATCATCTGGAAAATATACTGAACCGCCAATAAGCGTTCGTGACTTTCAAACAGGCTGAAGATGCCGTAAAAGCCGAATACGATTGGCAGCAGGATGCCAATATACTTTCCTATCATTCTGACTTCCCCTGTCTTTCTGTTGCAATACCGAATTCCAAGATCATCCAACGTCCAGAGAAACGAAAGCAGCAATGACGTCGTCATGGCGATGGCCGTGATGCTCAAAAAGCGTGCTGGATTAAATTGACCAGATGGAAGGATGGCTGCGGCGGTAATTGTATTCCCGGTGTAGATTTGTAAAACCGTGATAAACTTTGCCGCAATCAACATTGCCAGCCCAATGCACTGTAGCGGCCTTATCAACCAGCTATGCCAGCGGTTGAACTCATAGTTTCTCTCCCCGGGAATCTGGATTAAACGGTAATTCCCCCGGTTCAGAAGATACTGCATGAACACACTAATATAAGGAAGAAAGAGAATGGGAAGAGTTAAGATAATGGTCAGACGAAAAAACCGAAGAAGAATTTTCCAGAACGACTCCACGCCGGTGACGAAGACCAATTTTGTGAAAAAGAGGGAGAGGAACAAGGTCAGAAGAAGTACGACCACAGCCGGCCAAATCAACCGGATGCCGTTTGACAATGCCTTTCGTGATGTAATTATAACATCGGCTAACCTATTATAATTGTCATGGTGCACTATTGATCCTATGTTCCCTCTCTGTACTTCAAGAAATTTCATAAACTGGTCTTCAAAGTGATAGGTGTTTTGATCATCAGGGAAACCTCCCCACCCTTTTCGACATTGCTTCTTCGATGAGATCGAGAAATCTTTTCTGCTGATCTTTGTCGAGAGCTGCTTTCGCTTCAAGAATATGTAGTGCCACCATTTTCTGTATTTCCCCCTGCATTTTGCTTATCTGGAAAATAGTGGCGTCAATGGCTTCCCTGTCGGGATGATCTGAACGGAGAAGGCCGACAAGTGCGATCCTCTTATGGATTACCTCCAGTCTCTTTTTGTCGATTTCCTCGTGAAACGATATGGCTTGTTCCTTCAGACGCTGTGCCTGCTCCGGTTTCATAGACAGCTCTTCGAAGAGGTATCCCCCTTTCTGCATCATATGTGCATCCGGGGAGATTCGGCTTTCACCATGTTTGTAATATACATAACCCGCGGTCGTCAGAAGTGAGATATTTAACAGGAGAGAGATCACAAGGATGAACTTAAAAGTATTATCTTTCATTGCGAACCTCCGTAAAATTGATATAGGCTCCTGCCAGTGAGTCCGGCGGCGCCGGATCGAATGCATCCAGAGAAAAAGACGATTCTATCCCCCGAGCTTTTTCCAGACTGTGGACGTTCATCACTAAAATATTCCCCGATATGATCCCTACAATTACAATGGCAATCGCAAAACCGACCTCCGCCAATTTTAAAAAGAGGGGAATCCGGACCGGAAAGATACTATAGGATTTCCTTTCCGTCCTCAGTTCTGCCATAACCTTTTTGGAAAAGCCCCGGGGAGCTTTGTGTTGCCCGGCTGCAGTGAAAAGGTCGTGGACTGCCAGCATTTCATGATGAAGCTTCCTGCAGTCACCGCAATCTTGGATATGACGTGTGAGCGATTCTTTTTCCGCCGGTCTGAGCTCGCCGTCAATAAGAGCGGACATCATTTTTCTCGCACTTCTGCATTTCATTTTCCTTCTCCATAGTGTTAAACGTTTCTCAGGCTGTTTTTGTTCCGTCAAAAAATGATTCCTTCAGATATTTTTCATGAGTATTTCCCGCAGCATTTCCCTCGCCCGCGAGATCCGGGACTTTACCGTTCCGATCGAACTATTCAAAACCTCGGCAATTTCCTCATAGGTGAGCTCTTCAATTTCTCTCAGAATAATTGCGGCACGCAACTTTTCCGGCATCTTTGCCAGGGCAAATTCGATGGATTTTCTTGTCTCCTTTAATTCGTGAAGCCTTTCGGGGCTCGTGTCGAATAATGATTGATCAGATGGAGAGGTTATTCCCCCTGACAGGGACTGAAGGAAAGACGATGCTGAAAAAGATTTTCTCCTGTAATCAAGACAGGTGTTTATGCCTATTCGGTATAGCCACGTATAGAAGGATGCCTCGGGCTTGAAGTCTTTCAGATTCCGGTAGGCTTTGAAGAATACATCCTGTGCTGCATCCTCTGCATCGTGGACGTTCCTGAGCATATAACGGCAAAGTGTATATATCTTGTCTTGATATTTCAGGACAAGTTCTTCATACGCAGAAACTTCACCACTATTAAAGCGGGAGATTAAATCTATATCATCGGTTCTATTCATAAGCCGTCATCTAATTCCAATGTATTTCATTTCTCCCTATGAGGATTTTCTCAATCGTCTATTTTATTTTTCACGTGATAGAAGAAATATCCAAAGAAAGACTGACACTAAATCTTTAACCAGTGCTACAAGTATTGTACCATCACGGCTTTCCCGCCACAAGTCACTGTAACACTTGATAATTATAAAATTACCTCTATTTTCTACCTCTGTGATCTCAATATGATTGGATACCAAGTATCCAGTTATGGTATCCAGCTGGATAATAAATATGCGGGATTTTTCAATTTGAAATTATTATTAATTTGAACTATCTCTACTGATAGCAACGTATAGACGAAAAGCAGGTATCTCTTGAATAGTAATGCTACAGCGAAGAACCTCTTCTTATCCTTTCTCAGACTGGGCCTGACGGCCTTTGGCGGCCCGGCGATGGTGGCGCAGATCAGAGAACTCTCCACCCGCCGTAATCAATGGCTAAATGAGACGGATTTCAAGAACGGTGTGGCGCTTTGCCAATCCATACCCGGCGCAACCGCCATGCAGACTGCCGCGTATGTGGGTCTCCGGGTTCGAGGGATCCCCGGGGCCTTTGCCGCCTATCTGGGCTTTGGATTGCCGGCCTTTATCCTGATGTTGATTCTTTCCATTATCTATGCACGTTTCAGTGACCTTCCCCGATTCATCTCTCTTTTTAACGGACTGCAGGTAATAGTAGTCGCCATTATTATTTCTTCCGTCTATTCCTTTGGCAGGAACATCGCAAACAATTACAGAAGCATTATCATTGCCCTCCTCTCTGCCTTCGCTTTCTGGGGCGGCGTAAGCCCGTTTATTGCTATTGTCGGGGCCGGCATCGCGGGGATGGCCTTCTCTCGTGCGTCCTCTTCAAAATCGGCGGCTGATTCCGATATGAGAAGAACGTCAACTGCGAAACATATTGCCACGATCCTAATCTCCTTCCTCTGTTGCTTTGCCGCTCTTTATTTTCTGAATAATAAACTCTTTGCCTTGGGAGCGGTCATGCTCAAGATAGACATCTTTGCCTTTGGCGGAGGCTTTGCATCCCTACCGCTCATGCTTCACGAGGTGGTCATGGGCAGAGGCTGGCTGGACAGCAAGACATTCATGGATGGCATAGCATTAGGTCAGGTGACCCCGGGCCCCATTGTGATCACGGCGACGTTTGTAGGATATCTGGTGTACGGCATCTCCGGCGCTGTTGTTGCGACCATCGCGATATTTACGCCTTCCTTCTTCATGCTCGTTATTGTCGCGCCATTTTTTGATCGGTTGAAAAACTCGGTATATTTTCTGAGGGCCATAGACGGGGTCTTTGCCTCCTTCGTCGGATTACTCTTATTTGTCTGCTTTAAGTTTGCGACAACTGTTCCCTGGGATGTGGCGAGGATTCTCCTGGGGATTGCGGCGTTGGCCGCTTTGATCCGTAAGGTGGATATCCTCTATATAGTGCTTGCAGGAGCCGTTGTTTCCGTGTTCATATTGTAGTGATGGGAGCAATAGAAAGCCTGTCTTTGCTCAAAGGAATCAATTTGAGGAGTTAAGAAGATGAGTCGTGCATTAGAAGGTATCAGGGTAGTTGATCTCAGCCACGTCCTGGCAGCGCCGATAACGACAATGTTCCTGGCCGACCTTGGTGCTGATGTCATTCATGTGGAGCCGCCGCACGGAGACGATGCGAGAGAATTCGGGCCTTTTGCAGGCGAGGCCGGCAAGAACCGGAGCGGTTATTTCATCAGTCTCAATCGCAACAAGAAAAGCATGGTTCTGGATTTGAGAAAGGACGCTGGAAAAAAGATACTCAGACAATTGATTGAGGTATCCGACGTTCTCATAGAGAACTACAGACCCACTACGATGAGAAAACTCGGCTTCAGCTGGGAAGAGATCCAAAAGATCAACCCCCGCATTGTTTACGCCTCCATCTCCGGTTTCGGACAGCATTCTCTTCCCGGATATGACAGCAGACCGTCTTACGATATGGTGGCCCAGGGTTACAGCGGTCTGATGAGCATAACGGGGCCGGAAGGAGGACAACCCTGCAGGGTCGGCTCCTCAGTGGGCGATATATTTTCCGGACACCAGGCTGCAATTGGAATCCTGGCCGCTCTAATCTACCGGCAGAAATCCGGAAAAGGGCAGCACTATGACGGCGCCATGGTCGACGGCCTGTTTGCCGTCCTGGAAAACGCCGTCGTCCGCCATACGATAAGCGGAGAAATACCAGCCCCGCTCGGAAGCAGGCACCCCTCCATCACTCCGTTCCAGAGCTTTAAAACAAAAGACTCATGGATTATTGCCGCCATAGGAAACGATGTCCTCTGGATTAGATTCTGTAAGGTGATCGACCGGGAAGACCTGACAGCGGATCCGCGGTTTAAGACTAATCCTCTCAGGACCAAACATGTGAAGGAGCTCATCTCTATTATTTCAGAAGAGATCTCCAAGAAAACTACGAAAGAGTGGTCGGTACTCTTTGAAAAGGCTGATCTGCCATATTCGCCCGTCAACAGCATCAAAGACATCTGCGCGGATCCGCATATCAGATACAGGAATATGCTCGTGGATATAGACCAGCCTGAAGTGGGAAAGATGAGTATTACGGGCTCACCGATTCACCTGTCAGAAACACCGGGAGAGGTATACGCGCCCGCCCCGCGTCTCGGGCAGCACACGGAAGAAATCTTAAGGGACCTCCTGAATTATTCGCAGATAGAAATTGATCAACTGAAGCGAGAGGGTATCATAAGCGGAGAAAATTAGTTCGTGCCGTCCCGGTCATGACATCAGGGAACATGCGGATAATATGCGCCTGTCCTCGGGTTAATGACTCCCTGGCCACTCGGTGGATAATATTCCCCTGTTCTCGGATTGACGGCCCCCTTACCTGAAGGCGGATAATATTCACCTGTTCTTGGATTCATGGCACCTTGATTTTCCGGTGCAGAAGGCGCCGGCACGGGCGCCGAGGGATACTTCCCGGTTTGCTGCGGCGAAAATGGAAGTTCTTGAAGGGTTCCTTGCGGCGTCAACTCTTCTGCATACTTTTTCTGTTGTGCATTTCCCTCGTCAGCAGATGCTGCAGGTAAGATCAAGAATATACCTAATGCAACAAGACTCGAGATCATCAAAAGAAGGCGGCATCGCAAATTAATCAGTCTCACAATATTGATCTCCGGCCGTTATAACGCTCGGTATCGTAACATTTTGCCACATCGACAAGCTTTAATTTGTTGATTATCCCCTTGAGCGGAACGCTTCTGATCTCACCCCCCATAAGGCTCACCATGCGCCCGTAATCTTCATTGACAATCATGTCAGCCGCGGCTATTCCAAACCACCTGGCCATCAGCCGATCACGAGCTGATGGTGTTCCTCCCCGCTGCAGGTGGCTCAAAATGAGCGGTCGTGTTTCGAAGCCGGTCCTCTTTTCAATTTCAAGCGCGAGAGAGTTCGCTATGCCCCCCAGTGTAGGATGTCCGAATTCATCGACCTTGGTGTCTCTCAGAAATTCCTGCTTCCCTGCGGGTTTGGCCCCTTCAGAGACCACAATAATTGAATAGTTTATTTCCCGTCCCTCGCGTTCACGAAGAAGGTCACACACCACGTCCATATCGAAGGGGTATTCAGGTATCAAAATTATATAGGCGCCGCTGCACTCGCCTCCGTGAAGTGCAAGCCATCCCGCATGACGTCCCATCGTTTCGACAACAAAGTTCCGGCTATGAGAACCGGCAGTAGTCCTCAACCGGTCAATTTCCTCCGTGATCACGTTAATAGCCGTATCAAACCCGAGCGAATATTCGGTGCCCGTAAGGTCATTGTCAATAGTCTTCGGGATGCCCACGGTCTTGATGCCTAACGTGTGTAATTTATAGGCAACGCCGAGAGTATCTTCTCCACCGAGTACGACAAGAACATCGATCCCGAGCTTTTTAATGTTAGTTATTAATTTTTCAGAACGGTCATTCTTCGGATTAAACGGGTTTGTCCGCGACGTCCCCAGGTATGTTCCGCCCTGGCGATCCCATGTTCGCACGACCTCCTCATCCAGATGCCGGAGGTAGCGGTCACAACTTTTCGGATCGCCCGGGTCAACCTCTACCAGGCCTTTCCAGCCTTCGACAACACCTGTAATCTCAAAGGACACGGGACGTTTCGCGGCGAGTCTTGGATCAAGAGCGGTTTTTGTTACCCACTTGATGGCGCCGTTCAGGCCGGGGCAATCCCCTCCGCCTGTTAAAACAGCAATCTTCAGTTTCATAATCTCTCCATTCGTATTATGTGCTTGCTTAAAATAACGGCACACTTAAAATAATGCAGCATAGCGCTGCTTACAACAATAACGGTTGACTGTACGTAAAATTGTAGTCTCATCCTACTATTCCTTGCGGTCGTCTCTTATTGACCAGGATGAGCGCAATTCTCAAAGATGTGAGGACTTCTGGTGAGACAACCGAATAAGATCACACACCGGATATTTGCGGAATGATAGCAACGCAAAATGGAAAGATGGCAGTTTCGGTGTGGTTGCCTTCTCAATTCTCCAAGCAGAACTTCCCGAAGCCTGTCGGAGGAGGGAGGGGGTATTTGCCTGTGTAGCAGGCAAGACAGAAGCTGTCGGAGTCCATGCCGGTCGCTTCTACCATGCCCTCTAAAGACAGATAGTGCAGGCCATCCAATCCTATGAACTCGGCAATAGCCTGAACGTATTCCTTCTGCGCGGCAATTAATTCACCCTTGGAAGAAAAATCGATCCCGTACGGACATGGGTATTTTGTCGGCGGACAACTGACAGCCATATAAATTTCCTTCACACCGCTCTCCCGCAGATTGCGGACACGGTTGCGGCTGGTCGTTCCCCTGATTATGGAATCCTCGACAATCAGGACACGTTTACCGGCAAGCAAGGGGCGTACAGGGTTCAGCTTCACACGCACACCGAAGTCTCGCATCGGCTGACTCGGCTGTATGAAGGTGCGTCCTACATAATGGTTTCGGATCATACCCATCTCAAAGGGGATGTGGCTCTCTTCCGCATAGCCCAATGCGGCATAGGTGCCTGAATCTGGAAATGGCATCACAATATCCACATCCGGCCTGTATTCCTTTGCCATGCTGTGTCCGAGCCGCTTCCGGCACATGTACACGTTTTGGCCGAATATCTGGCTGTCCGGCCGCGCGAAATAGATGAGCTCGAAGATGCAATGTGCAGGCTTCACTTTCAGAAACGGTTTCAGGCTTTTCAGTCCTGTGTGATCGATAATTACTATCTCGCCGGGTTCCACATCACGTACGTACTTAGCGCTCAACAGGTCAAATGCGCAGGTCTCGGAAGCGACCACCCACCCGCCATTGAGTTGTCCTAAGGAAAGAGGACGAAAGCCACGGGGGTCACGCGCGGCAACTACCTTGTCTTTTGTCAGCATTACGATGCTGTAAGAACCCTCAAGATGTGCAAGCGCTCTCGTAAGGGCGTTTTCGAATCCCTCTTTCAAATAATGAGCCATCAGGTGGAAGATTACTTCGCTATCCATTGTGGACTGAAAGATAGAGCCCTTCTCTTCAAGTTCAGCCCTTAATGCGTGGGCATTGATAAGGTTGCCATTGTGGCCGAGGGCATAATGCTCGCCGGCGTGATGCACAAGGAAGGGCTGGGCATTGGAGATAATGGAAGAGCCTGTAGTCGAATAACGGACGTGCCCGATGGCTAAGTGACCAGGCAACTTCGAGAAGATATCCTCGTGAAACACCTCAGACGCCAGCCCCATGCCCTTGTGCCCATAGACATGACAGCCATCCGCTGTGTTGATGCCCGCACTCTCCTGCCCCCGATGCTGGAGGGCAAAGAGCCCGAAGAATGTAACGCGCGCCGCCTCTTCATTTCCGTAGACGGCAAAGACGCCGCATTCTTCCTTCGGCTTACTTTCTGGTATCAGATATTGAGACATCTAAAGCTACCTCGATTTACCCGTGATGCTTCGTAAAAATTTGAAGGGACTATCTAACACCATTGTCTTCTTTTTGCAAGCTATGCAATATGCGGCCGTGTGCGTCTCCTCATGGCAACCGCTCAACTGTATATACGAACTCTTCACAAAGCTTTATGGCTACCACTCAAATCTTAGCTTTTCTCTCGCGTGAGAGCTTCGCGTTTCTGTGATAATCCTGAAGAGGGGAAACTTCCCAGTTCTCCTTCTTCAATGCCATGACGGCCTCGCTCAAAGCCTTCGACCCGGCAATCGTCGTAGTGTAAAGAACGTTATAAGTGAGAGCGCCGCGGCGAATGTGATAGGCGTCAAGGCTTGACCTTCGCCCCACGCTGGTATTGATGACCACCTGAATATCGCCATTCTTGATGCGATCCACAACATGGGGACGGCCTTCGCTGAGCTTGAAAATAGTCTCCGTTTTTATGCCATTCCTTTCGAGATGGGCCGCCGTGCCGCGGGTGGCCATTATATGGAATCCCATATTTTGAAATGCACGGGCGACGGGCACGATTTTATCTTTGTGAATGTCATTTACGCTGATAAATACTCCTCCATCGAGGGGTAGACTGAATCCTGCAGCCATCTGTGATTTGGCAAAGGCCATTCCAAAAGAATGGTCGATTCCCATCACTTCACCGGTGGACTTCATTTCCGGACCAAGGAGGACATCTACATTCGGAAACCTGTTGAAGGGGAATACGGCCTCTTTTACAGAGATATGTTCCGGCCATATGGTTTCCGTAAATCCCAAATCTTTTAATGACCGCCCCAGCATTATCTTTGTTGCCAGCTTGGCGAGAGGCACGCCGATAGCCTTACTGACAAATGGAACGGTCCGGGATGCCCGCGGATTAACCTCCAGAACGTAAAGGACGCCGTCTTTTACGGCATACTGAATGTTCATGAGGCCGATTACTCCTAATTCCCGGGCGATAAGCTTTGTCTGTTTTTCAATTGACTCCAGAAGTTCCTGAGAAAACGTGATGGGTGGAAGCACGCAGGCGCTGTCTCCGGAATGGATGCCGGCTTCTTCAATATGTTCCATGATCCCACCGATAACGGTATCCGTGCCGTCGCTTATTGCATCCACATCTACTTCAATTGCATCCTGGAGAAATTTGTCAATCAGTATGGGGTGATCAGGAGAAGCGGCAATGGCCCTTTCCATGAACTGGCTCAAGGTTTCCTCGTCGTACACAATCTCCATGGATCGTCCCCCCAGGACATAGGAAGGTCTGACCAGAACGGGGAAACCGATTCTCCGGGCCGCCTTGAGCGCGCCCTTGATGTCCGTTGCCGTATCGTTGTCCGGCTGCCTGAGGTCCAGGCGATTAACAATGTCCTGGAAACGCTTCCTGTCTTCGGCGCGGTCTATCGCGTCGGGAGATGTCCCCAGTATCCGCGCCCCTGCGGCCTCCAGGCCCTTGGCAAGATTGAGGGGAGTCTGTCCCCCAAACTGCACTATTACTCCGAGAGGATTTTCCGTCTTGAGTATATGAAGCACATCTTCGAGGGTCACCGGCTCGAAGAACAGCTTGTCCGACGTGTCGTAATCGGTACTCACTGTTTCCGGGTTCGAATTCACCATGATGCTCTCATAACCTTCTTCACGCAGAGCAAAGGACGCATGTACGCAGCAGTAATCAAACTCGATGCCNNATGCCCTGGCCGATGCGGTTCGGGCCTCCTCCGAGGATGACAACCTTCTGTTTCGATGACGACCGTGCTTCGTCTTCGATCTCGTAGGTGGAATAATAGTACGGGGTATAGGCTTCGAACTCAGCCGCGCACGTATCGACGAGTTTGAAGACAGGCAGGATATTTTCACGAAACCGCTCTTCGCGGATCTTCGCTTCGGGTTTTCCCCAGACTTCGCCGAGATATTTGTCGGAAAAACCCATCCGTTTTGCTTCCCGCAATACCGCGACTGAAGGCGCTGTTGTCTCGAGAATTTTTTCCGCCTCGACAATATCCTCTATCTGGTGCAGGAACCAGGGGTCGATCCATGTCAGACGGGAGATTTCTTCTACGGTCATCCCGTGACGAAGGGCGGCAGCAATGTAGAAGAGCCGCAGGGAGTTTGGCGTTCTTAATTTAGAAGACAGAAATTCCTCTGCATTGCCGATATCGGTAGGCAAGGAAATGTTCATGCTGTATCGGCCTATTTCGAGGGAGCGAATCGCCTTCTGGAGGGCCTCCTTAAAGGTACGGCCGATGGACATGGTCTCTCCCACGGATTTCATGGACGTCGTCAATACATCTTCCGTCTCAGGAAATTTTTCAAAAGTCCAGCGGGGAATCTTCACAACGCAGTAGTCGATGGTCGGCTCGAAGGAAGCCATCGTCTCCTTGGTGATGTCATTGGGGATCTCGTCGAGGGTATAACCGACGGCAAGCTTCGCCGCAATTTTTGCAATGGGAAAACCTGTTGCCTTGGACGCGAGGGCGGAGGACCGTGACACCCGCGGGTTCATCTCGATGACAACCATCTCGCCGTCCCGCGGGTTTATCGCGAACTGCACGTTCGACCCGCCGGTCGTTACACCTATTTCCCTCATTATGGCAATGGCTGCATCCCGCATCCGCTGATACTCCACATCGGTCAGGGTCTGGGCGGGCGCAACTGTAATCGACTCCCCAGTGTGAATTCCCATGGGATCAAAATTTTCTATGGAACAGATGATCACGACATTATCCGCCCTGTCGCGCATCACTTCCAGTTCGAATTCTTTCCAGCCGAGAACGGATTCTTCGAGCATGATTTCATGGATCATACTGGCGTCCAGTCCGTTCTTGGCGAGTTCCGCCAGTTCCTCCCTGTTGTAGACGACACCGCTGCCTGTACCCCCTAAGGTAAAAGACGGGCGAATAATGAGAGGGAATCCGATGATTGCCGCCACGGCAAATACTTCCTCCATCGTTTTGGCGAACCCGCTCTTGGGTACACGGAGTCCTATCCGCTCCATCGCATTGCGGAATTTCTCCCGATCCTCCGCCTTCTGGATAACCTCGAGAGACGCGCCGATCATTTCCACGCCGTAGCGCTCGAGCACACCGCTCTCGGCAACGGCTACAGCAGTATTCAGCCCTGTCTGGCCACCTAAGGTAGGGAGGAGGGCATCGGGCCGTTCTTTGGCGATGATCTTTGCTATGGCTTCCGGCGTAATCGGTTCCACGTACGTCCTGTCCGCCGTTTCCGGGTCAGTCATTATTGTCGCAGGATTGCTGTTGATAAGAACGACTTGGTATCCTTCTTCCTTCAAGGCCTTGCAGGCCTGTGTTCCGGAGTAATCGAATTCGCATGCCTGGCTTATAATGATCGGCCCGGAACCGATGAGAAGTATTTTTTTCAGGTCATTTCTTTTGGGCATATTTTTTCCAATTCATCTCTTGAACTAAGCGGCGAGACCGAGTCCACATTTTCCTTATTCCCATTCAATCGTGCTCGGCGGCTTGGAGCTGATATCATAGACTACCCGGTTCACACCCCGCACCTCATTGATGATGCGGTTGGAAATCTTTCCCAAGAGGTCATGGGGGAGCCTTGCCCAGTCGGCAGTCATGGCATCTTCACTGGTTACCGCCCGGATGGACAGGATGTTTTCGTAGGTCCGCTGATCTCCCATAATCCCCACACTCTTGATCGGCAGAAGAACGGCAAAAGACTGCCACAGCTTGCGGTAGAGATTAGCCGCGCGAATCTCATCCATGAGAATTACGTCGGCCTTGCGCAGGATAGCCAGACGTTTTTCCGTGACCTCTCCGATGATGCGGATGGCGAGGCCCGGGCCGGGGAAGGGCTGTCGCCAGACCTGCTCATCGGACATGCCGAGTTCCTTGCCCAACAGCCGGACTTCGTCCTTGAAGAGGTGCTTGAGGGGCTCCACCAGGGACAGATGCATCTTCTTCGGAAGGCCGCCCACATTGTGGTGTGATTTGATTACTGCGCTTGGCCCGCCAAAAGCCGAGCGGGATTCGATGACATCGGGATAAAGTGTCCCCTGGGCCAAAAACTTAACGCCTTTGATCCGTCGGGCTTCCTTTTCGAACACCTCGATGAAGGTGCGACCGATAATTTTTCTCTTCTTTTCAGGGTCCTCTATACTTTTCAGCTTACGGAGAAAGAGGTTCTTTGCCCGGGCAAATCGCAAGTTGATCTGAAAATGCTTATGGAAAACATCCTGAACCTTCTGCGCTTCGCCTTGACGAAGTACGCCGTTATCAACGAAGACACAATGCAGCTGACGGCCGATGGCCTGCTGGAGGAGGACGGCCGCGACGGATGAATCCACGCCGCCACTCAAACCCAGTATCACTTTGCCGCCGCCGACCTGGGAGCGGATCTCTGCTACGGCATCCCGGGCAAAGGACTTCATGTTCCAGCTTTTCTTGCAGCTGCAGATTTTGAAGAGAAAGTTCTCCAGCATTTTTTTCCCTTCGGGTGTATGGACAACCTCCGGGTGAAACTGTAAACCGTATAGTCGGCTGGATGTATTTTCAGCAGCAGCAATCTTCGTGTTGAGGGTTGAGGCAGTCGCTTTGAACCCTTTCGGCAATATACCAATGGTGTCTCCATGGCTCATCCAGCATCGCGTCTCCTTGTTTATGCCGCGGAAAATCCCTGATGATATTTTGATTTTGAGTTCGGCAAACCCATACTCCCTTTTTTCAGCGCCGATTACTTTCCCACCAAGGGCATCGACCATGAATTGCATGCCGTAACATATGCCTAACACGGGAATGCCGAGGTCAAAGATTTTCTTATCTGCCTTCGGGCTCCCCTTCTCATAAATGCTCGCGGGGCCTCCTGACAGAATGATGCCCTCCGGTCGCAGGGCCTTGATTCTGGCGCTGTCAATATCAGGGGGCTCAATCTGGCAGTAGACATTGTGTTCACGCACGCGCCTGGCAATCAGCTGGTTGTATTGGGAGCCGAAATCAATGATCAGAATCATCGGTCTTTTTCCTTTTGGTCTCCATTAAAGATACGAATTTCTTAAAGAGATAATTGACATCATGGGGCCCCGGCGCCGCTTCCGGATGGTATTGCACGCTGAACGCCTGCTCAGATTCGGAGGACATTCCTTCCGACGTATGGTCATTGAGGTTGTCATAGGTTTTTTCAAGATTATCAGGCAAGGATTGCGGCACTACGACGAAGCCATGGTTCTGTGAAGTAATTTCAATCCGACCGCTTTGCATATTCTTCACCGGCTGGTTAACGCCGTGGTGGCCGAATTTCAGCTTTTCCGTCCTTCCGCCCAGTGCCTGTCCTAATATCTGATGGCCGAGGCAGATACCGAAGATGGGGACCTTGCCCAGAATCTGTTCAGTTGCTTTTACTATATAGGGCAGTGCCGCCGGGTCTCCAGGGCCGTTGGAGAGCAGGACACCGTCCGGGCCGTAGGATAACATCTCTTTCCCTGTTGCAGTTGCAGGCAGCACCAATACTTCACATCCCAAATTCTCGAGGTTGCGGAGTATGTTGTATTTGACGCCGCAGTCAAGAACGACAACCCGCAACTGCCGTTCGCTTCCTGAGGGCTCCGCTGAGCCGGAAGATGAAAGCGCTTGGGGTTTGCCGTCCTTCCATCGATACGGATGCTCGCAGGTGACTTCTTTTATCAGATCCCTGCCTACAAGGCCCGGATAAGCACGCACACGCGAGAGGAGGAGATCGATATCCGTTATCTCTGTCGAAATAATCCCCCGCATCGCACCCTCGAGGCGGATGCGGCGTGTCAAGGCTCTGGTGTCAATGCCTTCGACACCCAGCTTGCCGTGTGATTCAAGAAAGTCCGCGAGCGTCATGCGGCTGCGCCAGTTGCTCGGATGCGGCTGATACTCCCTGACAATGAATCCCTCCAGGTGGATAGCAGCGGATTCCATATCTTCCGGATTTATACCATAATTGCCTATGAGCGGATATGTCATGGTTACAATCTGTCCCTTGTAGGACGGGTCCGTAATTATCTCCTGATATCCGGTCATCCCCGTATTGAAGACAACTTCTCCGAGAGTTTCGCCGGAAGAGGCGAAGGCATACCCACGGTACACACTACCGTCCTCAAGAACCAGTATTGCAGGTGGTTTCTTTCGCAACAACGACATGATTGACCTCAGGAAATAAGAATCCTCGATGTCTTAATGTTCATGAATTTCTGATAATGGGAAATGCCAATATGAGAAATTTGAATCATGTGCACAAGGGTTTTCGAGTTGTGAATAACAGCTCAATTCTTCATCAGTAGTGACGATAGAATGTAAGGTTCTTACACGATTCTTCAAATAATGGCAAGACTCCAAAATAGATATTGAATCATGAAAACCCTTGTGCACATGTGTATCGAAGACAGGAACTCTTTTGCGGCGTCCAATCTTTAAAGCATGGGCAGATATCTGTCTAATTCGTATTGACTCACATGAATCCGGAAGCGGTCCCATTCCACCTTCTTGTTCTCCATGAACTTCTCGAAGATATGGTCACCGAGCGTTTCCCTGACGAGTTTACTCTTTGATACCAGTGTAAGCGCTTCATACAAACTTCCGGGCAGAGAAGTTATCCCAGCCTTGTCCCGGGCCTTCTCATCCATTTCAAAGATATCTTCTTCAACAGGTTCAGGAAGGACGTATTTCTTCTCAACGCCTTTCATGCCTGCCGCTAACATAACTGCGAATGCGAGATAGGGGTTGCACGCCGGATCGGGTGAACGATATTCGATGCGCGTTGCCTTTTCCTTTCCGGGTTTATACATGGGAACGCGAATCATGGCGGAACGATTGCGCCGTGCCCAGGAGACATAGACCGGAGCCTCATAACCCGGCACCAGGCGCTTGTAGGAATTTATCCACTGGTTGCAGATAGCGGTGATCTCCGGTGCGTGCGTCATGAGACCGGCTATATAGCTCTTGGCCATTGCAGACAAATTATACTTGTCCTTCCCGTCAAAGAAGGCATTCTTGCTGCCTTTGAATAGGGACTGGTGGGTGTGCATGCCGCTGCCGTTTTGGCCGAAGATGGGCTTGGGCATAAAAGTGGCGTAAACACCGTTCTGTCTGGCAATCACCTTGATCGCAGTTCGATAGGTCATGACCTTATCGGCCATCGCCAGGGCATCGTCATAACGGAGATCAATCTCATGCTGGCTCGGTGCAACTTCGTGGTGAGAATATTCCACGCGGATCCCCATATCCTGCATGGCAAATATGGTCTGACGCCGCAGGTCGGTGGCGCTGTCTACGGGAAGGCCGTCAAAGTAGCCGCCCTGATCCAGGATGTCCGTCGCCTTGTCATCGGCGAAATAGAAATATTCCAACTCCGGACCGACATACATGGTATAGCCCTGGGCGGCGATTTTTTTGAGGGCTCGTTTGAGAACGTAACGGGGATCGCCCTCATAAGGCGTGCCGTCGGGGTTCAGGATGTCGCAAATGACCCTTGCCACAGGCCTGTCGGAAGGACGCCAGGGTATCAACTGAAAGGTCGTCGGATCGGCCATCGCGATCATGTCGCTCTCCTCGATCCTTGCGAACCCCTGAATCGAAGACCCGTCGAAACCCATCCCCTCTTCCAAACCTTCTTCGAGTTCCGAAGGTGTGATGCTGAAGATCTTCTGCATCCCGAGCACATCGGTAAACCAGAACTGGATGAAACTGACATTATTGTCCTTGACCGCTTTTAGAACATCTTTTTTCGTTTTACATGAAAACATAGGACACCCCTTTCTTTAGAATTTTTTGATTTTAAATAACCACACTCAAAAAAGCGTTTCTGTTTTTCTTTTATTCCAGCGGTTCGTTTTCCACGAGCAGCCAGATTCCTGTGGGACACGCCCCGGCACAGAAGCCGCAGCCGATGCATTTGTCGCCATTGACACTGTACTCATATTGATCACCATCACCCTGCTTTCGTGATATCGCATTTACGGGACAGATCGTCTCACAGAGCCCGCAATCGCGGCATGCGCCGCATGAGGCGCACTGTGACGCACAATACGCGGGATCATCAAAAGCAAGAATGCTGGGGTCGTAATATTCGAGCTTAACACGCCCCGGATCGATGGGAGGCAGCTTATCAAAGGTTTCGTACCAGCCTTTCAGCACATTGTCGATGGCCGTTGCAGCAAGCCGTCCCGCACCGATGGCATCCGTCAAGAGTCCAAGTTTCACTGCATCACCGATCGCGAAGACCTGGGGATCGCTGGTCTGGAAGTGGTCGTCCACAACGATAAATCCTCTTTGCGTCGCAATATCTTCCGGCAGGAAAGAGAGATCAGGTTGATCGCCTATGGATACAATGACTGTATCTGCCGGCAGTATCTGCCCATCCGTCAGCTCTACAGCCGTTTCTGTAATGGCTTTTGTAAAGCGGGGCCACAGGAATTTTGCCCCTGCAGCTTCGGCGGCTTTCCTTTCCTTCCCGTACGATGCCGGCTCCTGGATGTCGATGAGGGTCACGTCTTTGGCCCCCAGGCGCGCGGCCTCTGCCGCGGCGTCACAGCCGACATTGCCTGCCCCGACGACAACCACTTTTTCACCCACCACGGCTTTGCCGGCCTTGCTCTGCCTGAGGAACTCAAGCGCCGGGATTGCCCTTTCGTTGCCCGGAACGGGAATCATCCGCGGTTTTTGCGCACCTACGGCAATTACCGTGAAGTCATGCCGTTCTTTGACTTCCGAAAATTCCTTCTTTGTCAAAGGGTGCTTCAGATTGATGTGTTGGACCTGCTTGCTTACACGACTCAATTCATGTTCCACTACCTCGTCAGGGATTCTGCTCCCGGGAATCATATCGGTGATCTTCCCACCGAGGCGAGCGCGCATTTCATAAATGACCGGTTCGTGTCCCTTCATCCACAGCTGCCAGGCAACGGAAAGCCCCGATGCCCCACCACCGATGACGGCGATCTTCTTTCCCGTCTTGGGGGCAGGCGCAGGCGGCATGGCTTTCAAACTGGCCTTGCCGAGCAGGGTAATATCGACCGCCGGGAGGTTTTCTTTTTGCCGCGTGCAGTTTTCCATACAGAGATTCGGGCATAGATACCCGCAAACGGTGGCCGGAAATGGTGTATATGACAGAGCCAGATCCACGGCCTTCTCCATCAATCCTTCACGTATCAGCGCCCAACGCTTTTGCACAGGGATTCCAGTGGGGCATCCCGCCTGACAGGGCGGCAGGTATTTCTCATTTTCCCATATGGGGACAAATCTACGCAGTATGCCTGTCGTGATGACATCGATGGGGCTTCTGTCCAAATCGGAGAGATCACCTATCAGTCCGCGGGCCCCCAGTTCCCGATCCCACACTTCTTTGCGGAATTGCCCCATACTTTTTGATGGGCCGCTATGTTTCTCGTGAGGCTTGAGCGCCACAAGGAGCTGCCACGCACTGCGGTCACCGGTCAAGCGCGGATACAATTCCGCACGGCCGATCGTGTCGAGAAACGCCTTCATATTTGAGGTCAGCCACTTCCACTCTGCATCGTCGGGAGGGGTCAACCTGGCATCCTGCGAGCTGTAGCCCTTATATGGTCCCCGGAAGAATATCTTTCCGCCCACCATACCGACGCAGGGGCGATAGCCGAGAATATTATCTACGCGGGGCGTCTCATGTCCGCAGACAACGGCGATGCCGCCGGCCATGAACTCGGCAAAGGAGTCGCCCACGCTTCCCAATACCCACAGTTCCGGAGGATCGAAGCGGGGGTTATGTTTTGTCATCGTCATGGCCCGCGCCCCGGTATCGCCGGTAACATAAATCTTGCCTTGAGCCATGGCGTTTCCCACACCATTGGTTGCATTGCCGCGAACGACGATGTGTGCCCCGGCGTTGAGCCATCCCACGTCATCGGATACAGGCCCGATTGCATCAATAAACGTGTTAGGGAATCCCATTGAGCCGAGTCGTTGTCCGGCTGTTCCCAATACCCTGATGAGTACGGATTCTTCTCCTGCCTTCCACAGGCGGCCACCAATCCCGTGCTGGCCGTGCGCGATGATTTCTATAGACCGATGACCGTCAGTGACGGCTTTCTGGATGCGTTCTTCCAGGATCCTCGAATCGACGCGGATGCCTTTTTCCATTCCTGCAAGAACGATTTTTGCTTTCTTAGTCATGGACACTCCTTATCCCTACACCACATATCTTATGCTAAGACGTTCGGCAGCATGATGATCGGCAATACCGATAGCATCAGACATACCAATGGGAAGCGAAGTGGAGCGACCCAGAGGAGCAACGATTTTTTTCAATTCCGTGTCAAAAGTCAAAAATACCTCGACGACCCGTTCGGCGACCTTCTCGGGATCGAGTCGTCGATCCACTCTCGGGTCCTGTGAGGTAATGCCCTTCGGGCAAATGCCGATGTTGCAGATATTGCAGCGATCGCTTTCAGAGCCAAGGCAGCCGGCCGCTGCCTGCATCATATACTTTCCTGTCTGAACGCCGCTTGCCCCCAACATGATCAGGGCCGCGGCATTGGCTGCGAGGTTGCCGCTCTTGCCAACGCCACCCGCAGCGAAAAGAGGTATCTCATTCTGCTTGCCGAGTTTGACGAGGTTGAGATAGGCATCCCGGAGGTTGCTCGCGATGGGGTGGCCCATATGGTTCATCGATACGTTGTATGCCGCACCGGTGCCGCCGTCTTCGCCGTCAATAGCCAGAGCGCCCGCATATGGATTTCTCGTCAGGTTATTGAGGACCGCGAGCGCCGTGCTTGTTCCGGAAATTTTAGGATATACCGGTACACGGAAACCCCACCCCATGTACATGGACTGGATCATTTTGGCGACCGATTCCTCGATGGAATATTTTGTCTGGTGGGTCGGCGGACTCGGCAGACTCACGCCGGGCGGCACGCCGCGAATTGCAGCGATCAGTTTGTTGACCTTGTACCACATAAGAAGACCGCCATCGCCCGGTTTGGCTCCCTGACCGTACTTGATCTCTATGGCGCAAGGATCTTCTTTCATCTCGGGCAGAGCATGGATAATCTCATCCCAGCCGAAATAGCCGCTCGCTATCTGGAGAATGACATATTTTAGGAATCGAGACCTGAGGAGGCGCGGAGGACATCCGCCTTCACCTGTACACATCCGTACAGGCATCCCCAGTTCTTCATTCAGATAGGCCACACCCATTTGCAGCCCCTCCCACATATTAGGGGACAAGGCGCCGAATGACATGCTGCCGATGACGAGAGGATAAATCTCTCGAACTGGAGGCGTCCAGCCGTTTTCCTGCGTCACCCGGACCATCTCTTCAGGCGGCAGAATTCGCCCGAGAAGAGTCCTCAATTCGAATTCGTGGCGACCCGCGTCCAGTGCAGGGTCGGTCAGCATGGAAATACGTATAAACTTTATCTGATCTAAAATGACTCCGGGAACGTTGCGACGTCCGCCGCGGCGCCTGGGAACACCTCCCACATTATTATGAAAGCGCAATTTGTCAATTTCTTCATTGTGAGCGGGTATAATGCAATTATTGGGGCATACAAGATTGCACATGCCGCAGCCGACGCAGGCATGGACCGGGTCAGTGCGCTGGTCGATACCGTGATAAACAGTGAACAGGTTGCCAGGTTTTTCCGTCAGCCCTACGGAGACGTTGATGGCCCTCTTCCTGTGAACACCCAGCTCAATTGCGCGAACGGGACAGACGGCAGTGCATCTGCCGCAGAGGGTGCACTTTTCTTTATCCCACAGGATAATCCAAGGAAGATCTTTTACACTTAGTGTGAATGGTGTAAGGCATCCCACTGGTTCCATATCTCTACCTCCCGTCGTTCCGGGCCGACTGTTACCGTGTCATATTTCATTGGTTGAAAATCCCGGCTTTTATCGCGGGCTGGTATCGTGGCATCCAGCCCACACATTTCAGAAGAAAAGGCATACATCCCCGGATGACCCCCGGCGACTCCCGGCCGCAATTTCTTGCTGTCCTGAACCATGAAAAGGGTCTTGTCCGGCAGACAGCCCATAACGCAGTTGGGACCATCGATTATCAAGGGACGACAGGTCTGTTTTAACCTGCGCAGCCATTGACCATCTGGATGCATCGCCAGTTCCCCGTCCATTAATGGCGTAATCACATGCTTGTACATCGGAAGCCCCAGAGCCAGATGATTGACCGTGTAATGCAGTATATGGGTAAACGTTTCTGAATCCGATTGATAGCCGATGTAACCAGGGAACCCTCGCGACATGAGAAATTCCCTGATGGGGACGAAGGCCGTGTTTTCCCCGTTGGTCATCGTAGCCATGCCCTGAATGAAAAAAGGATGGCACGCATAGATATTTATTGCATAGTTTGTATTTTGCCGTCCCTGGACAAGCATGGCCCGTGCCTGCAGCTCTTTCCGATCAAGCCCCAGATAATCCGCGATTGCCATGGGATCGCCCACTTCTTTAATCATAATGACGTCAGGCCAGAAGCTGAAAATCATCATCGAACCGTCTTCTTCTCCCATCCGCCGCAACTGCAAGCGCATCATCATCAGGCGAAATTGAATCTCCGCCGCTTTGAGATCACGCCAGGCCGGCGGATATTCGTATACCCGAATCAGATAGTAGTCTCGTTTAGGCGTACCTGGGGGCGGCTGTTTGTTCGGGCGAATAGATAGTTCATGCTTTACCAGAAAGTCGCATTCTGTCATAAAACGGTCCAGCGATTTAACGCCCTCATTGGTAAAAGTTCCTGACAGGATCGGTTCTGTTTTGAGTTTTTCAAAATCACCAGCGAGATCGGTCATGAACATTCCCGTACCTGACCCATCATGTCCTTCCTTCATGACGTCGATGGCACGCAACGCCACCATCGGGGAAAGTGGGTCTGAACTGGTAATGGCAAATAAACGGCACATACATTTTCCCTCACTATTTATTTACTCCACGGAATACTTAGATGAGCGCGGAGATCCTACCGATATCTAAAAAAAATAAAGCCTCCACTACACGCATTTTTGCGAAAAGTCAAATATGGAATGTACAAAAATGAACTATGCACTTGATGATCACTTCCTGCTAAAGCGTAAGCATTTGATATCATTTTGCGAAATCATTATTGTATTTTGGGAGCAGAGACACAAGAAGATATCGGAGATAAGATCACATGTCACATCCCGCCATTTTAATTGACATCACAATTTAAATAAAAAACAAAAATGTACTTTCTTGTTTATCAGTGATAACTTACCATAAATTAAATTACATTTCCTTTTCTTCCATCGATTGTGCAGTTGCTACGGTTCTTCTCGGACGAAACTGCCAAGGGTCAATACCAAATTTCTGAATCTTATACTGCGTGATTCGTTTCGTGGTGCCCAGTAGCTTTGCTGCCTTGCTTTGATTTCCTCGTGTTTCCTTCAGGGCGTCGATAATGAGTGACCTCTCCTGACTTTCCACGACATTTTTCAATTTCCCCGGTTCTTTCTTCTCGCCATCTTTTATTTTTAGCTGCAGAGAGGGCGGCAGATGAATGTTTTCAATGGTATCTCCCGTTGCCACTAAGACAGCCCTTTCGATGCAGTTTTCCAGCTCTCTCACATTGCCTGGCCATTGATATGCCAGAAATATTTCCAGCACTGAAGTGGAGATTCTATTAACCGGCTTGTTGAGCCCTTTCGCATATTTTAGTACAAAGTGATCTGCAAGCATTATTATATCGCTGCCCCGTTCATGCAGGGTGGGCAAGTAGATAGGGAACACATTGAGCCGGTAGTACAGATCGCTGCGAAACCGCCCCGACGTAATATCCTGTTCAAGGTCTCGATTGGTAGCGGCTATTACGCGCACGTTGACATTTACTACCCTCGATGAACCTAACGACTGGATCTGCTTATCTTGGAGGACACGCAATAACTTCGCCTGAGCCGCCGCTGACAATTCACCCACTTCATCAAGAACGATTGTCCCGCCATGTGCTTCTTCAAATCGGCCCTTCCTGTTGTGTGAGGCTCCTGTGAATGCGCCTTTTTCGTGGCCGAAGAGCTCGCTCTCTATCAGTGTATCAGGCATGGCAGCGCAGTTTACGTAAATTAGAGGACTATCTTTTCGCGAACTGTTCATATGTATTGCCCGCGCCACCAGCTCCTTGCCGGTTCCTGTTTCTCCGTTTATCAATACCGTCGTGTTTGTATCGGCGACCTGAGCGATGAGTCCAAAAATCTCCTGCATGGCTCTAGAACTGCCAATGATGTCAACCGACGGCGCTTTTGTGCGGCCGACAATCATTCTCAAACGGCGGTTTTCCTCTTCGAGGGCACGGGTATGGACAGCTCTGGCAATAAGCTCGGCAACTGCTGAAAGCATGGCAAGCTCGCGATCGAGATTCTCAACAATACGCGCCACTTTATCTGCAGATATCACGCCAACGACCCTGGCGTCGTATATGATTGGCACACATAGAAACGAGAGCTCGGATCTGTTCAGTGAACGTCTCGCACCTGTGCGGTCCAGAAAGTGGGCCTCCTTGCCGAGATTGGCTACCGCCATGGGACGTCCGGTCTGCGCCACTCTGCCGGTAATCCCTTCACCAGGTTTATACATGACCTCAAGCCCCTGAATGTTGACATCATGGGCCACGTCGAGCCACGCCTCTCCTGTCTCCCGGTCGAGGAGTGATATCATACCACGTTCCATTCCCAGTCGCAGGCTCATCTCCTTTAAGACCTGCTCTAAGTGATCCCTTAATTCCTGAGGCTGTGCCAGTATCTTGGCAATCGCATGGAGAGCAGCGAGTTCCTCGTAATTATGGACGCTTAAATCTTTAGCATCTGCCTTGCCAATCTGAGATGGACTCCATATTTGCTTGGTCATAGAAGATACAGAACTCCTCCCTCTTTCCTCAAACAATTTGTGTTACAAAGCAATCGTAGACACTTACTGCAGACTGTCTATACAGCAATGGGTTTAATGTCATGACCTAATTCTTAATCGTGACGTCCATGATATTCTGCCGTGCTATTATCTGTTCGTCATCGCCCTTCTTGATAGATACATGCATGATACCTAAGACTTGATATTCACCATTTTTCAACTTCGTCGTTTCCCATGGAACCGCAAAGTTGTTTTGCCTGTCTGAAGATTCATCGATCTTAATCCAGGATTCCGTATTCTTTCTTCGATAATACCAAGGATTTGTTGCTTTAATAGCAGCGTGTCCATATCCAAGCTGGTCCGGTTCCTTTTTCAGCAATTCTTCATCGAAACTTTCTCTTAAAACAACCCTTCCCGAGAGAGTCCTCTGCGATGCAGAAGGCACAATGAAAAATGGTCCCCAATTTATAGACATAAATCCCTCCTTGGTGATTGTGTTTAAAAAGAATTAATCGTTATTGTTGAAATTCTTGCCTTCTTAACTTCCAACTACTTGGTACATTTTCCTTAAGTAGAAAAACAGATTTACGTAACGGGCGTCTCTAATTGAATCACCGGAGAGAACTGAAAGTACCTATAATCGTCGCTCTGCGAGAACGCTTATAGCTAAATTGTTCTTTTCAATCCGCTTGCAAACAAGAACACCATTTTCTCTTCTATCTGCTCGTTATGCTATTTATAGCTCATTTAATACAAAATTGCAACTTTCATTTTTATTTTGTGACGACAATGTGTATTAGAAATTAAGAAGCAAGGAACTTATAGCAACGAATATACGACAAAATTGTCCTTTATATAGTCTTTAGACTATATAATACTATGCTGTATAACTGGGCGATCGAATTTCTGTAGTTTGATCTGATTCAGCATGATGAACCGGATGAAGCTGCCTCGATCAGCCGATATCATTGAATATCATCGTTCTTGTTGTTCTGCCTGTGCATTGGTGGCAAGGACAAATCAAACTTACTGGCCTTATTTGGTTTCTTCAGGGTATTAAAAAATTGCACTTCTCGTATGTAAGTAACTATGTCTCATATTGTTAGAGATCAGTCTTCGGCGTACATCGATGAAATGAACTAAAATCAGAGAAATGCCGCATTATTTGTGCTACACTAAAATAGGTAGTTAGGTACCCAGTAAGTGGAGCACAGCTGAACATTGGAAACTGACTCGGCGCAATCTTGCCCTATTAGGCTATGGGAATGACGGAATTATCCCCCGAAAGATGAATAGAAGAATAGTCATTTAAAGGATTCATGAAGACGGAAACTGTAAAAAGCGGTCTCGCATCTCTGGATGAAGTTATTCAGGGGCTTCGGTATGGCGACAATGTCGTATGGCAGGTCGACAATCTGGAAGAGTATAAATATTTCGCCGAACCGTTCGCTAGTCAGGCTATAGCAGATGGACGGAAGTGTATATACCTCCGCTTTGCGCCCCATATGGAAATTCTTCAATCACGGCCCGGCCTAACAGTCATAGAGTTAAACCCGGAGGTCGGTTTCGACACCTTCAGCGGGGAAGTCAATAAGATTATCGAGTCGTTTGGCAGAGAAATTTTCTATATATTTGACAACCTCTCTTTTCTCGTCGTCCGTTGGGCGACAGATGAACTGCTTGCGAATTTTTTCCAGGTCACGTGCCCCTATCTCTTTGAGCTTGAAACAGTGGCATATTTCGCGCTCACGCGAGGTCAGCACTCACACAGTGCTGTAGCGCGGATTCGTGACACTACGCAACTGTTGATTGATGTCTACCACGTGCAAGAAACGATGTACCTCCACCCGCTGAAAGTATGGGACAGATATGCTCCCAAGATGTTTCTTCCGCACATGATGTCCGGTTCCGCGTGGGTTCCTGTCTTTCACAGCGGCGAGGCTGCTGCGGTATCTGCAAGTGCCAGCAAGAAGCCGCTCCGCATCATGGCTGAATCTATCGCCCCGTGGGAAAGTGTCTTCAGAAAACTGCTGCAATATCAGGAATCGGAAAAGGATACATCAGAAACAGCTCCGGAGATCTCAGCACTCAAACAGGAACTCTTGCAGATGATGATAGGGAGCCATCCTGAATTCAACAAACTGGCGGATTTATATTTCAGAATAGGCGATCTTCTAAGTATACGGGACCGCTTGATCGGCTCCGGTCAGATTGGCGGAAAGGCGGCGGGGATGCTTCTGGCGAGACGCATCCTACTGGAAGATGGTAATAAGGACTTTTCAAAGATACTGGAAGCTCATGATTCTTTCTATATAGGTTCAGATGTATTCTTTACCTTCTTGGTAAATAATGATCTTTTCCGCCTGCGTCTGCAACTGACTCGCAGTTCCCATATCTCAGATAATGAATTTGGGGAAGTAGAGCGGCGTTTTCTGGAAGGCAAATTCCCCCCGGAGATCATTGAGCAGTTTGGCAACATGTTAGATTACTACGGCCAGGCGCCAATTATCGTCAGATCAAGCAGCCTCTTGGAGGATAGTTTCCGCAATGCCTTTGCCGGCAAGTACCGCAGTGAATTTTGTGCAAATCAGGGCAGTTCAGAAGAGCGTCTCGAAGCGTTCCTGAAAGCCGTGAAGCTCGTCTATGCCAGCGCCCTGAATCCTGATGCATTATCTTACCGCCGCGCCATGGGACTTGAGGATAGAGATGAGCAGATGGCGATACTTGTGCAGCGTGTTTCAGGCATGCCATATAAGAAATACTTTTTTCCTGCTCTCGCAGGCGTCGCCTGCTCCCGGAATCTTTATGCCTGGACAGATCGCATAGACGCGACAAAGGGGTTGATCCGCCTTGTATTCGGACTTGGGACTCGTGCCGTGAACCGGGTAGGCAATGACTATCCAAGGATGATAGCCGTCAGCCATCCAGAGCTCAGACCTGAGTATGGCCTTCGTATTGCGAAGTATTCCCAGTGGGAGGCAGATCTGCTTGACTTGGAAAAAAATGAATTTGTGACCATGTCTGTAGATGACATGCTGGCTGACAGGGACTATCCGAATCTTCATCTTCTCATATCTTTCCTGGCGGATGGCTATCTTATTGATCCATTCACAGGACGTCTGGAAGGTTCAACACAAAAGCTTGTTCTCACATTTAGCAACCTGATCAGTCGTACGGATTTCATAGAGATTATGAATTCCATGCTGACAAGACTTGAAAAAGCATATGGACTTCCACTGGACACGGAATTCACTGCTTCTGTCGATAACAGCGGCCACATAAGGATAAATCTGCTGCAATGCCGGCCAATGACAGTGCCGGGCGCAATCGCTCCTATAACTTTTCCCGATGCGCTGCCGAAGGAGCGCATATTATTCAAGGCCAGTCGCACTATCAGCGGCGGGGTGATATCCGATATCCGCTACATACTTTATATTGATCCTAAACATTATGCTCATCTTGAGTCGATGGATGTGAAGAAATCCCTTGGCCGGGTGGTCGGATCAATCAACCAGCACCCAGTGATAGCGCAAGGCAAGATCATGATGATGGGACCTGGCCGATGGGGAAGCAGCAACATCGACCTTGGCGTCAATGTCAGTTACGCCGATATAAATAATACTTCCGTACTTGTAGAAATTGCCCGCGAGGAAGCGGGGCATCTCCCTGAATTCTCCTACGGCACCCACTTCTTTCTGGACTTGGTCGAAGCCGGTATTATTTATGTGCCGGTTTATCCAAATGACCCTGAAGCAGATTTTAACCATGAATTTTTTGAGAAATCACCGAACATCCTCATGGATCTTTTGCAGGATGCCGGTAAATTCAGAAATGTGTTGCAGATTATTGATGTACCGGCTGTGACAGGTGGGAAATACGCTAAAGTGCTTGCCGATCCGCAGAGACAGAGGGCGATTTGCTGTATTGAGTGAGAATGCTTGCATGATTGATTTCTTCAACGAAAGCTGAACCGGGGCCGTATTGTCCTCATCGGCAATCGGGATCAGTTCTTGGTGCTCGAAAACCTGACGCGATTTCTGATAACCTAATTAAAATTGAACACTTCAGGCAGGCGCATAATGTCTGGTTATCAAATCTAGGATATGCAGAACCCCGTGGACACCAAAGCCGATAAGATTCGTATTTCACCCCAAGCGCAACAAATCGGGTGATACCGTCAATCTGTCACTACTGAATCCGGACAAATTTATACCCAGCCGCGAAGTTTCATAGCTTCAACGACGCGCTCCACCGCAACTACGTAGGCGGCCTGACGCATGTTGGTGTTAAACTTCCTCGAGGTATTAATGACTGAATGGTACGCTGTTGTCATTTTCTTATCGAGTCGCTTGTGCACATCTTCCAGTTCCCAGTAATACATATAGGCATTTTGCACCATTTCAAAGTATGACACGGTAACGCTTCCCGCATTGCACAGGAAGTCGGGTATCACGTGAATACCATTCTTATGGAGGATATCATCAGCTTCCATCGTAGTCGGTCCGCTTGCCAGTTCAGCAATAATCCTCGCTCTAATCCGCGGTGCGTTTCTATCTGTTATTACGTTTTCCATGGCAGCAGGTATGAGAATATCTACATCAAGTTCAAGTATCTCCTCGTTGGATATAGGCTTGGCGCCGGGGAAATAGATCACTGAAGATGTCTTTGCCTTATGGATACCGACTGCTTCCGGATCGAGGCCTTCCTTATTGTAAATACCACCTTTGGAATCGCTGATAGCCAACACTCTGCAACCCAAAAGGGATGTGGCAAGGCAGGCTGCATGGTAGCCCGCGTTGCCGTACCCTTGGATAGCCACTGTTGATTGAGAAAGATCAACACCACATTCTTGAGCAGCTTCACGCACCGTGTAAAGGCCGCCCAGAGCCGTGGCGTCGCTGCGTCCTTCCGAGCCGCCCAGAGAGAGTGGCTTTCCCGTGATGACACCAAACTGATTCTTCCCACAAAGTTTTGAGTATTCGTCCACCATCCACGCCATGATCTGCGGGTTTGTATAAACGTCTGGAGCAGGCACATCCTTGTCAGGACCTATGATTTGCCACACACTATCTACGTATGTCCGGCTTAGACGTTCCAGTTCTCCTTGCGACATTTCTTTAGGATTGCAGATTACGCCGCCTTTCCCGCCACCAAGAGGTAGATCAAGAAGCGAGCACTTCCATGTCATCCACGCTGCATGAGCGCGAACATTATCTATCGTCTCTTCCGGGTGAAACCGAATTCCGCCTTTAGTGGGACCTCTGGCATCGTTGTACTGGACTCTAAATCCCTGAAATACCTTTGTAGAACCATTATCCATATGAACCGGCAGAGAAACATGAAGTTCACGCATGGGCGTCCGAAGCACCTCATGAATGCCGGGCTCCAGATTCAAAATTCTTGAGCACTGGTCCAATTGTCTCTGGGCTATGCTGAATGGATTTGTTTTGACCATGTGACTGTCCTTTCTCTGATTTCACGTGTTGTATATATTGCGATCATAACACTTCATTAATTCTCCACTCTCTCGAGTTCACCGCGTATAGGTAAAATTAGTTAAAATTATTAAACTTTAGATGCACTATATCAAAGAATCAGCCTGAAAAGAAAGGATAATTTCTTCAGGATTTCATGCGGAAATGGCACAATTATGACTATAAAAATATAAGTAATTGAACAATATTGTTGACAAATGTAGGCAAAATTGCTAATAGCGACGGCAAACTATTGCCGATTGCCGTATGAAAAAATATTTTGATTCCGAAGGAATTGAGAGAAAAATAGTCCTTATCCTTCGACTTCTTGAAGAAAGCGGGCAGCCGATCGGTGCCCGGCTGATCTCCAGGCGTATGCAGGACTTGGGGGTGACGCTGAGTGAAAGAGCTGTGCGTTATCACCTCAAGCTCATGGATGAAAAAGGGCTAACTCGTCTTGCGGGCAGACGGGAAGGAAGGGTTGTAACGGATAAAGGCATCGACGAAGTCAATAATGCAATGGTGCAGGACAAAATCGGTCTTGCCATTTCGCGCATTGAGATACTCGCTTACAAGACAACATTTGATCCAGTTAGTAGCCAAGGTCTTCTTCCTGTTAATATCTCACTTTTCCCCAAAGAACAGTTCAAAAATGCCCTGGAGATAATGAGGCCTGCCTTTGAAACGGGAGTGACTGTCAGCGATCTCGTGGCCGTAGCGGAAGAGCACGGGCAGCTTGGGAATGTTACCGTACCGGCGGGCAAGATAGGTCTCGCCACGGTCTGCAGCATAGTAATTAACGGGGTTTTGCTTAAAGCCGGCATTCCCATGGACTCAAAATTTGCGGGGATTCTGCAGCTAAAAGACAGGAAGCCTCTCAGGTTTGTTGAGCTTATTTATTATTCCGGTTCCTCACTTGATCCCTCGGAAACCTTCATTATGGCAAAAATGACTTCTGTGCGAAGCGTTCTCGGAACGGGAGAAGGGAAAGTTCTTGCCAACTTCAGGGAGGTTCCCTCGCCATGCAAGAACATCGTCGAAGAGCTTGTTTCCAAACTCAATAAGGCGAGAATCGGCGGTGTTCTGTTGATCGGCGCTGTAAGCGAACCGGTATGTCAGGTGCACGTGGATTTAAATAAAGTGGGACTCATTCTTACGGGGGGACTCAACCCGATTGCCTGTGCACAGGAAGCGGGAATCCAGACGGACAACCGCGGCATGGCTACAGTAATGGATTATCATGACCTGCGCAGATTTTCAGAAATTTGCAAGGGTAAATATGGCAAATAGTCCGTTCAGTACTCGTAGAAGTATACCAAATAATAACAGAGGAAGGAGAAGTAAAACATGAATCTTAGAAGGCCAAATTCGAATGAAGCGACAGGGACATTTAACCGTTCGAGGGATGTAGTACCCATGTCGGGAATCTGTACGAGATGTGTGGATGGCTGCAGAGGAGGTTGCGAAATATGGCTGTCAACATTCAGAGGTCGTGAAGTCCTCTATCCCATAACCTTTGGTGAAATGACTGCCGGAGCTGATAAGAATTATCCCATCGATTATTCTCATCTAAGCATTCAGGGTTATGCTGTAGGGGCAAAGGGCTTGCCGAAGGGTGTCAAGGCCGGTCCTGATACGGCAGTATTTCCAGATGTGGACACAGAGACCGAATATGGATGGAAGAAAAAGGTGAAGATGCGCCTGCCGATTTTTACAGGCGCACTGGGTTCCACGGAGATTGCCCGCAAGAATTGGGAACATTTTGCCGTGGGTGCCGCTATATCCGGAATCACTATTGTCTGTGGAGAGAATGTTTGCGGGATTGACCCTGCACTTGAGCTGGATAACAGAGGAAAGGTTAAAAAATCGCCGGAAATGGATCGACGCATAGAAACATATAAACGCTACCACGAGGGATACGGGGAAATCCTCGTTCAGATGAACGTTGAGGATACGAGGTTTGGCGTGGCCGAATACGTACTCAATAAACATAAGCTGGATACGATTGAACTGAAATGGGGACAGGGTGCCAAATGCATCGGTGGAGAAATCAAAGTCAATTCCCTCGAAAGGGCAATCGAGTTGAAGAAGAGAGGGTATATAGTCCTGCCCGATCCGACATTGTCTGAGAATCAGGCGGCATTCAAAGATGGGGCGATCAAGGAATTTGAGAGACATTCACGGCTTGGTTTCGTGACCGAAGAGGGATTTCTTGACGAAGTGGAAAGGCTCCGAAGAGTAGGTTTCAAGAGAATTACCTTGAAAACAGGAGCCTATTCGGCTGTTGAACTTGCCATGGCCCTGCGCTACTGTGCTGAGGCGGAGATAGATCTCTTGACGGTAGATGGGGCGCCGGGAGGCACGGGCATGAGTCCCTGGCCGATGATGACTGAATGGGGCATTCCTACATTTTATATCCAGAGCCTCACACAGCAGTTCTGCGATAAATTAACGAAGAGGAAGATCAGGCTTCCTGACATCGCGATTGCCGGCGGCTTCTCTTCAGAAGATGGTGTGTTTAAGGCCATAGCTATGGGCAACCCGTATGTGAAAGCCGTGTGTATGGGTAGAGGGCTGATGATTCCCGGGATGGTGGGCAAAAACATCGGAGAATGGTTAAAGGCCAAAGACCTTCCCAAGACGGTTTCTAAGTATGGCAATACCGTGGAAGAGATCTTCGTAGGGTACGAGGAACTGAAGAAAAAATACGGGAAGGAATTGAAAAATATCCCGTATGGCGCAATAGGGCTGTACACCTTCAGCCAGAAGTTCAAGGCAGGTTTGCAGCAGCTCATGGCAGGGAGCAGAAATTTCAAACTCCCCCTCGTATCACAAAAAGATCTGATGTCGCTGACTGAGGAAGCCGCCAAGGTATCGGGCATACCCTACGTGATGGATGCCTACCGGAAAGAGGCGGATAAGATTTTATCTTCATAACTTGATTTCTTGTTAGCCTGAAATCTGAAGCCCCTCTGCCAGGTGCAGAGGGGCTTTTTTTTAGAACTTCAGACGATAGAGAAATCTTAACGGCCTTCTGCTTCACTCTGTAGATGGGCACGACAGATGCAAAAAGGTAGCTGCCGCACTTAACAACGTTGCCTGCCGCGCTTGAATCCATCCAAAATTTTGATGTCCGAAAAAAAAGAAGGGGATGCGATCGTAGATTTGCCGGCAATAAAGATATAAAGAAAGCAGGGCGCATGAGCCGCGCTCATTATCAGGATGACAGCGGTTTTTTTTCTTTTTTGGCAGCCGCTTCAATCTCCATCTTTTTCATCATGATCAAAATGGCCGTGATGGCTGCCTGCGTCATGCCCGGTATCCTTTCCGCCTGCCCGATAGTTGAAGGCTCTATCTTCATCAGCTTCATTTTCAATTCCGTTGAAAGTCCCGGTATGCACTCGTAATTGATGCCTTTGGGAATCTTCTTCCCCTCAATCTGTTTCATCCTTTCCACGGCCTCCTGCTGCCGCTTAATGTATCCTTCATATCTGGACTCTATACATATTTGCTTTTTGACAAATCTGTCCGCTATAGGCTCCCATCCCTCAAAAACCTTCAGATCATCATAGGATATTTCGCTTCTCTTCAAAAGCTGATAGAGTGAGACAGGATTTTTGATCGGAGGTGTTCCCATTATCTGAAGAATATTGTTGACCTTCTCATTTGGAAAAATCTTCAGGGCAGAGAGCCGGTGTATCCTATCGGTTATTTCACGAACCTTTTCCTGCAGGTGATCGTAGTGATTGCGCGGGATGAGCCCCAGGTCGAATCCCTTGGCCATGAGACGGATTGCAGCATTATCCTCGCGAAGGATCAGACGGTATTCTGCCCGGGACGTAAACATCCTGTATGGTTCATCGACACCCCTGGTGACAAGGTCATCGATCATGACCCCCATATAGGCCTCCGAGCGATCAAGGATGAAAGGGGCTCTCCCCTGTACAGCGAGCGTCGCATTTATACCGGCCCACAACCCCTGCGCAGCCGCTTCTTCATAACCGGATGTGCCATTGATTTGGCCAGCCAGATATAAGCCCGCGATTGGCTTCGTTTCCAGGGTCTGCCGAAGTTGCGTCGGTTGCACAAAGTCATACTCTATGGCGTATGCGGGACGCATGACTTCCGCGTCCTCAAGACCGGGGACGCTGTGGATGATCAGCTCCTGAAGATCCTGGGGCATACTGTTTCCGAGGCCTTTGGCATAAACCTCTTCTGTCTCCAAACCTTCGAATTCCAGAACGACCGGATGCCTTTCCTTATCGGAGAATCGCATCACCTTGTCTTCAAGAGAGGGGCAGTAGCGCGCGCTGATCCCTTTTATGACGCCGGAATAGAGCGGAGATGACATGATGTTTTCCCTGATGAGGCTATGTGTTTCTCTCGTCGTATATGAAAAAAACGAAGGAAGACGTTCTTCCCGCAACTTCTCTGTAGTGAAGGAAAATGGCTCCGGTTCGGGGTCGCTGTCCTGCCGTTCCAGCTTCGAAAAATCTATAGTTGACGCACGCAACCTCGGGGGAGTGCCTGTCTTCATGCGGCCCATTTCCAGACCGAGAGACCTGAGGGATTCTGCCAGACAAACGGATGCGGTTTCTCCCGCCCTCCCCGCCTGGTAGTGCACGCTTCCAATATGTATCAAGCCGTTGAGAAATGTCCCTGTTGTGACGATAATAGCCCTGCCGCCATAAAACACGCCAATATGATCTTCCACACCGATAGCCCTGCCGTCTTCGACGACAATGCGGTCAATGAGAGTCTGCCTGATATGAAGGTTCTTTTCCTTCTCCACTACAGCTTTCATGGCGAGCCTGTAGAGCTGTTTATCGCATTGGAACCGGGATGATTGAACTGCCGGCCCTTTCGAGGCGTTGAGCAGACGGAAATGTACTGCCGTCTTGTCGGCGATCTTCCCCATCTCC
The DNA here is from genome assembly GCA_003153775.1 of Syntrophaceae bacterium. Taxonomy (GTDB): domain Bacteria; phylum Desulfobacterota; class Syntrophia; order Syntrophales; family UBA2185; genus Fen-1135. Next base: position 75,416 of record PMBI01000050.1, on the reverse strand, counting down.
CCGCCCAAGGCATCGACCTCCTTGACGAGCTGGCCTTTGGCAAGGCCTCCGATAGCGGGATTACAGGACATGAGGGCAATAGAATCCAGATTGATATTGAACATGATCGTGGAGCAGCCCATCCGGGCTGCCGCTAAAGCGGCCTCGCAGCCGGCATGACCCGCGCCGACGACTATCACATCGTAATTTCTCGACCTATCTTTCATTCCTTAACCTGAGACACTATCTTGAGAGACACGAAGTCCGTCAATGATCTGTTGCACGCAATCTAGCCGCAATTGAAGTATTGCAGTTTTACACATAATTTAATAATGTCAATTTAAAAATTACACCAATAAAGAGGCCTTCTTGCCCAAGCCATCGCTCTGGAACAACACAAAAAGATATTACGATCTAAAGAGTTTCTGGCTGAACCTTTTCGGGTGCAGGGTTTACAAGCTCCAGATCGATGCGGGATTCACCTGCCCCAATCGCGATGGTACTGTATCAAGAGGAGGATGCATATACTGCGACGGTCGGGGTTCGCGGCTCAGACAGATTGGTCCGCTTCCTTCCGTGGCAGAGCAGATCCGCCGAGGCAAGGAATATTATAAAAAGAACAGAAACGCGGGAAAGTTTATCGCTTATTTCCAGACATTCACCAATACATATGCACCGGTTGAGAAGCTGAAAGAATTGTATGACGAGGCGCTGGCAGAAGAAGACGTCATCGGCCTTTCCGTTGGTACACGTCCGGATTGCGTATCCGATGGCATAACTTATCTTCTTCAAGACTATGCACGAAAAAGCCATGTATGGCTGGAATTGGGTCTTCAGTCGATACATGATAGGACCCTGCGGCTTATCAACAGAGGACACTATGCCGCTGCCTTCCTTGACGCAGTGCACAGGCTATCCGGAACTGACATACATATTTGCACGCATATCATTGTCGGCCTGCCGGGTGAAACGCGGGAAGATATCTTGGAGACAGCAGGGGCAATTGCGGCCCTCCCGATTCATGGGATCAAGATACACTCACTCCTGGCCCTCAAAGGAACCGTCGTTGGTGATCTCTATGAAAAAGGGGAAATGGCCATGCTTAGCAGGGACGATTATGTAAGAACGGTGAGCGACATTCTGGAAATTCTTCCGCCCGAGATGGTCATTCAACGGCTGACTGCGGATGGTTACCGGGATATATTTCTCGGGCCCAGATGGGCCGTCAATAAGATGGAAGTCATAAATGCCATAGACAAGGAACTTGATAGAAGGAATACATATCAGGGAATTAATTGTGTAAGAAATATCTGATCTGCCGAGGCTGCAGACAATGAGCAGGAAGCGCTGGATGTCGCGGCATATGTATTGCGTATTTAGAGAAAATTTGATTTAGTATATATTGAGAGCGCAAGAAACTTTTCAACATTATAGTTGAGGTAAGACCCGTTTGGGTGGAACATCATGATAGGAATTATCGATTATCAGGCTGGAAATCTGACCAGTGTGGCGCGGGCACTTCGTTATTTAGGAATGCCTTGCCGGGTCAGTGATGATCCCAACGTACTGAAGAAGGCCAATCGTATAATCTTTCCCGGAGTTGGCGCCGCAGGTGAAGCAATGGCCAATCTGCGACAGAAACAGCTGGATCTATGGATACCTGAATGGGTAGGGGAAGGAAAGCCCGTGTTGGGCATCTGTCTCGGAACGCAGGTTATTTTCGAGTACAGTGAAGAGAATGATACGAAATGCCTCGGAATCATCCCGGGCGCCGTCAAGCGATTCCCAAATAATCTACAGGAAGACTGTATGCCCCTGAAGATTCCCCACATGGGATGGAACCATGTAGCCTTTCAAAATGATCACCCCGTTTTTCGGGATATTACCGATGAAGCTCAATTCTATTTCGTCCACTCCTATTATCCGGCGCCGACGGATGACCGGTTGGTCATCGGGTGGACCGATTACGGGCAACTCTTCTGCTCTGCGTTGGCCCGCAGGAATTTAGTGGCCGTTCAATTTCATCCGGAAAAAAGCGGAAGGCCGGGACTTCAGATACTGGCCAATTTCTGCCGTTGGGGAGGCGAAGATGCTGAGTAAGAGGATCATACCCTGCCTGGACGTGCGTGATGGAAAGCTCACAAAAGGTATCAAGTTCAAGGGGAACATCGATATCGGGGATCCCGTCGAAGCGGCGCGTGAATACTATGAACAGGGCGCTGATGAAATTGTCTTTTACGATATCACTGCGTCATCTGACGAACGGGATATCATGATCGACGTTGTCACACGGGTTGCGGAAACAATTTTTATTCCCTTCTCGGTCGGGGGCGGTATCCGTACTGTTGAAGACATGCGGCGTGTCATTCTTGCGGGAGCCGAAAAAATCAGCATTAATTCTGAAGCTGTGAAGAATCCACCCCTGATATCTGAAGGCGCCAAGGCCTTTGGCAGCCAGTGTGTAGTACTGGGCATGGATGTCAAGAAGGTGGAGGCGAGTGTAAAGACACCTTCAGGCTATGAAATGGTTATTCATGGGGGGCGGGTATTCACCGGAGTCGACGCCTTATGGTGGGCAAAAGAGGCAGAAAACCTGGGGGCAGGTGAGATTTGCCTTAATTCCATCGATGCCGACGGTACGCAGGACGGTTATGAAATCACACTTACGCATCTCATTTCCACGAATGTTAACATACCGGTCATTGCTTCAGGAGGAGCGGGTAAACCAGAACATCTCAGAGATGTCCTCACCCGCGGGACAGCCGATGCAGCGCTGATTGCATCGATGGTTCATTATCGGCACTATACGATCTCAGAGATCAAGAAGTATTTGCAAGGCAGCGGCATAAGGACGAGGATGACCTGGTGATATTCGAATTTGATTCATCGCCCTTGATTATTTTTTTTGATAATACTATATTAAAAAAGGTTGATTCAGCCCAGGGAGGCAAAACAAGGTGGACAAGAAAAGATACGAACTGAATGTACAGTTGGCCCAGATGCTAAAAGGCGGCGTTATCATGGACGTCACCAATGTGGAACAGGCTAAGATAGCTGAAGAAGCCGGTGCGGTTGCCGTGATGGCCCTGGAAAGGGTGCCGGCGGATATCCGCAAACAGGGAGGGGTCGCCAGGATGTCTGACCCCGCCATGATCCTTGAAATTAAGAAGGCCGTATCAATACCCGTCATGGCGAAGGCAAGGATTGGTCATTTTGTTGAAGCCCAGATCCTGGAGTCCCTAAAGATCGACTATATCGATGAGAGTGAGGTGTTAACTCCCGCCGACGAAGAGAGTCACATCGACAAGACGAAGTTTTCCATACCTTTCGTCTGTGGCTGCCGTAACCTGGGAGAAGCGTTACGACGCATTGCCGAAGGAGCGGCTATGATTCGCACCAAAGGCGAAGCAGGAACAGGAAATGTCGTCGAGGCAGTGCGCCACATACGTACGGTGAACCGTGAAATAAGACAGCTGGTCGGCATGCCTGTCGAAGAGGTTACCGGTTATGCGAAAGCAAACGGCATGCCTTATGAACTTGCCCTGCAGGTGAGAGAGCTGGAACGGTTGCCTGTAGTTAATTTCGCCGCAGGGGGCATCGCAACCCCCGCCGATGCCGCCCTGATGATGCAGCTGGGATGCGATGGAATTTTTGTGGGTTCCGGAATATTCAAGTCGAACAATCCGGCGTTACGCGCCCGGGCGATCGTAAAAGCGACGGCTTATTACAATGATCCCGCCAAGGTGCTGGAAGCCTCGATGGGTCTCGGAGAGGCAATGCCGGGGCTTGAGATAGCCGAGATTCCGCCAGGACAGCTATTAGCCGGTCGGGGATGGTAGCAAAATGATCGGCGTTCTTAATCTTCAAGGTGGAGTTGTCGAACACCTCGATCACCTGGAACGTTTGGGTATTCCTTGCATACCCGTGAAAGACCCCGCCGATTTCTGCAGGCTTTCCGGCCTGATAATCCCCGGTGGCGAGAGTACGTGCATGTCCCGGTTGATGCGTATCTTCGGCATTGAAGAGGTCATACTGCGCGAATTCAAGCGGGGAATGAAAATCTGGGGTACATGTGCCGGCACGATTCTCCTGGCAAAGTCCATAGTCGGCGAGCCGGCCTATCTCAGTCTGATCGATATCGAGATAGAACGCAACAGTTTTGGGAGTCAGCTTGACAGTTTTGTATCTGAGGCCTGTATTCCCCAGGTTGCGCCATACCTGCTACCACTCATCTTCATCCGCGCACCCAAGATCACGCGGGCAGGCGAGGGCGTGAACGTATTACTCCGGATGGAAGACTACATTGCCGCAGCGGAAAGTCCGAATGTCCTGGTCACGGTTTTTCATCCGGAACTGACCGGATGTGTCGCCTTCCACCGCTACTTTGCAAAAAAATGCGGGTTCGATCCCCTCGACCAGAAGAGTCTTCCCGCCATAGATCCTGCCTGGAACAGCAAGAGCTGGACCCGTCAAGCCCGAATTACAAGGAGCTGAGAGCCAGCCGATTTCACGCAGCTGCAAATTTTCGCGTTTGCTTCTTCAAGTGACTTATACGACGGCGCAGGATATCTTTTAGCTTTCTGTTCTTTGTTGCCTGGGCCGCCTTTTTTTCTTCTTTGAGCTGCTTAATCTTTCCTTTTATTTCGTTCTTGCTCAATTTTATTTTTGCTACGACCTTTTTCCTTATCTTAACAGGCGCCTCATCCTTGATGCCTCTGGCTTCCTTGATACAAGCTATAAGTTCCGCCTTTTTCATGTCGTGGACTGCCACGGCTCGCGGAATTTCCAGAGCTATCGCTCTCAGTTCCTTGACCGTCATTTTTTCTAACGCCTTTTCTTCCTTCTTATGCTCTTTCTTTGTTGTATCCTCTACCATTATTATCCTCCCGTAATTTCATATTTTCACCTAATCGGCAGCAGTTCTTGCACACCGTATAGTTTTCGCGCTTCCTCCGGTGTACAGAGATCCTTGCCATCAAAGGCTTGTTTGAATTCGACCGCGAGCGCATTCCCCGTAGCTTGCTGCGGGGTAAGCGAGCGAATGCCGAACGGTACTGTTCCCTAAGAATCGAAGATTCTCCGCAGCTTGCTGCGAAGAGCTTGAAATCCTTCGAGCTGTGCCTAATTTTTGATGAGCTTAATTCTTTCCTCCATGTGAGCCGCCTTGTCCGGTTCCTTGTTCGTTTTGTAAAAGGATTGAAGCCTGCCGAGATAGGCGAGGAGAGCCTTTTTCCACCCGTTCTGTGATGCGATATCGATGGCAAGTTGTAAATCTATTTCATCATCTTTATCCTTTTTAACAAGGAGGCCGATCGCGATTAATTTTGACAGGGAGTTATCCATTTTTGAAATTTCACGAGCAATGGTTTCTTTTTTGCCGCTTTTAAATGCCCTCAAGAAACCCTCATACTGCTGCGGCAATTGGTTCTCATCGACGTTATCAAAGGCGCCTTTCAGGAAACCATAAAAGTTCTTGTTTTGCGAAACCGGTTCGACGGCTTCTATCCTCAGATACTCGCCATCATCAAATGCTTCGAGGACGGCTACCTGGACAGCGTATTTTGTGAGGTAGGCTCTGGCGAGAATGTCCAGATCTCCGCTGCTCTTTATCTCATCAACGGCCTTATCAAAGTATGCTTCGGCGATACGTTCCTTGCCGCTCAAGTAGCTCTTTTTATAGTTTTCGAGTTGATTAACGGAGGCGTCTGTCCATTCGGGCACGGGCTTCGACGAGCCGCAGCCAACAAGCAGGAAAGTGAACAGCATGAGGCAGATTATTTTTCTCATGGGAGTTTTATTGTTTCCGGTTGCTTCTTAAAAGGGATTTTCCTGTCAATCTCTTTGACAAGATTGCCGATCGTATTGAGGGTTGTATCGATCTCGGTTCTCAATACCTTTAGATCCCTCGTCGATTCGGCAGTATCAGCACTGATCTTTACGACATTATCGACGGCCGCGTTCATTTTTTGGAGCTTTACGACTACGTCTCTTAGGATCGTCCTCACTAAGGGAAGGACGCCGTCCTGGCCGTACATCTGATCATCCGCCTTTGCAAGGATATCTCTAACCTTTTTCAGAGACTCATTAACAGACTGAACGCTCTCTTTGGATCCGACGGCCATCTCGAGGAGCGTGTCTTTCTTCGCCAGGTTTTCCGTCAGTCTCTCCGAATGCCTCAGGATTTTATTCACATCTCCCTGAGGGTCAGCAAGGTTCGCTGTAATGATTTCAATGTGCGCAACTACCTTATCTATCTTGTCCAGGGTAGGCTGGACCCTCTTTATCGTCTCATTGATATCACTGACCGTTGTCATCTCAGGCATAGCTCTTAGCGACAACGGGGGGCTGTTCAAATTCTCCGTAGTGACAATAAGGCGGGCAGAACCTATGAGCGGCTTGTAGAGGCTGAATTTGCTATCTGATCTGATCCATTTTACATGTTGTTCCGGTATCCTTATTTTTATAATGAGTGTTCCCTCGTCATTTAATTCTAATGCCTCTACCTTGCCGATCTTAAATCCGGAAAAGACGACGGGCATTCCCTCCGTCAGATCCTCACCTGATTTTGATGAGAGGGTATAAATATATTCTTTTGTGAAGAAGCCTTTGCTGTAAGCCAGATAAGCTACGGACGTGATGATCAATAGTGATGTCAGTACTACAAACAAACCGACTTTGAATTCAACTCTCTTAAACATAGTGTTCTCGTAGGTAGTCTTAACGCTCACTAAAGAAGTACTGTTCAGCAAAAGAGTGAAGAAGCGATGCTCACCCTTCAACTTGCCAAATCATCAAACGGTAATCATGCCGTATCTGTCTTTGGACCATAGATAATCAAATATATGGCATTCTTTAAATGAATCATCAACAATTTTCAAGGCATCATATATAAATCGATCATCCTTGACGTCTGGTATAATAGTAAAAGGTCTATCAATAACAATAATAGAATCTCTGACCATAGCGGCTCGCAAAAGCATCACACAAAACCGCTCTTTATTGCTCAGGGCGGGATTTCGCTTATTAGAAATATCTTCCAAACCGTATCTTGTCAGATAGCTGAGAACCAGCGCTTGTGCTTTATCTGCGGATAGATTCTCATGATACTGCTTGATGAGAGCGATATTAACCGACACATCCAGGTTCGAGATGAGTGGCACATCCAGCGAAACGAGCCCCAGGGTTTTTTTATGTTCTTCGGCGAAGTCCTTCAATCTCTCATCGAGAGCGACTTCACCTTCAAACAGCCTCAAATGAAGATTAGAATTAATGACAACACCTCAATGAAAATAATTGCTATGAAGACATCGACCATGCCGTTAAGAACCGAGATCGGTATACTCGTGAGATCATTTGTGGCATGTAGGCCGAAACGTATGGGGATTAATGTAATAAAAAAGCCGAATGTACAACATTTTACAAGAGATATTACTATATCATAAAAATTGGCCGAACTTAATAAAACATTTGAATAGGATTCCAGACTCAGTCCGAAAAGCAGCTTTGAAAATAATAGGCCGCTTGTCAAGACCAGGATAGAAAAAAAAGCACTCAGCAAAACAACGGACAAGACGCCGTTTATGACCCTCGGTAAGAAGAGGTAGTCGACCGCATCGATATTGAATTTATCCAACGTGTTTAATTCTTTGTTAACCTTCATGACGGCAATTTCGGCATTTATGGCAGAACTGGAACGGAGGGCAATCAACAGCACCGTGACAAAGGGCGCCAATTCCGTAACAACCAGATCCATGATTATCCGACCCAGATGCTCGGCAAGGCCCAGGTTCTTTATGATTTGAAGAACGATACCCATGAGAAGGGTGCCGAATATGATAGAAATGCCTATGAACAGGGGCAGTATCTGTACAGAAGTAAAATATATCTGGTGTATGAGAACCTGCCTCGTTGCACTGTTGTAAGAGTTCTTGTTAAACATCTTCAGGATGATAGTGAAGGCGAATGAAAGGGTATCTCGGAATGTTTTGGTTACATTAATCGTCGTTGTGCCGATTCTTACTATGGCATTAATCATAATGCCCTCGTAAGCACGGGACGGCGCTGGTGAACTCGAACAGGCATACTTTGCAAAACGCTGCTAATCATGGGGTCGCTTATCTTGATTGGTTGAATGAGCCTCTGTTCACAATAGGCCTGTCCCAGACCAGATTTTTTTATGGTCAGCGAAGATGGTGTGATAGCTTGGCCCTCAATATAATTGCAATGAATGTTAACATAATGTAAATGGAAGCGCAAATACTTGCTCTTCCAAGAATCAAAATCGCAGGACGCTTCTGAATGTGTATCGTTTCTCCCCACAATGTGAGAGAAACATGATTAAAAAAATGCTCGAGGAGATGGAGCCATGAAAATCATTCGCTTTCTTTCAGACAAAAACCATGAAATGTGCGGACTATATGAACCGGAACTCGAAGGCCAGGCCCTGATAATACAGGGAGACCTGTTCGGGGATTTTGAAGTCACGTCGAAATTAGCAATAATTAGAAGCATTCTTCCCCCTGTTTATCCCTGCAATATACTGGCGTTGGGATTAAACTACAGGCAACATGCCGACGAAACGAGTGTGTCTTATCCCGATATACCGATCTTATTTCTTAAAGCGACAACCAGCGTGATTGGACATATGTCGCCCATCTTCCTTCCGCAAGCAGGTTCTGAGAATGTCGACTATGAAGCTGAACTGGCCGTCATTATAGGAAAGACGATCAAGAACGTATCCCGCTCTGAAGCGATGGATTCTATTTTGGGTTATACCTGTGCCAACGATGTCAGCGCCCGGGACTGGCAGATCGAAAAACAGAAAAAGCAATGGGCAAGGGGAAAGAGTTTTGATACTTTCTGTCCCTTAGGACCATATCTCGTCACAAAAGATGAAATTCCAGATCCCCAAAATCTCCGTATCCGTGCCGTGTTAAATGGGAAAACTGTACAAGATGCAAATACTTATGACATGATTTTTGACGTTCCTGCAATCATCAGTGATCTTTCGAGATCTATGACGCTGCTGCCCGGTACGGTAATCTTAACTGGTACTCCGGAAGGTGTCGGTTTTACCAGACAGCCTCCGATATACCTTAAGGACGGTGATATTGTGACCACAGAAATAGAAAAGATTGGCCAATTAACTAATCCTGTGAAAAGAGAAGATCAGGCAGATAATGTTATCTTAGATGGTAAGGAAGCCCGAAAGCCACTGAAGCTTTCGGATTAAGGGTCAACAAATTCTGCACAGTTTATTGACAAAAGAAAAGAGCCGTATATTATAGTAATATGGTCAAGCGGATCAGTTCCAATAAAGTACGAAATCTTAAGCACAGCTTATATTGTTAAATATTTATCTTAAGTCCCTGCTGGGTCTTTCCTCGGTCCGATAAGGGAGCGGGGTCCGAGATGAAATCGACTGAGTGTTCAGAAAGCCGTTACAATTCTTCGAGGGTGGGAAATTGAAGAGTCTTGGCATTTGTATAGGTGCATCGACATTATCAGCAGTAGGCATTACCAGAGACGGAAATGATCATATCCATAAGACGTCCATTAGTGTCAAGCCTCACAATGGCAACCCTCGACAGGCGTTGCTGGAAACGCTCACAAATTTGGATTCGAGCGCATATGACAGAATTGCCGTAACGGGCAGAAAATTCAGGTACTCCGTAAATCTTTCATCCATTTCCGAGCCGGAAGCAGTCGAATCCGCGCTTTCTTACTTCAATGGCAAAGGGCAGAATCTCAATGCTGTCGTCAGCGCCGGAGGAGAAACCTTCATGGTCTACGTCTTGGGAAAGGACGGGAGGATATGTTCGGTTCAGACGGGGAATAAATGTGCATCGGGGACAGGGGAATTTTTTCTTCAACAGCTAAGAAGAATCGGCATGTCGTTAACTGAGGCAACTGATTTTGCCAACGAAGAAAGGCCTTATAAGGTATCAGGGCGCTGCAGTGTATTCTGCAAAAGTGACTGCACCCATGCAACAAACAAAGGTGTGCCGAAAAGAAGGATCGCCGCCGGGCTGTGCAAGATGATGGCCGGCAAGATCATTGAAATAATCAAACAGATTCCCAGGGACGATATCATGATCGTCGGCGGGACCGCGCAAAATCCGGTGATGATCGGCTATCTTAAGAAAGAGATTAAAAATTTGATCGTTCCGGAGGAGGCTCCTTACTTCGAGGCGCTGGGCTCAGCGTTGTGGGCGCTCAATCACGAAACGATAAAATTGCCGGAAAGGGAAAATCTTTTTAAAGGGGGCAGGGATTCCTTTTCCTCATTGCCTTCTCTTGGCAGTGCTGCCGGTATGGTCGATTTCAAAACAGCGGAAAGGGGGATAGCCCAAGAGAATGACCTGTGTGTTATCGGCCTCGACGTAGGATCGACGACGACGAAAGCGGTCATTCTGAGATTAAATGATGACAGGGTCCTGGCCTCCGTGTACCTGCGTACCCAAGGGAATCCTGTTCAGGCCTCAAGAGAATGCTATGCTGATCTCTATGACCGGCTGGGCGGACTTGGAGAAAGAATAAGAATTGTTGGATTGGGTGTAACAGGCTCGGGCAGGCAGATAGCAGGATTACATGCCATGACGGGCGGCATCATAAATGAGATTATCGCTCATGCCACAGGGGCATTATTTTTCGATAACACAGTAGACACGATCTTTGAGATAGGCGGTCAGGATGCCAAGTATACCTATATAAAAAATGGTGTGCCATCAGACTATGCTATGAATGATGCTTGCAGCGCCGGTACGGGCTCATTCCTTGAGGAAGCTGCGAAAGAAACGATGGGACTGGAAATGGAGTCCATCGGCGGCATCGCGATGAAGGGACAAGAGCCTCCAAACTTCAATGATCAATGCGCGGCTTTTATCAGCAGCGATATAAAAAATGCCTCCCATGAAGGCATGACGAGAGAAGATATTGTCGCCGGTCTCGTGTATTCGATCTGCATGAACTACGACAACCGAGTCAAGGGAAATAGACCCGTAGGTAACAACATATTCATGCAGGGCGGTGTCTGTTACAACCAGGCGGTGCCTATCGCCATGGCGGCTCTGACAGGGAAACGGATCGTAGTTCCGCCGGAAGCAGGACTGATGGGGGCCTTCGGCGTTGCCCTGGAAATAAAACGTATGCTTGAACGGGGTCTCCTTAAGGAAGAAAAATTCTCTCTTAAGGAGCTAAGGGACAGAACCATTGGATACGGAGAACCGTTCATATGCAATGGGGGCAAAGAGAAATGCGATCGGAAATGTGAAATCGCCAGGATCAGAATAGAAGGTAAGACGTATCCCTTCGGCGGCGCCTGCAACAGATGGTATAATCAAAGATTTAATATTCAGTTTGATACCGAAGGACTGAATTTTGTTAAAATTCATGAAGAGCTCGTTTTTAAAAAGTATGTTCCTCAACCCGAGGAATTGGGGGTCAAGGAGAATTCGAAAACAGTAGGCATAAATAAATCCTTTCTGGTGAATTCTTATTATCCCCTTTATTACCGCTTCTTTTCACGGCTGGGTTTTCGCGTCTTGATTTCGGACATTTCCGAGCAGGAAGGTGTAGACCGCCAGAGGGCACCATTTTGCTATCCTGCAGAGATTTCGCATGGCTACTTTCATAATCTTTTGAGAAAGAAGCCGGATTATCTTTTTCTGCCCCAGGTAAAAGGAACGTACGTGGAAAATGGATGCAAACAAGGCATAACATGTCCCCTGTCGCAGGGAGAACCTTATTATATCTCAAGTGCCTTTAAAGATACGGAAACATTAAGAAATCTAAGAAGAGAGGCAAAGATAATAACGCCGGTCATCGACTTCTCGAGAGGATATGAAAAGGCGGAGAATGTTTTTGTAGCTGTAGCGCGAAAGCTCGGCTGTCGGAAAAGTTTGGCGCGCAGGGCATTCTCGGAGGCAGTTGAAACTCAGAAATCCACCTATAAGGAGATGAAGGAGGCCGGGATGCGGTTCTTACGTGACCTCGAGAAGAATCCTGACCGGTCCGCCGTGGTTATCTTTGGCAGATCTTATAATGCCTTTGTGCCGGAGGCAAATATGGGTATACCCCATAAATTCGCATCCCGGGGCGTGCCTGTGGTCCCATTTGATTTCCTTCCCTTGGATGAAGAGGCCATTGCTGATAATATGTATTGGTCAACAGGGCAGTCGATTCTCAAGGGAACGAATTTCGTAGAAAGACATCCGCAACTCTTTGGATGCTATATCACTAATTTTTCCTGCGGTCCGGACTCTTTTCTCGTGGGATATTTTCGCCATATCATGAAGGGAAAGCCCTTCCTGATCCTTGAACTCGACTCACACGTGGCCGATGCAGGTCTGGAAACGAGAATTGAAGCCTTTATGGACATCATTAAGAATCACAGAGAACTGAAAAAGTCCCGTATTGATGCCTCTGCTCCATATCATTCTTTGCCGCCAGCATATTTTGATCATAGGAAACAGGAGTTCATCGATTCCAGGGGGAGAGTTTACCCGTTTCACCATCCCCGGATACATCTCATTTTCCCGTCTATGGGGCGATTTCTGAATGATGCTACCTCGGCCGTGTTCAGATCGATAGGGATCCGAGCATCGGTGCTTCCACCAGCCAATGCCGAAGTTCTTAAACTTGGAAGGGGAAACACCAGTTGTAAAGAATGTCTACCTCTGTTGCTTACCGTAGGTAGTCTCTTGAAATACTTGAAGGACAGAGGAAAATCGCAAGAGCTGTTGGTCTATTTTATGCCGACCGCTTCCGGTCCCTGCCGGTTCGGTCAATACTCTCCCTTTATCAGCCAGCTTATCGCCCGCAACGGGATTGATGACGTCGCCTTATTCTCCCTTCAGGCCGAAAACAGTTATGCGGAGACCGGAGGCAATAACTTCACCCTGAAACTGTGGTCATGCCTGGTTGTAGCTGATATCATGCAGGATATTTATTCAGTTATCCTTACAAATGCTGTGGACAAAGAATCAGCCCTGGATATATATAATCAGGAAACCAGGAAGCTCATTGACGTCTTCGAACATTCGCCTAATTTTAAGGACATTCGAAGAACCCTGGAGAGCGTAGCCGATAACTTTCGGAAAATAAGCGTAAAAAGGCACGTGCATGAAACCCCCGCAATTCTGCTCACCGGGGAGATATTTGTTCGCCATGACGATCTGTCCCGGCAGTTCCTTGTGGAAAAACTGGCTGAACAGGGATTTGCAAGCAAAGTCTCCAGTGTCATCGAGTGGGTCTATTACACTGACTGGTGCTTCGAAAAAGGGTTTTCAGCGGCACCACCCAAGTTCCGGGAACGGTTCTCCCTCTTGCTGAGATCGGCATGGATGAGAAGCTATGAAAAAGCGTTCAAGAAAACCATGGAGCGATCAGGTTTGTACACATATCGGCTGGACGATGTCGATCATCTGATAAGTGAGAGCCGGCATTTAATAAATCCGGAGCTGACAGGTGAGGCCGTGTTGACTATTGGCGCAGCAGTAACCGAGGTACTCCACCGCTACTGCGGGGCTATAGCAATCGGCCCCTTCGGCTGTATGCCCAATCGTCTGGCGGAAGCTATTCTGTCAAGAGAGATGGGCACGGAGCTTCCATTTTTGGCTATCGAGAGCGATGGGAACCTTTTTCCGCAAGTCATCACGGCAAAACTCGAGGTTTTTCTATTGCAGGCATCGAGGTCACATGAGCAAATGAGGAAATCACACAGGAAGGGTAGCCACTGAGTGCAACTTGGCTTCCGCGGTTCTTACCGCTGCACTCATAAATGAAAAATAATGGTATTTTGCGAACAGATATGCTAATTGCGCACAAATATTTCAATGTCAAGGGTCTCAACCCCGAGGAGGTCGATAAGTAACAGATGGAAAATAAGAACAGAAAAACCTTTATCATGTTTCTACTTGCTTTCCTGATAGGGTTTTTTATCATTTCCCTTATAGAAGTATTGAGGTCTTCCCTTGTCCCCGTCGGATCTGATGTGCAGACAGTATCGGCGGTTTCATCACCGGAAAGCCCGCGCGTACCTTTTTCATTCGCTGATTTGGCGGAGAAACTGAAACCAGCCGTCGTAAATATCAGTACGACGAAGACGGTCAGAAGCGGTCGTGGAGGCCCATTTCGGACGCCCTTTGACAGATATTTTTGGGGCGATGATTTCTTTGAAAGATTCTTTGGCGATATACCCCAGAGAGAATTCAAGCAGAGAAGCCTTGGGTCCGGCTTTATAATCAGTCATGACGGCTACATCTTCACCAACAACCACGTAGTGGAACAGGCTGACAAGATACTGGTCAAACTCTCTACCGGAAAGGAATATGAAGCGAAGGTGATCGGTAAGGACGCAAAGACGGACCTTGCCCTTATAAAGATTAAACAGAGCGAAAGCCTGCCAGTGGCCGAAATAGGGGATTCCGATAAATTGCGTGTAGGCGACTGGGTCTTAGCCATCGGGAATCCCTTCGGCCTCGAACAGACAGTGACTGCCGGCATAGTCAGCGCGAAAGGCAGGGTGATCGGGGCGGGGCCCTATGATAATTTTATTCAGACTGATGCTTCCATCAATCCCGGCAACAGCGGCGGGCCGCTATTCAACATGGAGGGAAAGGTAATCGGCATCAATACAGCTATCGTGGCGCAGGGACAGGGCATCGGATTTGCCATACCGGTGAATATGGCCAAAACCATACTGCCTGACCTCAAGTCAAAAGGAAAAGTCACCCGCGGCTGGCTGGGTATTTCGGTCCAGGATGTAACGGAAGACATAGCCAAGAATCTCAAACTTAAGGATAATAACGGTGCACTGATATCCGAAGTGTTCAAGGGGGACCCCGCTGACAAGGGCGGACTGAAAGCGGGAGACCTCATAACTGAGGTGAACGGCAAGAGGATAAAGGATACCCACGAGTTGCTGCTCACTATCGCCTCTTTCCATGTCGGGGATAAGATTGAGGTCAAAGCCTTGAGGGATGGGGAGGAGAAGACCTTTCACATTATCGTTACGGAGCGGAAGGACCAACCTGAGGTAGCCTCCGCGAAAGAATCGAAAGAAAACTTCGGCATGACGGCACAGGAGATCACGCCGGAAATCGCACAATATCTTGGGATTACCGGGACGGGCGGCGTAGTTATCGTCGACGTCAAAGACGGAAGCCCTGCTGATGAAAAGGGTATTCAACCCCAGGATATCATCCTGGAAGTCAATAAAGTGAAAATTTCTTCCATGAAGGACTACGTGCGGGAGGTATCGAAAAAGAGTGCAAAGAAGAGCCTCCTCCTTTTGATCAGAAGGGGCAACTCGACTTTCTTTGTCAGCCTGCGCAAATAAAGAGCGCCCTTGTTTAAAAGACGGTACCGGATTCAGTATGGAGCGCGGTCATAATCTCTTTGCGATCTATGAAACGCTAAACGCCCACTTCGGTGACCTAAACTGGTGGCCAGGCAATTCCCCTTTTGAAGTTATAGTCGGGGCGATATTGACCCAGAACACAGCCTGGCGAAATGTCGAAAAGGCCATAGCCAATCTGAAATCCAAAAAGCTTCTTCACCCCGCACGAATTTTAGGGATAGACGATTCGACACTTGCCGATCTCATTAGACCGGCGGGCTATTACAATATCAAGACCGGGAGACTGAAATCATTTGTACGATTCTTATACGATGAGTTTGGCGGCAAACTTGACAACATGTTTGTGGAAGACCTCTGGGACCTGAGAGCAAAGTTGCTCACGGTCAAAGGCATCGGTGAGGAAACAGCCGACAGCATCCTTCTCTATGCAGGAGAAAAGCCCATTTTTGTCATTGATGCCTATACCAGAAGGATTTTACAGAGGCATGATATAATCCGCAGCGATGCAACGTATAAAGAAATTCAGAATCTCTTTATGACCCGTCTTCCGCACAGCGTCCCCCTGTACAATCAGTATCATGCCCTTTTCGTCAATACGGGAAAATATTTTTGCACCCGAAAGCCCCGGTGCGAAGGCTGTCCACTCCCAAAACCGGTCTATTGAATGAAGCAGGTCTCTATGCCTAACTTCTACGATTATGCGGGTATCATCCATAGCCATTCAGCATACTCGTTTGACGGCAGGGCTCCCATATCGGAAATTCTGGAGGCGGCGAGAATCAACGGCATTGACTTTGTCATGCTTACGGATCACTCCAACATACGGGCGAAGGAAGAGGGACTTGAAGGGTGGCACGGCAATACTCTGCTCATCGTCGGTCAGGAAATTACGCCCCGCTTCAACCATTACTTGGCCTTCCACATTGATGCGCCTGTGATTATCCCCGCTGATGAACAGGATATTGACCCTCAGATCTACGTGGATGAGGTTTTGGCAAGGGGAGGAATGGGGTTCATTGCCCACCCGGACCATGAGGGAACGAAATTGTTTCACGTGAAACATTACCCCTGGTTAGACTGGAGCGTAACAGGTTATACAGGCATAGGGATATGGGACTTCATGACGGACTGGCAAAACACCCTGAGGGGATATCCGCGATCGATACTGAGCTTTCTCTTCCCGGCCTTCTTCCTCACGGGACCGCGAAAGGTAACCCTGGAACGCTGGGATCGGCTGAACAAGAACGCTAAAGTAGTGGGAATAGGTGAACTCGACAATCATGACACCCACAAGCGGGTGCTGGGCTTCAATCTATCTGTCTTCCCCTTTGCGAAGGCATTCAAATTTATGAGGACCCATGTGATTACCGAAGAACCTTTGGTCAGAGATCATGCGAAGGATATGGCATCACTGCTTTCTGCCCTGAAGAAGGGAAGGGTGTATGTTGCCGGAGAGTATTTCCACGAATCCAAGGGATTCTCATTTGTTTTGACGGATAACAGCGGGAGCGCTACTATGGGTGACGACTTCGTCCTTGAAAACGAGGCTTGCCTTACAGCAACATTTCCTGCCGCTGCAAAGATACGCATCATCAAAGACGGAACTGCGATTAGGGAAGAGATCGGTCAAGATATGACGTGCAGCGTCAGCGAGCCCGGAGTATACAGGGTTGAAGCCTATCTTAGAGTCCTCGGCAAGTACCGGCCCTGGATATTTTCGAACCCTGTCTATGTAACGAAGGCTTGAGAACGGACGATATGATCAAGCATCTCTCACGCTTTGCATTGAAATACGGCCTCATGCCCGTTGCACACTATCTTGTCCGTGCATACCTTTTGCTGATCAAGATCAAGGCTGTCAATGAAGATATGGGTTTGCAACACCTGAGAAGCGGCCACAAGATGATCGTAGCGATCTGGCATCAGCGTATTCTGGTGATAATGGGTTATGCGAGAAGATTCGGTGGATATAAACCATCCGTCATGATCAGCAGGAGCCGCGACGGCGAAATGATTGCCAAGGTTTACAGCCGCTTTAACTTTCGTCCGATCAGGGGATCAAGCTCCCGGGGCGGCAAGGAAGCTCTCGCGAATATGGTCGAGGATCTGGTCCACCATCAAATAGCCGTACATATCCTTGATGGGCCGAGAGGCCCCAGAGGGGTTGTAAAGCCGGGGCTTATAGTGATGGCACAATTGTCCGGCGTTCCCATTGTACCGGTATATATCTCGGTCAATCGGGCCTGGGTGCTTAATAGCTGGGATCACTTTATCATACCCAAACCATTCAGCACAGTCGTCATCCGCTGGGACAGCCCCATATATGTACCTGAGAGCATGGATAATGAAACCTTTGAAAATACACGGAAAAGTATTGAACAGCACCTGAAGGAGAACCAAGTCCGGGATGACCGGGAACAGGGCTGGACAACGTCCCTGCTATAGAATGCCGTCTATTTGGGAGACTCCAACCTGATCTCAAAGAGATTGGGCCAGTATTTTCCCGTCACAAATAGCCTGTCGTCTTTAGCGTCATACGCAATGCCGTTTAAGACATCAATGTTTCTGCCCGCACCGACATATCGATATAAGTCCCTGAGATCAATCCAGCCAAGAACCTGCCCGGTACGTGGTGAGATGCGAACAATATAGTCAGTACCCCACACGTTGGCGTAAATTTCGCCTTTGATATATTCGAGCTCGTTGATATTCGATAAGCTTCTGCCCCGATCACGTACCTCGATTTGCTTCACCAATTTATAGGTACCGGCATTCAGGAAACGCAGGACGGCAGTGCCGTCACTCATGATGAGGTAATTGCCGTCGCAGGCGATACCCCAGCCTTCCCACGGGTAGGAAAATGTCCGGAGAAGACGGAATGATTTAAGGTCATAGACAAAGCCGGTGTGCGACTGCCATGTGAGCTGGATCAGTCTGTTCCGGCAGATAGTGATGCCCTCGCCGAAATGTTCCGCCGCGAGACTTTGACTCTTTAAAACCCTGCCTGTCGCGAGTTCAACTTTGCGTACGCTAGACTGTCCCGAAATCCCCGTTCCCTCGTAGATATATCCATTGTAGAATACCAACCCCTGCGTGAAGGCATTAGGATCGTGCGGATATACGTTAACTACCCGGATATTGTGAAGGCTGGTTCCCGATGTGTCGATGGGGGTGAGGTTCAAACCCGTATCGAGCGAAGACGCAAATCCCGGCGAGGTACAAGCGACGGGCAGAATAGACTCCACCCAAACGAAAGAAATGGCACCGGATGCAAGAAGAAAGACACATACTCCCATGAAGAAGAACTTTTTCACAGACGTCAACCGCTTTTCTTAAATGTCTTCTCAGCCGCTGCGAGCGTTGTAATCGATGTGCATGTTATATTTATAGTCTTGAAGAAATCGCGCAAGGGCCGACCGGGGCCGACTTCATAGATCGTATCCGTATGCGACGCAAGGGTCTTCATATTGTCCACCCACAGGACGGAGTGATTCAGCTGGGAGACCAGATTGTAAATTAGATCCTCATACAGGCCTGAATGAAATATCCCCCTGAAATTTGAGGTCACTATCACCGACTTATCTTGAACTATCCCCTTACCAACGGCTCGCAGTATTTCCTCAAAGGGCTCGACAATTGTGCTCATAAAACGACTATGAAAGGGCGCGCTTACATTAAGAAGGATAAAGCGAAAGGGGCCGGCCTTGGCAAGTGCTTCCCGTAGCCTCGCCTCTGCCTCCGGCATCGCATCAGCCTTACCACTGATAACTATCTGATTGGCGGAATTGATATTTGCGATGTCGATGGGGAGATCCTGCAATGACAGCCGAACCGCCTCTATATCCAGATTATCGGAGATCACAGCAGCCATGGTCCCGCGACCGACGGGCACGGCATCCTGCATCAGGCGGCCGCGGATCTGTACGATGCGTACAGCTTCAGACAGCGGAAGAGCGCCAGCGGCGACCAACGCGGTAAATTCGCCGAGGCTGTGACCGCCAAAGAGGGTCGGTGAGAATCCAAAAAGGGTCTCCAAACCGCGGAATATGGCAATTTCCGTAGTCAAAATGCATGGTTGGGTAAACTCCGTCAGGTCGAGGCGTTGATCGTCGTTGAAACACATGGCAGCAATATCCCATCCTGCCGCCTGCGATGCCTCTTCATAGACCTCACGGCATACAGGGACATTATCACAGAAATCCTTTCCCATTCCTGGCCGCTGCGCCCCCTGGCCGGGAAAGACAACGGCTATTTCATCTTTTTTCATACGCGACGAGTCTTCCTGCGCTTCATCAATGGACAAGTTCTTTCAGCAAATCTTAAGCGACACCGGTAAATACACCGCTCCGTCTGCTATGGCAAGGGGCTTTTTCTCCCCGGGTAAAAGAACTTTATCGAACACGAAATGTCCAAGCAAGCACCCGACAATGATCATGCATGCTATGAAAATACTTGTAATTTTCTAAAAAGATAGTATTTTGTAATTCATATGAAACTGAATTTGCTCATCCTCGGTTTGTTAATGGTCGCATCGACTTCCTGGCCTGTGGAGAACTTTACAATAGAAGACGACGACCTATACGCAGTTCCGCAGAATGCCGAGGTTGCAATTCGTCAAGCCGAAGCCAAAGACGATGACCTGCAGAAATGCGAGTTCGTCGGCAAAGCCGTTGACCTTGACGGAGATGGACAAGCTACAGATTTAATCGTCACACTGCGGGATGCAAGTGGATGGGATGCCGCCGTAGGTCCGCTCTGGGTGCTCCGCAGAATTGGAGATTCACTTGTGATAGTCCTATCCGAAGGAGGCCATTCTGTAACAATCGGTAAGACAAAACACAAGGGACTATACGATCTTGCCATATCGGCCGAGAGTGCCGGCTGGTCCCGTCAAAGCATTTGGCAATTCAACGGAGAGCGCTACAAAAAAGCCAAGGAAAAAACGAAGAAGGCAGACTGAGAACATACTGCAATTACCCTTCCTCAGAAATGTCGAGAGGATGTGATGAGAAGAAGCGAGAGGGAAATCAAAGATAGAACGGCGATAGATGTCATAATCCGCCAGTGCCAGGTATGCCGCCTGGGCTTATCCGATGGTGCGGAACCTTATATCGTTCCTTTGTGCTTTGGATATGACGGGGAGGCGCTTTATTTCCACAGTGCTCGCGAAGGCAGAAAACTGGATATCCTTCGCAAAAATAATCATGTTTGCTTTGAGTTCGATATACCTGAGGGGATGAGGGAGGCGGACCAGGGCTGTAGCTGGGGGATCAAGTATCGCAGCGTCATAGGGTTTGGAACCGCAGAGATTGTGGATAATCAGGAAGACAAAAAGAAAGCCCTGGGAATTATCATGGCTCAGTATTCAGGCAGGGAATATATATTTCCGGAAGACGTAGTGACAAAGACCACAGTAATAAAAGTAGTGATTGCGCGTTTGACCGGGAAGCAAGCATAAACATATAACAAACGTCTATGCTAAGGAAAGGCGGAGATGCAGCCCATGCGCTTGTGGTCATTGCATCCCAGTTACCTTGATGCGAGGGGACTCGTCGCTCTCTGGCGGGAAGGCCTGCTTGCCCGAAAGGTTTTGCAGCACCAGACAAAAGGCTATAAGAATCATCCTCAGCTGGATAGATTTAATGCTCATCTGCAGCCCACGGTTGCGATGGATTGTTATATTCGGTTCGTTTACGAGGAAGCCGTCAGGCGTGGATACCATTTTGATGTGGCCAAGATTGGCCCCAAGCAACAATGCCCGAAAATCCCCGTTACAGACAGGCAGCTCAAGTATGAGCTGAATCACCTTAAGACGAAAATGAAATTGCGGGATCCGGCACGATACAAGAAAATTCTTGCAGTCAAGAAACCGCGGGCTCACCCGCTCTTCCAGGTAATCGCGGGCGGAATCGAATCGTGGGAAAGAAAGTGAAAATATAACTTCGCAGTTTAAATGAGGAGGAACAGTATGAGCACTGGCGACAAAACGTGGGATACCCAAAAGTGGCAAATGATACAAAAACGTTTGGGCTATACTGATACCGAGATGAAAATATTTCGGGACAATCCCCGAAATGAAGAAATTTTATCCATGGTGCCGGAGCTGATGAATAAGACAATTATTGCAGAAGTAGTTGATTCACACGGATGCAACAGCCAGCACAAGGTCGGTGACCGGTTCTTCTTTGACAGTGCGGGAAACCTTCTTGCGGCACTCTCTCCGAAAAGGATATGCATCTATGCATTGAGTGTGATTATGCCTCAGATTTTTACAGCAACCGAATTCCTTTACGCAGGCGCAGACCCGAATGAGATGAGATTCAAGCGGACCGGGTGCTTTGATGTAGGCGTGGCGTGCGGGGGATGGGGGCGCGTCGTTCTCGAATTGAAGGTGGAAGATCGCAGCAAAGCCTGATGAGTGTTTTTGCCTAATTCCCAACCCTATTTTATTTGCAGATATAGAGCTTGCTTATCGTTGCATTTGGCAGTACTGTTAAACGTATCTCAGGGGGTGACGATAATGACCAAGATTCCCAACATCATACCGATTACCGATCTTCGTCAGGCGGCGTCGTCCGTGCTGAAGCGCGTGAAATCTTCACGGCAACCCGTTGTCATCACCCAAAGGGGAAGAGCGGCCGCAGTTGTGGTAAGCATGGAGGCCTACGAAAAATCGCAAAAAGAAATGGAAATTCTACGCCTTCTCGCCCGCGGTGAAAAGGAGATCGAAACAGGCAAGGGTTATGATCTCAGTCACGTCCTTGCAGATGCGGATGCCTTACTGAAATAGGAGGATTGTTTGAGAGTTCTTTTTACTCCTTCCGGACGAAACCATTTTCTTCGAGCTATTACCTCAATCGATATGGAAGGTACATCTGCCGCAAGTGCATTTCGGAAGAAGGCAGAAAAGACCTTGTCACGGCTCAAACGGTTTCCCGGGTCCGGTACGGCGCTGCCAGAATTTCCTGATCTCCCCTTCCGGGAAGTGGCGATAGCACCATGCCGGTTTATTTATCGCGTGAAACAGAAGACCGTCTGGATAGTCGCCGTCTGTCATAGCGCTCGACTTCCCAAAAAGCCGACCGAAAAAGAGATAGCTTAGTTAGCTATCGATTATGTATTGATATCCCTTCAATGTCCAGCCAGCATTTGTACGAATACATGCCGGCAAGCGCCTTTACGGCTCGCTCCGGTGTCAGGAAAGTCACCCCTTTATATTCCTTCCCCTCGATCTCTTTAATGGCGCGGGCATTTTCATCGGAAAGAAGACAGACACCCAGAATGGGTTTGCCATACTTCTCCATCAGGTGAACTACGTGTTCACCGTAACTGAGTTCGAAATCAGCTACCCGACGAACAATTTCTCCCAAAACCTTACGGTCACAGGTCCGATCAGCTAACTGAGAGGATTCGATCATTCGCTTTACAAATACCAGCCTGCCAAGTATGCCAAGGTGAATTGCCGCATCACACCCATCCCACTTCAGCAGTTCTTCGATGAGTATCATGGGAACGGAGAGATCCATCTCCGCGACCAGGTCTACCGGATTCGACCGGCTCCAGTAGGGAGGAAGGATTTTATCGATCCGTGATATTATATGAGATGAAAGTTCGGGTACTTCCAGCCCATATTCCATGCACAGATCGGCCGTAACCACCCCCCAGCCCCCGCCCAGGGTCATTATTGCCACCTTATTACCCTGTGGCAGCGGGAGCGACGCGAATGCAGCGGAAAGATCAAGGAGGTCCATGGAAGTCTCTCCCATGACGACTCCTGCCTGGCGGCATGCGGCCTTAAAGACCTCAGTATTGGAGGCCAATGCGCCCGTATGACTGGCGGCGGCGAGGTTGCCAGCGCGTGTGCGGCCGCCTTTGAGCATGAGAACAGGCTTTTTTCGGGAAACTCTCCTGGCTGATTCGAAGAACCTTCTGCCATCTTTGGGGCTTTCTACGTATAGTACAACTGTCTTTGTCAAGTCATCGGTTTCGAAGAATTCCATATAATCTTCGATCGTGATCATCGCCTCATTTCCGGATCCGATGAACGCCCGTATCCCAATCCCTTCACTCTCGGCAAACATCAAGAGCTGTGTCCCGAGATTGCCCGATTGAGCAACGAGCGTCGTCGATCCTGGCTTCGGCCGTACATGCTGATACAGGGAGAAGAGATTTTCATGGGGATTGCATATCCCCATTGTGTTGGGCCCGAGAATTGTAATTCCGGCCTCACGCGCCTTTTCCACTAGCCGCTCTTCCAGTTGCGCTCCCTTTTTCCCCGCCTCACTGAAACCCGACGTTACTAAGAGCATGCTCTTGATGCCTTTTGCCTTAAGCTCTGGAATGAGGTCAATGACCTTTGCCGCAGGGACCGTTACCACGGCAAGGTCCACGGGCCCGGGGGTGTCTGCCAAAGATTTGAAGACAGGCCACCCTGCAATTTCACCGCCCTTAGGATTAACCAGATAAATTTCACCTCGGAAATTACCGGCAACCGCATTAGTGAAGAGAGTATATCCCCATTTACCGAACGTCGCAGACGCGCCGACAAAGGCAATTGAGCGGGCATTAAAGAAATCGCGCATTGCCATCTTATCCGCAGGTGGACGCAGAGATTTGTTTTGAGGAACCTTCCCGACAATGACCAGCGCATCTACGGCAGTCACCCGGCCATCGGGCCCGACGAGCAGGGGATTGATATCTACCTCCCGCACTTCCGGATGTTCCATTCCAAGCTTGGATAGACCGAGAAGGATGCTGACGATCTGTTCACTTTTTGCCGACGCCTCACCGCGAAACTTTCCCAAGAGGTCAACGGCTCTGATCTTTTTTATCATGTCATACGCGTGTGTTTCATCGAGGGGTGCTATGCGAAACGTCACGTCGGCAAGTGCCTCGGCAAAGATGCCTCCCAAACCAAACATGACAATCGGACCGAATTGGGCATCATGAAACAGCCCCGCCATGAATTCCCGTCTGCCTTCCACCATGTGGTATATGAGAAATCCTTCCAGGTCATCACCAGCAGCCTCGGCAATTTCAAGGGCAGCTTTTCGGACTTCTTCCGCGCTTTTCAAGCTCAACTTGACAAGGCCGCGTTCCGTCTTGTGTGTAAGCCGGGCGCCGAGACCTTTTACAACGACGGGGAAACCGGCGGCTTCAGCCTCTATAGCGGCCTCGTCCACACTCGCGGCAACACGTTCATCAACCACAGGCAGACCATAATTTACGAGCAATTCTTTGGATTCCGCCTCTGTCAGGGCAGATCTCCCTTCTTTTCTTGCCTTACTTATAAGTTCAGCGACGTCCATGCATGACCCTGCCTGTCATTTTTACTCAGTGATGGTGACCGCTGTTTATCATACGTGGTCGCTGAGTGCAAATACCATATGGGCCTCGAACCATTACATTGACATTTCCTGACAGAGAATCTAAAATAAAAATATCCAAACACAAAGGGGGTGTGGCAATGCTTGACTACATCAGGAAAATGACATTGGCCGGCGCCGGGTTGGCAATAATGACCACGGAAAAAGTCCAGGAGATTATGGATGAACTCGTCAAGAAGGGAGAAATGACGGAGAAGGAGGCGCGAGAGGCGGTCAGTGAATTTGTGGAAAAATCAAAGCAGGCAAAAAAAGATTTGGAAGATAAGATGGAACAGACGGTAACGGGCCTCCTTAAGCGTCTGAATATTCCCACGCGAAAAGAACTGGAGGAAATCAAAGAACGGCTTGCACGTCTGGAAAAAAAGGAAGTGTCCAAAGGATAATCTGCGAGTAATCGGAAGAATGCATATTGACAGAGATATGGCCGCAGATGGAGGTGGAATTTATGCGATTCAGAAAGGCGGGAAAGGTCACGGAGAATCTCTGGTATCTGGGCCGTGAGGAAGCGGGGATCTATATTTTTGAAGGGCGAGACAATGCAATCCTGATTAACGGGGCGATGAGCTACATACTCCCCGACGTTCTGGAACAGATGAAGACATTTGGGATAGACGCGGAAAAAATCGGTAAAATACTGATACTCCATTCGCATTTCGATCATGTAGGAATCGTTCCATATTTCAAGCGGAAGTATCCCGGGATAGATGTGTACGCCTCGGCGCCGGCCTGGAAGATATTCTCCATGCCTAAAGCTATCGAGGTTATGAACAGCTACAGTAAACTCAGTGCGACATGGTGGGGCGCCGAGAGCGCCCTTGCGGCCTATGATCTCGACTGGCGCGATGACATTACCGGGCTCGCCTTAGCCGAAGGAGATAAGATAGACCTCGGCGGTGTCACGCTGCAGATAATGGATAGCCCCGGCCATTCCAACTGCTCCATTACTGCCTACGAGCCCGAAAGAAAAATCATTTTCGCCTCCGATGCCGCGGGGATTCCTTATAAGGACTTCTGCTTCCCTTCCATGAATACAAATATAACGCAGTATCTGGTTAGCTTGGAAAAATTGAAGCCCCTGCCGGTATCCTACCTCTGCGGCGACCATTACGGCTATATCACCGGGGATGAGGCGTCCGGTTTCCTCGATCTGACCCTTAAGGAAGGCGTCAAATGGAAGGCCGTCATGGAGGATCTATACCGCAGGTGTGGCGGTGACATCGATGCCGCCGGAAAAGCCGTCGCCGATTATTTCTATAATCAGATGCCGGATTATTTTATTCGGCGGGACATCCTTGAAGGGGTCTTCAAACAGATGTTGAAATTCATCTCCAAGAACCTATAGGAAGAATACAGACCATGAACAAGAGAATGACGGCAATTCTTTTCCTCGCCCTTTGCTTATCCCCTATGATCTCCGCTCCCGAAGTCGGGGCGGCGGCAGCCCAATTGAGGCCGAACCAGCTCCATTCCTATCTCAGGCAGGGAATTGAAAAAGTTTTCAACCTTGAGCCGCAGAGCGCGGGCGTCTATCTGCAGAAGGCTTTGGACCTGGATCGGGATAACCCGATGGGCTATGCTTTTTCTGCTCTCGAGAACTTGTTCTTCTATGAGATTAGCCTCGATCAGAAAGAACGGGAGAAGTATCAGGAGTCCATGCTTCGCTATGTCAGCGAAGCTACGGCCCGGGGCCAGAGCAGGATTGAGAAGAATCATAATGACGCGCAGGCCTATTTTGCCACGGCCATGGCAAAGATCATCAAAGTCCGCTGGGCCATCGGGCAAAAACAGTATCGCACCGTAGCGCAGGAGACATCGAATATCTGGGAATACTTGGAAAAAGCAAAGAAAGAAGACCCACAAAATTATGACACGTATTTTCTCATGGGCCTCCTCCATTACCATCTCGACCATCTCCCTCCCCTGGCCCGTTTTTTTTCTTCCCTCCTGATCGCTTCCGGAGACAGCAGGAAGGGGCTTCAGGAGCTGGAATTGGCGGCGCAGAAGGGTGATCTCCTCAGAGAGCTTGCGCAGTCTGAACTCGCGTCGGTGTATGTGAACTTTGAGAAACAACCCGCCCGGGCTCTTCCCATTGCCCGCGAGCTCCGAAAAAGGTTTCCCCGCAATTATAACTTTTCTTTTGCTTTAGCGAATGCTCTCTCCGAGCTCCACCAATTCCAGGAGGCATTTTCCATAGCCCGTGAGATCGAAAAAGGTATTCAAGCACACACGCCCCCCTTTGTTCCCCAACTTCAGCCGCGTCTCGATCAGTTAATGGGAAGAATCTTTTTCAACGAGGGAGAATATACCAAGGCATCCGAATATCTTGAAAAGGCACTTAAGGATAAGGCGCCCTATAACGCCCGGGTTCGCGCGTGGGCCCTCGTGCGCGTGGGAATGATACACGACGCTCTCAAGGAGAGGGAGCAGGCGGAGGAATACTATAACAGGGCCCTGGCAGAGCCGGGCGGGGAAGGTTTTGCACAGGTGGAGGCAAGGAAATATCTGGATAGCCCCTATGTACCTCCCCCAAAACCACGCAGCCGGCAGTGATTACAACCAAGCAAGTTTGAGAGGATAGGCGCGTAAATGCCTAAGAGTAATATGCCTTATGTGACGAGGCTTTTCATCGCTCTAAAAGGTTTTAATTTCGTGACGGGTTCTTAGTGACACATCACAAACTGTTCTTTACACGGGAAGCTAATTTATGTCACACTTAATTCAAATCCTATCCGTCCAATTCGGTATCACGCTTGTGATTATACTCGCCGCTAAATAAACGTATTTTTGTCGCATAAAAAAAGAATGGAGGTTTCCCATGGCGGAAAAAAAAGTAGTGCAACAGGGCAAAAAAGTGAAGGACTTTTCCTTGAAGGATCAGAACAGGCAGGACTTCCACCTGTCGGAGTACAGAGGGGAAAAGGTGCTCTTGTCCTTTCATCCCCTCGCCTGGACACCCATATGCGCAAAGCAGATGCAGTCTCTGGAAAAGAATAAGAAGTCTTTAGATAGACTCAATACTGTGGCCGTGGGTCTAAGCGTGGACAGCGTGCCCTCCAAGGCGGCCTGGGCGAAAAGCCTGAGGATCAAGAACACGAGACTCCTCGCTGATTTCTGGCCCCACGCAGGCGTTGCGAAGTCCATGGGCCTGCTCCGTGCAGAGGGATTTTCGGAAAGGGCCAATGTCATTGTCGACGAGACGGGGAAAATCATCTTCGTCAAGGTCTATCCTATCAGGGAGCTTCCTGACATCCGAGAAATACTGCGTGTGCTCACGGCATACAAGGGTAAAGGATAATCATCGCCGGGTAATATGATGGAGGACGCTATGCACAAAGAAAAAGGATATGCGGGAATGAACAGGAGGGATTTCCTCAAGGTCGGTCTGGCAGGAACAACATCGTCTTTAATAGGGTGGGAAGGCCTGGCTAATGCCATGGAATATGCATCCGTGGGATCCTTCGTCTTTCCTCCGCCTGTATACAGAACCCTCGGCAGAACCGGCATGAAGATCACGATCGTAAGCTTCGGAGCAATGCTGACGCCGGAAGCGGAGGTGATGAACGTCGCCTTTGATCACGGCGTGAACTATGTGGATACGGCGCGACGCTACATGGGCGGCAAGAATGAGGAGATCGTCGCGAAGGCATTGAAAGGCAGGCGCGACAAGATATATGTGGCAACGAAAACGAAGCCTGACTCGCATACAAAAGAGGCCATCTTCAATGACGTTGAGACGAGCCTCAGGGCGCTGGGAACAGATTATGTTGACGTCATCCAACTCCATAATCTTACCGCTGAAAACAAAGACCGCATATTGATTCCGGAGACGCGGGAGGCGTTCACAAAACTGAAAGAGCAGGGCAAGGTCCGATTCTTCGGGGTCACAACACACAAGGGTCAGGCGGAAGTCCTTAACGCCCTCATGGATGACCGCGACAGGTTCTTCGACACGGCTCTCGTAGGTTACAACTTCAAGAGCAGCGCGGATGTGAAGGATGCGATAGCAAGGGCCGCGCAGGCGAACATCGGGATTATTGCCATGAAGACGCAGGCGGGGGGTTACGATACCGGCGCGCTGGGTCCCGTCAGTCCTCACCAGGCAGCCTTAAAATGGGCTCTTCAGAATACGCACATCACGGCGGCCATTCCCGGCATGAGAGACATGGCGGAGCTCCGGGAAGACATTGCGGTGATGGGGATGAAATTCGGGTACCTCGACAAATTCATCCTGAAGCGTTACGGCGCCGCTGTGAAACATTATTACTGCAACCTCTGTGGAGAATGTGAAAGTACATGTCCGAAGGGTGTAGAGATCAGTACGATCAACCGCTGCCTCATGTACAAAGAAGGATACAAAGAATCCGGTCTTGCACGGTCCACATACGGCGAGATACCGGCATCCGTCTCAGCATCCGCATGCCTTGACTGTCCGGATTGTGTGGCCAGATGCGTGAATGGGCTTGACATTGCCATGAAGATGAAGAGGGCGAGGAGATTACTCGCTTAGAGAAACGATGCGCGTTTGCCGGACAGGGGGCATATCAATGAATCGCATGGGAGTGGTCTTCTCAATCGCCGTATGCATTTTCTTCTTGACCATCCATGCATGGGTTCCGGTCTTTGCCGCGGACGGAGCCATGGAAAATATTTTGCCTGCTTATGGCTGTGCTCAAGGCTGGACGTTGAAGGATACGGTCGCCCTTTTCGATAAAGACACGCTCTTCGATCATATCAACGGCGAAGCAGAGCTCTATTTTCCTTACGGGTTTGATATGCTCGCCACTGCCACATATATGAACGGAAATGATTCGGAAGTATGGATCGTGGCCGACATATACAGAATGGCCTCCCCGCTCGATGCCTTTGGAATCTACTCCAACTACCGAAAGGCGGATGCTCCAAGTGTTGCCATCGGCGCTGAAGGATTTGTGTCTCCGTCGCAGTTGATGTTTTACCAGGACAGGTATTTTGTGAGGCTTCAGGTTACGGGCGCGACAAGTCTGGGACAGGATGTATTTCTTGCGTGCGCGCGGTCTGTATCGCAGAAACTCCCGTCCAATGCGAGGCCCGTCGGGGAACTTGAGGCCCTGAAGATACCGGGCATTGTCCCGCGGACGGAGCGATACATAGCAAAGAGCCTCCTCGGATACGCCTTTCTCCGGCGGGGCATCATCGCGGACGCGCTTCTCGAAGGCGAACGCGCCCAGGTGTTCCTAGTACCCGAAGATTCCGTCTCTGCTGCAAGAGAGGCCTTTGATCGATATCATTCTTACCTGAAGGCAGAAGGGAAAAAAGTGCAGCTGCAAGAAGGGCGAGATTACGTTACGATGGTGGCTGTGGATCCTTTGTACGGAGGGGTGTTCGTAGAGCGGTCAGGCCGTTACATCATCGGTGCCGTGAGGCTGAAGGAGCCCTCCTCCGCCGCAAAACTTATCGAGGAGTTGCGGGAAAGGCTTGGCGGCGGCAAGAGTTAATAGAATTAGAGATAGGAATATCTTGTGTTTTTTTCCATCTTCGCGCTGTAAAGCATCTTGTCCGCCTTTTTCAGGAGCGACATGGCATCATAAGCACCGTCTTCCAGGTGCGATAATCCATAGCTTACCGAGATGCGGATCGGAGTACCCTCAAAGTCCAGAGGGTGATTGATAAAAAAGGTCTGCATGCGGGTTGCGAATTCACAGGCTTCATCTGCCGGTGTATTGGGAAGGATGATGATGAACTCATCGCCCGCAAATCTTGCGACAACATCGCTCGTACGAGTCATGGACAGCAGTTGAGTCGCCACATACTTCAGCACAATATCGCCGGCGTCATGACCATAGCGGTCATTCACCATCTTAAAATCGTCCACGTCGAGAAATACAACCGTAAGCGGCGTCCTGTACCTTAGCGCTCGGTCAAACTCCCTCTTCACTATGTCTTCCAGAACCCGGCGGTTTAACAACCCCGTGAGTGAATCCCGAGATGCCAGAAAGTTGAGTTTCTCATGAGCCATAACATTAGAAAGACAGATGGAAACAATGGTTGCCAGCCGTTTCAGCAACGTTGCATCCATATCGGGGCGGTAACGGGATTTGGAGTTGTCTCCTTGATTCAGGCTGCCGATGATCCCACCGTCCAGCGTCAGGGGAGCAATGGCAAGAGACCGGATGTGATGTTTGTACTGACGGGGAATCAATGCGTGGAAAGCCGTTAGATCATTATTTACAAGTATAGGTTCTGTCTTATTGTTGATGACCTTGAGAAAATGGTTTTTCCCAATCAGGCTCGTGCGATCTCTCAGGATTTCCGACGTTGCTGCTTTTTGCAGCATCTCCGCAACGTCGCTCTCTTCTATCAACGCCATCCATACATAGGGAATTGCCATCTTGTCCTGGATTTCCGTGAAAAGTCTTTCGAGAAAGTCCTTGAAATTGAGAATGGATAAAATACTAGCTTCGATCTCGAAGAATTTCTTTGCAATCTCCTGATTCTCGTTTACCGTTTCAATGATCTCTTTGATCTTAGCCATACGTGACATCCCGTTGCGAAGAATTGAAAATGATCTTTCATTCCTGCTCGTAATTCATAGCCCCATAGAAGCTACTATATTTGATGAAATTGCACAACCCGATAAAACACGTATCAAGAGCTTCATCCCGTTTACATTCCTATGCATTATATGATACATTTAAAAATATGCAATCGATGTGACGGGGAACACGCCGCAACACAAAAACGGATTTTGCGGAGAGAAGGAGAGCTGCCGTATGAAGGTTTCTGCATCGAGTATCTGGTCGGCAGTCAAGGAGATCAGAGAAAAATCGCCGGTGATCCACAATATTACCAATTATGTGGTCATGAACAACTCCGCCAACGCACTGCTGGCCATCGGGGCTTCGCCGGTTATGGCCCACGCGGAGGAGGAAATGGAGGAGATGGTTAACATAGCCGGCGCTCTAGTCATCAATATCGGAACCTTAAGCCCGCATTGGATAAGAGCAATGCTTCTCGCTGTTGACCAGGCGAAGAAAATTAACATCCCGATCATTCTGGACCCCGTCGGCGCGGGTGCAACCGCATACCGCACCCTTACGGCGAAGGAGCTAATACGGGAAGCGCCGCCGGCTATCATCAGGGGCAACGCCTCGGAAATCATGGCCCTCATGGAAGGGGACGCAAAGACAAAAGGGGTAGAAAGCACGGCCTCCTCACATTCCGCAGTGGACATCGCCCATAAGTTGAACAAGTCTTGTGGAAGTGTCGTCTGCGTCAGCGGAGAGACGGACTACATTATTTACGGAGACGAAGTCACCAAGGTCAAAAACGGTCACCCCATGATGACGAAGGTTACCGGTATGGGATGCATTGCAACGGCAATATGCGGGGCATTTGCTTCTGTTAATCGCGCCTACGCCGAGGCGGCTGTCCAGGCAATGGCGGTCATGGGTATAGCCGGAGAAATCGCCGTAAAAAATGCAGCAGGTCCGGGAATGCTGCAGGTCAGATTTCTCGATGCCCTCTATGGGCTCTCAGAAAAGGATATAAAGCATTACCTCAAGATAGAAGGTTGATCGTGCGCGGATTATACCTGGTTACAGACCGTGGAATATGCGGCAACAGATCACTTGAAGACGTGGCATGCCAGGCCCTCGTGGGCGGAGCAGCCTGCATACAGCTCCGTGAGAAAGATGTGTCCACCCGTTTTTTTGTGGAAGAGGCGCTGAGGATGAAGGCGCTAACGGTCAGATTCGGTGTGCCTCTCATCATAAACGACCGCATTGACGTGGCGCTTGTCAGCGGGGCTGACGGAATCCATATCGGGCAGGGCGACATGCCTTATGCCGAAGCCAGGAGACTCATGGGGCCCAGGGCTATCATCGGTCTTTCCGTAGAAACATGGGATGACGTGGTAGAGGCGGAGGCATTCGATATCAATTACCTCGGTGTCAGCCCGGTTTTTGAGACACCAACCAAGACCGACACGAAAGGGAATTGGGGCCTGGAAGGGCTCACGAGAATCAAGGCCTATTCACGCCACCCGCTGGTGGCAATCGGCGGCCTGAACGCATCGAATGCCAAAGATGCGGTGATGGCCGGAGCCGACTGCATTGCGGTTGTCTCCTCCATCTGTGCGGCCCCCGACCCTCTGCGTGCTTCCCGGGAAATTAGTGCACTCATCCAGTCTGCCTTAAAGAGGCGGGGAACATAGGGATCCCTATATGCTTCCAAGAAAACTGATCATCTTTGACTACTCGGGAACCCTCAGTCTGGAATCTACGCTATTCGGCCAGTCTGATTACTTGATGAAGCAACTAAGGGAAAGCGGTTTGGCGGACCTCGGAGTCACGAGCCCCGGCATATTCTGGGAACAGATCGTCAATCCTACCTGGATGGAAGGGAGCACGACGGAGACAGGATATAAGAAGGTCATAGAGGATAGGATAAACGCTATTCTCAGTCAGAATGTGTCCGACGACGCCCGCGTGAATATTTCTGATGCGGCGTCCTTATTTGTAGATAGCTATCTCAGCCATTCACGAATCGACGGCCGCTGGCAGCCCGTTCTGGATAAGGTGAATAGATATCCTTCCATAAGAACGATCATTGCTACGGATCATTACGCCGAAGCGACGCCTTACATCTTGCAATTTCTTGAAGAATTGCATATCCAGGCGGTTGCGGCCAGGACAGCCATGGCCGCTCCCGGAAGCACATCAGTCATTGTGGCTAATTCCGCGGATATCGGTTTTCATAAGGACAATCTCCGGTTCTGGGAAATCCTCAAAAACGGACTGGACGTGGGCGGAGTTAAGGGCGTCTTGCTTATCGACGATTTCGGATGTAATGAACAGAAGGGGAACAGCTACAGCGCGCCTGAGAAAGTTGAACAGAGGAAACGCGATACAGTAAGATTGCTGCAGCATGTCTTTTCGGCGGAAGTGCAGGCCATCCCGTTCATTACAAAGGATAATAGAAATGAAGAGGCTTTTTCTGAACTCATTACAGGCACAGGAGCAATAATCGATCGTTATCTTGTCGCAGCGGATGACGGGCAATAACTTCAGCCGCCCCGTCTGGAAAATGGACGGGAGGCATAATTTTTGTTGATGACGGAAGGAGATTATCGGGCCGCATGTCCAATGAAACGACTAAAGTAATTTATTCCATGATCGGTGTCTCCAAGTATTATGACAAGAAAGCAGTGCTCAAAGACATCTATCTCTCCTATTTCTACGGCGCCAAGATAGGCGTCCTCGGTCTTAACGGTTCCGGCAAGAGCTCTCTCTTGCGCATACTTGCGGGAGTTGACGAGGAATTCAACGGTAAGACGGTCCTGTCTCCGGGCCACACCGTCGGGTTTCTCGAACAGGAGCCACGCTTGGACGAGGCGAAGACTGTGCGGGCAATCGTCGAAGAGGGCGTGCAGGGAACTGTTGCTCTTCTAAATGAATTCAACATCATTACTGAGCGATTTAGTGAACCGATGTCTGACGATGAGATGAACAAACTCATCGAACGTCAGGGAGAGGTTCAGGAGAAACTCGACGCACTCGATGCATGGGACATCGATGCCCGCCTGGAAATGGCCATGGATGCCCTGCGCTGCCCGCCTGGTGACACTCCCGTGAAGGTGCTTTCCGGCGGAGAGAGGCGGCGTGTGGCCCTCTGCAGGCTGCTGCTCCAGAAACCGGACATACTTCTTCTCGATGAACCGACCAACCATCTTGATGCCGAAACGGTCGCCTGGCTGGAGCACCACCTGCAGCGCTACCACGGCACCGTCATTGCCGTGACCCACGACAGGTATTTCCTCGATAACGTGGCAGGCTGGATCCTGGAGTTGGATCGCGGGCAGGGAATCCCATGGCAGGGCAACTATTCATCATGGCTGGAACAGAAACAGAAACGTCTGGAAGTGGAGGAGAAGAAGGAAACCGAGCGGCAGCGGACCTTACAGCGCGAACTGGAGTGGATACGCATGTCACCGAAGGGGAGGCATGCGAAGTCCAAGGCCCGCATCAGTTCCTACGAAGCGCTCTTAAAGGAGGAAGGGGAGAAGCATGGGAGAGACCTGCAGATATATATCCCGCCCGGGCCGCGACTGGGTCAGGTAGTCATTGAGGCGGATGCGGTGAGAAAGGCATACGGTGACCGTCTTCTCATAGAGGGGATGTCGTTTTCCCTCCCTCCCGGTGGGATTGTCGGCGTAATCGGCCCTAATGGGGCGGGGAAAACAACTCTGTTTAGAATGATCACAGGCCAGGAAAAACCGGACTCGGGCACGATCAGAATAGGGGAGACGGTCAAGCTTTCATACGTGGACCAGAGCCGTGATGTTCTTGATCCGGCCAAAAACATCTGGGAAGTGATCTCTGGCGGGCAGGAACAGGTAGAGCTGGGCCACCTCAAAATGAACTCCCGTGCCTACGTCGGACGTTTCAATTTTTCCGGTACGGACCAGCAGAAAAAGGTCGGCATGCTCTCCGGAGGCGAAAGAAACCGTGTCCATCTGGCCCGGATGCTGAAGGAAGGAGCCAATGTGCTTCTCCTTGACGAACCGACAAATGATCTTGACGTGAATACCTTGAGGGCGCTTGAGGAAGCTCTCGAGAACTTTGCGGGCTGTGCGGTTGTAATCAGTCATGACCGCTGGTTCCTCGACCGCATCGCCACCCACATCCTTGCCTTTGAGGGTGACAGCAAAGCGGTTTGGTTCGATGGAAACTACTCGGAGTACGAAGCGGATAGAAAGATGCGCCTCGGCGCTGCGGCCGATCAGCCGCACCGTATCAAATACCGGCAGTTGACGAGAGCATAGACTCCATGTCCGCCGTGGTTCCATCATGCAGCACGAGGTCTGCAGGAATCGCGCTATTTCAAAATTAAAAGGGTTGAGATTAATGAAGGTGTTGGTAGTTGTCGCGCATCCTAATATTAAGAGTTTTAATCGGGCTATTGCCGAGACGGCCGCGCGCCGGCTGCAAAGAAATGGGCATGAAGTAATATTTCACGACCTCTATGAGGAAGAGTTTGATCCTGTCCTACCGAAAGAGGAGATCCCACAAGATGTCTTGTTAACAGCGCATGTAGAAACACATTGTGCGGAAGCGGCCTCTGCAGAAGGATTTATAATAGTTCATCCCAACTGGTGGGGTCAGCCGCCGGCAATCATGAAAGGATGGGTTGATAGGGTATTCAGGCCCGGAGTGGCCTATGAGTTTCAGGAAGGTGACGCAGGCGAAGGTATTCCCCGGGGCCTGCTGAAAGCCGATACCGCAATCGTCTTCAATACGTCCAATACACCAGCGGAAAGGGAGAAGGACGTATTCAGCGATCCCCTTGAGACCCTTTGGAAGAACTGCATATTCGGCCTCTGTGGTGTAAAAATTTTCCATCGCAGGATGTTCGGCGTTGTTGTTACAAGCACAAGAAAGCAGCGGACTACATGGCTCAACGAAGTGGAGGAGACTGTGGATAGATATTTTCTTACCGTTAGGCGTAGTTAATGGAATTCTGCACTTGATAAATTTCCCGGAAAGATGCAGATTACGCGAAGCAATTTATAGATTATATATCTGAAAAACATCGTTACGAAAGAACGAATTTATCCTGATGGAAAATAGTCAGTAAGAAGAGGACTGAGATGAAAAAATTTAAGAATCTGGTTGCATCCGATTTTCCCGGAGTTAACGCTCAAAAGTTTGGTGAGTGGAAGGCAGCGGTCATGAGGACGAGAGGCAACATTTATGTGGTACTTGTCATATACCTTGTATTGAACATCAAGTCATATGGCTCAACCGGTAATATCATATATGACACACCGATTGTTATTCTCATCGGGACACTTTTCTTAAGCCAACAAAGCAGGTTCGTCTCGGAAAAACATTCAACGTACATAATCGGTTCTCTGGGCTTCCTGATATTGCTCAACATCATTCTCGTATATGTGACGGGCCGATTTGTCATTGAAAGCCTGATCGCCATCGTCGTACTATTTTGGTTATATAATCAAAACCAGAAAAACGAGCGATTGCAGAAGGATCTGGGCATCGATGGCGCGGCAATAAAGCGTGCCTTCATGAAGTGAACAACCTTTTGTTGCACCGCAGTCAAGATTGCGGCATGCCCGGTGGTATAAACCTTACGGACACAAATCCATTTTGAGAAATAAAGATTAATTATCCATTTGAATTTTAGGGGAGGGGCATCATGCCTTATGTAAATGTTAAGGTGACCAAAGACGGAGTCACCAAGGAACAAAAGGAAGAAATCATTCGCGGTGTGACCAATCTGCTCAGGGATATCTTAGGCAAGAATCCTCAGACCACAGTTGTCGTAATCGATGAAGTGGAGACGGATAACTGGGGTATTGGCGGCGAAACCGTAACCATAAGAAGAGCACGTGAAAAAAAGCCATAGCAATTACGGACGGCAGGGCCCTTGACCTTTCGAAAATCGAGCGAAGAAAATTGATCTATGAGAATCATTTATCTGGCTGATATTCACGGCGGCTTTGACAGGCTGAATGATCTCCTCAACGAGACGGTTGCCGACGTCTATATTATCTCCGGCGACCTGATAGACATTCCCTTCTACAGCATGGATGCGTCGATACGTTACCACGAACTGCAATCATATTTTCACGGCTTAAGAAGGCAGATGTCCAAGGAAGATATGTTCATCGAGGATTTTGTTGATGAGCTCCTGGAAAAGCCCGATGTTTCGGACGATGTACAGGATCTCGGAACTGAATACCAGGAGTACACGGTCAGGGCCCGCAGAGTTATGCAGCAAAAGTATAAGGTACTGGCGAGCATCGCGTCGATGAAAAAGAGGTCGCGGGTCTTCTTTCTTCCCGGTAATTATGATATGGACCTCAGGTTTACGGCTTTGAGCGAGCATGACCTGCACCTGCACTGGTATGAATTGAATGATCTCAAGATCTGCGGTTACGGCGGGGCCGCTGTCTGGACACCCGGCATCCCTGAGAGGTACGTGATTCATTACCAGAGAAATGTGAAATATCATGACAAGTACAGCGAGATGTACCTGTTCTTCAGTGCCGTAAAGCCGGATATCATCGTGACCCATCAGCCCGCATACGGAATCCACGATCAGACAACTTCAGATGGCCCCATCGGCTCTCTGGCACTCCGCGGCTACTGTGAGGCCAATCAGGTGATGATGTGCCTGACCGGCCATATCCATCAGAGGTGGGGGGTCGATCTTGTGGAGAATACCCTTTACCTTAATCCCTCCAACTTTGGAGAAGTGACCATGACATCAGGAAATGTCGCGGAAGGAGGATTTTACTATTCTATCAAAGTGGAACATGAGCGGGTAACGGGGATCGTCTTCAGGAAATTCGGCAACGGAAGGATTTACGATGTGGCCGATTATTATATAGAGGGCGGCAAATTAAGAGAAGTAATCATAGACCAGGAGAGATACGATGCCCTGAAGCTTGGGAAGAACTATGATGAAAAAGAGATTAAAGATTCTCACATCCCTGAGATAACGTTGTATAACGAGATAAAAAAGTTTTATAGAAAATTTCAGACTCAGGAAGCGGAGGAAAGAATCGACGTCCTGGAGGAGGTTACTTCCCTCATCGAGGATAAACTGCATGCTAATATTGCTGTGGATGTCCTGGGCTCCGTCAATTTCGGCATATCGCGCTCCGATTCGGATTTAGACATCGTTCTATATCTGCGGTGTGAAGGCGATTACCGGGAATGCGATGGCAAATGCCATGGCGGGAGCAAGGTATGCAGCTTCCTCAAAGATGCCGAGGAAATGGTTGCGGAGATACTCAAGGACAGATATGAATACCAGATTATTGATACCGTTGATCTGAATCTTGTTGAAGAAAGCATCCGGGAGAAGAATTACGAATGCGGAACACTCCAGCGTTTTGTGTTTTACAGATCCATTTGCCGCCCCATAAACTACCGGGTAATCGCTCCATTGGAAGATATGCTCAACAAAGACATGATATTCCGTAAGGAGATTGAAGGAAGCCTCCAGATATATTTCAGGATATTTGCGGCAACGTCCCGGCACATTAAATCGTTCATGAAATACGAGGCCCGTCTGGCGGACTTGGGCGTCAAACTGCCTGACCTGATTAGAGAGAAAGTGAAGCTTTATTTGGGCGAAGCCAAAGGAGAATATTCCAGTTCGCCGTGAGAGGGAGCAGCGCCCTGAGTCAAAATATACGGCGCACGTCATAGAATGAGATGATACGAAGGACATTGCAGGAAGCCGGTTCTTAATAGTTGGAACCATGAGGTGAATGCTATGATACAAAACCTTTTACCGGGAATCCAGCATCTGCAGAACATACATCCACTGGTGGTCCATTTTCCGATTGCCTTGCTCTCCGGTTCCGCCCTCTTTTATATTCTCGCGCTTTTGACCAAGAGGGAAACCATGGCGACCACGGCATTTTCCCTCCTTATGGTCGGAGCACTGGGGGCCGCCGCCGCAGTGGGCACCGGCATATATGCTGAGCCGGGTGTAATACTCGCTCCATCTGTTAGGGGACACCTGCTGGAGAAACACGAAGACCTCATGATATTGACCTTGTGCGTTAGCGCCGGCCTGGCTCTATGGGCAATAATCGCGAGACCATTTCCGCGAAAGGGCCGGGCACTATTCGTCCTCCTGCTATTTGCGCTCCTCGTAGTCATGTCCGTAGGCGCCGACTATGGGGCACGCATGGTCTACGACTACAATGCGGGAGGGAATGCCTGTCCCCAACCTATTGAATTCGTCAAGTAGCAATTCGTGCGGTCCAAATGGATATGCTTCATGCCTTGCTTAAAGCGATATAGAGGTTATTAGAGGTATCATGTCTCAACATTCACCGGAAATCTCCTGTTCCGCCCACGACAGGGACACGCAAGATTTTGTCAGAACGTTCCTCTTCGGAGATTCTAATGTTCATAACGACGGCAAATGCGTGCGTGCGGGACTTCTCATGGACCAGCGTACTGAAGGATGGGTCGGGATACCTCACGGGGGAATCGGCATGGGTGCTATCATGGAGCTTGCCATGATGCTTGACAACTATCCGAAAAATGCAGGGTCTCTTTATCCATTGTCAGTAGATTTTCGCATGGGAGGATCAAGTGCAAGGACCGGAGACAGTCTCATTGCCGAGGTCTCAGAGGGAGAGGGTGGAGCAGGAGGCATAATATCCGTAGCGCCGGATACTCCTCGATATGTTTCGGCCTCGATCAGATATAGAGACGCTGGATCTCACAAGAAAGACCTTTTTGCATCATACATCCCGGACAGATTTTCAGATATTGAGAATAAGCTGACACTGCTGCCATATTACAAGAATTGTTTCGTCTGCGGCGTAGAGCGCAGTCACCCCGGGCTCAAAAGACGCTTCTATCTCTTGGACACTAAGCAGTCAGAAAAAACAGTCGTTTCCACCGTCGGCTTCGACTC
Source organism: Syntrophaceae bacterium (assembly GCA_003153775.1). GTDB lineage: Bacteria > Desulfobacterota > Syntrophia > Syntrophales > UBA2185 > Fen-1135. The sequence goes on along the minus strand of PMBI01000050.1, from coordinate 35,246 downwards.
CAAGGATGGCGAAGCCTTCTACCTCTTTCAAAGAAACAATATTATCCATCCCATAGCATTGCTGGCTCTCTCAGATGAAACGCTGGGATGGGCGGGATTTATGGCCTCGGGAAGCGGTGGATTAACTGTTCGCATCTCTTACACCCTTTATCGAGATATCCGCGTGGGGGAAAGGCTTGTTGTCTTCGGGCGCGGTGACAAAGTGAAGGGGGATATCGGATCCAGACTGCTGCTCTGGGCTTCCGGCGGTGCAGCTGCTGTAAATGAGGATGGTATTTTTGAGACTGTGATGGCAACATCGGGTCAATGGTTGGGGGTGCCGGAACTTACTCGACAGATGAAAATAGAACTCATGCCGAAGGAGCTTACTGAGCGGGCTTTCCGCTTTGCGGGTGAGCTGTGACCTTGCAACTGATTGCCCTGCCTCTGGCAAGAAGATAGACGTAGAATCAGGCGTTCCCGTATCAAAAGATCGGGACATAACCGGATAAGCTTATAATTACTTGACCACTGTAGAGTCTGTATGAAATACTACCGGGAATTATGACAAGAGTTTATAATTCCATCCCGGAGGTGATACATGAAAATTACAAGTCTCGATAGAGTAGAAACAACGAAAATGGCAATGGAAGGGGCTAAGGATATTATGAAGCAGGTGCCCATATCGAAAGCAGACGGCACACCTATTTGTTCTCTTAGGGTATTCACGATCATGCCCGGTGGTCACAGCCCTTATCATACCCATCCTTTTGAGCACATAAATTATATCATAGAGGGTGAGGGTGCTCTTGTTACGGAAACCGGTGAAGAACGTCCGGTGAAAAAAGGAGATTTTGCCCTTGTACTGCCGGGCGAAAAACATCAATATAAGAACAGATCAGCGCAGAATCCCATGATTATGATCTGCGGGGTGCCGAAGGAATACGAGTAATCGCGGCGGATATGTGTATCATTGCTCTTGCTTTTGGGGCCAAAACGGCCGCTTCATATATATGCGTCACGTAATCATCGAACAGTTGTCATTGTTCTTGACGAATGATTTTTATTTTCTTATAATATAGAAACGCTTATGCTGCAGGGTGAAACATGGACGTTAAATCAACGAACAATGAAATAGCCATTTCTTTTCCTCCGCAATATCGGCGAGCCATCGCCTTGCTGCAGTATGTCTCCCATCCTTCCGCTTCCGTTTTTCCTGACGATGTTGTGGATTGTGTAGAACTGCAGTCGGGCAAGACTTTGCCGGCAAAAAGGCAGATTGTCGCTTACAAACCTTCTGACAGTCCTCGGATTAAGAACAAAGGGCAAATCATAGATACATGGATTTGAATTTTCCCCCGTCTCTTGCCGTTCTCAGTCATAAAATTCCCGTGCAGTCTTCCACAAGCAATCATTTTCTCTTCCCTTCATAGGTCATGGGAAAGGTTGTTGATGTGAATAAGAAGGTCATACTGTTTGTTACGACGACAGCGTCTTTTCTCACGCCCTTCATGGGATCTTCCATCAATATAGCCCTTCCTTCCATTGGCCGGGAATTCTCCATGAGCGCCGTCCTCATGGGGTGGGTCGCTTATTCTTTTCTGCTTGCCGCCGCCGCGGTTCTTGTTCCCGTCGGTAAGATCGCCGACATCTGGGGAAGGAAGCGGATCTTCTGTATCGGATTAGTTGTCTACACGTTATCCTCTTTTTTCTGTGCTGTTGCCGCGTCATCTTACTCTCTCATTTCTTTCAGACTACTCCAGGGCATTGGCGGAGCTATGATTTTCGGACCGTCAATTGCCATTCTCACTTCTGTCTTTCCTGCAAGCGAGAGGGGCAGCGCCCTGGGAATCAACGTCGCTTCCGTCTATATCGGGCTTTCTGCCGGACCCTTTTTGGGCGGCTTTCTTACGGAGCATTTCGGCTGGCGCAGCATATTCCTGATCAATGTTCCCCTCGGCGTAGCGATTTTAATCCTTATGCTGTGGAAGATAAAGGCGGAATGGGCCGAAGCGAGAAACGAACGTTTCGACTTTAATGGCGCCTTCCTCTATATGGCTGCACTTTCAGCTTTAATGTACGGGTTTTCTTCGCTGACACAAACTCTCGGGGTCTGGCTTGTCGTCCTTGGCCTCATCTTGATTATTATCTTCATCTTCCGGGAAAGAAAGGTAAAGAATCCTCTTCTCGACATAACATTGTTTCGTCATAACACAGTCTTCCTCTTCTCGAATCTGGCGGCATTGATCAATTATAGCGCCACCTTCGCCGTCTCCTTCCTCCTCAGTCTCTACCTTCAATATATCAAAGGGTTGAGCCCCCTCCATGCCGGCGTGATCCTCGTTGCACAGCCGGTCGTACAGGCTATTTTTTCACCCTTTGCCGGGACACTTTCCGACAGGATTGAGCCGCGCATCGTCGCCTCCATCGGGATGAGCCTCACCGCCTTTGGTCTCGGACTTTTGATCCTCATTAACAATCAGACACACATTCTATTTATTGTGGTTGTCCTTTTTGCGCTGGGATTAGGCTTCGCTCTCTTCTCCTCGCCGAACACCAATGCCATAATGAGCTCTGTTGAGCAGAAGTTCTATGGTGTCGCGTCCGGAACCCTGGCCACGATGCGTATCACCGGGCAAATGTTGAGCATGGGAATTGTGATGCTGATCTTCGCCCTTCACATGGGAGACGTTTCTATCACGCCGGCAGAATATCCATCGTTCATGGGGAGTATGCACAGCTCCTTGATAATACTGAGTCTGCTTTGTTTCGGCGGCATCTTTGCGTCGTTTGCCAGAGGCAAGATCCGTTAATTATCAACCTTGCACGGGACATATAGTCTAAGACCTGCAACTTCCGCACAGGAAAGCAGCCTGCAAGAAAAGCTTAGGAAACGGGAGAAGATTAAAGTTAAAATATGATAAGAACTAAGGAGCAAGGCAATCGACAAATGTCAGGGAAAAACTAAGATCGGAAAATAAAATCCGTCTCCAAATATGGGAGGAGGCTTGAACATGCTGGTGATAGAAGACCTACAGGTAAAGATCGGTGACCGGGAGGTTCTCAGGCACAGCGCATGAGCTGCTGTGCAAGTTCGCTGCCCGTCATATTAGGTATGGTCATATCGGTGATCACAAGATCAAAGCTGTCAGGATGCGTACGAAAGAGTCCCAGCGCTTCGAAGCTGCTTGTCTTGCCTACAACTTCATACCCCAGACCTCTTGTGGCGCAATTATGTTTGCCTTGATCCGCAAGAATGGCCACCAGTAAGAAGAGATCATTGCGGATGAGGCCAGACAGCGTGTGAAGATCTCCTCATGGTCGGCTATTTCAACTCCGCAACGGCCTGATGGCAACCTGGCGTCAGCAACACGAGGATTTCTTCTGATCCACAGTCTGCCCGCAAGATTCTATGGGGCCGCAACAGGGCGCGTCGCTTCGGCCCAGCATGGAGTTTATAACTGCGGCTGCACAGCCCACACCTGCCTCCACGGAAAACGCCCCTGTCGGGCAATTGCGGCTGCAGGCCCCGCATTCCATGCAGGCGTCTCTATCTTGAATCCATGCGCGGCCTATGTCGTTTACAGCAATGACCGCCTGGGGGCAGACCTCGCTGCACATGCCGCAACCGACGCATTTTTCTTCATTGAGATCGAGCGTCACTACATCTTTCAGATAGGCCATTCTTTCCATTTGTAAGCTCCTATGCGATAAAGCGAGACGTAAGCCAGAGACCGAGACCGGCAATGCCGGCAGCGATCTCCAGGGGTATCGCAATGCGCATTTCCTTTTTTACTCCCGAAAGGGAGGTATACGTTGAGGCGCCGGTAAAATTCATGGCCAGATACGCCGCTAAGGCCGGTACGAGCAGGAGCCATGATAAAGCTTCAAGCCTGCCGGGCCAGAAATTAAGGTCGGGATTCCTCATTATCAAGAGGACGAATACAGCAACTACACCTACGAGACAACCCTTGAGCGAAAAAGCCCTGCCGGGAATAAGAGGGAGAAGGACCGGCGTCAGGACAGCGCCCGAAATGATTGCCGTCAAAATGGCAATGACAGCAAAGCCGCCATAATTCATAAGATTCGCCATGTATCCTGCGGGACCTCCCAGCCCGCCGAGAAGGAAGAAGACGAGCATGAGAAGAAGAGCTGCCTTGAACGCCGCCACAAGTTCTATGGGTATCAAGGCTACTCTTTCACGCAGAGGGAAGGCTTTCAAGCGCATCTCCGGCGTCGCGATGAGGCCGGCTTCTAAATAGGCGGGAAGGTCTGATGCCCGGATGGGGCCGTACTTGACCTTAAAACCAGAAAACTTTTTCACCAGGTGGGCGGCAACACCAGGGCCGGAGAGCTGAGGAAGGATCAATTCCCTGTGGGCGACGACCCTTTCCAGTCCGCTCATCTTTATACGTCGTACCAGTTCCTCGGTTCCAAACGTGCCTTTGCCCGCCGCACACCAGACGTTGATCCCTTTCGTATCGAGAACCAGAAGCCAGGCATTCCTTCCGGGAAGGGCTTCACGGAGACGGTCAAAAGTCATCTTGTAATTTGCAGTAACGAGCACACGCGATTCATTGTCCGGATTTCCGAGGGCATAGAGGCCGGGTTCAACTGTATAGTCCATGCGGCCGACACCCCAGCGGGCTTTCACCGTTCCCCATTTATCATGCCATGTTAAGACGGAGGCGACCTTCGGTGCGGTGCTGACGGGTGTCTCGATTGAACCAACGACGAATGGCTGATTATGGCCGGGGAGGCCCGCCTGAATCTCACACGGTTCGCGCTGTTGCGAAATTACCGGTAGAATAATGGAAACTTTTTCCCTGCTACCTTTGCAGGATTCGCTTTCTTTTGTGTTGCAATCAGGTTGACACACTTTCTTGCTCCTTTGGGGTTATTCACTGCACGGACAGGCTGACGAAGCTTTTTTCACGGCATCGATGAAGAGCTTCACGGCATCATAAACGAGTTTCTTTTTCCTCTCGGGAATACGTCCTTCAATGGCGCCTACAAAACCTTCAAGGCATAACCACACTTTCTTGTGAACTTTCCTGCCTGCCTGTGTCAATCTCAGATTCACTGCCCGCGAATCATGGTCAGACATCTTACGTTCAATCAGCCCCTGCCTGACCAACGGGTTCACGAGTCTGGTGGTGGTGCTCTTATCAACGGCGAGGATCTGATGAAGGTCCAACATTTTCAGCTCCCCTTTTTTTGCAACCTCATCGAGTATGAGAAACTGGGTGAAAGTCACGTCCTCACAAAAAGTCGCATCCTGACGGCAAAAGCGGACGACCTGACAGAGCTCAGATACGAGGGAGAGAACATCCCTGTTTATATATCCGGTATGCTTTTTCATAGTTGTACTATACAACCATTATCAGACTTTGTCAACAGTTTTTTTCGTCAGGGAAGAATGCTCATTTCTATCGGGCTTTAGCTGAGAGATCTGCCGTGCGGACGGAATACATTGTTCTTGCAAGTAGATGTACTCCAAAGTAATATAGCCACATGCAGTTATGAAATCGGCAATAGTCGAGAAATGGAATACGATATAGAAAAGGAGAGCCTATGAGATTTGCAGATGACATCTATGTTTATGAATGGACAGACTCTTTTGAAAATAACTGTAACAGCTTTTATATAGGCGGCAGTGTCAACGCCATCGTCGATCCCGGATTGAAGGGTTTCGTGCCTAACCTTCTTGAAAGCATGGAAGAAGACGGGATAGAGAAAAGTGCGATCAAGTACGTTATCAACACCCATTCCCACCCCGATCACTTTGAAGGGTCCGTCTTGTTTAATGACTCGGATGTGAAAGTAGGCCTTCACGAAAAAGAGATAGAGTTCTTAAAAGGCGCAGGCGCCAGCCTCTACAACCTGTTTGGCATGAACCCTCCCGTCGTACGCGTCGATCTTCCCCTTACGGAAGGCAAGATCGTCCTGGGAGAGGAATCATTTGAAATTCTTCTCATACCGGGACATTCCCCGGGTTCCATCGGTCTTTACTGGCCTTCCCGGAAGGTTATCTTCTCCGGGGATGTAATCTTCTATCAGAATGTGGGAAGAACAGATTTCGCGGGCGGCGGCGGCTCCTTGCTGAAGCAAAGCATTGTAACCCTTTCCAAGCTGGACATAGAAGCGCTCTTCCCGGGTCACATGAACATCATAGACGGCGCGAGTGAGGTGAAGAAGAATTTTCAAATGGTGCAGAAGCACGTCTTCCCGTATATATAGAGCAGACTTTGACTCTTGGATGAGGCGAGAGTTATCGTTTATATCTCCGATGGGTCAAAGCGGGATACATTGAAGGTGGAGACGCCCGGGGATTCTTTATTGCAGATGAAAGGATGTCATATATGGCTGTGGAGATGACAACGTTTGACCTTTCCTTTACCACATCAGGGAATACCGATGTTATTGACTTGACCCGGCAGGTGTTAGACCGGGTTGCTGAAACAAGTCTCGAAGACGGCCAGGTGCTTCTCTTCGTTCCCGGTTCTACGGGCGCCATAACGACGATAGAATATGAACACGGCGCCGTCGGCGATCTCAAGGAGGCAATAGAAAACCTCGCGCCTGAGGGCAAATACTACCGGCACAACGAACGATGGGGCGATGGAAACGGACACGCCCATGTAAGAGCTGCCCTCCTCGGTCCATCCCTAACCATTCCTGTAATCAGCGGGCGTCTGCAATTGGGAACGTGGCAGCAGATCGTATTTATTGATTTTGACAACCGGCCGAGGCAGAGGCGGGTAATCATGCAGGTTTCCGGTAAGACAAAGAAGAAAACAAAACCCCGGGGATAAATGAAAGAGGAGTGCCACCCTTGAAAAGCAGAGGGGAATTTCGTCAATAGGCTAAGCAGCAGAATGAATCAGATGGTGCCCGGACATTTTCTGTCTGATGAGACCCTCTTCCAGGAGCTCAAGCAAGTGCACGTACGTTTCATTGACGGCCAGGAACTGATCAAACTCAGGCAGGTCTCGTCCGAAGATATCCAGTGAAACCTGATATGTCGTCTTCGGGCCTCCTTTGACGGATTCAAGCACAAGGCCTTTTCTCTCCCTGTGGTGTTCCCTGATTTCTTCCACCCGCACCTTCAGGTTTGAAAACGGATCGCCATGGGCCGGATAGACCTTGACGACAGGGAGGTCTTCAACACGCCCGAGTGAGTCCAGAAAGCTCTTGAGAGGCCGAAAACCGGGATTATAGGGATCGGGACTGAGATTAGGCGTGATCTCCGGCAGGATATGATCGCCGGAGAGCAGTATTCCTTCCCTCCGGAAGAAGAAGCACATCTGCCCTATCGTATGGCCCGGAACCGATATTGCCTCAAACTCCCTTTCGCCCACCTTCTGCGACCCGCGGTCTTCAAGATTCATATCGACCTTGAAGGGGATCGTTGCCTTTCGGAAAGAGATAAGGAGCTCCAACAGGTTATCGATAATCTTTTCTCTCAGCCCCTGCTCACGATAGAATTTCTTTACCTGATCAAAATCGGTTCCCTTCTTCTGATCGTTATGAATTCTCTGCGCATCCATCCCGGACATGGCAATTGCCGCCCCGGATATCTCCTGGATACGGCCCGCTATGCCGCAATGATCCGTATGGAAATGGGTTATGAATATACGATCTATGTCACGAACGCCCCTGCCTACGGATTTCAGGGACTCCTCAAGCGTCGAGAAGGTCTCCGGCGTATTCATGCCGGTATCAAAAAGAGAAACGCTGCCGTTATGCACAAGGGCGAACATATGGACGTGCTTCAGCCGGAAGGGCATGGGCAGGGTGATCATGTAAAAATCTTCCGCTATCTTTTCAATCAACGGTCTTTGGTCTCCTTTCATTTCGCGCGCATATCACCACTTTTTCCATTTCCTGTCAACGTGGAGGTTTATATTTTTCTTGTCGTTCTCGGCTTCATTTGTTAAAGAACTTCCGATGCCGACAATTTCAGTTGCAAGAAAACCATACATCATCGGGGTTATGGGAAGTCACCGCGATACTTCTCCGGCGGTCATGGAAGACGCCCGGCGTCTGGGTGAAGCCATTGCCGCGCGTGGTTACGTGCTGCTTACAGGCGGCGGGCCTGGTGTCATGAGGGCTGCCTGTGAAGGGGCGCATAAGGCAGGAGGGCTTGTTATCGGCGTTCTCCCTAATGACAGACAGCACCCCCTGGAAGAATACCCGAATGAGTTTGTTGATATTCCGATCTTCACGGGGATGTATGATGCAAGAAATGTCATCAATGCCAAGACGCCGCATATCCTTGTGGCCCTGAGCGGAGGCGCCGGTACCCTGTCTGAAATAGCCATTGCCATCCGCAACGGGACTCCCGTGATAAGTCTTCACGCTCCACCATTTACGATCCCCGAGGATCATGATTTTATGGCAGTCAGTACAGTTGAGGAAGTTCTCCGGGAGATTGAAAAGAAACTGGAAAGACTGCGCCACCACGACCGGGACGCAAGGCCCGCTTAAGAATATGGATATAAGATATAATTTATGGTGCAGTGGAATATACTCTTAATCGCCTTCCTCGCTGCCTTTGCCGCAAGCTCCGCATTCCGTTTACTCATCGCGTATATGAATGTCCGGCATCTGCGCCGGCACGGCCACGATGTACCTGAGGTCTTCGAAGGAGAGATCGACGAGGCTACTCTTGCGCGCATGACAGCATACACTGCCGAATCAGCACTGTTTGGCTCTATAGCATATTTCTTTGATGATGCAGTTACTCTTCTGGTCCTTCTAAGCGGATTCCTGCCGCTGCTGGTCGGCATAATACTCTCCTGGCATCTCCATTTCGTCCTGTCCGGCCTGGTTTTTTTTGGCATTCTCGCCTTGTTGAGCGGCATTCTGGATATCCCCTTCAGTCTCTACAGTATATTTGTGATTGAGAAGAGATATGGATTCAGCACCATGACGGTAAGATTGTGGATTACGGATCTCATCAAGGGCCTTCTGATATCGGGAATTCTCTCGGGGATTCTTTTCGGCGCCATGCTTGCTCTGGTCTATTATGCCGAACATACCTGGTGGCTCTGGGCCTGGCTTTTCTTTTCCGCTTTCCAGATTCTCATTCTTTGGCTCTATCCTGTTCTGATAGCACCCCTTTTCAACAAATTCGCACCCATTGAAGATGAGGCATTGAAAGAAGCTATCATTGCCCTCATGGCAAAGGTGGGGCTGAAAACCGGCGGGGTTTTCCAGATCGACGCAGGGAAAAGGAGCAAACACACCAACGCCTATTTTACCGGTCTGGGGAAGACAAAACGCATCGTCCTTTATGATACCCTGCTCAAATCCCATACGCCTGAAGAGATACTGTCCGTCCTGGCCCATGAGGCGGGGCACTGGAAAAAGAGGCACATCATGAAGCAACTGATTCTTACCGAGACCGTTTCTCTCGCCTTCCTCTATCTGGTCTATCGCCTCGTAGACTGGCCCCTGCTCTATCAAACATTCGGTTTCGCTGAGAAGCTCCCTTATGTGGGCCTCTTATTGATTGCCGCTCTTTTTGGACCTGTCGCTTTTTTTCTGACGCCGATAGGGGCTATGCTTACAAGAAGATACGAGCGGGAAGCGGATGACTTCTGTCACAGCCTCGTCGGCACCACCATACCCATGATAAACGCGCTGAAACGTCTTGCAAAAGACAATCTCGCCAATCTCCATCCCCACCCGTTTTATGCGTGGTTCTATTATTCACATCCCCCGCTGACGGAACGGATTGCCCGCCTGATGCGGATGAAAGACTCCCAAGAACCATAATAAAAGCCTCTTGATTTTAACGGTAAGATTATTAGACTATGAAAGAAAGATTCCTGAAGAGGTAAGTTGTAATGCCGATCTATGAATTTTACTGCCGCAGGTGCAATACGATCTACAGCTTTTACTCAAAGAGCATAAACACCGACAAGGTCCCCAATTGTCCGAGGTGTAAAAGAGTAAAATTAAAGAGGCAGATGTCGATTTTCGCCAGAGTATCCGGAAGACAAGATGAAGCAGCCGATGAGGGAATGCCTCCGATGGATGAAGCGAAGATGGAAAAGGCGATGGCGATGCTGGCCGGCGAAGCGGACAAGCTTAATGAAGACGATCCCCGCCAGGCGGCCATGCTGATGAGGAAACTCTCCGATGCCGCCGGAATGAATCTGGGGCCGGGCATGGAAGAAGCCCTGAGCCGCATGGAAAGAGGGGAAGACCCTGAAAAGATAGAAGCCGAAATGGGGGACCTACTGGAAGGTGAAGAACCTCTTATCTTTGGGGAGAAACGGAAAAAGGGAGCGAGCAAAGCAAAACCCAGGATTGATGAAACCCTCTATGATCTGTAAGGCTATTTTCTCCGTCATTGGATCGCCGTGTTCCCGATGACAAGCTGGAAACACTTCCGGGCCCTGTCTGCGATCAAATGATGAGCAATTCATCGGCAGCCTCGATGAGATAATCAGGCTTGACGGTCTCGAGTTTTTCTTTGGAGTGCCAGCCCCAGGTCACGGCGACCGTCTTTACCCCTGCCAGACGCGCCTCTTTTATGTCTCCCGTCGTATCGCCTATGTAATATGTCTTATCCTTTCGCACCTGGAAAGAATCCATGGCGTGGTGGATTTTTTCTATCTTGCTGTAGCCGGAGTCGGCTCCCAGGACATCCCTGAAACAGCCGTCAAACCCGTGCCTGGAGAGTATATCATTAATCACCGTCGACACATTTGATGATATTACCGCAAGAATATTGTCCTTTTTCAATTCCATGAGGACGGGCAAAAGGGGCGCAAAGGGCGACATCTGATCGCGGTCGTCCTCCGTGGGAATTGATATTGACGCATTCATAAATGCCACGAGGTCTATACCCTTCTTTACAATGCCCTCATAAAAATTATCTTCAAACAAGGCCAGGAAATCGTCCCGGCTCTGAACGGCTGGGCTCCCAATTTTTTTTAGGCAAAGCCGCACCCTTCGTTCATATACCGCGAGGGAATCGACGAGGACGCCGTCAAAATCAAACAGAAATAATTTATGCATCGTGTCTCACACCCGGATAATCGACGCAATTCGTCGGGAATTACGGAAGCGGAAAAGACTTTGCGCCGTCCTATTCCCGGCGCTGTGTAACACTCTTCGGGTATATGGTCAACATTTTATCCGCATGGAGAATCGCGCTGGCCGCCGATTATGGGTCATTGAGACTGGTAACCGGTAAGTGTCTATTGCACTGCAGACGGTAGTTCAGGACTGCGGCGTGCAGGCCCTTCCTTTGAGACTGAAGAGAAAGCGCAGGATCTTTTTCGTCGTGTCGCTGAAAATCTTGCCGGCAAAGTACTGACCGGCAGCGCGCTTGGAAATCTCCGACAGTGTCGGATAGATATGAACGGCGCCGGCGATTGTGGAGAGCTTGACATTGCCCGCCATGGCAACGACCCATTCGTGGATGAGTTCCCCGGCGTAGCTGCCGATGATCTGACAGCCGAGCAGCTTTCCCTGGGGATTGAGAAGAAGCTTGATCTTGCCGAGACCCTCCCCCTCGGCAAGGGCGCGGTCGTTATCCACGAAAAATTCTTCTATGATCTGATAATCGATCCCTTCCTTCCGTGCGCGTTTCTCATTGAGTCCGACGCTGGCGACTTCCGGATCTGTATAGGTGCACCATCCCACCCGACCATAATCCGCCTTGCGGGGGAGATGGAGAATTGAATTGGTCAGTGCAATGCCGGCCTCATATCCTGCCACATGCGTGAAGGGCAGCTGGCCGTTAACATCNNCCTAAGCCGCCCACATTAGCCGCCCGGCCCGTCGCCACGACGATTGCATCTCCTTCAATGACCTTCTCCTCCCCTGCACCGCTTGCAGGTGCAGTAGTCAGCAGAATCTTCGAACCACGGGATTCCGCCCGGACGGCCTTTGTCCCTGTGTGGAGCTCCAATCCTTCCGTCTCCAAACGCGTCTTCAGGACTGCGGCCATATCCGCATCCTCGGGCCCCAGTATCTGGTCCAGGAATTCGACGATGATTACCTGTGATCCCAGACGTCCGAAGGCCTGGGCTATTTCCAGTCCGATGGGTCCGCCTCCGAGAACGATCAGACGGGCAGGGAGTGTTCCCTGTGAGAAAACAGTTTCATTCGTCCAGTAAGGGACGCTGCCGAGGCCTTCTACCGGAGGGACGACAGGGCCTGAGCCTGTCGCTATGATCCAGCTCTTCGCCGCGATTCGCTTCCCGTCCAGGGTGACCACATGATCATCCGCGAAGACAGGTTGGCCAAACCGGACCTCCGCACCCAGGCCGCAGAATCTCTCCACAGAGTCATGATGCTGGATCTTGGCGATGACGTCTCTTACGCGTTTCATCACAGACGCAAGATCTACGGGAGACAGGGCGAGCGCGGGCAAACCGAATTCCGCTGAGCGTCTCGCAAGAGACCACACACCGGCTGTCCTGATCAGTGTTTTTGAAGGGACGCAGCCGTAATGCAGGCAATCCCCGCCCAGCCTGTCTGATTTCTCAATCAGGATTGTCTTGGCGCCAAACTGGGCGCCTCCGGCCGCGGCAGTCAATCCCGCTGCACCCCCGCCGATGATTCCCAGATCGTAATCAAAACCTTCCATGTCCTCTTCTCCTTCAGAAACAATGTGCCTTGATATTTACTTTTCCTTCCTGATCATCTTTATGATCTTCGGGATAAAGAACGAAAAGACGAAGAGCCCGATGGAGAAGAATACCCGGAAAGACAAGAGCTGGCTCCAGTCTCCGCTCGCCCATACATTTTTTATGGTACCGACGAAAAATGTAAATATGAATGTCCCGACGATGATGCCGAGACCCGTGCCGTAGAAATAATCGCGGAAGCGAACCTTCGTCAAACCCATGCCGAAATTCATGGGAGTGAAAGGGAAGTAGACCAAACGCAGATAAAGGACAGTGGCAAAACCGTTGCGCTCAATGGCATCATCGTATTTTCTTAGCCTCTCGCCGATCAGTGAGGCCGCAAAGTCCCGTCCCAGTGCCCGTCCTATCCAGAAAGCGACAGACGCTCCGGCCATGGCTCCCATCCAGACGTAGAGAAACCCCCAGTAAGGGCCGAAGATGGCTGCTCCCAGCACAGTGAGGAGTATCCCAGGCACAAAAAGGCAGACACCGGCAGTGTATATGAGTATAAATATCAAAGGGGCCCAAAAGCCCGCAGTCTCAAGAAACCTTCCCAACACATCCCGGGTGAGCAGGTCTTTGACATGGGTGAAACGGACTACATAGATGGCAGCCGCTATAAATATGAGCAGCGCAAGAGCCTTCATGGTCGCAATTCTTTTTGACGTCGTTGATTGCCCGGTTCCGCTGTTCACGGGTTCATCCTTCCCAAAACAGTCTTCTATTTGTTTGAACTGGATATGATTGACCCGCCGCAGGACGAGCCGGCGCCTGCCGTACACGCAAAGCAGTGCTCGCCTGTCACGATCCTGCGCTTCCACAGGTGAGAGGGGTCAAAGAAATGGATGCTGTCAGGAGCGCCGTGGTTCACCTGCAGACCGAGGGCCAGATTAAAATCGCAGTCATAAAGGGTTCCATCCCAGCCGACGCTGATCTGGCGCCGGCACATCAAACCCGGCAGAGTTTTCTGATTGAATGAGTTCCGCAGAAGCCGCATATAAGTTTCGGCCTGGTCCTGCCTGACAAGCTCTTTCCGGAAGCGTCCGAGGGCCATGTTTGTTATGGTGAGCAGATTAGTGAATGAGATGCCAAAACGGTCCTGTAGTTCGTGCCGGTAGTCTTTTTCAAGGGCAAGCTGCTCGGGTGGTAGAAACGGCCCTCCCGGATTATACACAAGGTTCAGGGCTAAGGAGGTCTGCGTGCCGTAGCCCACGGCATTGAGCCTCCGGATGCCCTCGATGCTTTTCTCATAGACGCCGCTGCCCCGCTGGATGGATACATTCTCTTCCGTGTAACACGGCAGGGAGGCCACGAGTTGAACACGGTGCTCACGGAAAAAATCAGGCATGTCTTCCATTCCGCTCTCGAGAAGTGCGGTCAGGTTCGTTCGCACCTGCACGTTATGGTTTCTCTCCCGGAGGGCCTTCACAAAAGGGCGGAAATGAGGATTCATCTCCGGGGCGCCGCCCGTAATGTCAACAAGCCGGCAGCAGGAACTCTCTGCAGCTTTCATGACCAATTCCATGACGGGCCATTCCATCATCTCCCCTCGCTCCGGAGAGGCTTCCAGATGGCAATGGCGGCATTGCTGGTTGCATTTTAGCCCCACGTTTACCTGCAGGACTTCAATCTGCTGGCTCAAGAGCCCCCTGTGTCCATGCCGGGCGATCTTTTCTTCAAAAGCGTTCATAAATGTTCTGCTTCCGCGTAATCTTAATTTGCGTCCCTGATGTCCTTCGATATCCACGCTTAGTCACAATATAACACGGTGCATTTGCTTCTTTCAAAAATTTCTTTTTGTTTAGATTTTCGCAAGCGGCCTGCGTCAGGGTTTTCCCCAGAGCTCCTTTAGACGCTGATCACGGCCGCAGTTGTATCGGTAGAACTTGTATCGCAGGGGGTTTTTCTGATAATATTTCTGGTGATAGTCCTCTGCCTGGTAAAACTGCGTGGCCTTCGTTATTTCAGTATAGATAGTCCCTTTGAACCGATGTGACTTTTCGAGGGCTTTCTTCGAGTCCTCGGCAAGGCGTCTCTGTTCCTCGTTGTAATACCAGATCGCCGTGCGGTATTGTGCTCCGACATCGCAGAACTGCCTATCTTTGACGGTGGGGTCTACATTGTGCCAGAAAACATCGAGCAGTCGGGAGTAACTGATTACTGTCGGATCGTATGTCACCTCTATCGCCTCGGCATGGCCCGTCACGCCTGAGGACACCTCTTCATAAGTAGGATTCTTTTTATGCCCGCCTGTGTAACCTGAGATGACTGCTTTCACGCCTTCCAGTTTGTCAAACTCCGTCTCCATGCACCAGAAACAGCCGCCGGCGAAGGCCGCCTTTTCGAGACTGGAAGCCGGGGCCTTCTTGTCGCCGTCTTTTGCCAGGACAGAAGCTGTCATCATTATACTCAATGACAGGAGACCTATTAACATCTGTATCTTCATGGTATCTCTCCTTCGCTGCATTCTCCAATGATCGGTTGCAATCTGAGTGTGCTTATCATTCTCTATTTTGTCTGAAAGAGTTTCTTATACTCTCCGTACCCCTCTTTCTCCAGGTCTTCTTTCGGTATGAATCTCATAGCGGCGGAATTCATGCAATACCTCTGCCTCGTCGGCGTCGGCCCATCAGGAAATACATGGCCGAGATGAGAATCGCCGTGTTTGCTTCTCACCTCCGTGCGGACCGTGAAGATTCCCCTGTCTTCGCGGGTCACAACATTTTCCGAAGCAAGAGGCTTTGTGAAGCTCGGCCAGCCCGTCCCGGAGTCAAACTTGTCTTTCGAACTGAAAAGCGGTTCTCCCGAAACGATATCCACATAGATGCCTTCCCTTTTATTATGGTCATATTCGTTTTGAAAAGGCGGCTCTGTCCCTTCCTTCTGCGTTACCTTGTATTGAAGGGGAGTCAACATCTTTCTCAAGGTTGCATCATCGGGCTTTTTAAAATGTCTCCAGTCCGAGGCCTTTGATTTCTCCATAGTTGTGCTCTCTTCTTTCATCTTGGTTTTCTCCTTTTGCTCTGCCGCGCTGTAATTAGGGAAACACAGAATCATGAATACCAACGCAATGACCACCGTAAATGTTTTCATAATGCCCCCGTAATCAGATACATAAATGAGATATCATTTTAAATGAACCATGGATTATCTGTATATAAGAATAATACAGATTTCTTACATCCGAAAGACTTATTTATCTATCGGTAAACGGATGAAGCCAGATGAAGATAGAAGGGTAATAAGGAGACGAAAATAACACATTCCAATCTCCAGGCAGCGCCTCTTAGGCTTGCCACAGGAGGGGGAGTATCAGCAGTTAGTGGAGGTATTGCTGGTCTGAATCTTTCAAATCAGCCTTCAGATATTTCTTTATGTCGTTCCAGTCAGGATAGCTTATGCGATCCTTAGTCAGATGAGCCAAACCGATTATTTGCGTATGGCCGTATCTGCTGCGGGCATATATCTTTCTGCCCCCCACGCCAATCTTCATTTCCGGTTTGCTGCACCCCATCAATACGGATTTTATCAGGAGATCAAAAACCTTGAAGCCTTCCGTGAGAATATACCTGGGCTTCAAAGTATCGATAATGTAGTTTACCTTGGTGAAGCAGAATGTTTCGAGTTCATCCCTGAGCTCCCGATCCATGGTCTGCCATTGAGCTTCGTTTTCACTGCCGAAGAAGACCAGATTCAGCTTGACGCTATCCGCCAGCCAGTCTTCTTTCTCAATGCTTTCAAAAAGGTATTTCATCTTCTTTGCTATTCTGGATTTGTGATATAAATATTCGTGAACGTCCGGGATCTCACAGTCATCTTCTTTGGAAAAAGGCTTGTCATCTTTGTCGGGATTGTACCCTATGATCATCAATTCCGGAGTTAAACAGACGGGAGAGCAAAAGACGCGAAAACCGCATTCCCTGAACGGATATTTGTACTCAGGAGTTTCCCACTTTTCGCAAACATCCTTCAATAATTCTTCCGCCCATATATCTATATCCATATTGACGCAGCTTCCTTAGTTTTTTGGCAGTGTTAATCAAAAAAGTATCTGACTCAGGATGGCATGTCAAGACAAAAGGGTATGACAGAGAATGGCAGAGCGACAAGAAATCCAGCTTGCCGTCTGCATAATTGGCGTGATATAAAAACATAAAAAATAAACAGCGTTTAGCCGCTCGGCATGCGCTCGCTACCGAATTCAAGAAGAAGTGCGAAGCATGAATACGCTCTATAAAACGCTTCAGATCTCACAACCTCTATCAGCGTCCATGCGGTAATTCCCGCAATAAGATATTTTTAGGTTTTTTGTATGTCCACGAGAGAAAAAAAATCAATGCTTTGCCCGAATTGCCGAAAGCTGATCAGTTCGGATGAACCCGTCTGTCCTTACTGCGGCCTGTCGAAACCCGGCTCTATGCTTAAGACCCATCTGCTCGGAAGATTTTCAGCGGCTTCGATGAATGCCGTTAAGCTCATTATCTATGTCAACTGCGCTTTATATATCCTATCTATCATTTTAAGCCCGTCTACCCTGGGTCTGTCGGCTAACCCGCTGACCTTCCTTTCTCCCTCCGACAGAAGCCTCTTCATTTTGGGCGCAACGGGAACCGTCCCCATTGCCGGCTATGGTCGATGGTGGACGCTGATTGCCGCCTCGTTCCTCCACGGCGGCATCCTTCATATCTTCTTCAATATGGCGGCTCTGGGACAACTCGGGCCATTCGTACTGCGCGAATTCGGGTTCAATCGTTTTGTTATAATCTATCTACTCACCGGCGTTGCTGGGTTTTTCGTTTCTTATCTGGCAGGCATTCCCTTCACTATTGGCGCATCGGCCAGCATCTGTGGTCTCATCGGCGCCATTCTCTATTACGGGAAAAGCAGGGGCGGCTTTTACGGGCAAGCCATTTACAGGCAGGCCATGGGATGGGTTGTTGGGCTTGTCATATTCGGCCTCCTCGTACCCGGCATCAACAACTGGGCGCACGGCGGCGGCTTGGCCTCCGGAATCATGTTTGGTTTCCTGATGAGCTATAATGAACAGAAGGGCGAAACGTATCTCCATCGGATTCTCGCTGCAGTTTGCATTCTGTCAACTGCCATGACCTTGCTGTGGGCCGTCCTTCAGGACGTGTACTATTCTTTTTAGGCCTCTGTCGCTGAAATCACGTTGACAGTCCCTCTGCATTGTCCTAATATATCCATGCTGAATGCTATATTTACTATACATTTTCCCGTACAGGGCGATATCGCACGCATGGGGAAGGAAGTCTCTCGAGGGAGGTGAAACGACCTATGAAAGCGGAGATTGCTGCGGCCGCTAAGGCTCATCGCACGTGGTTAGTGCTCTTGTCCATAATCCTGATTGCCGGCTGCGACGCTTCATTAACTGTAGGCAACAGGACGATAGGCGTCAACTCCGGTAATTTCATATTTACAGATGGATCCTTGACGACGAATTACAACTACCCTTTTGACGAGGTTTGGAAGGCGTGCGAGCAGACGCTCGCGGATATGAAAGCAACCTCCGTGGAGAAGAATCTGAAGATAGCCTCGGGTTCAATGAGCGCCGTTGCCCAGGAGGAGAAATTACAGATTCTCGTTGAATACGTGTCGAAAGGTCAGACATCGGTATCTATTCGTGTCGGTATGTCAGGCAATAACATGGCGTCACAGCTTATCCACGAAAAGATAGCGAATAATGTCCTGAAATCCCATCGGGCGGAAGAACCATGATCCCTGTCCTTTGCTTTGACACGTGAAATTGCGTCGCCTCTTCCATCCTTTGCTGCATGAACAGAATCATTTTACCAAATCCCGTTGCATCCCTAACACACGCGTGGGTTGAACAGGGATTTTTTATTGGCGGGGAGTTTATGTCATTAATCCCGTGGCAAAGCGGGCGGGGTGCAGAGGCATCCATATAGCCGGATCATGTTATGGAACAAAAAGAAACCAGAAAGACCGTCAGAACGTTCGCCATAGCATCTTTTCTCAATGACTTCGGTTCGGACATTATTTATCCAATCTGGCCGATATTTATCACAACCGTCCTCGGCGCCAACATGGCCGTCCTCGGCCTTATCGACGGCCTCGGTGAAGCCTTTGTATCCATATCCAAGGCGGCGTCCGGTTATATCTCCGACCGCATGCACAGGCGGAAGGTGTTTATCTGGACGGGCTATCTGTTCGGCGCTGCATCGAGAGTCGGCTATGCATTTTCGACAGAATGGGCAAGATGCGGGGAGCGCCCAGAGATGCCATTGTCGCAGATGCTTCTACGGATGAAGACCGGGGCAGGCATTTCGGGCTGCTCCGGGCGATGGATAACCTCGGCGCCGTGTGCGGCATTGTATTTTGCATTGCATTTTACCAATTGCTCGGTTACAAAACTCTTTTTCTCCTTGCCGCCATTCCGTCTGCCGTGAGCGCCATCCTGATTTTTTATCGTATAAGAGAGACAGAACCATCTGAAGCGAAGATTTTTCACGGCTTTGTGCTCCGGGACCTAAATGCAAATTTCAAGCTTTTCCTTATACTGACCTGTTTTTTCGCCTTGGGTTCCTTCAGCTACTCGTTCCTTTTGATCTACGCGACCCATCTTGGATTTACGAGCGCCTTCGTGCCCGTCCTCTACCTGATTTTCACCGTCGCTGCCGCTATCTTTTCGATTCCCTCCGGCAGGCTTTCCGACAAAATAGGAAGAAAGGCATTGATGGTGCTCGCATTTATCTCATGGGGGGCCGTCTGTCTCAGTCTTATATTGTCGAGCAGTCGTGTGGTAATTGTCCTAACATTTGTTATCTATGGTCTGCACAGAGGCATCCTGGACACAGTCCAGGCGACATTCGTCTCTGAGCTCTCCCCGGTGAGTTATCGGGCCACAGGCATAGGTGTCTTTCAAATGGCGGTCGGCCTTTGCGCCCTCCTTGCCTCTCTGGTCGCCGGGCTGCTCTGGGACCAGATCAGCATATTCGCCCCCCTTTATTTTTCTATTGTCCTCACCCTCATAGCGACCGTGCTCTTGATGTTCGTTAAGGAAAAGTGACGGACCGTCAGATCCCGGAGAAATTTTCTTCTTCATATGATCTCATCAGGTTTACGATTTGTAAGACTTAGAATTAAAGACTTTCCGTAGGTTAGCCGAAATACTCATTGATACGGCCGTGCATTTATTTAAGGATACATGAGGCGCCATGAATCTCAAGAAGTGGTTTCACAGATTCTCCATCGAAAGCTATGGCATCTATTATAAATTATTAATCATTTTTGGACTTTTCTTCCTTGTCCCCGTCTTCGGATTTCTGTATTTCGCATTAAAATACGAATTCCTCAACGATCACTACATTCCCCCTTTTTTCATCGTGCTTCTCTTTTTCTCACTCTTCGGGTTCGTGATACTGCGCAAATTATTTGACGAGATTGTCTCCATATCAGGCAATATTTCAAGAACGGTCGCAGAGGAATGCGCTCAGCCCCAGATATCGACAGCCAGCGAATTGAAAGGGATAGTGGACTCCTTCCAAGTCCTTGAGCATGAACTAAGGGCAAATTTCTACCGTTTGGAAAAGAAGACCTCGGAAATTTCCGTATTAAAGGAACTCTCCGACTTGTGTTACATGACATTCAATCCGGAAGATCTGCTTTACATCACCCTTGAGCGGGCTCTGAAGCTTACGAATGCAGACATCGGGTCCATCATGATGCTGGAGAAACCCAATCGGGATGCTTTCGTTATCGAGGCATGCATCGGATTGGGCGATTTCGTCAAGAAAGGCGACCGCGTCAGTTTTGCAGATAGAATTGCCCAGTATGCCGTGCTCAATAAGACCCCTCTTCTGGTGGAGGATATTGAGACAGATATCCGCTTCGGTCGCAAATCGCGACCGCAATACGCGACAAAATCATTCATATGCATGCCGCTCAAGACCATTAACGATGTCATCGGCGTCCTGACTATCTCGAGGAGAAAATCTGATGATCTCTTTACGCAGGAGGACGTAAATGTCCTCTCACCGCTGCTCTCCAATGCGGCCTTCACCTATGACAATCTGCGCCTCCTCAGGGAAGCTGAAATCAAGTCGAAGCAGCTCCAGGCCATAGAAAAAATCACTTCCGTCATCAATTCGAGCCTAAGAAGCAGTGAACTCCTCCATACGATTCTCCAGGAAATCAGAGAAACAATATCATTTGACATGGCCGTCATTGTCGAGCTCGACGAAGAGAATTCGATGCATATAATCATTACCGAATTCTTGGCGCTCGTCTCGACAAATATCTCGAAAGGTAATTCATACAGCTGCTACGGAACAGTCATCGATAAGGTCATCAAGCGGCAGAACCCGCTGATACTCGAAGATACGATAGGACTATCACACCCCATCGAGAAGGAGATATTCCTGGATCATGGTTTCAAGACGGCTCTTTTGACCCCTCTGAAAGTAGACGGCAGCACGACGGGAGTGCTCGTGCTGTGCAATGTGCCGATGGAATTGCTGACCGATATGCACGATGCCATCGAATGCATGGCAGGCGAGCTGTCCCGAGCCATCGAAAAGGAAAAGCTTTCCCTGGCATTCGTGAGAAGGACCCACGAACTCGAGACCTTGAGACAGATTGGCAACGCATTGTCCTCCTCGACCTTCGATACGGAGAAGGTTCTGACGTATACGATGGATATGATTCGCGTGATCATGAATGTGGAAGCCGGCTCTCTGATGCTCCTTGCGGACAACGAGTTGAAGTGGGAGATCGCATTTAATATCAATATGGAACCCCTGCAGGATTTCAGGATCAAGCTCGGCCAGGGTATTGCCGGGTATGCCGCTACCCGGGGCAGAACGGTCATCGCCCAGAATGCTCAAAAGCATCCGCATTTCTCTCCGGAATTTGACGATTTGACCGGATTTGAGACGAAGTCGGTCCTCTGCGCGCCCCTCATCTCGCAAGGCAAGGTGATCGGGGTCATTGAGGTGCTCAACAAGATTAACGGCGTCTTCAATGACGACGATGAGCACCTTCTCCAGGCCATATCGACTTCGGTCTGTATTGCCATGGAAAACGCGCGGCTTTACAAAGAAACACTGGCCATGGCCGAAAACGAACGGAGCATCAGAAAGGTATTTCAGAAATTTGTGCCCAAAGAGATCGTAGATAGAATTGTCCCCGGGAGCACATCAGCAAGACCGGTAGTCGACGAATTCAAAACAGTGACCCTGCTGAACATTGATATCCGCGGCTATTCAGGACTGTCCAAGAAAATCGGTCCCCAGAAAACAGTGACTATCCTTAATTACTTCTTCTCATCCATGGGAGAAATCGTATTCAAACATCATGGGATCGTCGACAAATATCTCGGAGATGGATTTCTCGCTGTTTTCGGCGCCCCTGTTTCCACGCCCATGGATGCGGATAACGCCGTTTCCGCGGCCATTGAAATGCAGAAGGCGATGGTGCACATCAACGACTATTTTATGAAACAGTATAGCACGGCGCTGACAATGGGGATCAGTGTCCACACAGGGGAAGTGGTGGTCGGGAACATCGGCTTTGACAAGAAAATGGACTACACCGTAATCGGAGATGCCGCTAATTTCGTATTCAAACTGCAGGACCTTTGCAAGTCCTGGCCCAATGGAATCATCATCAGCGAGAAGACGTATTTTGCCTCGCAGTTCCCGCCGGCTGTCGACGAAATCGGCGATTATGAAACTGGACAGGATATGGAAAAAATCAGGAGCTACAGAGTGGTTGGTCTTCTCAAACAAAGGTATGAAGCTTCAATCAAAATGAATGAAAGACATGCACCGGTCCCCTCCTGATAGCGGTCTTCCCCGTCCTCTCAGGCCGTGACGTCCAGCAATAATCCCGTCAGGTATTGTCCCTCCGGATGTCCAAGATTTGTGGGATGGTCCGGACCGGGACTCATGGCCTGCAGCAACCGAGCCGACTTGCCGGCGTCCCGTACGGCGCCAAGGACAATCTTTTGAAAAAGCGCCTCGCCGATGTAATTGGAGCAGGAAAAGGTGGCGAGTATCCCGCCGTCTCTGAGGGCTCTTGCGGCCTGTAGATTAATGTCTTTGTATCCCCTTGACGCCTTTGTCACGTCTTTCTTTGCTCTCGCAAACGCCGGCGGGTCTAAGATGATCAGATCGAAGAGTTCATTTGTCTCGCGCAGATATTTGAACACGTCGGCCCTGACTACAGGGTGTTGCTCTGATGAAAAGCCGTTTCTTTGGAGATTCCCCCTGGCTATTTCATTCGCTGCGTCCGAAGACTCGACGGAAACCACACGCCGGGCGCCTCCGCGGGCGCAGTAGACGGAAAAAGCTCCGGTGTATGAAAAACAATTAAGGACGTTTGCCTGATTGCTCAATCGTTCGACAATTTTCCTGTTCGTCCGCTGATCGAGAAAAAAACCGGTCTTCTGCCCTGTGATTATATCCACCTCGAAGCGCAGGTGATCTTCCGCGATCTCGATTGCCGGGGGCGGGCATTCTCCGTAGACTATGCCGGTATGTTCATCTAAACTCTCCAACTGCCGCGCCCGGCCTTCGCTCCTTTCATAGATGCCCTTGGGCTGCATCTCTTCGGAGAGTATTTTCACAACAGCATCACGATGCTTCTCGATTCCCGCCGTCTCTATTGATAGAGCCAGGTAATCGGCATATCTGTCAACGATGAGCCCGGGCATCCAGTCTCCCTCCGCGTTGATCAGGCGATAGGCCGTCGTTCCCTCGGGCAGCACCTTCTCCCTCAAGGACATGGCCTCGCGGACACGTTTTTGCCAGAAGGTATAGTCAACGGCGGCCGTTGTGTCCGCGGTCAGTAATCGGAAGGCGATATCGGATGTGGGGTTGTAGAAGCCCAGGGCGAGGGGCTTCCTCTCATGTGTTACGGCAACGACAACGTCGCCCGGTTGGAGCTCGCCTTCTGCTGCTGCCACGGCTCCGGAAAAGACCCACGGGTGCCCGCGCAAGAGCGAAGCGTCGCGGCCGGGCTTGAGAAATATCCTCGGATATTTATCCGTCATGAGAAAAATGCACCTATTGTTTCCGGCAATGTACCGGCTCATTCAGCATAATGCAATGACCTTTGCATGGCTGGAGGAAGGTTTTTAATCTTCATTCAGCCTGACATTGCCAGGATCCCACGTGTCATTATTTTTATAATGGTGCCACCCATGTGATTCATCCGGTGCCCGATACGCTCAATGACCCGTTCTTGACCCCCTTCAAGGCTCTTAGGGTGTCGGCGAGCTTTTTAACCTTCCCGGAATTACCTTTTACCGCCACGATCTCCAGGCAGTTATGGTGGTCCAGATGGATATGTTGCGATGACTGGATGATATACTGATGATCGTGCTGGACGTCGATAATCTTATTCAAAAGGTCCCGTTGATGATGATCATAGATGAAGGTTATTGCACCGGCGACTTCCCGGTCCTCCTCGAAATCTTTTTGCAGCAATTCCTGGCGGATCAGATCACGAATCGCCTCGGAGCGATTTGTGTATTTGCGTTTCTTGATCAGGCTGTCAAAATTATGAAGCAATGCTTCTTCCAAGGAAACGCCGAATCTGATTATCTTAGACATGCCTCACCTTTGTTGCATTTGCAATATTAGTGATACATTCGTATGCAACTGTCAAGCATAATCTGTATGATCATCTCTTCAAGGCTAAACGCTATTTCAGATGCAGTCTCCTCAGTATTTTTGGGTCCTGGCCCGGATGCGCATGTTTGCGCCCATGCCTTATGCAATCCATTATTTACATTGATAATCACCATCTCTTTTGATACTTTATGGACGTGACACGAAAGAAGTGCGGGAGGGACAGTTTTCCGATGTATGCAGTGATCATGGCGGGCGGCAAAGGCACCCGCTTCTGGCCGAAGAGCAGGGAAAGGATGCCCAAGCATCTCCTGGATATAGTTTCTCCGAGGACCATTATCCAGGAGACGATAGAGAGGATAGCGCCTCTCATCCCCGAGGAAAATATCCTGATCGTCACGGGAGAGAGCCATGCCGATGAACTGATGAAGCAGGTGCCTCATATCCCCAAAGAGAACATCATCATCGAACCTCTCGGCAGAAATACCGCTCCCTGCATAGGTCTTGCTGCTCTCCATATCAGGCGGAAGTCTCCTCACGATGTTATGGTTGTACTCCCTGCGGACCATCTGATTCATGACGCGCCGCGATTTCGTCACCTCCTTTCTGCCGCCGCCGACATGGCCGGCCGCGGCGATTTCCTCGTCACCATCGGCATAAGGCCCACAAGCCCCGAGACCGGCTACGGCTATATCGAAAAGGGCGACCTCAAAACTGCCGTCAACGGCGAGAACATCTACACGGTGAAATCCATCCGGGAAAAACCGCCGCTCAAACAGGCAAAGGCGTTCTTGAAAAAAGGAGGCTTTTACTGGAACAGCGGGATGTTCGCGTGGAATATCGACGCCATACTCGATGCAGTCGAGAAATGGCTTCCCAAGGTACAAGCGGGGCTCGAGCAAATAGCTGGCACTATGGGAACAGCCGGGGAAAAGGAGACCGTCCGCCGCGTCTACAATGAATTTCCATCCATCTCCATTGATTATGGTGTCATGGAAAAGGCTGATAATATTCTTCTCATTGAAGGAGATTTCGGCTGGTCTGATATGGGATCCTGGGATGCCCTGTGGGAGGCGTCAGGCAAGGACGAAAATGGAAACGCCGCAAATTGCCGTGATCTCTTCGTCGGTGTCGATGCCAGGAATTCTCTCATCCACAGTCCGCGGAAGCTTGTCACCCTGCTGGGCGTGGAAGATCTGATTGTCGTGGATACGGAAGACGCCCTGCTCATCTGCAAGAGAGGCAGTTCCCAGGATGTGAAGAAGGTCGTGGAAATCCTGGAAGCTAAGAAAAAGAAGGAATATCTATAGTGGTGACCACGGCCGGAAGGTTTATCCTCGCGTCCGCATCCCCCCGCCGGATTGAGCTTTTGACTCTCCTCGGATTACGCTTCGAGATAATCCCGAGCAACGTCGATGAGAAGTTCATGAAAGGGGAAGCGCCGCGGGATCATGTCCTGAGACTCTCAGAAGAAAAGGCAAAGAAGGTTGCCGCCATCCATCCGGAGGCCTGGGTGATGGGTGCGGATACCATCGTTATTATCAACGGCGACATACTTGGTAAGCCCCGGACGCCTGAAGAGGCGAGAGAGATGCTGGCCAAGCTGAGCGGACAAGTCCATACGGTCTTTACGGGCTTCGCGGTAGCGAGAAAAAACGCGGATATCCTCATAAGGGACGCCGTTCTATCTTCCGTCCGCTTCAGGGAAATTCCGGAAGACGAAATGGCGTGGTACATAAGATCGCGGGAACCATACGACAAGGCGGGAGGATACGCCGTGCAGGGAATGGGCGCCTTCTTCATAAAAGAGATACACGGTTCGTACACAAATGTCATGGGGCTTCCCCTGTGCGAGGTCGTGGATGTACTGAAAAGGATCGGGGCCATAGGCTTTGCCGGAGTGAGCAATGGAATCAAAAGTGAAGTCTAATATCGAAAGGGTGAGAAGCGCCATTGGCGGCGCCGCTTTGCGTGCGGGCCGGAAGGATTCCAATGTGAGGCTCATGGCCGTGACCAAGACGGTGGATGACGACAGGATTATGGAAGCCATCGAGGCCGGTATTGATATCATCGGAGAGAGCTATGTACAGGAGGCGAAGAGAAAGATCGAAAAGATGGGGAGGACAATCGAGTGGCATATGATCGGCTACCTCCAGAGCAACAAGGCCAAGTATGCGGTGAAGCTTTTTGATATGATCCATTCCGTGGGCAGGATGGATCTGGCCGTTGAGCTTGACCGGAGAGCCGCTGCTGCCGACCTTGTAACGAAAATACTGATCGAAGTTAATACCAGCTGCGAGAAGACGAAAAGCGGCGTCCCATACACAGAGGCCATGCAACTCGTCAAGGACGTATCAGCCCTCAATAATCTTTCCATACAGGGTCTCATGACCATGGCCCCGTGGTTTGATGACCCTGAAGACGCGAGGCCCTATTTTGCGTCACTGCGCGAGCTGAGAGACAGGATTATTGATGAAAATGTTAATCGTGTTGAAATGCGGGAGCTCTCCATGGGCATGTCCGGGGATTACGAGGTTGCCGTTGAGGAAGGCGCGACGATCCTGAGGGTGGGCAGGAGCATCTTCGGAGAGAGACCGATTGCGAAGTAACTTGTGAGACTGAACTATGAAACGTATCAAATGGCAGCTCCTCCTGGGAATATCACTGGTTGTCCTTTCCACGATTTTTTATCTCATCCACTACGCCCTTTTCCGTGATGCCTACCACATCTTCTATCGTCTCATCGGCGATATCGCGTTCGCCTTTATCGAGGTCTTGCTGTTCACAGTGATCATCAGTGAAGTGCTCGCCATCAGGGAGAGACGAATCATTCTGGATAGATTAAACATGGTCATCGGGTCTTTCTTCAGCGTCGTCGGCAAGGACCTGTTGAGATTCTTTTCTGAATTTGACCCCAACACGGACAGAATCAGGCGCGACCTCATCATTACAAATCAATGGTCTGCCGGGGAGTTCCTCGATATGAGCAAGCGACTGAAGAAATATGATTACGCAATCAGCATCCGCAGAGGCGATCTAAGTAGCCTGAAACAGAAGCTCGTGAAGGAAAGGGAATTCATGTTGAGGCTCCTCGAGAATCAGAACCTCCTCGAGCACGACGCCTTCACCGGCCTCCTCATGGCTGTATTCCATCTGGCGGAAGAACTCGAATCACGGCCGGATTTAAGCAGACTTTCAGAGCTGGACTTGAGGCACATAGCGGGAGACATGCAGCGGGCCTACAGCCTGCTGATCTCGGAATGGCTGAGCTACATGAAACACCTGCGGGAGAATTATCCGTATCTCTTTTCCTTCGCCATGAGAACGAATCCCTTCGACCCGAACGCATCGCCGGAGATTAAAGAATAAGGGATGACTTTTCAAACATTGAAGCTCTCCGCAGCAAGCTGCGGAGAATCTTCGATTCTTAAGGAACGGCATCGCTCGGCATTCGCTCGCTACCGAATTCAAAAAACATGAAAAGAAGGATTGAAGACTATGGATAAAGCGGCATTCTATAAACTCAGTTACGGCCTGTACGTTGTAAGTTCGAGGAAAGATGATCTCTTCAATGGGCAGATCGCCAATACCATTTTTCAAGTAACATCAGAACCGCCGACTATTGCAGTTGGTATAAATAAGCAAAATCTTACCCATGAGTATATTCAGGCGAGCGGGAAGTTTGCCGTATCCGTCTTATCGAAATTGGCGCCTATGCAATTAATCGGTCTCTTAGGCTTTAAATGTGGAAGAGATATCAACAAATTTGAAAATTTGAATAGCAGGCTCGGAAAAACCGGTGTTCCCATTGTGTTGGATCACACCATAGCCTACATTGAGGCTGAAGTGGTAAATGAAATGGACTGCGGCAGCCATACGATCTTCGTAGGTCGGGTGCTGGATTGCGGTATCCTCAATGCTGATGAGGAACCTATGACCTATGCCTATTATCATGAAGTGAAACGCGGCAAGTCCCCGAAGACTGCACCGACCTATCAGACGCCTGACAATGTCGAAAGGGAAGATAGATATACCTGCTCGGTATGTGGATACGTTTATGATCCGGAGAAAGGAGATCCCGATTCCGGCGTTAAACCGGGAACACAATTCGCAGATATTCCCGCAGACTGGACATGTCCTATCTGCGGCGCCGATAAATCGAAGTTTGAAAAAGGAGGATGACGCCTGCTCTCACAGTAGCATGTCATTTCGAAGGAACCAATGGACCGAGAAATTTTGTCCTTCTCAGGCGCAGGGAGTTGCTCACTACAGATACGGAGCTAAGCGCCATGGCGGCGGCGGCAAACTGGGGGTTGAGGAGAATTCCGAAAAAAGGATACAAGGCGCCCGCGGCAATGGGTATGCCGAGGATGTTATAGATAAAGGCCCAGAAGAGGTTCTGCCTGATCACCTTTACTGTCTCCTGGGAAAGCCTGATCGCCATGGGTACGGAGCGCAGGTCATCCTTGATAAGCGTAATATCGCTCGCTTCTATCGCCACATCCGTGCCGGCGCCGATGGCAATCCCTATATCCGCAGCGGCCAGTGCGGGCGCATCGTTGATGCCATCGCCCACCATGGCAACAACCTCACCCTGTTCGTGCAGTCGTCTTATTTCCGCAGCCTTGTCTCCCGGCAAAACGTCCGCCATGATATTATCTATGCCGAGGACGCTGCCGATGGCCTTCCCTGTATTCATATTATCTCCCGTGATGAGGGCGACCTTTAAGCCCATGCTCTTCAGCGTGGCCACTGTTTCTTTTGCCGATTCCCTCGGCACGTCGGCAAGGCCGATAAGACCAATCGCCTGATTCCCCTCGGCGATGAATACGCATGTCTTCCCTTCCGTGGCGAGTGTCCCCGCTTTTGCTGCAAGGCTTTCGAGACTGATCTCTTTCGTTTCCATGAGCCTCCGGTTTCCGAGAAGGCAATACTGTCCTCTTATAAACGCCCCCGCGCCGAGACCTGCGAAGGCCTCAAATTTTTCCACGGGAAGAGCGGTAATGCCGTCACGGCGTCCCCTCTCTACGATGGCTGCGGCGACGGGGTGTTCGGAGACGGCCTCGATGGACATGGCAATCTCAAGGACGCGGTTCTGTTCGTAGCCGGGCGCGGCCATTATATCCGTCACCTCCGGTTCTCCCCTGGTCAGCGTACCGGTCTTGTCGAAGACCACCGTCGTCAGCTTGTAGGCGTTTTCCAGGCTTTCCCCGCCTTTGATCAGGATGCCGTGCTCAGCGCCGAGACCGGTTCCCACCATTATTGCCGTCGGCGTCGCGAGACCCAGGGCGCAGGGGCAGGCAATCACCAGGACGGAGGCAAAATTCAACAAAGCCCTGCTGAAAATGTGATCGGGAACGAAAAAGTACCAGACGATGAACGTAATTATACCAATGGCAAAGACAACAGGCACAAAGATGGATGCGACCTTGTCGGCCAGTCTCTGGATGGGGGCCTTGGAGCCCTGCGCCTCTTCGACGAGGCGAATGATCTGGGCCAGGGCAGTCTCTGCTCCCACTTTTGTTGCCCTGAAGATGAAGCTCCCGGTCTTGTTCAGCGTGGCGCCGAACACATGCTCGCCGGCTTCTTTAGCGACGGGCATACTTTCACCGGTCAGCATGGACTCGTCGACGGAAGAGCTGCCGGAAACTACGACACCATCCGTGGGCACCTTTTCTCCCGGCCGGACGAGGATCAGATCCCCTTTCACGACCTCGTCAATGGGAATGTCTTCTTCTTTATCATCCCTGATTACACGCGCGGTCTTCGGCCGGAGCCCCATCAGTTTCTTGATGGCCGCGGACGTTCTGCCCTTGGCCCTCGCTTCGAGGAGGCGGCCGAGGATTATCAGGGTGACGATCATGGCGGCGCCGTCATAGTAGACGTGCGGTGCTATGTCGGCGGTCGAAAAAATCCGCGGGAAAAAAGTGGCCAGAGCGGAGTATAAGTATGCCGAAAGCGCCCCCACGGCCACGAGCGTATTCATATCCGTAGTCTTTTGCCGGGCCGCCTTTATGGCGCCGATATAGAACCTGCTTCCCACCCAGAAGACGACGGGGGTCGTGAGGAAAAACAGGATGACGAGCATCGTCTGTCTCGGCACGGCTGCCAAAAATGGAAACCAGTGCTGCATGGAGCCGAGAAAAATGATAACGCTGAGGACCGCGCCTACAGCAAATTTGATCTGGAGATCTTTGACTTCCCTTACCCTGGCCGCAGTTATGGGGTCAGGACGAGTGTCGTCGAGAATACCTAGAAAATCGTAGCCCTGGTCGGAGACTATTTCCCTGACCGCCTCGACCCCTCCCCATGTTTCGCCATGCGAAATTGTCGCCCTGGCAGTGGCGAGGTTGACCGCCACGTCCGTCACACCGTCAACAGATTTCAGCGCCTGCTCTACGCGGCGCACGCAGGCCGCGCAAGTCATGCCGCCTACGGAGATCGTCGTCTTAACTGCCGTCTTATCAGGCGATGTCATATCCCGCCTTCCGGATGCGTCCCTTTACGACTTCCATATCCACCGGCTTGACCTCATCGAATGTTGCCTCAGCCTTTTGCAGGTCAACCTTGACGTTGGTGATCCCGTCGATCTCCTTCAAGGCCTTGGTCACGGCCATGACGCAGTGATTGCATGTCATGCCTTTGATCTTGATGGTCTTCATAATGTCCACCTCTTTTAATTTTCATTCCTGTAATAAAATTTACAGTTTATTATAATGTAAAGCAAAACCTTTTTTTGCAGCATATTATACCGACTCGCCGGATATATAAATTCTTGACAATAAATGGACGAGCGGCTATTTTTTAAATAACGATGCAATTTTCACAGCTTCATTCTTAAGTTCTATTTCCTTCGAACCGTTATGAGAGGTGGGCTATGAAGAAGGACTATCCTTACGGCAGTGGAACAGTAAAATGGATTTCCGCAGATTGGCTCCATGAAAGTCTGAAAAAGCAGGAGATGGTCATCCTTGATGTGCAGCCGAATATTCATGACTATATAGAGCAGCATATTCCCGGCGCCATTTATATGAACGAGGGTTTGCTTCGCACATATATTGATGGGATGCCTGCCAGATATGTTTCTCCTGATACAATCCAGCCTGTCCTTCGCTATGCCGGCCTGAAGCCGGGTGTCCCCGCGGTGGTCTATACGGGAACCGGCGCCGCCAAAGGCTGGGGCGACGGCCTGGAGCAGACGATGATGGCTTACAGCCTGGCGCGTTTCGGTCACGACTGCGTTTATGTCCTCGATGGCGGTCTCGACAAATGGAAAGGAGAGGGCAAGCCCCTGACGAAAGAGTTTCCCAAATCATCTACATCCGATTTCAGCGTCCGCGTCAAATCAGATTTCTACATCGAATACGGAGAATTCAAGGCAGTAAAGGATCGCAAAGATGTCATGGTTCTCGATGCGCGGCCCACCGACGTCTACGAAGGCCAGTCATTCTGGATCAAGCCCGGCCACATCCCCGGCGCCGTTAATGTCCCCTGGGCGTCTTTGATGACGGATGCAAACAAGAGCCTGCTAAAATCCGATGAAGAGATATCCGCCATTCTCAAGGCTAACGGCGTGCGGCCGGAGAATACCATCATCTGCACGTGCGGTACGGGCCGCGAAGCGACTAATGAATTCATTTTATTAAAGTGGTATTTGAATTATCCGAGCGTCAGGATCTATGAAGGGTCATTTACTGAGTGGACAGCCTATCCTGAAAATCCCACGGTCACGGGCAAGAATCCGCGGTAGGCGTTTTAGGCCACAGTTCGGAAATTTCCATGTACTATTGTCATTTCGACCGCAAGGAGAAATCTTAGTATGGGGAGCAAAACTAAAAGATATCTCCCTTCGGTCGATATGACACCTTAATAATGAAATGATATACTAAGGATATAAAAGAAGCAGATAATAAGATCCGGAGAGAGTCATATATAATGATTGTCAGATTCTATGGAGCAAGGGGTTCGATACCCGTTTCGGGAAAGGAATATCTGAAGTACGGCGGCAATACCACCTGCCTCGAAATAAGAACGAAAAACGATGACATAATCATCATTGACGCCGGTTCGGGAATCAGGACTCTCGGCCACAGGCTAATTTCCGAGGATCGCTTCCGGTATACGATGATTTTTACCCATGCCCATTGGGACCATATTATGGGGTTCCCTTTTTTCCAGCCCATATATTCCACAAAGACACAGATTGCCATGTACGGATGCCCGTTTGCGCAGGCGTCAGTAAAAGAGATGATTTCCACGATCATGGCGCCTCCCAACTTCCCCGTAAAATTTGAAGATATAAGAGCCGATATCATCTATCATGATGCCTGCGAGGCACCTTTTGCCATAAAATCAATGTCGATAGCTCCCATTCCGTTAAGTCATCCCAATCAAGGCGTGGGATACAGATTTACGGAGGACGGCAAGAGTTTCGTTTTCCTCACGGACAATGAACTGAGTTTTAAACA
Organism: Syntrophaceae bacterium; assembly: GCA_003153775.1. Taxonomy (GTDB): domain Bacteria; phylum Desulfobacterota; class Syntrophia; order Syntrophales; family UBA2185; genus Fen-1135. The sequence goes on along the minus strand of PMBI01000050.1, from coordinate 2,531 downwards.
TCCTGGTGGAGTCGACTTCCAGGCCTATCGCGCATTTTCTGCCGGCGCAGACCTTCTTGTGCATGACGCGGAATTCACCGATGAGGAGTATAAGAAAACGAAAACCTGGGGACATTCTGTTTATCGGGACGCCCTAAGGTTAGCCCTGGAAGCGCAGGTCGGGAAATTCGGATTGTTCCACCACAACCAGGAAAGGTCCGATGCAGGCATAGATGAGATAGTGGCGGATTGCAGGAAGATTGTGGGCGGCAGTAATGAAAAGCTGGAGTGTTTCGCCGTTTACCAGGGAATGGAAATAAGACTGTAGGCGAGAGTTCCTTGGGTCGCGGCTAAACCCTTTTCAATAATTACCTATCTTTCAGTAGCGGTTCTCTTCTGTGTGGATATGTTAGGGGCAATTGCAGGTGACGTTATCGGTTCCGTGTACGAGGCCCATCCGATAAAGTATACGGACTTCCCTCTCTTCGGCCGGCATTCACATTTTACGGACGATACGGTCCTGACGGTGGCAGCGGCCTATTCAATTTTAGAAAAAGTTGATTACGCAACGGCCTTTAAGACCTTCGGGCGAAGATACCCCGGCGCAGGTTACGGGTCGGCGTTCTACCAATGGCTATTCCAGCCGGAGGGCAGGCCTTACAATAGCTGGGGCAATGGCTCCGCCATGCGAGTGAGCCCTATAGGCTTTGCCTTCGATTCCATGGAAGCGGTCCTCGAAGAAGCGGCAAGAAGCGCCTCTGTTACCCACAATCACGCCGAAGGAATAAAGGGCGCTCAGGCCGCGGCCCTCGCGGTTTTTCTTGCCCGCAAGGGCGAAGATAAGGATTTTATAAAAAGCGAGATAGAGAAACGCTTCACCTATAATCTCAGTCGCGCCCTCGACGATATAAGACCCGGATACCGGTTTGATGTATCGTCTCAGGGCTCCGTACCGGAGTCTATAACAGCATTCCTGGAGTCTAAGGATTTCGAAGACGCCGTAAGAAAGGCCGTATCCCTCGGCGGCGACAGTGACACGATGGCATGTATTGCAGGAGGCATTGCCCATGCGTTCTACAGGGAGATGCCGGAAGATATCGTCGCGAACGTGAGGGACAGATTGCCGGAAGAGTTCCTCGAAATTATAGATAGGTTTACGGATACCTATAGCTTATAGAAAATAAAGACATCGACGGCTGCAGCAATCGGATATTAAAAGGAGGGGATTTTACGTCATGCCGACGCAAGTGAGAATAACCACAGGCAATGTAATGGTGAGGGCCGAGCTCTTCGATACGGCGTGCGCCAAAGCAATAGCAGCAAGGCTTCCCATCAAGGCAAAGCCCAACGAATGGGGCGACGAATATTACTTTGAGATACCCGTAAAGGCGTCTCTCGATGAAACGGCGACAACAAAGGTGAAAGTCGGTGATATCGGCTACTGGCCGCCGGGAAGGGCGATGGCTATATTCTTCGGACGGACGCCGATGAGCACCGGGTCTGACCCCGTTCCCGCAAGCGCGGTCAACCTTGTCGGAAAAATAGTCGATGACGCGACCCCTCTTAAGAAGGCCAAGGGGGCCGCCGAAATAATAATTGAATTCGGCAGCGAGCACATTCCTGCGGCTTGCTGCGGAGAGCTTCAAACGTTGCCGGGTGCGTAATCCGCATCATCACGCACCCTGCCCGCGGATATGTCCATGCATGGAATTGTTCAGATAGCCGGTGTCGCCGATAGAGCGGAAGCCACGATGCTTGCGGAGGCAGGCGTCGAGCAGATCGGATTCCCGCTGAGACTTCCGGTTCATCGGGAGGACATAGCAGCACAAGATGCGGCCCAAATCATCCGCCTCCTCCCGCCGCCTGCATCTGGCGTATTGATTACCTATTTGAACAAGGCGGAGGAGATTCTTGATCTCTGCAAAGAAATCGGAGCCCGCAAGGTGCAGCTTCATGGCGGTATATCTATTGCGGAGATTGTCAAACTCAAATTCCTTGACTCCGATCTTACCGTTATCAAGAGTCTTATTGTGGATGATAATAATCTTGCGGAGCTCGAATCATCCGTTGCCGCGTTCGGTCCTCATTGCGACGCATTTATAACTGATACATACGATCCGGCAACCGGCGCGTGCGGTGCGACCGGCAAGACCCACGACTGGGATATCAGTCGCCGTCTTGTTGATCTTTCTCTGAGGCCGGTCATGCTGGCCGGGGGCCTCAATCCGGAGAATGTCCGCAAAGCCATAGCGCATGTGCGTCCGGCAGGCGTGGACGCGCACACAGGTGTCGAAGGACCCGACGGGAGAAAAGATGCCGCCCTCGTCGGGGCGTTTGTCAGGGAGGCGCGCGCGGCCTTTCATAATTCCTCCCGCTGAAAGACGGGGCACTCATGTTCCTTTACAGAGTTGTCAAAGACCGGGAGATGGAGCAACAACCATGAAACAGTTTACTGTGCGAACCAATGCAAAAGCGGAAATGATCGACATCACCGACCGCATCAGAATTCTTCTCAAAGAAAGTAAAATCAAAAGCGGTGTCTGTCATGTCTT
>PMBI01000003.1 GCA_003153775.1 Syntrophaceae bacterium | reverse complement strand
ATTATGAATCTTCTCCAAAACATCCTCATTTTCAAGAGGAACCCGAGTGGATTCGAGGAATCTGCTGACCATGTTGAAGTAACTTACGCATAGGATGAGTTCCGTCGCTCCACGTACGCCGTACCGGTCAAGGATTTGTGCCAGGGCATCGTCGCTAAGCCTTACGTTCCGGCTGATTTCATCCGCCACACGGCAGAGAAGATTGCATTCATCCTCAAGGGAGGTTACCGGGTCTTCGGTCTTGATGCATTCGATCTGCTCCTTTGTCACACCGCATTGGCTCGCCACAGCGACGTGATGAGTCCACTCGTAGTTCGCGTCCGTCACCCGTGCAACCCGCAGGATCGCAATCTCACGTTTTCGTGGATCGAACTCGCTCTCGAAAAGGATGGAGCGGGCAAACCCCGCAAAAGTCATGAAGCTGGCCGGGGCATTTGCGGCCATGAAAAAGACGTTGAGCGGTATCGATTCGACAGCTTCCTTGATTCCGGGAGGAAGATCTTCTATTTTAGGGAGAGGTATCTGTATTTTCATTTGAATTTCTCCTTTTATAAAAGCCGATATTTCTGTCCCAAGTGGTATAAATAGAGATTTTCGGGCATTAACCACGGGTTGAACATATCATCCACTAATACCTGGTATCCTTATAGTCTTCCTCTGGCGGCACGAATCCAGCCGACGATGAGGAAAAGTGCCAGAAATAGACCACCGATAATCAATCGTAAATCAGGAATAATAGCATCGATCGTATAGGGTATGAGGTCCAAATCCGAAGCCATCAACTTGTAAGGCAGGATGGGACCATATTGGGGGTCAGCCAGAAAGGCAAAAAAGGCGCGGCGGTTGGGATAACGTACAATCAGAATCTCGCTTATGTCATTCGTTTTCGGATTAACTCCAACAAGATTCTTTCCCTGGGGAGGTCTTGCAAAGTATATGGGATACGAATGATATTTCAGCAACAGAGGAATGCCTTTTTCCTCATAGATCTTGTTTGATTCCACCGGAGTGCCTTTAAAGTCGGGTGCTCCCTGATAATGACGCACCTTTTCGTAATTTTTGATGAGATTAAGCATGTAAACAGGTTGGCCATCATCGGTTTCACCCCACTTACGGAGACTGGCGAGTGTTTCATTTTTTACTTCAGGGGGAAAAGGAATTTTTTCAATGATTTTTAAGTAGCTGTCGATTTCCTGATTGGTGATTTTTACTCCTGACGGGGAATGCCAGAGCCAGAAACAAACAAAAAGACCCACAAGAATTATTCCGAAAATTGAAAACCAGTGCTTTTTCATAACGACCTCTATCCTTTTTGAAGTATTTTACATTCGTTAAGTTAGTTGAGCATTTGCAAGGAACATGTTTTCTTGAGGTTCCTATATGCCATAGATCACATTATGTTAACGAACTAATTTGGCAGGTAGTCGTGATGTTGGACTTCACGTCTACCTGACTTTTACAAACTATTTATAGTATTTCATCATGTTTTTAATATCCCGCCAGCCCGGCAAAGTATCTTCATCAACGTAAGCCGGCGGGTTTTTTATCGCTTCAGCAACTGTAGTACCTTTATTTTTAGCGCCAGGGCTATGAAGATATTTGTCAAGATAGAAAACCAAAGATGCGGGCATACCGATACCTACTTCATAGTCTTTCACACGCCCCCAAGCTCTTTCTCCCGACCCCAGGTTCACAACAACAGGCCTTTTTAATCTTTTTGGAAGCAAGGCGGCAGCCAAACATGATTCACCAAATCCGGTATGGATAGATCTTGGTAAATATTTTGATTCATAACAAAAAGCGCCCGCTATAAAAACCATGTCNNGACATAAATCCTCTGTGGCGCTGGAACAAATTATTCAGCGGCCAGAGCGCGAGGGCGGCGCTTAAGCCTAATGTAAGATAGGAAGAGAATCGCCGCAGAACCGCCAGGGTATCTTTGTTCCAATCATTTATAACCTGGCTTTTGATAAATTTATACATGGATATCTTTGCCCAGCCATGAGCGAAGGTAACCGGCGTGCAGGAATTATCTTCAGCCGACATTGCCATTTTCTTTTTTTCATACCGGGAAGCTGCCAGTGCCATGCATAGAGTCATTACTTTGCCGGTATCTTTAAACGGCCTGATATATCCCTCTTGGAATTCCGAAAGATTTTTTACAAATTTTACCGCTACAATTTCCGTTTCCAGCTCCAGTCTTTCCTTTAATTTTTTCCCGATAGCTTGATAATCTTTGATTGTATATTTCATATCCCCCCCATCCTTTCTGATACATCTTCTTCTATTATGAACTACTTCATTCTCGGCAATTTCAGATCGTTGTGGTCGATCGTTTTGAAATGCTCCAAGAACACATAGCTCAACTTCCTGTGCCCAAGAATTTTTTTGCCCTGTTCATAATTATGAACAAAAAACCTAATCTCATTGTCTGGAACCATTCTTTTGTCATACCTCTGCATCGAATGTATCTTTAGTCACACCTATGGATTTCAGCTCGCCCTTCTTGATGCGGAAGGTCTCGGTGCGCGGGAAGTCATCAATCATCCTGATGTAGCGGGGTATGGCGAACTTGGCGAGCTTGTCCTGGAGGAAGTTCCACAGCTCTTTGCCGGCCAACTTTCTTCCCTCCACGAGCTTGACCGAGGCCATAATATCATCCTCGGTCATCTCAGAGGGCACTGCATATACCGCCGCTTCCAGCACGTCCGGATGCTTGAGAATGGCCTGCTCCACATCGTAGGCCGACACGTTCTCTCCTCTTCTCCGCATGGAATCGGTGCTTCTGCCCACGAAATAGATGTAGCCCTGAGCGTCCTGGTACATGAGGTCGCCGGTATACTCCCACTCGCCTTTTGTCTTCTCGCCTGATGCATTCGGGTTCTTGTAATACTCCACCGAGCTCTTCTTGTTGGGGTCAACCTTGAACAGGAGTTCACCGGTGGCGCCTGTTGAAACATCATTGCCTTTGTCGTCCACAAGCCTGACAATGGAGTTCAGGGGCTTTCCGATGGAGCCCTTAGGTCCGTCACCAAAATTGGCGATGAACCCGGTGCCGTCGATTGCCGCATAGGCCTCCCAGAGCTTTATGCCGAACCTGTTCTCGAAGGGCTCCCACAGCGCGGCAGGGCACCCGGCTGAAAGAACTCTCACCACCTGGTGGCTCTTTTCATAGGAGCTTTCCGGCTGCTTCATGAGGATGGGGATAATGGCTCCTATGGTATTGAATACAGTTGTCTTGGACTTCGCGATCTCCTCCCAGAACTTGCTGGCCGAGAACCGCTTGGAGAGCGCCACCGTGCATCCGACGACGAGTGCGCAGGTGGTGGTGATATAGAGGGCGTTGCCGTGGAAGAGCTGGAGCGCGGTATAGTAGACCGAGTCAGGGGTGAGTATGATGCCAGCAAGCATCTTGATCCGATCGAGTATGTTCTTGTTGTACCGCATGACCACGCCCTTTGGCAGGCCGGTAGTGCCCGAGGTGTACATGAGCATAAGGATGGAGTTCTCGTCGAATCCCACCACGGGTTTCGTGACGGAGATGTCTGTGCCGTATGCGTCCTTCAGGTCGGTCATGCCCTTGGGGACCGTGAAACCGGCAGGGGCCTCCAGGGTGTTCACGAACACTCGCTCCACTTTGGGAATCTTGTCTGCCACACTCTGATAGACATCTATAAGATCGTAGTCCACCACCAGATATTTCGTGTCGCTGTTGTCGATGGTGTAGACGAGCTGGTCACCCCGCAGCGAGGTGTTCACCGTGTTCACATACATCCCGATCTTCTGGATNNGGGTGCCGCGCCGATCTTCAAAAGATAGTTCGCCACCCGGTTCGCGTTCAGGTCCATATCCGAATAGCTGATGGAACGGTCCTGGTACACAAGGTATAAAAAGGGTTTGTCCTTCAGCTTTGCTGCCTGCTCTTCGAGCAGGGTCGCCCAGTTGGTTGATTCTGTCATAATCTTTTCCTTTTCTTAGATGTGTGATTATTCTGTTTGCGATACTTTACACCGCGAAGCTCTTTAATACTTCATGGCATCATAGACTTCTTTCCACCCGGGAAAAGTATTTTCATCTGGATTAGCCGGCGGATTCTTAATGGCATCCTTTATGCTGAAATCGCCGCCTGATTTATAAAGATATTTATCCGTATAAAAAATCATTGATCCGGGCATTCCTATGCCAACTTCATATTTTTTTACCCGTCCAAATGTCCTGTCACCCGTTCCCAACAGCACAAAGACAGGACGTTTAGATGTCAACGGAAATAATGTCCCGGCCCAGCATGATTCACCAAAACCGCACATGGCTGCCCGGGGAACATATTTGCCTTCGTAACCCAGGGAGTGAGTGACATGAAGGATTTGTTCAGGGTAACCATAAAACAACGCAGTGTCCGGAATAAACGGCGTACTGGATAAGGGGGACAACATATAGCCTTTATAGCGCAAAAGTAAATTCAAGGGTAAGTTGGCCATGTACCCCCCCAGCCTTAATCTGGCATTATTATTTTTTAAGACTGATACAAGAGTTTTCTGCCATTTATTCGTTGTCTGGCTTCCGAACAGGACACGCAGTGGAACTTTAGCCCAGCCCAGAGCAGTGTTAATCATGCAGGGATTGTCCTCCGGTGTCAGTGCCACTTTGGTTCCTGCCCTGCGAGCAGCGCTCATCCCCATGCATAATGTCCATTTTTTGCCTGTATCTTTAAATGGCCTCAAAAATCCATCAGGAATCTCCGAGACATTCTTGAAAAATTTTATAGCTACAATTTCCGTTTCCAATTCGAGTCTTTCTTTTAATTTTTTCCCGATGTCCTGGTAATCTTTGATCGTATATTTCATAATACCCCACCCCAGCCTTTCTGATATGTCTTCTTCTATTATTAACTACTTCATTCGCGGCAATTTCAGATCGCTGTGGTCGATAGTCTTGAAATGCTNNTTCTTGTCCTTCAGCTCAAGGGCACTGGCCGGGCAGATGCGTACGCAAGAAGCGCATCCATTGCATTTGTCATGGTCAAAGAACAGCTCTCCCCAGTGGGTCTGTCGGGGATCCCCGTAATTGGGCACCGTCCACTTTTCTCCCAAACTAACACTATTGTTGGCTGTCCTGCTGGGATCCAAAACGGTCTTTTTCCCGTTCTCATACCAGTCCACACTGTGGGGAGGCCGTTCCACGAATCCGTCGGGCTTGCCCATCGGCCAGCCTATGGCAAGGCTGGTGATGAGCTTGTACGGGTACTTGATACCGAAGAACTTGTTCCATTTGAAGCCTAGATACTGGAAGACCACACTGACAAAGCTCACCCAGCAGGTTCCCAGACCCATGCTGTGGGCCACCAGAACCATGTTCTGCCCCGCGATACCGCAGTCGAGATCAGGGCTTGTAACGCCGCGCACATCCTTTAATATGAGGATGACCGTCGGCGCGTCGTGATATAGCTTCAGTTTACCATCAGCTATGAGAGGGATGGCGGTGAAAGGCACAGGGTGAAGCTTCGCAGGCATTAGATGTGTATAGAATTTCGCTATGGGTAGCTTCCAGAAATTACCCGGGGTGCGGTATTCAAGGAACGCCTTGAATAATTTACAGATCATGACTATGGCTTTTGTCAGATCATCGATGATCTTCGGTTCCCTGATCACCACGAACTTCCATGGCTGGCTGTTGCCAGCGGATGGCGCAAATCTGCCCGCCTCCAGGATCCTCTTCACCATGAACTCGGGCACCTGTTCCTTCTTATACCAGCGGGTGCTTCTGCGGTTGAGAATAACCTTTTCCGTTTCTGTGAAGTTTTCTTCCAGATTCTTCAGGAGATCCACTTTGTCCTGCTTTACTTCTGTTTTTTCAATCGCCATACATCATTCCTCCATTTGTATTTTGATAGACAAGAACTTCCTTATTTCAGTGTGATAGAACTCCCCATTGCGCCAGCTTTAAATACAAAGGCTTCATTATGCCATGTTTGTGCAAAAATGTCGGCAGGGCATAGTAAATGCCGGGGGTAAGTCTCTTGTTTAGCCACAAGATCTTCAGGTAAATCATGGGAATCGCATACAGCTTATTCTTTTCCACAGCCTTGATAGTCCTCTTAGCTACCGTTTCCGCGGATATCCCGTTCTTGAATCCTGTGGAAGCGACTTCCTCTATCCAGGGGGATGTGCTACTAATATCGTCAATAAGTCCGGTATTAAAAAACGTCGGACAAACCACTGTAACGCCAATATTAGCAGGCGCCAATTCAACCCTTATCGTCTCCGATAGAGAGATAACTGCCGCCTTGGCCGCATTGTACGCGCCCATGTAAGGAAGGGACAGCATGCCGGCGCCGGATGCTGTATTCAAAATGTGTCCTCCGCCTTGCGCCCTCATCCGGGGAACAAACTCGTGACATCCGTATACCACGCTCAAATAATCAATTTCCATGAGCGCCTTCCAGTCCTGAAGCGGGGATTCTCCGATACCTCCAGCAGCGGCAATGCCGGCATTGTTGATCAGGAGGTCCACCCTGTTCCATTTAGAGTAGAAATGATCCGCCATTTTTTTCACGGATAGGGAATCGGCAACATCGACGTGGAAGACTTCGCCTTTACCGCCTGCCTGCTCAACCATCTTCAGGGTCTCTTTAGATCCGGCATCATTGATATCCGCGATACCGATCCTCCAACCTTTCCGGGCTAAATTAAGAGCAAGAGCACGACCAAACCCTGAGCCTGCTCCGGTTATTACCGCTGTTTTAGTCTTGAATCGATCCATGAAGTGCTCCTTTATTTGTTTATTTATTGTTCATCCGCTCAAGGATATGGATGGTCATGGAAGCCTCTTCAAATGCGATGTTTCCACCACCGTTTTCTCCAAGTGCAAGTCTGCACCCTTCAACCTGCCGGGGACCTGCCTCATGCCTGAGCTGCGTGACCAACTCGTGGATCATGCCGAGCCCGGAAGCGCCCACCGGGTGCCCGCGCGACTCGAGCCCACCCGATGTGTTCATGGGGATCTTCCCACCCAGCTTCGTGGCGCCCGTCTCAGCAAAGGGTCCGCCTTCGCCGATCTTGCAGAACCCTAGAGACTCACACTGGTGCAACTCGCCGAATGCAGTGGCATCGTGGACTTCAGCTACATTGATGTCCCCAGGCCCGACTCCGGCAAGATTGTACGCCTGCCCGGAAAGCCTCACTCCGATGTCCAGATCCAGCTGGTCATGCTTCCGGTTGGTGCCGGAACCCAGGACCGATGCCAGGATCTTTATGGGACGGGCCGTTTTCAGCTTCTTCAGAAAATCTCCTGAGCACACGATGGCACCGGCGGCTCCATCGCCGATGGGCGCACACATGGGAACGGTCAACGGCCAGATGACGGGCCGTCCCTGTAGGACTTCATCCACGGTCATGGTCTTCTGGAACTGGGCATTGGGGTTCATGGAGCTGTGGAAGTGGTTCTTCGATGCTATTACTGCCAGTTGGCGCTGGGTGGTCCCGAAGGTTGCCATATGCCACCTGACGGCGCTGGCATACACATCCATGAAGGCACTCCTGGTTTTACCTGCACCTGCCCCGCCGTCATCAAACGGGATGTCCAGCTTCACGCCATCCATTATGCCCTTCAAAGCCTCCATGTGTTCTTTCATGTTGGAGACATCTATTCCTGCATTGAAAGCCATCATGGACTTGGCCTTGTCCTCATTGTAGAGCTTCTCCATACCGATGGCCAAAGAGCACTCGTACATGCCGCTGGCCACGTCCTTAAATGCACAGTGCAGCGCCGTTGACGCGCAGGCGCAGGCATTCTCGACGTTGGTGATGGGAATGCCCTCGATGCCCAGGGGCCGCAGGGCCACCTGGCCCTTGATGGAATGCTGCATGCTGAAGAAGCCCCATGCCGTGTTGGCAAAGAACGCGGATTGGATATCGCTGATTTTGAGTTCTGGTGCATCATCCATGGTCCTGGCAAAGGCCTCTGCCGTCAGGTCCTTCTCTGTTTTGTCCAGGTGTTTGCCGAACCTGGTCATACCCACTGCAATAATATACACTTCACGCATTATGAGTTGCCTCCTTGTTCCAGTAGTATCAATCTCTGCATCTCTTTCATGAAACTCTTTCACTGTTCGGGGTGATTTTCCACTACGCATTGCTGGAGAAAACCACCCCTCACAGAATGATTATTCGTCCTCAGAAAGAGCGCCGCGGTATCTCATGATCTTCTCAAAGACCTTTGCCTTGCCCTCGGCATCCTTTTGTATGAACGCCTCGTCCTGTTCTACCTTCATGAAGGTGGGGTTTTCCCACCAGTTGGGTTTTGTCTTGATGATGGGATACCCGCCACCGGAGAAGGCCATGGAAAGATTGGGCCCACCGGCCAGCTGACCCATCGTCCTCTGTTGATAGTTAAATGCATTCACCCAGCTCTCCCGGTCGAACCAGTTGTTGAGACCAACCGGGCCGACGGGCAAACCGAGAACAAAAGATGCCCCCTCCAGATGTCCGAGGAACATGGACACCGCACCGATACTGAAGAATAACCTGGCCTCGACACGGTGCATCGCAGCTGCGGC
>PMBI01000055.1 GCA_003153775.1 Syntrophaceae bacterium | reverse complement strand
GCTCGCGATGCCATGCCGGACGGCGGGTGGCTGAAGATTCGCATGTCGTGGCGTGAGGTCGGTGCCGCTGAGGCCGCCTCTCTTGGACTGGCGCGCCCTGGCGACTATGTCGCCCTCGATGTCGAGGATACGGGATGTGGCATGAGCGACGAGATCCGTCGACGTCTCTTTGAGCCATTTTTCACGACCAAGGAGATGGGGAGGGGTACTGGCCTCGGGCTTGCTTCTGTATACGGCATTATCAAAGGGCACAATGGTATAATAGATGTATACAGTGAAAAGGGGCACGGTGCGACCTTCACCATCTATCTCCCTGCTTCGGAGAAGGAGCTTGTGAAGAAGGAGCAGGCCGCCACTGATATTGTGAAGGGTGAAGGCACTATCCTTCTCGTGGATGATGAGGAAGTGATAATTGATGTTGGCAGCGAGATCCTGGAGGTTCTGGGGTACAAGGTTTCTGTAGCGAGGAGCGGTCGGGAAGCTATGGAGATATACAGAGAAAAACAGGATGAAATTGACATGGTGATCCTGGACATGATTATGCCTGATATGGATGGTGGAGAGACTTTCAACGCCCTCAAATCAATCGATCCAGACGTTAAAGTGATCCTTTCCAGCGGATACAGTGCGGATGCACGTTCAACAAGGATGATGGAAGAGGGTTGCTATGGCTTCATTCAAAAACCGTACAGCGTAAATACTCTTTCGCAGAAGGTAAAAGAAGTGTTGAACAAGAGAATATGACACCCCCTTGCTCTATGTTATCCGGCGCAATCTGGCGAAGAATATTCCATTTCTCCAAGGCAACGTATGAAAAACAATAATATTCTCTTTGTTGAGCCTCGAGGAGCAAGGTCAAATATTTTTGAAAATTCGTTACAGCATCCCTTGCTAGGGCCACTTTATATGGCCACGCAATTAAAAGAGGCAGGATATAATGTAAAAGTTCTTAAAGAAAATCTCGTTGATGAATCAACATTAATTAATGAATTAATATTGGCTGATACACTTATTTTGACATTACTCACCACTTCTACCTTAAGAGGTTACGAAATTGCTCAAACTTACAGAAAGTTGCATAATAACGGCGGATGGATTATTGCCGGTGGTATTCATGTCTCTTGTAATCCTGAAGAAGCACTACCCTTTGTTGATCAGGTTGTTATTGGGGAAGGGCCTCCAATAATTAAGAGACTTGTTGATCGAACGATCGCGGGTCGAATTGTAACCAGCAGTCCCGTTGAAGATCTGAATAGTTTGCCGATACCGGATCTTTCATTATTGATTAATTATAGTAAGCTTAGATTGATTCCCATCATGACATCTCTTGGATGTCCGTATGGGTGTGCTTTTTGTTGCGTTACAAAAATGTATGGTCGAAAATACAGGTTTCAGGATCCTGATAAAACAGTTAATGAACTCAAAAATCATTTTCAACTATTGGGTAAGAAAAGAGTTTTTTTTTATGACGATAATTTTTGCGCTAACAAGAAAATTAGCCTTGAGCTATTTGATAAAATTGAAAAAAATAATTTAAATTTTTTATGGGTATGTCAGGTAAGAGCTGATTTGGCGAAGGATGACGCTTTTGTAAAGCGTATGGCTGATGTTGGATGCCGTCGTGTTTTTATTGGTTTTGAATCTATTAATGATAAGACATTAAATGATTTGCGAAAAAATGTATCACTAAATGAAATAGAGGGTGCAATAGAGGTTTTTCACAAATATGGGATAGCTATACACGGAATGTTTATGTTCGGTAGCGACCACGATGATCCTGATGTTTTTGAAAATACGGCAAATTTCTGCATTCAAAGAGGAATTGAATCGGCTCAATTTTTATCAATAACGCCGTTCCCCGGCACCGAGTTCCGGGATAAGTTGGATAAATCAAGATTGATTTATAAGAGTTTAGATGAGCTTGATGGATTTCACGTTACCGTATTGCCAAAGCAAATGACAGAATATGAAATGATGCAAGGCATATTATATACTCATGAAAAGATGTACTCGTGGCAGAAGATCTTTCAGCAAATTATAAGAGATCTAAAATTCGTTTTACTCAGCAAAAATAGATCTCTTAGTTATAAGATTTTGAAATTAGTGAATAATCTTAAGAGAAATATTGTTTTTCGTCTCATTATTTCAAGATGGAAAAATAATCATAGAGAGTATCACGAATATCTTAAAGCTAAATATTCACAGACAAATATAACATCTTCAATTTCTTCTTGAGATTTTATAAGGAAGATCGGCAGAAAGATGACAGATGAAATAACGCTCTGGTAGACGTCAATCTATTTGATGAAGATAATAAAGATCAACCTTTTTCAATGCAACACCCCTTTTGTATATTCGTTTCATTCACCTCATATTCATCGAATAAGGGCAGATTCGATTATTGTTGAATTGCAATTCGACAACGGCATTTCAGGATACGGAGAAAGCGCCCCGAGACCATATGTCACGGGAGAAACCCCTTCAACAGTCACTGATACGATTCAAGATTTCTTTTCGAAAACACTTTTTCGAAGAGAGATAAACTCCATCGAAGACGTTGAGAGTACTTTAGACGCGCTGGAAGCGGAATGCCATGATAAAGGACTGAACGCATACAATTCAGCCCTTGGGGCCATCGATATTGCACTCTTGGATGCATTGGGAAAACTTCAAAATACGCCGGTTCACCATTATTTGGGTACCATTGTAAGTAAAAAGATATCCAGTTCCCTTTCTATTCCACTCTTGCATGACTCCATCATAAGAGAGCTTTATCATGATCTCAAGAGACTTGAGTTCGATTCCATAAAGATTATCATGGGAGAAGTTGAAAAGGACAATATCGGAAAGGTGAGGATGATCAGGTCTGTATTTGGCGATCACCTGGACATACGCATAGAAGCCAATGGAAAATGGTCAATAGACCAGGCGCTCTCACATATTGAGCAGTTGAAGAGATTCAACATATCCGGGGTGGAACAACCAGTAGCAGCAGGTGATATCGAAGGATTGCAGGAGATCAGAAGAAGAACGGGCATATCTGTTATCGTCGATGAATCTATGTGCAACCTCTCAGACGCGAAAAGATTGATTGCAGCGGAGGCCTGCGACGTCATAAATATAAAAATCTCCAAGTGTGGAGGTTTGTTAAAATCCAGAGAGATCAGAGATTTTGCAGAGTCCAAGAATATACGTTGCCAAGTGGGATCGCACGTGGGAGAGACAGATATCTTGGGCCGGGCCGGCCGATATTTCGCCAGCACAACCCGTGATCTCTTTTGTTTCGAGGGATTCTCCTATTTACTTTTTGAAGATTCATGGGAAGAGCACTTCCTGAAGAGAAGCGGCCGCGACGACACATCATTAAACGCCGGTCTGGGAGTCGACTTGGCGAAACAGAGATTGAAATTGATTCTTTCTCTTGAAAATCAAGAGTAAATAGCTGGCCAGATATTTTGGGTGACCGCCTAGAGTCTTCTTGTTATCCGACCATATTTAGACGACCCCTGTTATAATTCCCGATTCACTTGGAAACTGGGAGGGGATGCGCTTAATCTCTCTTGCCCCGGCCCGGGCAAGCATTTCCATTATTTCTCCCTCAGAGTAAGACCGGCCGTTTGCCGTTCCGAGGAGCATATTTAGGGAAAAAAGCGCCGGCTGGAGCGGGCCGTCCTTGGAGTTTCCCAGGATAAATTCATGGATCAACAACAGGCCTCCGGGCTCCAAGACTGACGCCGCTTTCTCGATTATCCTCTGACAATCCTCTGGACCTTCCGCATGGAGAATTTGAGAAAGCCATGCTACGTCGTAGCTTCCGGGAATATCTTCTTTCAGGTAATCGCCTGCCACGAAATCAATACGGTCTGACAGGCCAAACTTCTCTATTGTCTTTACGGCATATGGTTCGGTTCCCGGAAGGTCATAGATGGTCGCCTTCAGCCGGGGGTTGTTGAGGCAGAAGTGGATGGCATATGTGCCGGGCCCGCCGCCAAGATCAAGCAGGCGACGCCTTCCGGAGATATCTATTGTATTGACCAGCCGGGGAGCCAGATTCATGGCGATGTTGAACATACCCATGAGAAAACTTTCCCGAGCTTCTTCGTCGCTCCCGGATGATCTCCCCCTCATGGGGCTGCCGGTCTTTACCGCATCATCCAGCTTCAACCACGATAGGGCAAGATGGTGATGATGCATGATCATGTGGCCCATATATTCCGGGGATTTCTTGGAGAGAAAAGATGTACTGGACGGGGTGTTGAAGTATCTGTCGTCCTTCTTAACAAGAAGATTCATTGCCGCCAGCGCGTTGAGCAGCATTACAACGCCTCTTTCCTTCGCATTCAACCTCTCCGCAATACCCCCAGCTGTAAGTTCTCCACTGTCTATTATAGTAAATATCCCGAGTTTAATCGCAGCGTGCAGGGTGAAAGACTGCCAGTAGGCCCCCGATACCTTGAGCAGTTTATCCGGACTCCATGCCTGTCTATCCATACAAGTCCCCTTTTATTTGGAATTCGGTAGCGAGCGCATTCTGCGCGGCTTGCTGCGGGGTAAGCGAGCGAATGCCAAACGACTGTTCCCTGCGAATCTAAGATTCTCAGCAGCTTGCTGCGGAGAGCTTCAATCTTCTCCGTAATGCTCGTCAATCCACGTCTGGTATTCGCCGCTCCTGATATTTTCGATCCACGCTTTATTTTCGAGATACCACGTTATCGTTTTTCTGATGCCCGAGGCGAATGATTCCCGCGGGGCCCAGCCAAGCTGCTTTTGCAGCTTGCCAAAGTCAATGGCATACCTGCGGTCATGCCCCGGTCTGTCCTTCACAAAAGTGATCAGCTTTCTCCTCGACATCCCGGCAGGGGAAGGAAGCACCTCATCGAGAAGATCGCAGATCATCTCCACAATGACGATGTTTTCCATCTCTGAATTGCCGCCTATATTAAACGTCCCTCCCCTCTCTCCGGATTGCATGATCGTCCAGATGGCCTCACAATGATCCTTGACATACAGCCAGTCACGGACATTACGGCCATCTCCATAGACGGGCAGAGGCTTGCCCTCTACAGCATTTAAGATCATCAGAGGGATCAGCTTTTCCGGAAACTGGTAAGGGCCATAATTGTTGGAACAATTGCTGATGACAACGGGGAGGCCATAGGTTTCATGATAGGCGCGGACCAGGTGATCCGAGGCCGCTTTGGAGGCTGAATAGGGACTGTTAGGCCGGTACGGGGTCTCCTCTGTAAAATATCCTGCATCACCGAGGCTGCCAAAGACCTCATCAGTACTCACGTGATGAAAGAGGACAAATTTATCCGCCCTCGCCCTGGCAAGCTCAAGGAGGTTGAAAGTTCCGATAATATTTGTGTAGATGAAACTCTCCGGCCTCTTTATCGACCGGTCGACGTGAGACTCCGCTGCGAAATGACATACTGCATCAACATTGTAGTCACTGAAGATTTTCCCCATGCCACCGGCGTCACAGATGTCCATCTTCTGAAAGACGTACCTGTTGCCAAATCGTTCGCCTATGCCTTTCAGGTTTTCAGGATTCCCTGCATAGGTCAGCTTGTCGACATTAATTATTCTGCCTGCGAACCCCGTTTCCTTCAGCACATAATGGATGAAGTTACTGCCGATAAATCCGCAGCCGCCTGTGACCATCAGATTATTAATATTCACGTTACTCCTTTTCTTCTAATTCTTACATTAATTTATGCGGGAAAGCGATACGTTTTCCCGTTTCATCAGATTGGCCTCCACACTGGAATCTTCTTCATGCAAGGAAGGATATTCTGAGACACTATGGATCCCTCTCGCAATGCTCTCAATGCTTTATATGTATGTCCTACCCCCGAGATATGTTTTCTTGTAAAAGCTTTTCGACAGGTGATCCACGCGAATATTTTTGCCCTTGCCCGCAGCATGGATAAATCGGCCGTCTCCTACATATATGCCGACGTGCGCCACCTTGCCTTTGCCGGAAGTGGCAAAAAAAACGAGATCACCTTTCAAAAGGTCGTTCTTTTCAACAGGTGCACCTGTCTGGTACTGCTCCTTCGATGAGCGGGGAAGATCGAGACCGTTTAACTGATAGACTGTCATTGACAAACCGCTGCAATCAAATCCGGTGCTTGGCGAGGTGCCGCCCCAGAGATATGGAACACCGACGAAGCTCTCTGCCGTCTTTATCAGTTCCTCCCGCATATACATGTCGCCGTACTTTTGTTGCCTGGCAACAGCATATTCATCGGGGCTGACAATATAAAATTCATCAATCGCCCCCAACGATTTGAGGCTTTCTGCCTTTTGGCGGGCTGCGGCCTTGGAAGGATAGTTGCCAAATCGCACCTTATACAATCCTGCGCGGGCCACGAAATAGGTGGCATCAAACCCCCGAGCCTTTAGCTGGTCAGTCAGCCGGGCGGCATTTTCGACATCGGAAAAGGCGCCAACCTGAATGGTATAACCCAGGCGCGCAAGAGGCTTTTCTATGGTCTTGGGTCGGCTGCTGTATGCCCGGCGTCCCGCACAGCCCGCAAAAAGCAGGATAACTAAGAAAACGGCGAGTGTGACTATCAGGAAGCATCGCAGTCTTGGAGCACGTTCTGTTTGTTCCACATGCATAGGAATACTCGTCAGTAGATTTTTCAAACGTATGAAGTCATCCCGGCAACTCATCCGCCCAGCGATCCATTACCAGCCTGCGCGCATCGTGGGACGTCGCTATCGTCCCGTCGAGCTGCGCATCCTCAACAGCATGAAGTATCTCGCTAAAAAGAGGGCCCGGAGGAAAGCCCATGGCAACAAGATCATCTCCGGTAAGTAATCGCGGCGGACGGAGTTCATCCTCCCCCACTTCCGCAAGCTTTTTCACGCAGAACTCATGGCTGTCGAGAAACCCGTGGCTGGCAAGGCAGTCCAGGCGATGAAGTTCGAGGTGCAGTTGGAAGTCGGGCATTCTGAGGAAGCGTTTTAATTTGTTCGGTCTCATGTCTGCAACGTTCATGAAGAGCATATGATAGTGAATGAGGGCAAGAATGGTCTCCATTTCTGCACGGGAAAACCTGAGGCGCCGCATCAATGCCTCCGCGATCCTCTCGCCTTCGCGCACATGACCGTAAAAGTGAATGCCTGATGCATCAACGGAACCTGTGCAGGCCTTGCCAACGTCGTGCAATAGTACACCCCAGGCAAGACGCGGGTCGTTCTCCGCGTCTCCCGCAGGCAGCAGGTCAAGCATGCGGAGCGTGTGTTCCCAGACGTCACCTTCCGGGTGGAATGCCGGCGGCTGTTCGATGCCACGCAGGCGATCCACCTCTGGTAAAATTTCAGCAAGCAGACCGGTTTCCGCCATCATTTCCATTCCGCCGCGCGCACCGCCGCGCGTGAGGAGCTTTGTCAGTTCGTCTCGTATGCGTTCGGCGCTGATACGTCTTATCTCGAACGCGTGTCTTTTTATGGCGAGGGAAGTATCGGGATCAATTGCATACCCGAGATTGGCGGAAAAACGAAGAGCGCGAAGCATTCTTAAATGATCCTCGGCAAAGCGCTCGCCGGGATTTCCGATTGTCCGGATGACACGGTCCTCGATATCCTTCTTGCCGCCTACATAATCGATGATGTTCCCCGTCATCGGGTCCATGAGCAGGGCATTGATGGTGAAGTCGCGGCGGCACACATCCCCATGTGCATTCGTGAATTCGACGTGGGACGGCCTGCGCCCGTCCTCATAGCGACTCTCCGCACGAAATGTGGCGACTTCATAACCGTGGCCTTCCTCAACCACAATGACGACGCCAAAACTTATACCCACCGGCACCGTATGAGAAAAGAGCGAACAGACATCCGCGGGCAGCGCTGACGTAACGATATCATAATCTCCGGGCTGCACGCCGCGCAGGAGATCACGCACGCATCCACCCACGAAGTAGGCTTCATGCCCGGCATCCTGCAACCGACGAACAATGCTTGCCGCCGTGTCGCGGGACGCTTTGAATCCGGCAGCGAGCGTATTCCCCGCGGCTTGCCGCGGGATAAGCGAGCGAATGGGTACCATTCTTACTCCTTAAGGATCGGAGATTCTCCGCAGGTTGCTGTGGAGAGCTTCAATTTTCCGGAGCTATCAGCTAACAAAGATCATCCGCCCTGTTCATTAAACTTGTACACGGGAAGATGGAGAGTCTTCCTATTCATCCGACGAAGCCGGGAAAATGTGCGTTATCAATCTGTATCCTGTTCCGGTACTGTATGAAGTCTTTATGGCCTGTGTTATATAGGCCTTTGCCCCCGCCACTGCTTTAGATACGCTCCCGCCTTTGGCCAGCAAGGTAGCAATAGCGGCGGAAAAAGTGCACCCTGTGCCGTGCGTTTCCATCTTATCGATTCTTGGAGAGGAGAATTGGTGAAATTTCTTCCCGTCGAAGAGGATATCTACAGCATCGCCTGTCAGATGTCCGCCTTTAACGACCACATTCTTCGCCCCGAAGCGGTAAATTATCTTCGCAGCTTTTTCCATGTCAGCTGTTGAGGTTATCTGCATTTCCGCCAAGACCTCTGCCTCAGGTATATTCGGAGTCACGACAAAGGCCAGAGGAATCAACTCGCTGATCAATGCCTCCCTCGCCCCGCCTCTTATCAATGCCTCTCCTCCTTTGGCCGCCATTACCGGATCGACGACGACCTTTTCGATGCCGTATCTCCTGATCATGCCCGCCACTGTCCTTAATATCGCAGTGTTCGTCAGCATCCCCGTTTTGGCGGCATCAACGCCCGTATCGGCCATGACAGATGCAAACTGTTTCTCCACAAATTCCGGCGGGATCTCGTAAATATCCTGGATGCCAGAGGTGTTCTGCGCGGTGAGGGCTGTTATAGCGCTCATCCCCAAACCGCCCAGCGCCATGATTGTCTTCAGGTCCGCCTGTATCCCTGCGCCGCCGCAGGAATCCGAACCGGCGATGGTTAAGACACGGACTAATTTCATTTGTCTCCTCGGGACAGGACCCCCGCCTTGAAATATCTGATTACAAGGAGATGACCTGTCTTAACGGAAATAACGCCCTTCGCGGCAGCTAAGCGATTACTGACCCCGTAAGGCGTCCCGATCTCCATTATTCCATCCTTAAGCGGATACTCAAATCCGTCGATTGTTATTCCTGTGACCGTATCCGAAAAGGGGAGAAGGGATACCGTCTGCCCCGGTTCACCCTCAACGGCATACTCGTTGCCCACGATAAAAGTCTCACACCATTCATCGATCAATTTAATTCGCACGCCCTTTTTCAAGCCGAGAGCGAGGAGTGATACATTGGCAAGGGTGTGATCGATCCTGGCTCCCAAGGCGCCGAACACATAGATTTCATCAGGGGCAATACCAAAAGCATATTCCAAAGCCAGTTGCGTATCAGTTTCGTTCTTGCCCTCCGGATATCTAATAATCCGGCTTCCCCGCTCCTTGAAGTACTCCAGCACACCGGGCGAGAGAGAATCCATATCGCCTATTATGACCTGCGGGATCATACCGATTGCGCGAAGATAGCCGGCGCCGCTGTCTGCACAGATTATCTCGGCAGGTTTCAACTCGGAGATCTTTGACCGGAAGAATGCCAGATCTTTGATCTCGCCGCCGGCAACGACTATTATGACTTTATTCATGGGATTAATATGAGAATTTGTCAAAAGGATTATCTAATGCCCAGCCAGCAATTCTCGGACTCTCTATTTAATGCCAAAGACATCCTTTGTATTTTGATATGTCACACTGGCCAATTCTTCAAGGGACAGGCCTTTTATCTCCGCCACCTTTCTTGCCGTATGGACAACATAGGCAGGTTCATTCCTTTTCCCTCTATGGGGATGAGGGGTAATGTAAGGTGCATCAGTCTCTACCAGAAGACTCGTGACCGGGATATATCTCACCACTTCCTGCAGCTTCTCTGACTTCCCGAACGTAACCGCACCCGGTATAGAAATGAGAAAACCCATGTCGAGACATTTTGCCGCCATCGCCTGGTCGCCGGAAAAGCAGTGGATGACTCCTCTTTGCTCATGCTTCCGTCTTCCGAGCATGTCTACGGTTTCTCTATGGGCGTCGCGATCATGTATGATTATGGGTAGCCCAATCTCACCGGCTACCTCCAGTTGTTCTCCAAACCTTCTGATCTGCGTCTCCCTCGGAGACAGATTGCGGAAAAAATCAAGACCGATTTCCCCGAAGGCCACAACTTTGTCCGTTCTTGCCAGCTTCCTGAGAGAGTCGTAAGTCCCATCATTAATTTCCTTAACATCATGGGGATGAATGCCAATCGCCGCGTACACATTCTTAAACTTCCCGGCAATGGAAACCGCCTTTCTGCAGTCATCCAAAGTCGTGCCGACCGTTACGATCAGGTCAACTCCCGCGTCTTCGGCCCTTTTTATAACTTCAGCCCTGTCGCGGTCGAAGTCCCTCATCTCCAGATGCGCATGCGAATCAGCGATCATAGGCATTCCCGTGCAATGTTCACCAGCCGGACTACTCTATTTCTATCTCGTCAGCACAGGATGACATGTCGGGAAGTTCCTTAAGGTAGGCCTGCAAATCCTTCTCTGTAATCTGTCCATCAATCAACATCCTCGCAAGAATTCTCTTGTCAGTCTCACCTTCGCAACCAGACCGTCTTTCCTTCATCATGACTTCCTCCCTTATCTCGGACATTTGGTAAACATTGAATAGTATCTATTACACTTTTTCTTTTTTTTCAACAAATACAAAAAGAAGAGCGACGTCTTGACAGCAAAAATCAAATTGGATAAATTCTGAGAGGTTTAGAGAAGCGTGAACTTTTCACCTTAACTTCTCTCTTTTTTGCTCTCCGTTTTCACTTCAAGTTGCCAACAGGTGTTGCAATGACTGTGAAATTGACATCACGCGTTTGGCACTGGCCCATTTACGGGTGGCTCGGTTCGGGACTCGCCGTCACTTTCTGGATTCTGAACTGGTCCCTTCCCGGACTGCGCACCCAGTGGGGATTCTTCCCCATGTGGCTGGGATACTGCCTCACCGTCGATGCCGTGGTTTTCACCAGGAAGGGCCATTCGCTTTTGACGCGCGATCCAGGCGCTTATGCCGCACTCTTTCTAATTTCCGTGCCGGCGTGGTGGCTTTTTGAAATTATAAATCTGCGCACACAGAACTGGTACTACCTGGGCGAGCAATACTTCACCGATGCCGAGTTCTTTATGTTTTCTTCGCTAAGCTTCTCGACGGTCATGCCTGCAGTATTCGGCACGGCCGAGCTCGCCGGCACATTCGCCCGGATCAGCAGGATGAAATCAGGGCTTCAATTTCGGATAACTCCGGCCAGATTGATTGCCCTCTTTGCTGCAGGCCTTCTTATGTTGGTGTTGATGTTGATCTGGCCTGATTACTTTTTTTGTTTTGTCTGGCTGTCAGTCTATTTAATGCTCGAACCGCTTAATGCCTGGCTCCGGAACCCCACACTTCTCCAGTACATTGCCGCGGACAACTGGCAACCGTTGCTGTCCCTATGGGTCGGGTGCATCATTTGCGGTTTCTTCTGGGAGATGTGGAATTATTACTCATATCCGAAGTGGATATATCGCATACCCTTCTTCAACTTTCTCCACATCTTTGAAATGCCGCTCCCCGGTTATCTCGGATACCTGCCATTCTCCATGGAACTGTTTGCCCTGTATCACTTTACGGTCGGCCTGCTCAAGCCGGGCAGGACACAAGATCACATCCAGATTTGACAAGATGGCGGGAGATAAGAAAGCAACGGACTCCAATCCAAAACGGCGATGGCGATTTAGCGATTTACATTCCCACAGGCACGGCGCCGAACATCAGTATTTCGGAACAAACTCCTCGACCCTAAGTCTTGCGTCTATCTATAACAATCCCGGTTTTGCCTTCCTGGCTGGCAATCGTGTTGGGCGGGACCAGTTTCACTGTGGCGCTTATTCCTATAACGGACCTTATCCTCTTTTCAGCCATCTCTAAGAAAGCCTTTTGCCTTTTCATTTCGTCAAAGAAGGTCCCTTCCGCAGCCTCAAAATAAATCTCCAGAAAATCATGGGCGCCTTTCCGATCCGCGACAATCTGATAATGCGGCGCCGTTCCCACAATGGCGGCCAATACAGACGCTATCTGCGAAGGATATACGTTAACCCCCCTGATGATGAGCATGTCGTCTGATCGTCCCGCTGTTTTATTCATCCGCACCATGGTNNTGGGGTCAATAATCTCCGGAATGAAGGCGTCTTCAAAGATGTGCATGCCGCATCTGTATTCGCATTCCCCTGCCACACCCGGACCGATAATCTCCGATAATCCGTAATTGTCTGTCGCAGTGATGCCCAGCCTCGATTCAATCTCTCCGCGCATGGCCTCCGATAAAGGCTCTCCGCCGAATAGGCCGACCCTCAATGACAACTTCTTAGAATCGACACCGATACAATCCATCCTTTCTGCGAGCGTCATCGCATAGGTCGGCGTGGAAATAAGCGCGGATGTCATGTAGTCCTGCATAATCATTATCTGCTTTTCCGTGTTGCCGGTGCCCGTGGGAATTACACTCGCACCTATTGCCTCCGCCCCATAATGAAACCCGAAGGCGCCCGTGTACAGACCGTAACTGAAGGTGATTTGCACCATGTCATCGCGGGTAACCCCGGCGGCAGTCATGACGCGGGCCACAAGGTTCGTCCACGCCTTGATGTCATTTCTTGTGTAGCCAACGACAACATGTTTTTCAGTCGTCCCTGATGATGAATGCACCCGCACCACTTCGCGGAGAGGAACCGCAAACATGCCGTAGGGATAATTCATCCTCAAGTCTTCCTTCTTGGTAAACGGGATATTCACCAACCCGGAGAGGGACTGCATGCTCTCAGGAACGATCTCCAACTCGTCAAACATTTTGCGGTAGAACGTCACATTTTTATAGACCCTGTTTAGAGTTGCCTGCAGCCTTTCGAGTTGAAGTTCCTCCAGCTCTTCGCGCGGCATACATTCATATTTGGCGTCCCAAATTTTCATAAGCACCTCACGTCTTACTATTAACGTTCCCAGATTTCCTTTTTGTCTTTTCCGAGATATGCCCGCTGCACATCCCTATTCGCCAGAAGCTCTGATGCCGTCTCTTCAAGAATCACCCTTCCCGTTTCAAGCACATAACCCCGATCGGCAACCTTGAGCGCCACCCGTGCATTCTGTTCTACGAGCAGTATGGAAGTTCCCTGCTGCCTGCGGAGCTCCTCGATAACTCGAAATATCTCCTGCACCAAGAGCGGCGCAAGTCCCATCGCCGGTTCGTCAAGNNGCGGGAATAGCGCATACACTGCGTCCTTATCCTTCGTTATATCTTTCTTTCTTTCCCCGGCCTCAGAGCGGAGATATGCGCCGAGTTCAAGATTATCTTCAACGGAAAGAGGTTTGAATATCTGCCTCCCCTCGGGGACCTGGGAGACGCCCAGTTTGACTATGGTATCCGTGGAAAGCCTGCTGATCGAGATGCCATCAAAATATATTTCGCCGTCTGCGGGCGGCGTGACGGCAGAGACTGTATTTAATATTGTCGTCTTTCCGGCCCCGTTAGAGCCAATGAGTGCAACGATCTCTCCTGCATTGACGTGGAGGGAGACGTTTCTCAGGGCGTGCAGTTTACCGTAATATGTGTTGATGTTTTTAATTTTCAGCATTATTGACAAAGCACCGTTAACCCTCGCCCAGGTAAGCAGTTATCACTTGTTCGTCTTCCTGAATCTGTCGCGGCGTCCCTTCGGCAAGTTTATGCCCGAGATTGAGAACTACGATACGGCTGCAGATTCCCATGACCAGCTCCATATCATGTTCCACAAGGGCTACTGTAATCCCCGCATCCTTTATTCTCATAATCAGCAGGGCGAGATCGGAAGTCTCCCTGCTATTGAGGCCCGCTGCCGGTTCGTCGAGGAGAATGATCCTGGGTTCAACGGCCATCGCGCGCGCTATCTCGAGAAGCCTCCCCTTGCCGAACGGCAAGTTGGCCGCTTTCATACCAGCCAGGTCCGCGATGCCTGCAAATTCGAGCCAGGAGATCGCCCGTTCCCTGATCCGGCGTTCCTCCCGCAAATGGGCGGGCAATTTTAAGGCCGAAGCAATGATGCCACTTTGTGACCTTGTATGAAGACCAACCATGACATTTTCCAGAACCGTCATTTGACCGAACAATTCAATACCCTGAAACGTGCGCACCAAGCCGAGTCTGGCAAGCTTCTCCGGGGAAAATCCGGTTATGTCTTTCCCGTCATAGTAGACCTTGCCGGATGTGGGATCATAGATACCAGTTACAACATTAAACAGCGTTGTCTTGCCAGCTCCATTGGGACCGATGATGCCGGTAATGTCGCACGCTGAAATTGAGAAGGAAACATCCTGTAGCGCCGTGAGGCCGCCGAATATTTTTGTCATGCTTTCTATCTTGAGCAACTTATAATTCCCCTAAACACTTTTCTCAGAAGAGAGGCCGGCCTTTACCCTGACAAGCAGGGATCTCGCCAGAAGCGGTACACCTCGCACGAGGCCGCCCGGCATGAACATGGTCATTACTATCAGAACAGTACCGTAAACGACAATATCATAATCCTGAAAAGTCCTGAAAAGCTCGGGCAGCAAAGTCAGAATAGCGGCGCCCAGGAAAGAGCCGTAGATACTGCCCAGTCCCCCGATAATCACCATAGTAAGGAGCTCTATGGAAACATTGAACCCGAAGGATGCGGGCGAGATAAATTGAACAGTGTGGGCATAGAGGCTTCCGGCAAGGGCAGAGAAGATGCCAGAAACGGTGAAAATCTGCACTTTCAAGAGTCTGACATTCACTCCGAGGATGCGGGCTGCAACTTCGGAGTCGTGAATGGCCCGAAGAGCCCTGCCGATCCTTGATTGGGAAAGATTGACAGACAAGAGTATCGTGACGATGACGAAGGACCAAACCAGGTAATAATTTTTCATGTCTGTATTGAAGACAATGCCGCCGATAGAGAGATTCGGTATACCAGACAGTCCTGAAGGGCCGCCCGTTATATCGACAGTCTCATTGAAGATGATGTAGACGATAATCCCCATGCCGAGCGTCGCCATTGCCAGGTAATGTCCCTTGAGTTTGAGGATGGGAAAGCCGAGGGCAAAGGCTATAGCACCCACGGCAATGACGGCGATGACCATGGCCACCCAGGGATTGGCTGCATATGTCGCCGTTAACACCCCGGATATGTAAGCGCCAAGTCCGAAAAATGCCGCCTGCCCGAGGGAGATTTGACCGGCCAGCCCGAGCAGCAGGTTCAGAGCCACGGCTAAGATAGTATAAATGCCGACGAAGACCAGCACATTCACAATATAGCCGCCCTTGAGGAACAGTGGGGCCGTGAGGACTGCAGCAGCAAATACAAGAAACTTCATCAATTCACGTTTCATCCATCCGTCCAATAATCTTATACCCTTTCCGCTTCTCCTTTTCCGAATAACCCCTGAGGCCTGATTAGCAGAATGACGAGGAGAATGATAAAGGCAATGGCGTCCTTATAACCTGACGATATTAAGCCCGCCCCGAGAGACTCCAGAACGCCTACGATCAAACCGCCGGCAACCGTTCCCATGCCGGTGCTCATGCCGCCGATGATGGCGGCACAGAACCCCTTCAGTCCGAGCATGACGCCCACATCATACGACGTCATGGTAAGGGGCGCGATGATGATTCCCGCTACGGCGCCCATGGCCGAACTTATGATGAAGGAAAAGAGGATCATGCGCTTGACATCGATTCCGACAAGCCTTGACGCTATGCGGTTGAAAGAGCAGGCGCGCATCGCTTTCCCGCTTACGCTGTGATGGAAAAAGAGCCTGTTCGCCGTGATGATAATCAGCGTCACGCCAAAGATCCAAATGTTCTGGGGCATTATTGCGGCGCCCAGCAAAATGATCGGATCATCTCCGGAAAACATAGGCAGGGCGTGCGTATCCTTTCCCCAAAGGAGCATGGCAACTCCACGGATAAGAATGCTTCCGCCTATGGTGATGATGACGAGAATGATCGGTTCAGCATCCTTAAGGGGGCTGATGGCGAGGCGTTCAAATAATGCGCCCACTGCCGTTGCAGCTGCAATGGCAAGGACGACGGCAAGCGGAAGGTAAAGCCCGAGGGTGACGTGGAAGAATAACGTCAGCATACCGCCAAGCATCACAAACTCACCCTGAGCAAAGTTGATTATGCTCGTGGAATTGTAGATGATGGCGAAACCAAGCCCGATGAGGGCGTAAATCGCCCCTGTAGAGAGACCGGACAGAGTATATTGCAGCAACTGCTCAATAAGTTCCATAGGACTAATACTTATATCCTGGAAATCATATCAATATGACCTTGCAGATTCCAGACATTACTTTACCAGCATCCATTCCCTGTTCTTAACCGTGACAAGAACAAAGGCGTCCTTTGTCAGACCTGCGTGGTCTTGAGGAGTGAAGTTGAATATGCCGCCGATTCCTTTAAAATTGCGGGTATTCTCAAGTTCATTACGAATAGAGGCGGGCGAGCCATCTCCACGTTCAATCGCACTTTTGAGAAGCATGACCGCATCCCATGCGTGACCACCGAAATGATCCCCCTCCACCCTGTAATGATTCTTGTAATCGTTTACGAAAGCGAGCAGTGATTTTTTCTGCGGATCGGATTTTGCAAGCACATTCGCAACAATGACCCGGCCCGAGGGGAGGGTTATCCCTTCCGCTGCATCTCCGGCCAGTTCTATAAATTTTTTCGAAGAAACGCCGTGGCTCATATAGAGTGGCAGGCTAAGCCCGAGTTGCTTGGCGTTTCTGGCCACCTTGGCGGGTCCCGGATTCGTTCCCCAGCAAATAATGGCCTGCGCCTTGCTCCCGCGTATTTTGACCAGCTGCGCCGTCATGTCCGTATCGTTGGGCCCGTAGATCTCATCGGCTACTATGGTGATGCCGGAGTCTCTCGCACGAAGTTTTAACTGTTCCCTGCCCGAAGCCCCGAAGCCGTCGGATACTGTGAGTATGGCAACACTATGCAGATTCCGCTTTCTCAGATGATCATAGATGCGCTCCACTGCCAGGGAATCATTCTGGGCCGTCTTAAATACCCATTTCTTTACCGGTTCCGTAATCTTGATTCCTGCGGCGCAAGAAATCAGCGGAATACCCGCATTTTCGACAACAGGAATTACGGCCATTGTCTCGCCCGTCGTGCTGGGCCCAATGATGGCGCTGACCCGGTCTTCCTTGATGAGTCGTGTGGCGGCCTGCACTGCCTTAGTGGCATCACCCTGGGTATCGTAGAATACCAGTTTCAGCTTCCGCCCCTTGATGCCGCCTGTCTTGTTGATTTGATCCACCATCATGTTGGCCGTATTACGTTCCGGTTCGCCGAGAAATGACGGCGGACCGGTTACGGCAAACAGTCCTCCGATCTTAATCGGCTCCTGCGACCACGAGTTTACCGTAAAGACAAGAAGAAGAGAGAAAATGCAAATTGATTTTATGATTATTTTCTTTAACATGTTGTACCTCCTGATAAATTTATCATTCCTTTGTAATCCTCCCATTAAGAAAGCGGTACAATTATTCTTTTACTTTTAATTATGGGGATTAAATCTGTCTGGGGTTGATTCGGATTAGGCCTGCATGCCCGCCCAACGAGGCGCACAGCAGGCATCAATATGTGTATTTAGAGCGGGTCTGTTCGTTTAGGAGATCCAGGAATTCTTTTTTCATTGGCTCGTCACTGTTTCTGATAGTCCGCGAAACCTAAAAGTATTTGCTGATAATGTCAAGGAATATTTTCCCATCTTCCTTGAATCCACGCCCTTGCGCCGGACATTCCTTTGAAATTTGTTAACTTTCACCTTGCCTGCGCCTTAATACTGTGTTATGTTCCACCTTAATATATTACAAATATTAGCACCTTACAGCAATTGTTTCCGCCTCGACGCATTATCGTTGAATTGTTTAATAGGAGGTCAGGCCATGTCATTGCTAATTGGCGGTGTCGTCTCGGTAATTATCGGACTCTTAGGTCTCATATTCTGGTGGAGTGATTTTGTTATCATCCTGAAGGGCGGAATCCCCATCATTATTGTACTTGGCGGTATACTTGCCGTTTATATCGGTCTTGATGAAATTCAGGACAAGCTGAGGGAAGAAAGGCAAAAACAGGAGGAAAGTCTGGCAAAGGCAAGGGAAGAAATCGAAATGGTAAGAGCCCAAGCCGAAAAGTATAAAGAAGAGCTCGACAGGATGAAAGAAGAATCAAGGAAGAAGGATTGAGAAATAGAGTCCGGGATGCCAATAAAAGCTATCGGCTGTCTGTTTTTAAGATTGAGGAGGAGGCCCAGTGGGAAAGGTAATTCTTGTTGTCGATGATGATCCTGACATAGTTAAAATAGTGGAATTGCGGCTCACAGCAAATGGTTATGAGGTGCACGCTGCGCATACCGGAGAGGAAGGACTGAGAAAATGCAAACAGTTAAGACCTGACGCAGTAATACTGGATTTAATGATGCCGGACATGGATGGGTCGACTGTTGCACATGAAATGAAAGACGACCCTAACACATCTAAGATTCCCGTGCTTTTTCTTACCGGCGCCGTTAAGCCAAGCGAAGTCCCGAAGAGCCACAAGATAGGCGGCCAATACTTTCTTGCCAAGCCTTTCAAGGCCGAAGATCTGCTTAAAATGCTGCAGCTTGTGCTTCCGGAATAATGTTTCTCAATTTAAGAAAAATTTAGATCGAGAAATAGACAAACATCTCAAGTCATTGACAATTCACTGACCGCGACCCGCTTGTTCCACGTGTTTCAATATGCCACCGTGAAAAATCAGAACATAAACGAAATCGCCCTAACCCTTATCATAATACCGTATTTTCATTTGACACCATCTCCGGCCCATTTTATAATGCAAAATTATGAGTGCCGAATTAACTGTTACAAACCTCAGCAGGCATTTCACTTACATCACTCTTCTCGACGGACGCGAGGATGGTGAGGTATTTTCACTGCAATCCACTTCGTTGAAAATCGAACCCGGCAAACATGAACTGTCATTTAAGGACACTGATACTGACAATCTCCCCACGAATTGCAAACCAATACAGATTACAATCGCGGACGGCAGATCACTCCATTTGAAAATTCTCACCGAGGATTTTTCCATTAGAATCTATGACGAGCAGGGTACGCATCTTAACGGAAAGCGCGGCTTTCTCTGTGGTCAGGTCGGTGAGGGTATTCATGTTGAAAACCCGATTACCTGATTAATCTTACCATATACCAAGAGTATCATCCGGGTAATAAATCCACGGCACAAATAACACTCTATGAATTCTGAAGATCCGGGGCATAAAAGACAATTCGCTGGGAAGTTGCGCCGTAAATTGATAGGGCCGCCTCGAGATATCCACGAGCCTTCGATATTCCACAGAATATCTCTCATCCCCGTCCTTGCTTGGATCGGCCTGGGAGCCGACGGCCTTTCCTCTTCTTCATACGGTCCGGAAGAGGCCTTCAAAGCGCTCGGTCCCCACACCTACCTCGCCGTGTTCCTGGCCTTGGCGACGGCATTGACGGTTTTTATCATCTCATACGCCTATTCACGTATCATCGAGCATTTCCCCCATGGAGGCGGTGGATATATTGTCTCCACCCACACGATCGGCAAGAACGCGGGGGTGATATCCGGATGCGCCCTCCTCGTTGATTACGTACTGACCATCACGGTATCTCTTGCCTCCTGCGGCGATGCCTTGTTCAGCTATTTACCCGTCACATTTCTTAAGTACAAATTGATCTTCGTGGTCTTCCTGATCCTCCTACTTGTTGTCATGAACTTAAGAGGGGTGAAGGAGTCTGTAACAGCGCTCGCACCCATTTTTATGACATTTGTAGTAACACACATTCTGCTGATCGGTTATGGCATTCTGAGCCACGCCAATCAGGTTGGGCCGGTTGCACGGGCGTTCGAGGAGAATTTCAGATATGATGTCTCCGCCATAGGCTATGTAACCATGCTGGCCATCTTTCTCAGGGCTTTCTCTCTCGGGGGTGGTACCTATACGGGGATTGAAGCGGTTTCCAACGCCATGCAGATGATGCGTGAGCCCAAAGTTCAGACAGGCAAACGCACGATGGTATACCTGGCTACATCGCTTGCAATTACGGCGGCAGGCCTCCTATTCTGCTATTCGCTTTACCAAATAGTGCCTGCTCCGGGCAGAACGTTGAATGCCGTACTTGCCGATCTCACCTTTGGTAATTGGCCGCTCGGCGGAACGATCGCGCTGATAACGATTCTCTCCGAAGGAGCCCTGCTCATGGTTGGCGCTCAGTCAGGATTCGCAGGGGGACCAAGTGTTATGGCAAATATGGCTATCGATTCCTGGTTGCCCCGTCGCTTCGCATCGCTATCGGAGCGCCTTTCCATGCAGGACGGCGTTCTGCTCATGGGCGGTGCAGCCCTTCTGCTCTTACTATACACCGACGGTTCCGTTTCCGCACTCGTTGTCATGTACTCCATCAACGTGTTTCTCACCTTTACATTGTCACAGTTCGGAATGGCGACTTTTTTCTTCCGTAACAGGGAGAAGGATAAGGCATGGAAAAGACATATTGCGGTGCATGTGGTGGGCCTGGTCCTCTGCCTCACAATCCTCCTCATTACTGTAGTTATTAAGTTTGAAGAGGGCGGCTGGCTGACCCTCTTAATCACCTCCGGAGTTATCGGGCTGTGCTATCTGATCAGGGGACACTACAGAAAAGTCCGCAGAGGGGTTCGCCAACTCGAGGAGATTCTGTCTGAACTCCCCAGAGGCAGTCAGCCCAATAACGACCCGTTGGATACTAAAGAGACCACGGCGATACTGCTCGTAAGGGGCTATAGCGGATTTGGTCTTCATGTGTGGCTCTCCGTTGTCCGTGAATTTCCCAAACTCTACAAGAATTTTATTTTTGTCTCTGTAGGAGAAATCGACTCCGGTTCATTCAAAGGCATAGCGGAAATAGATGCACTGAAAAAATCCGTAGAGAGCGATCTGACAAAATACGTCCGCCTTGTCCGTTCCTACGGATTCCCCGCTGACTACAGAATAGAGATAGGAACCGACGTAGCTGACACTGCAACGGGGCTGTGCGAGTCTCTTGTGAAGGAGTTTCCGAGAGCTACGGTCTTCACCGGGAAGCTGATCTTCCGTGAAGAAAACCCTTTCCAGAAGGTGCTGCACAATGAAACCGCCTTTGCGATTCAGCGGCGCTTGCAGTGGAAGGGCATCACCACCGTCATATTGCCGATCCGTGTAGACATGTAGATGCTTGGAAATCCACTGGAGCGACGCCCATAATAGCCCCTGACAATTCATTCGCTAAGGCAATAATCCGGAAAATCAAGATGAGCAATAATAGATGAGTCCAAACTTGCCTTGAAATAGAGGCCGTCGTTATGGTAGCTTGCCTCGCATATATCATCAGGATTTCAGAGAATCATGATGCCACGTTTACAAAAAGTCTTTTTACTTGCGCTTAGCATTTCCACTTTGTCAATCATGCTTGTCTCCGGATGCGCCACCATTCCCCGTGAATACGGCAAGACAGAAACGCGGAAGATGCTCGTTACCGCCTATGACGCCGGCAAGAAATCGACGGGCTGGAAAAACAAATACGGCTGCTTCCTGATGCCGCCGGTCTATGCGTACGGACCCCACGAGGGAGAGCGGAAGAAAGTGGGCGTCACATCCGACGGAACCAAGGCAAAAAAGGGGACAATCGCAGCGGACATCAGCAGGTACCCTTACGGCACGAAGATGTATGTCCCCGGTTACGGTTGGGGAGAGGTGCACGATACCGGCACTGCCATCAAAGGAGACCACATCGACATTTTCTTCCCCGATGAAAAAGATTGCAAGGCATGGGGTAGAAAGTATCTCGACGTTACCATCAACAAACCGTAATTTTCTAATGAGGAGTTTCCATGAATTTCTTTTTTAACCCGGACGGGATCTGTGTTGTCGGTGCGACGCCGAACACTCTCAAAGGCGGGTATGCCATCTTCAAGAATCTCCTCATCGGCTATAAGGGAAATATTTATCCGGTCAATCCCGGCTACAAGGAAATTGAAGGAATCGCCTGTTATCCGTCCGTACGCGCCGTCCCCGGGCATGTTGACCTGGCCATCGTCTTTGTTCCGGCCAGACTCGTACCGGGAGTCATAGAGGATTGTGTAGCCAAAGGTGTGCGGGGTGTCATGATAGAATCCGGCGGCTTTGCTGAAGCCGGTCGGGATGGAAGTCTTCTGCAGCAATCTCTCAAAGATATATGCAAGCGAACGGGGATTCGCCTATGGGGGCCCAATTGCATGGGTCTCGTCGATGCCGTCGGAGGCTTTCTTTTTTCCTTCATGGATCCACGTTCATTGCAACAGGGACTCCTTATCCCCGGAAACGTATCGCTCGTCGTGCAGAGCGGATTGCTGTCCGCCGGCTTTCTCGTCGATGTCATGAGTCACCGCGTGATGGGCATCAGTAAAGTATGCTCCATTGGAAACAAGATCGACGTGAACGAGTGCGACCTACTGTCTTACCTCCTTCAAGATACTAACACTGAAGTTATCGGCCATTACCTGGAGTCTTTTTCCGACGGCAGGCGCTTTATGGAACTGTGCCGGAAAAGCACAAAACCCATTGTCGTCCTCCACGGGGGAAAGAGTAAGAAAGGGGCCGAAGCGGCAATGAGCCATACGGCGTCCATGGCAGGAAATCATAAGATCATT
Organism: Syntrophaceae bacterium; assembly: GCA_003153775.1. Lineage (GTDB taxonomy): Bacteria > Desulfobacterota > Syntrophia > Syntrophales > UBA2185 > Fen-1135. The sequence goes on along the minus strand of PMBI01000055.1, from coordinate 43,597 downwards.
TCAGGCGCCCTGGCCCAGGCCGGGGTGACTGAAGCCGGAGATTTTCATCAGATGATGGACCTCTGCCGTTCGCTCTCTGCAACACCACGGCCGACCGGCCGATACGGTCGCATTGCTGTTCTCACGTTCAGCGGCGGTTCCGGCATTGTCGCCTCCGACTTCATTGAAGAGTATGGCCTGATCGTAGCAGAACTCTCCCCTGAAACCAAAGACACCTTGGGACTTCTTTTCCCCGACTGGATGCCCGTCGGGAATCCAGTCGACCTGTGGCCGGCCATAGAAAAGCATGGCGGGACAAACGTCGATGTATACAGCACGGCTCTTGCGGTAGTCCTCGGCGATCCCGCAGTTGATGCCGTCTTCCTCCACGCCTTCGCGGGAAATTTTCAGCTGGGACTCAATGTCACAGATATTGCCGAACAGGCGCGTACGGCCGGCAAGCCTGTGTTCGTATGGCTCCTCGGGAGACAGGAAGAGGCCCTTCGTTTCAAGGCAGAGGCCGTCTCCTGTGGTATTCCGGTATTCCAGGAAATATCCCGCGCCGTGGAATGCCTGGCTGCTGTTTTCCATCAGCAGAGATCCTCTGAAATTTTTGAACGACTGCCGGAAAGAAAAAAGACTATACGCATCCCCGATAATATCTGTGATGTCCTGAAAAAAGCAGTTGGGCCTTTGGACGAGTATGCCTCTAAGACTATTCTCAGGCTTCACGGCATTCCCACTGTAGAGGAGGAGATAATATCGGATAAAGCGGAGTGTAAAGAAGCCGCAAAGCGGCTCGGTTTTCCGCTCGTCATGAAAGGCCTGCAAAAGGGAAAGGTACATAAGACCGAACTCGGCCTGGTGCATTTAAATATAGCAACGCCGGATGATGCAGTGCAGATCTTCGGTTCCCTAAAGAAGAAGATGGACCCTTCAGGTCAGGTCCTTGCCTACAAGCAGGTTAGAGGAAAAATCGAGATCATCGTCGGACTCGTCAGGGACTTTCATTTCGGCCCCTGTGTGATGCTCGGGCTGGGAGGTATCATGGCGGAGATATTAAGTGATGTGGTTTTTGCCCCGGCTCCGCTGACGATAGAGGACGCTCTGGCGTTAATCGGCCGTTTGAGGGGACAGAAGATATTCGATGGTTTCAGGGGAGAGCCGCCCGTTAACAGGGAAGAACTCGCAGCGATACTCGTTACAGTGGGCACGATCGGCCTGCAGTATCCACGGATTCAGGAAATTGATGTAAACCCCCTCATATTGGGAGAGAAAGGCGCTCTGATAGCAGTTGACGCAACAATCGTCCTTAGATAACGTCATACTCCACAAATTCAAATGTAGCTAAGACTTGAGGGCAGAGGACCAAGGAAGATCATCTGCGAATACATAGACAGACTCATCAGGCTGTAGTCGAAGATTGTTTCATGAGACTTTCGCACAACTCTGTCATAGTACCAGCTATGTCCGTTCCTATGCCCATACTGTAAAGTGTGAGAAACAATGCTCCGTCGCAGAACTTTAGTCTATCGGAAATGGTGGAATCATTCTTAAACCGGAAAAGAATTTTTTATCACACATGAGGATTTAAAGGAGGGATACTATGGAGGCAAAGATTTACAAACCAGGAGAAAGCTACGATTATCCCCTGATCATCAAGAAAATTCTGGCTACGGGTATCATCTACGGACAGAACCAGGAAATCGTCTATCGGGATAAGGTCCGGTATCGCTATCACGACATGTACGAACGGGTTCACAGACTGGCCAACGGTCTTACCGCCCTGGGGGTGGGAAAGGGCGATGTCGTAGGCGTATTGGATTTTGACAGCCACCGATATCTGGAGTGCTTCTTTGCCGTTCCCATGATGGGGGCGGTCATACATACCCTCAACTGGCGGCTCTCCCCCGCGCAACTTGCCTACACGATCAATCATGCCGAGGACTCGGTCATCCTCGTCAATCAGGATTTTCTGCCGCTTCTCGAGGTGATTCAAGGTAACCTCAAGACGGTAAAAAAAATCATTCTTATTTCGGATGACGGAAGGAAGGAAACAAAGGCCAGGATCGATGGAGAATATGAGGAGATGCTGCAGGCAGCGCATGCATCCTACGATTTTGCCGATCTCGATGAGAATACACGGGCGTCGATCTTCTATACGACGGGAACTACCGGCGATCCCAAAGGCGTGCATTTCACCCATCGCCAGCTCGTCTTACATACCCTGGCAATGGGCGTGAATGTGGGCAGCTACGAGACGACGGGACGGTTCAGATCAAACGATGTCTACATGCCGCTCACGCCGATGTTTCATGTCCATGCCTGGGGAGTTCCTTATCTGGCGACGATGCTGGGGGTGAAACAGGTTTATCCGGGGCGCTATGAACCGGAGGTGCTGCTGAAACTCATCCTCGGCGAGAAGGTTACCTTCTCTCACTGCATTCCTACCATAATACATATGCTCGTCACAAACCCCATCGCGAAAAAACTGGACCTTTCGAAATGGAAGGTGGTCATCGGCGGCGCCGCCCTTCCCAAGTCATTGGCGATCGCCGCCAGGGAACTCGGGATACAGATCTATTCCGCCTACGGGATGTCCGAGACCTGTCCCCTCATCTCGGGGGCCAGCCTTAAAAGCACCATGTTGAATCTGGACGAAGAAAAGAAACTTGATATCTTCGTCAAGACCGGTCTCCCCGCGCCTCTGGTTGAGGTACAGGTCGTCGATGCAAGCGGAAAGGCCCTGCCCAGCGATGGCAGAAGTACCGGGGAACTGGTGATGAGAGCTCCGTGGCTCACAGAATCCTATTACAAGGACCCTGAGAAATCAAAAGACCTCTGGAGGGACGGCTGGCTCCACAGCGGCGATGTGGCATACATAGATGAGCAGGGATATGTCCAGATCACAGACCGCCTGAAAGACGTCATCAAGACCGGCGGAGAGTGGGTTTCTTCCATCGACCTCGAGAATCTGGTCAGCATGCATCCCGCTGTTTCCGAGGCCGCCGTAATCGGCGTACCGGATTCCAAGTGGGGGGAAAGACCGCTTGTGGTTCTCACCCTGAGAACGGAATTTAAGGGCAAGGTAACTGGCGACGACATGAAAGAATATGTGAAGAAGATGTCCGAGCAAGGTAAACTCCCGAAATACGGCATCCCCGACCGCTATGAGTTTGTCGATGCCATCCCACGGACCAGCGTGGGGAAAATTAATAAAGTAGAATTAAGGAAGCTCTATGCCGAGTAAAGATGGTTGCGGTTTATCAGAACATCTTTTCGTTCTTTACAATGCCGGAAACAGAGGGGAAAAATGAAGATAAAAAAGATTATGGTTGCAGGATCAGGTTTCATGGGCTCAGGGATTGCACAGGTTGCGGCTGCTGCTGGCTTTACGGTGGTAATGCAGGATATAAAGGATGAACTGGTTCAAAAGGGCATGGCGACTATCGAGAAAAACCTTAAGAACGGTGTTGCCAAAGGGAAGCTCAGCGAAGAAGACGTCAAGGCTACTTTCGACAGGATTACCCCGACTCTTGATCTCGCTCTCGCTAAAGACTGCGACGTGGTAATCGAAGTCATATTCGAAAATAAGCAGGCCAAGACGGAGCTCTTCAGGAAACTGGACGAACTCTGCCCGCGAGAGGTCATATTTGCAAGCAACACTTCCTCTATTCCTATCACGGAACTGGCCGCCGCTACCAAGCGGCCGGAGAGGTTTGCCGGCATGCATTTCTTCAGCCCCGTTCCGGTCATGAAGCTCGTTGAGGTCATCAGGGGTTTGAAGACTTCGGAAGAAACCGCCGTGACAATCAAAGAATTGGCGGAAAAGTTTGGCAAGATCCCGGTTTATGTAAAAGACGGCCCCGGTTTTCTCGTCAACCGGGTCAACGCGGCACTTCGCAATGAGGTTTACAGATGCCTGGCGGAGGGTGTCGCAACCATCGAAGACATCGACAAGGCCCTGAAGTTCGGCCTTAACCATCCCATGGGTCCTTTCGAACTGGGTGATTTTGTCGGTCTTGAGATCGGCCTGGCCGTGGCGGAAACCCTGTGGGAAAACTTTAAGGACCCGAAATGGGCACCCTCTCTGATTCTGAAGAAAATGGTGGCTTCCGGCGACCTGGGGCGCAAGACCGGGAAGGGCTGGTACGACTACACGTCCGGCGAGAAGAAGCCGCGGACGGACCTTAACTTCTAGTCAGATTTTCAGGAAGAATTACACGAGGTAATGAAAAATGGAAAATGTGGTCATTCTGAGTTGTGTCCGCACGCCGATAGGCGCCTATGGCGGGGCGATGAAAGGCATTCCGGTCTACCGGCTCGGCAGCCTCGTTTTGAATGAGGCTGTGAGGAGGGCCGGCATCGAAGCTGCTGCGGTCGATGACGTCATCATAGGCACATCCTACCAGAACGGGGAATGCGCCAACGGTGCCCGCATGGCTGTTCTTGATGCGGGCTGGCCGGATACTGTGCCTGGCGTTGTGCTGGACCGTCGCTGCTGCTCAGGGCTGGAATCAATCTTTTACGGCTCTTTACAGATCCAAACGGGAAATGCAGAAATTATCGTCGCCGGCGGTATGGACAGCATGAGCCAGGCGGAACTCTATATACCGGGTGATATTAAATGGGGTCTCGGCGGTAAGAACCATGACAAGTATGGTTTCATGCCCAAGGGCCACGGCGCCCTTGCGATGTGGGGCATTCCGCTCTACGACAGGATTCAGCGCGGGAGGGTGATGTCTCAACCCGTCCACCGTTACGGAGAACTGAGCTCTATGATGTCCTGGGCGGAGACGGCGGCCAAGAGGGAAAATATAACCCGTGAAGAGGCGGACAGATGGGCATATCACAGCCACAAGAAAGCTATTGCTGCATGGGATGCCGGGAAATTCGAGGATGAGATAGTTGACGTTCCCGTTGGAAAAGGGAAAAGCGGGGACGTCATATTTTTCCATACAGATGAGGGACCGCGCCGCGAAACGACCATGGAAAAGCTTGCCGGGCTCCGGCCCGTTTATCCGGACGGGGTGTGTACTGCCGGTAATTCCTCTTCGGAGAATGACGGTGCCTCTGTCGTTGTCCTCGCATCTGAAAGAAGAGCAACAGAACTCGGTATCAAACCGATGGCATATTTTCGTTCGTGTGCTATTGCCGCCACGGATCCAACATTGACGTATCCAGCAGTGCCTGTCGCAGTCTCCAAGGCTCTCAGTAAGACCGGTTTGAAGATCGATCAGATAGATCTCATAGAGGTGCAGGAGGCCTTTGCAGTCCAGGCCTTGGCAGATGCAAGGCTGTGCGGGCTCAGTGACAAAGATATGGAAGAGAAGGTGAATGTGAATGGATCGGGCATTTCCCTTGGCCATCCGGTAGGCGCAACGGGCATGATGAGACTGACAACGCTCCTCCATGAAATGAAAAGACGCAATGCCCGTTACGGGTTCGAGACCATCTGCGGCGGCGGCGGGCAGGGAATCTGCATAGTCGTAGAGAGAAAATCATAAATCGGCAAGGAGAACAAGATGGATTTTGCACAAACGCAAGAGCAGCAAATGATTCAGGATATGGCAAAGAATTTCGCCGAGAATGAAATCAAGCCATATGTAGATGAAGATGAAAAGAACCAGCACTGGCGCAGGGAGATATTCGAAAAGATGGCGGCACTGGGTTTCTTTGGTTTCTGTATCGACGAGAAATACGGCGGCAACGGCATGGGATTTCTCGAGGGGAGCCTGGTAATTGAGCAGGTCGCAAAGGTCCATACCTCCTGGCGGATGGCCTTTAACATGCAGTGCTGGGGCCCGGCATTGACAATTCAAAAATTCGGCGCGCAAGCGCAGAAGGACTATTACATACCCAGGTTTGTCAGTGGAGAATTCATCGGAAGCTTCGCCATGACAGAGCCCGATATCGGCTCTGACGTTGCCGCCATGCGCTGCCGCGCGCAGGATAAAGGAGATTATTTTCTCTTAAACGGCACCAAGATGTTCATAACCAATGGAACCATCTGCAATCATGGCCTCCTTTATGTGAAGACGGACAAGGATGCCGGGGCGAAGGGGATCACCTGCCTGATAATGGATTACAGCCTGCCGGGCATCACCCGCCGGAAGCTACACGACAAGGTGGGATTGTGGGCTTCCGATACGGCGGAAATCGCCTTTGAGGATGTCAAGGTTCCCAAGGAGGTTGTTCTCGGAAAGATGAACAAGGGATTCCAGATATGCATGGCACAATTGAACGCAACCCGCCTGGGCTGTTCTGCCGGCGCCTTGGGCCTTTCCGGCGCCATCCTGGAGCAATCCATTAAATATGCAAATGAAAGAACGCAGTTCGGAAAACAGATTGGCAGATACCAATTGATCCAGCAGCAGATTGCGGAAATGAAGATGGAGCATGAATCGCTGGCCGCTCTGGTTTACAAGGCTGCATGGCTGAAAGACAGGAACCTTCCGAACGTGATGGAGACCTCGATGTCCAAGCTCTACGGGGCAAAGATCGTCGTCCATGCGGCCAATGAATGTATGAAGCTTCACGGCTCCTACGGCTACTCCGAAGAATATCCCTGCGGACGCTTCCTGCGGGATTCAAAACAATTTGAGACGCTCGAGGGTACTTCTAATATGCACACCATGATCGTGGCCAACGCGGCTCTAGGCTATGCCCCGAATAGGGTGTAGGGCGCAGGATAAATAGGGCCGGACAGGAGAGGCAAGAAATGGAATTCAAGTACGATTTGAGAGATTTAATATTCATCCTGAAGGAGTGGCTGCCGTCTGAGGAGGTTTTCGCATGCGACCGGTTTAAGGAAAATTTCGGCATTGATGATATCGACATTGTTTTGAAGGAAGTTTACAAGGTCGCGCGGGAGATCGTTAATCCCATAAACGCCGTCGGAGATAAGACAGGAGCAAAACTGGAGAACGGTGTGGTGACGCCTACGCCGGGCTTCCGGGAGGCGTATCGCTTTCTTCAGCAGAACGGGTGGGGATCAAGCAGCGAATGCATAAAGATTGAAACCGGCATGCCTCTCATTCTTTACAAGGCCGTCTCTGAGATCAACCAGGCCGCATGCCCAGCTTTGACATCATACATCAAGCTTACGAGCGGTGCAGCCAATCTGATTCTGCGCTTCGGCACAGAAAGAGACCGGGCCATGTTTCTGCAGAAGATGCTGGGTGGCGAGTGGCAGGGAACCATGTGTCTTACGGAACCCAACTTCGGATCGGATGTGGGTGACATTGCTTCGAGAGCCTATCCAACCGACGACGCGCGGATATACAAGATCAAAGGTACCAAGATGTTCATCACCGGAGGGGACGGCGGCCACTGTGAAAACACAATACACATGGTGCTCGCCCGCCCTGAAGTAGGCGCCCAGGGCTCCACGGGTATCGGGCTCTTCATCGTTCCCAAGATATGGGTGAACGAGGACGGAACTCTGGGCAAGCCCAATGATGTCAAGACAGCGCGCCTGGAGCACAAGATGGGGCTCCATGCCCAGGCTACGGCGCTCCTCAATTTCGGCGATGACGACGAATGTTATGGAATCCGCCTCGGCCCGCCTCCTGACGAAAAAGGCCATTCCCACGGCCTGGCAATGATGTTTCACATGATGAATGAGTCCCGGATCGCCACCGGGCACAATGCCAACACACAGGCGGCCGCAGCATACTATTTCGCATCCCAGTTCGCGACAGAGCGCATTCAGGGAAGGCCCTTCGGCATGAAGAACGCCGAGCGCGTCCCGATCTCAAAGCACGAAGATGTCAGGAGGATGCTCCTTGACATGAAGGCGCATGTGGAAGGTATCAGGGCGATGGTATTCAAGGCATGCTATTACCTCGACATCCAGAATAATTCCGGCAACAGAGAGACGGCAAGAAGATGCGGCGAACTTGTTGACGTTCTCACTCCGTTAATAAAATGTTATGGCGCGGAGGCGAGTGTCGGCACGATCACACAGGCGATTCAAGTCCTTGGCGGCGTCGGCTACACCCAGGAATACCCGGTGGAGCAGTACCTGAGGGATTCCAAAATCCTCACCATCTGGGAGGGAACCTCTTTCATTCAGGCAAACGACCTCGTGGGACGCAAGATGCGGATGAAGGAAGGCTCTTCTTTTGCAAACTGGATGGCAGCTATAAAGGACTTCATCGAAGCCAACCGTAATGCCCCCGGTTTAAAGAAAGAGATGAGTAACTTGGCCAGGGGCTACCGATGCATAGAGCTGGTAAAAACTACTTATGATTCCTGGTATGACAATATGGGTGAAAAAAGGTCACTCATACCTCTGCATGCGCTAAAAGCGCTGTTCGTCTGCTCCCAGGTCCAGGTTGCCGAGTGTCTGCTTGAGCAAGCACTGATTGCAAAGAGTAAGCTCGATGACATACCCGCCGATGCAGTCAATACACAATTCTATAAAGGGAAGATCGCGTGCGCCAGGTATTACGTCAACAATATATTGCCCAACGCTTTCCTTGCTGCAGAGGTGATTAGAAATGAGGACGACACGGTAATGACTTGCCCAGAGGAAGCATTAATTGTCAGTTAAAACAATCGATCGGTAGGAGGTGCATCTTTTTTGAGGCTCCAATAATCTTACTCCACCTTCTTTACCTTTTTCCCCATGCGCCCGGACTCGCCTTGCCTGCAGTCCACTTTCATAGTCATGTATAACCGCGGGCAGTCCTTTTTTAGCTCATCCATGCAGTGCGTGATAACAAGCATGACCTCGTCCCATTCCCCCTCTATTGATGTACCCATCGGACCTATGTGATAAGGGAGGCCACTGTCTTTAATAACTCTTATTGCCCTTGATGCGTATTTACTCACGCTCTCCTCTTTACCAATAGGGAAAATGGAAAAATCAACAATGACGCTCATAAGGACCCTCAATTCCGCGATGCATACTTGTCAAGTGGCTCACTTTATCTTCTGGATATCTTTTTCCTTGGCTATAACTACGAGTATCTCTCCGTCCTTCAGGACAAAATTGGCGGCCGGCACCATATGAACCTGGTCTGTCAGCACATCTTTCACGGCGATGACTTCAATGTGATGTCTGCTCCTCAACTCAAGTTCACCAATGCTTTTCCCCAAAAAACTATTAGGAGGTGCAATTTCAAATATCATATAGCCCTCAGAAAGGGGAAGGCAATCGAGGACACTCGGAGAAATAAGACTCTTGGCAACTTTGCTGGCAACTTCCTTTTCAGGAATAATAACGTCAGTTGCACCAACCTTTTCGAGAATAAGTTTATGCTCTTCGTTGGGGGCTTTGACAATTATACTCTTGACCTTCATCTTTTTCAGGTGAAGTGTTATGAGCGTGCTGGCTGCCAGGTCTTCACCAAAGGAGATAATGACTACATCATCCTCCTGAATGCCGATATGATCCATCACCTCATTGTCCGTACCATCGGCAACAATTGCTTTAGTGGCAAAATCCTTCAGACGGTGAACGGCTTCCTTATCCTTGTCGACCGCAATGACGTCGAAACCGTTTGCGTATAACTCTTTGACGATGTTGGAGCCAAAGATGCCAAGTCCAACTACAACCACCCGCCGCGTTATTGAAGCCATTACCGAACCTCCTTATCCAACCATGACAGACTCTTCCGCATATGTTAAGCCCTTTCTCGGTGAATACCAGGAAAAAGCCAGAGTAAGCGGGCCCACGCGCCCCGCAAACATTGTGAGTATGATAGCCAGTTTCTGGCCAGTGCTGAGGGTTGGTGTTATACCCATGGACAGTCCCACATTGCCAAAAGCGGATACCGTTTCAAAGAGATACTCCACAAAGAAATGACGGCTCTCACCGGGAGGCAAATCACCGGCACCCCCTAACAACAGAAGAATGGAAGTGATGAGAGTAACTGAAAAGGCGGAAGCGAAGATAATGGCGATAGTTCGTGTCAGAACCTCACCGGGGATGGTTCTGTTATAGACATTCACCTGTTCCTGTCCTTTCAGCCGATTCCAGATCATCAGGAGAAGCAGTGCGAAACTCGTTGTCTTAATGCCTCCTCCCGTTGAGCCGGGCGACGCACCTATAAACATCATCATAATGAGGACAAGGATTGTCGGATTTGTCAGTTGACCGATGTCAATCGTATTAAACCCTGCCGTACGGGGAGCGACCGATTGGAAAAAAGACGTAAGAATCTGCGACTTGACAGGTGCGTCCTTGAGAATGTGATTCATCTCAAACAGATAAAAAAATGCGGCGCCCCCGAGGATGAGACTTGCCGTAGTTAAGAGAACTATTTTCGAATGTATGGAAATCTTCTGCTGATATCCCCTCCACTTGGAAACGACCTCATACTGAACTATAAAGCCTATCCCGCCGAGGATTATCAATGCCATGATTGTGACATTGATAATTACATCATTTTGATAGTGCACTAATTTGTCCGGGAAGAGGGAGAGTCCGCAATTGTTGAAGGCGGAAACAGCATGATACAGAGCCTGATAGAAAGCCCTGCTTGGAGAAAAATCTCGTGAGAAGCGGAGAAATAATAAAAATGTACCCCCAGCCTCGATGATAAAGGTGAGACCAAAAACCCACTTCATAATAACGAAAAAATCTCTGCGCGGCGTATGGAGAAACGTTGACTGGAAAATTTCCCTGCCCTTAAACGAAATGCCTCTCCCCATCAGCCCGAAAAGAACGACGGAGAATGTAATAATCCCGAGTCCGCCGATTTGAAAGAGACAAAGGGTCGCAATCTGCCCGTTCAAAGATAGATCCTTGCCGATATCCAAAACGGTAAGACCCGTAACGCAAACCGCCGAGGCAGACGTGAAGAGGGCATCAATAAAGTTTATATGTCTGCCGGCGGCGGAGTAAGGCAGCCAGAGGAGAACGGCCCCTATAAATATCACAGAAGCGAAACTGATGATGAAAAACCTCTCTGGAGATAACAGCTTCGATACAAACCGCTTCATGGACTATTCTCATGCTCCTTTGGACGTTTAAACAATGCAAAAAGCATAATGCAGGCTCCGACGGTTATGGCTGAATCAGCGACATTAAAGGCGGGCCAGTGGTAGGCACCTAAATGCACATCGATGAAATCAATCACTTCTCCGAGACGCACCCTATCAATGAAATTACCCAACGCACCGGATAGAATCAGGGAAAGGGCAAATATCATGAACGGTTCTTCGGTCTTGCTCTTGGCAACATAGTAAAGAACGAGTATTATGGCTATAGCCGTTACCGCGAGGAAGAATACGGACCGAAAACCCGGTGAGGCGCTGGCAAGAAAACTGAAGGCCGCGCCCGGGTTTCTGACGTAAGTAATATTCAAAAAACCCCCTATGACCACAACCGATTGATGAAGGGACATGTGCGAGTCGATGTACGTCTTGGTAATGACGTCAAGGAGCACGACGGCCGCCACTGTGGCAGATAGGATGAGATACTTTCTTTTCAAATAATCTCTCCATGAAACTTCCCTCGGCGTACGCCCCCTAAAAGCAAACGGATGGAGAGGGAATATGATTCTTAGAGGTTCGCAAGGCACCTTTCACAGATAGTCAGATGCTCAGCGTTCACACCCACTGTTTCGCTGTACACCCAGCACCGGTCGCATTTCTTTCCCCGCGTCTTCCTCACCCCAATTGTCAGACCTGCAAATCCAGAGCTTGCACAAGGGTCTTTAACGATATCCTCTTTTACTATAGCAATCTCGGACACAATGAGCAGGGCTTTTAGATCATCAAGATGCGCCTCCAAAAATGCGCGGAGCTCGCCCGATGCAGAGATATCCACACCGGCATCGAGCGAATGGCCGACGACCTTATTTTTCCTTGCCGTCTCAATTACCTTCGATATCTCTCCCTTGAGCGCAATCATCTTGTTCCAGCTCTGGGCCAGATCCGCATCCACATATTCCTTATTCACTTCAGGGAATTGAGTCAGGTGAACGCTGATTTCCTTGCCCTGATGCGGAGGCAAAGACAGCCATATCTCTTCTGCAGTGAAGGAAAGTATGGGGGCAAGCAAGCGTGTCATGGCGTCAAGGATTACGAGCATGGCGCTTTGCGCAGACCTTCGCTGCCGTGATTCCGCCCTGGACGTATAGAGTCTGTCTTTCAGGACATCCAGATAAAGGGCGCTCAGGTCAACGGTGCAGAAATTATGAAGCGTAAAGAACGCATGATGAAATTGATACTGATTGTAAGCCGTCTTCACGCGCTCGATAATTTCCTGCAGCCTGTGAAGAGCCCACCGGTCGATTTTTTCCATATCCTGACAGGATACCATCTTACTGCGGTCAAAATCATACAGATTTCCCAGAATGAAGCGACTGGTATTGCGAATGCGCCTGTAGGCCTCTACGAGGCGTTCAAGGATTTCGTCGGAAATCCTTATGTCCTGTGTATAATCCTCTGCGGCTACCCAAAGTCGCAATATCTCAACGCCATGCTTATCGATGATCTCCTCCGGGTCAACGACGTTGCCCGTGGATTTGGACATCTTCTTTCCTTCGCCGTCAACGACAAACCCGTGTGTCAGCACCGTCCTGTATGGGGCGCGGTCTCTTGTTCCCACAGACTCGAGTAGAGAGGAATGGAACCACCCTCTGTGCTGGTCGCTGCCTTCGAGGTACATATCCGCCGGGGAGCCGAGATAAGGTCGCTTTTCGAGCACCGCAGCATGACTAACACCGGAATCAAACCAAACATCGAGTATATCGGTTTCTCTTGAAAATTGATCGCTCTGACACACGGGACAGACCGTTCCTGCGGGCAGCAGGTCTTTCGTATCCCTCTCGAACCACACATCGGCGCCATATTCATTGACGAGCTTTACAACGTGCGCGATGATGTCCTTAGTCATGAGGTCGCTCTTGCAGTGGCTGCAGGAGAACATGGTAATAGGTACGCCCCACAATCTCTGTCGGGAGATACACCAGTCGGGACGGTTTCTGATCATTCCGGATATCCTGTCACGGCCCCACGCCGGCAGCCATGCCACTGTCTCGATAGCTTCGAGGGTTTTCTGCCTCAGGTTATTTTTATCCATAGAGATAAACCACTGCTCCGTGGATCTGAAGATGATGGGATTCTTGCACCGCCAGCAGTGAGGATAGGTATGCCCTATGTCAACACGGCCAAGCAAGGCGCCTACCTCTGCCAATTTCTTAATGACCGATTCGTTGGCGTCGAAGACAAACTGCCCCGCAAAATCCTTGACGTCGGAAGTGTATCTGCCGTCGTCGTCAACAGGTGCGTAATTGTCGAGACCGTACTTCATGCCTATCTCGTAATCTTCCTGCCCATGCCCGGGCGCGATATGCACCAGTCCCGTTCCCGCATCGAGGGTGACAAAGGGAGCCAGGATCAGGAGGCTCTCGCGGTCGACAAGCGGGTGCTTGGCCTTCAGGCCTTCCAGAACCGAGCCCGGAAATTCGTCGAGTACCTTGTAATTCTTGTAGCCGAAGGCGTCCATGCAGTAGTCCAGAAGCTCCTTGGCGAGTACCAGGGTCTCACCATTCACCTTAACTGCCACGTAGATAAATTCTTCATGCAAGGCAACTGCCTGGTTGGGTGGTATGGTCCAGGGGGTTGTCGTCCATATTACGACGCTGACTTTTTCTCCGGCCAGTTTCGGCCGGACCTTTGATATGTCCGAGATCATCGCGAATTTGACATAAATGGACGGCGTCGTATGGTCCATATATTCAACTTCGGCCTCGGCCAAGGCTGTCTTGCAGGAAGCGCACCAGTATACGGGCTTCTTCCCCCTGTAGATGTCACCGCTGAAATAAAGCTTCCCGAACTCCTCAACGGTCGCGGCTTCGTAGTCGTAAGACATGGTAAGGTAGGGATTTCCCCATTCTCCGAAGACCCCGAGCCGCTTGAACTGTCCCTTCTGTATTCCCACATATCTTTCCGCAAACGCCCGGCAGAACCGCCTTATATCGGCATGGGACATCTCGTTCTTCTTTGCGCCCAGTTCTTTCTCGACCTGATGCTCTATGGGAAGACCGTGACAGTCCCAACCGGGGACGTAAATACTGTCTAACCCGGACATATTTTTTGACTTAATCACTATGTCCTTAATCACCTTATTCAGCGCCGTACCGAGATGAATGTTCCCATTTGCATAAGGAGGCCCGTCATGAAGGATAAACTTCTTTCTTCCCTTCAAGTGCTGCCTGATCTTTTCATAGATGTTCATGTCCTCCCAGATTTTGAGCAATTCCGGTTCCTTCCGGGAAAGATTAGCCTTCATGGGAAAACTTGTTTTTGGCAGATTCAATGTATCCTTATAGTCCATGGGAAACTCCTCAACTCTTCATAATCAGTGATAATTTATACATTAATATAATTATGGGTAAATTAGTAGTCGAAGAGGCTATCACAGAAATTAACCTCTTACAAGCAGAACTAAAAAAGCCCCCTGCCGTAAAACAGGGGGCTTTTTCATAATGAAATAAGTTTAAAAACCTCTTACATTCCCATACCGGGATAGCCGCCGCCGGGAGGCATGCCTGGCATAGCAGGTTTCTCTTCCGGTTTCTCTGCTATCATGCACTGGGTAGTCAGCATCAAGGCTGCCACGCTTGCCGCATTCTGGAGTGCAAAGCGGGTTACCTTCGTCGGATCAATGACACCGGCTTCAATCATGTCTCCATACTCGTCAGTTCTCGCATTGAAGCCAAAGGCACCTTTCTTCCCTTTGACCTTTTCAACAGCGATGCTGCCTTCCTGACCTGCATTCGTAACGATCATTTTCAACGGCTCTTCGAGGGCCTTCTTTACGATGTTGACCCCTACTTGCTGATCACCATCCAATTTCAGCTTCTCCAGCGCAGGCAGTGTCCTGAGATAGGCCACGCCGCCGCCGGGTACTATTCCTTCTTCTACGGCCGCACGGGTTGCATTGAGTGCATCTTCAACGCGCGCCTTCTTCTCCTTCATCTCGGTCTCTGTCGCCGCGCCAACCTTTATTACAGCAACACCGCCGACCAGTTTGGCAAGCCTTTCCTGAAGTTTCTCTCTGTCATAGTCGGACGTCGTTTCTTCGATCTGCGCCCTGATCTGTTTCACCCTTCCTTCGAGGGATGCCCTTGACCCTGCGCCATCGATGATCGTCGTATTGTCTTTATCTATCGAGATCCGCTTGGCCCGGCCGAGGTCCTCTACTTTTGTGTTTTCGAGTTTCTGACCGAGGTCTTCAGAAATCACCTTCCCGCCTGTCAGAATGGCGATGTCATCAAGCATGGCCTTCCTTCTGTCACCGAAACCAGGGGCTTTTACTGCAGCAACCTGCAGGGTCCCGCGAATCTTATTCACCACGAGGGTAGCTAAAGCCTCACCTTCGATATCTTCGGCGATGATGAGCAACGGCCTTCCCATCTTTGCAATCTGCTCCAGAATAGGAAGAAGATCCTTCATAGTACTTATTTTCTTTTCGTTTATGAGAATAAGACAATCATCGAGGTGTACTTCCATCTTTTCGGCGTTGGTCACGAAATAGGGGGACACGTAACCTCTGTCAAACTGCATGCCTTCTACGATCTCCAGCTCGGTTTCCAGTCCCTTAGCTTCCTCCACGGTAATAACGCCTTCTTTACCGACCTTCCCCATGGCTTCGGCAATAATTGCGCCGATTGCCTCGTCATTATTCGCTGAGATAGTACCCACCTGCGCGATCTCTTTCTGGTCTTTGGTAGGCTTGCTTAACTTGGCCAGTTCCTTAACAACCGTCTCAACGGCCTTATCAATACCCCTCTTTATATCCATAGGGTTGCTGCCCGCGGCTACGCTCTTTGCCCCTTCTCTGTAAATGGCCTGGGCAAGAATAGTCGCCGTCGTGGTGCCGTCGCCTGCCACATCACTCGTCTTGCTCGCAACTTCCTTCACCATCTGGGCGCCCATATTTTCGAACTTATCCTCGAGTTCAATCTCCTTGGCCACGGTAACGCCGTCTTTTGTAACGGTCGGGGCGCCGAACGACTTATCAAGAAGTACATTTCTGCCGCGCGGGCCGAGGGTTACCTTAACTGCATCTGCGAGGGTATTTACACCCTTGAGAATTGATTTTCTCGCTTCTTCATCGTATTGAAGTAACTTTGCTCCCATTTAACATATCCTCCTTATGATCTATTATTACTTTTCAATGATTCCCAATATATCGTCTTCTCTCATGATGAGATGTTCCACGCCGTCGATCTTGACTTCCGTACCAGCATACTTGCTGAAGAGAATCCTGTCTCCGGCTTTGACATCGGGCTTTACCAGTTTGCCGTCTTCTGTCGTCTTTCCCTTGCCTACGGCTACAACCTCGCCCTCTATAGGCTTCTCTTTCGCCGTGTCGGGGATAATAATCCCGCCTTTTGTCTTTTGCTCTTCCTCTAACCTCTTGATAATCACTCGATCTTGTAATGGCCTAATCTTCATGACCCCATTTCTCCTTCCTTCCTTATTTTTAATATTTTTTGGTATTTTTTGTCAGGGAATTATATCCGTGAACGAGTTTGGAAGTAAAATATACACAAATTTCCCCATGTCAAGACGTTTTGAGCAGATTTATGAAAAAAATGAGGGAAAAGAGCATTTTTTTAGTAAAAAGGACCCTTTTCCCTTCAATTTTTCTCATTTTTATGTTATCGGCGCCCTATTTTGGGGAAAACTGAGAGAAACCGTAGTACCTTTTCCCACCTGACTTTCGATATCAATGCTTCCGTTATGTGCTCTCATGAGATGTTTTACTATTGACAATCCGAGACCGGTGCCCCCCAACTCCCTCGAGCGTGTCTTATCCACCCGGTAGAACCGTTCTCCAAGCCTGAGAATTTCCATTTTCGGTATACCTATGCCCGTGTCCATCACTCTGACGACCACATAACCTTTTTCATCTTGGAACGCAGCAATAGAAATCTTTCCGCCGCTTGGCGTAAATTTGATGGCATTATCGAGAATGTTCACAAGAATCTGCGCCAATTTATCCCTGTCAGCCCCAATAAACGGGAGTTTATCAGAAATTTTTTTATCAATAGCAAGGGATTTATCCGCCGCTTTCGTCTCGAACATAGGCAACACGTTATCAATTGCATCGGCTATGGAGACATTTTCGATCCGCAATTTCATTTCTCCCAGCTCAATGCTCGAAAGAACCAGCAGGTCGTCCACCAGCCTTCCAAGACGATGAGCATTCTCGGAAATTATGTGAAGAAATCTTTTCGCCGTCGCTTCTTCATTGATGGCGCCATCCTCAAGGGTCTCAATAAATCCTATGATGGCCGTAAGTGGTGTCTTAATCTCGTGGGTAACATTAGCCACGAAGTCCTCACGTATCTTTTCTAGTTTCTTGAGACGCGTGACGTCGTGAAATACCATCATCGTCTTTTGTTTCCCTTCGGGTAGTCCTTGAACGGCTGATATAGTGACATCCAGAATAATCGGCGCTTCCTGCCCGAGGCTGATCTCCCGCAACACGGGTGCTCCGGAATCTCTGAACAGATCGAGGGCATCCTGTAACTGAACATTCCTGAACGCCTCAAGCGGCGTCTTATCCAAAATGTCAGCGATGCCTTCATTTCCGAGGACGTGTTTCAGGCTTCTATTGAGAAACTCGATGCGGTCCTGATTGTTGATTACAAGCACGCCCTCTGTCATGCTGGCAAAGGCCGCTTCAAGTTGCGCCCTATCCTGATCCGCAACCCTCACCCTTTCCCGATGTTCAACAACCATACGATTGATGTCTTTTTCCAATTGTCCAACGTCGTCATTTGCCTCTACCAGAAGTGTTCCTAATGACTCGCCGCCGGAAACCTTGTGCGTATATGAAATTACTTTCTCGATTGGCGATATAAATTTTCTGGCCAGAAGAAATGCAATGACGAGCGAAGGAATGATGGCGATCAGGAGACACTTATATATATAAGTGTACTGTTGATCGATGGATTTTCTCACCTCGAAAAGCGGACGGGCAAATCGTATGTAGCCTTTAACTTCAGAGCCTTCTGTAACCGGAAAGGCAATGTAGAGCATGTCTACACCGAGGGTGCGGCTGTAACGAATGGCTTCCCCCTGTCCCTTGATCCTCGCTTCCTGAATTTCCGAGCGGTTGAGGTGACTCTCCATCTCCGCCAAGTCTTTCTCTGAATCCGCCTTGACGCGGCCCGAAGCATCAATAAGGGTAACACGGGAGCGGGATATATCAGCCAGATTTGACAGCTTCCTTTCAATATCGCCTGTCCCCAATAATGCAGAGATTCGTGCTTGAGCAATCAGGTCATTTTTGATCCCGTCTATCAATTCAGTCTTGATCTGCCGGGCATACATCAATCCCATGGCTATTGCGGTGAAAAGTATCAGCGCGACATAGCAGGCAAGAATCCTGTATAATAGATGATTCTTCAATCAGTCGCTCCTAAACCTTGCAGGATGGTTCGTGCCTGACAATCTTTCCCGTCACCATATACATGACCATGTCTGCAATACCCACGGCATGATCGGAAATCCTCTCGAGGCTCTTGGAGATCTGCATAATTATGAGAGCTCTATGGATCTTTTTGGGATCTTCCAACATGAAGGTGAGGAGTTCCCGGAAAACCTGTTCGTTGAGGTTATCGATGGTTTCATCCTCCATCCGTACTTTACGCGCCAGATCAGTATCTTCATTAACCAGGGCATCGAGGCTTTCCTTTATCATTCGCCGGGCAATTTCCGCCATCCGGGGAATATCTATATAGGGCTTCATCGGCGGTTCCTCACTTAAGAGAATAGCTTTTTCAGCAATATTAGCCGCCATGTCGCCGATCCTCTCCAGATGTCCATTGATTTTAATGGCCGTTGTGATGTATCTCAGGTCCCTCGCCGTCGGCTGCCTCAAGGCCAGTATACGGATACACTTTTCCTCGATTTCCACATCAAGCTGATCGATCGTATTGTCATCGCAGATTACCTTGTGGGCCAGTTCCGTATTCCTGTCGACAAGGGCTTCTGTTGCAAATTCTATTGCCTTTTCTACGAGGGCGCCTAAATATATAAGACATTCCTTGATGTCCCGAAGTTCTTTTTCATAGTGGGTGCTTGTGTGCTTTTTTTCAGCCATTTGTCATCTCCATGCCTTTAGATCATCCTCGGCGATTTATCGTTCTAACAATTTCCGCTTTCTCATTTCGATCTCTGTCCCTGCGCAGACGGGGAGAAATCCTGCCATCCCTTGATCAGCCGAATCTCCCGGTAATATAGTCTTCCGTCTGTTTCACATCCGGATTGGTGAATATTTTTTCCGTGGCGTTATATTCAATGAGCTTCCCTAAATAGAAAAAACCGGTCTTAGATGAAACACGGGCTGCCTGCTGCATGTTATGAGTAACAATGATGATGGTATAATTCCTTCTCAACTCATCGATCAGCTCTTCGATTTTCGCCGTTGATATAGGATCGAGCGCCGACGTCGGCTCATCCATGAGTATGACATCCGGTTTCATGGCAAGCGCTCTGGCAATACAGAGACGCTGCTGCTGCCCACCGGAGAGGGTCATCGCCGATTTTCCCAGGATATCCCTTACCTCATCCCACAACACCGCCTGTTTCAGGCTTTCTTCGACAAGAAATTCCAGATCACTCCTTTTAGTGATCCCCGCAAGTCTCGGGGCATAGGCTATATTGCTGAATATCGACTTAGGAAACGGGTTGGGCTTTTGAAAAACCATGCCGATCTTTCTCCGAATGTCGACGGGATCTACATCAGGCTTATAAATATTTATGCCTTCAAAAATGATTTCTCCCTCGACCTTGGTTCCATCGATGAGATCATTCATGCGATTGAGCACTCTCAACAACGTGGACTTGCCGCAGCCGGATGGTCCTATCAGGGCGGTAACCCGGTTCTTGCTAAAATCCATGGTGATATCGGTCAGTGCCCTGGTCTTTCCATAGAAAAAATTTACATTCTTCAATTCGATTATACTGTTGCCTTCCACAATTACCACCTTTTTTTCTTCCTTACATAACTCCTGATGACAATGGCGATAAGATCAACGCCAAGCACAAGTCCGACAAGAACGAGCACCGTCCCATATTGAATCGATCTCGTCTGGTCTATATGGGTGCCCGCCGTAGCAAGAACATATACGTGGTACGGAAGAGCCATGACTTCATCGAAGACGGAGCTGGGAAGCTTCGCTGTAAAGAATGCCGCTGCAGTAAACATAATCGGCGCTGTTTCGCCGGCCGCCCTGCCGATGCCCAGGATCGACCCTGTCAGTATTCCGGGTAAAGCATTCGGCAAGACGATCTTATAAATGGTCTCCCACTTAGATACACCCAGGGCCAGTGAAGCCTCGCGGAATGTCTGTGGAACCGCTTTCAAGGCTTCTTCCGACGCCCCGATAATCGTCGGCAGGACAAGTATGCCAAGGGTCAAGGCTCCGGAAAGAATGCATGATCCGAAATGCAGAAAAACAACAAAGAACCCGAGTCCGAACAATCCAAAGACCACCGATGGAACCCCCGCCAAACAATTTATACCAATGCGGACAAGTCTGACAAATCTTCCCTGTTTTGCATATTCGGTAAGATAGATTGCCGAGACTACACCGAGAGGAAGTGCAACAGCTATTGCGCCGATTGTCAGATAAAGGGTACCTAAAATGGCGGGCATGATCCCGCCCTTCGTCATGGAATCCGTCGGCGGAAGGGTGAGAAAATCCCAACTAATTGCTGATATTCCATTTGCCACGATGTAAGCAATGAGACCGCCCAAGGCTAAAGCAATCAAGAGCGCCGACAATCGCACGACGGTAAAAAATACCTGCTGTTTGAAATATCGAAATGTCATGGATGTCGTGAGCGCAGCCTGCATAATGTAAACTCCTGTTCCCCTTTATAGTGTCGCTGATCCCACTTCCTTGAATTTCTGTGAGATATAATCGGCAATGAGATTAAAGAAGAGCGTCAGGAAAAACAACACCATGCCTATGGCAAAGAGGGCATGGTAGTGGCCGCTCCCGAAGGGCGCTTCGCCCATCTCCGCGGCAATGGAGGCGGGCATAGGCCTGACAGAATCAAAGATGCTCTCCGGCACGGCCGCCGCACCGCCCGCAACCATGAGCACCACCATGGTTTCGCCTATAGCCCTTGCCATGCCCAGAATTACGGCCGTGGAAATCCCCGACAGGGCGGCCGGCATGATGACCTTGGTTATAGTTTCGTATTTCGTTGCACCCAGGGCGTACGACGCTTCCTTGAACTCACTAGGTACGGCATAAAGGGCATCCTCTGAGATGCTCGAAATCGTAGGTATCGCCATGATCGCGAGAATGACGGAAGCATTCACGATGTTAAGACCCGTCGGGAGATCAAAAGTGTCCTGGAGAAAGGGGGCTACAACGACCATGCCGAAGAAACCGAGGACTACGGAGGGAATACCTGCCAGGAGCTCTATTATCGACTTCGTAATATCCTTGATGGAAGCTGGCGCTATTTCAGAAATGTACACAGCGGAAAGGACCCCCAACGGAACGGCAATAAGACAGGAGAATACAGTGACGATCACAGAACCGAAAATCAAGGGCCATATCCCGTAAGCGGGAGGGTCATACGTGGGATACCATTCCTGTCCGAATAGGAAATCTGCGACGGAAACCTCTTTGAATATGGGTAATCCTTCACGGAACAGGAACATGACAATCAGCGCCAGAATAAGCACGGATGCAAAGGCGAAAAAAGCAAAGATACCTCTGATGAAAATTTCTTTCTGATGCCTGTTCATGTTTTATTTTTATTTCTTACCCTTCTGAGCCGGCTTCCTTATTTCTTCCGCAATCAAAGGAACGAACCCCTCTTTCGCAACAAGTTTCTGTCCGGCAGGGCTCAGTACAAATTTGATGAAATTTGCGGTTTCACCCGCAGGTTGCCGGTTCGTATACATATAGAGAGGTCTTGCAACCGGGTATTCTTTGGAAAGCGCGGTCTTCGCCGAGGCCGTAATGCCGTTGACGGTCAGACCTTTGACCGACGTGTTCAAGTAGCCGAGACCAATATAACCGATGGCATATCTGTTTTTTGAAACCGTTTGCACAACCGCTCCGCTTGACGCCTGTAACTGCGCCTTGGGAGTTACGCGGGCATTATTTAAAACGAGGTGCCCCCAGGACTCAAATGTACCGGAGCTGCTGTCTCTCGAAACAACGACAATCGTGAGGTTATCCCCGCCGACCTCTTTCCAGTTCGTAATCTTGCCCTGATAGATTTGACTCAGTTGATCAATTGTCAATCCATTGACTTTGTTCTTCGGATGCACGATAGGAACGATAGCGTCGATAGCAACCGTGTAGGCAACGGGTTCCACTCCGTGAGCTCTGGCAAGGGTGATTTCTTTATCCTTAATTTCCCTTGATGAGTTCGCGATGTCTGTAGACTTGTCGATCAGTGCCTTGATCCCGTCCCCCGATCCGCCGGCGGAAAGAGATATATTCACTCCGGGATGCGCCTTCATGTGAACCTCCAATGCCGCCTGCGCAATAGGCAGAACCGTCGTGGATCCCTTGATGACCACACTTTCCGCAGCAAGAGCCAGATTTGCACCAAAAGCCAGCCAAATCAAACAGACCGCCAGTAATTTTCTTACCATTTTCAAAACCTCCATTTATTCAATTTTACTTTATCTTCAATATTTATAGAAGACATCTTTTATTACCAATTTTCAAGAACCGAAAAACCTGATCGGCATTTCAGCACTGTGAATAATGTCAAGCCCGTTACGGAATCCTGTGAGACGGACTCATTTCCAAATGCATTATATCAATACACATCAAATGTTGCAGATTTGTTAAAGAAGGATGAAGAATTTGTTAATCCTGGGAAGAATAGAATCTGCTCCCGCGGTTACCAAACGCCTATTGCCTCACGACTGACAACTGTGATAAACAGCGGATGCCTGCAAAATTATTCAGGCTCTGAAAGGATATTCAATGAATGACATTGCAGTGAAGCGCCAGGCGTTAATCAAGGAGCTTTTTCCTTCCGGCATCCCCAGGTTGTGGTGCCCTCTCCTCACACACTACAGGAGCAATGGCACAATCGACTTCGACCGGATGCGTGCCCATTTCAAGCATGTAGTCCCGTGGGTCAAGGGACTTCTCATTCCTGGATCGACCAGTGACGGCTGGGAACTGACGGAAGATGAAACAATGGCAGTCGCAGACTTTGCGATACAGCAGGCCCGGACGCATGAGATCAGCCTCCTCCTCGGTGTCCTGAAAGCCGACGTTGAGACCATGAAGCGGACGATCTCAAGCATGATAAGGATGCTTCAAAAATATTCGGCGGGAAAAGAAGACGCCGGCCAAATCCTGACAGCAAATCGTGTTTGCGGTTTCACGATCTGCCCACCCCGGGGGAAGTCGCTCACGCAGCATCAAATTGAAGCGGGTCTTTCCGCTGTCCTCGATATGGGGCTGCCTGTCGCACTGTATCAGCTTCCTCAGGTGACGGAAAATGAAGCGGCGCCCGAAACCTTTGCCAGGCTCGTGCAGAAATATTTCAACCTGGTTTTCTTCAAGGACTCAAGCGGTCAGGACAGCATTGCCACTTCCGATGTCTACAAGGGCGGGAGCTATCTCGTCAGGGGCGCCGAGGGCGGCTATGCGCATTGGCTCAAAGACACGGGCGGCTGCTACGACGGGTTTCTTTTAAGTACGGCTAACTGCTTTTCCCGGGATCTTTCATCTCTCATCGAAAGTCTGGAAAAGAACGATCAGGAAAAAGCACGGGGGATATCAGAGAAGTTGACCAGCATCGTCAGTGAGGTCTTCGCTCTCGTGCAACCACTGCCTTACGGCAATCCTTTCACCAATGCCAACAAGGCTATCGATCATTTTTTCGCGTTCGGGCCTTCGGCAAATACTACAGAAGGACCCATGCTTCACGAAAAGATTCGCCTTCCCCATGACGTCATCGAGGCGACCAGCGCCATTCTGACGCACTACATATTGATGCCTGAAAAAGGATACATGGAATAAGATCTTCTATATAATGTGAAAGAGGAAATGCTATCTTCGGAAGACCGCCGCACAGACGCGTTTCAGGAGAAGAGGAGAAGTGGGGAATGACATTATCCACCTGGCGCAGGTTGGCATTATGTATCTGCATCTCGTCCCTTGTGGGCTGTGCAGGAGAGAGGGCGACACAGACAAAGGTCGTAAAACCTGACTGGCAGAATCCCGCCCACAAAAAAGTCGCGGAGCAGATTGTGCCCCTCCTCCGGAGCGCCGGCCGTTCCCCGGGAAATTGCCAGGTCTTCTTTATCGACTCTCAAAAACTGAACGCCATGTCTCTCGGGGAGTGCAGGTTCGGCTTTAGTACAGGTTTGATTAACACGGGCGATGAGAGGCTCATTCGCGGGGTGGCTGCCCATGAGATAGGCCATGAGGTTCTGGGTCATGCAGACAAGAGGAAGACGGCGATCGCCGCGGAACAGCTGACCCGTACCGCTTTGTCTTTTATCCCGGGGGTGGGAGGTTTGATTGCTTCAAATGCCATGTTAGTCACAGGCATGCTTGCTCTTCCTGCCTATTCTCGCTCCCAGGAGACCGATGCGGATAGCAAAGCCGTTGATATCCTGTCCAAGGCCAACGACCCGGACCCCGCGGGGACCATGGCCTACAGCTTTCGCTTTCTCTTAAAATCCTCAGGAGCCACGGGCGGCGGTCTCCTCGATTCGCACCCCAATACCAAGGAGCGTCTCGAAGCCATGGTGAAACTGGGAAATAGCCGGACAACCAAGGCGCCACTGCAGACAGCACCGGACTCAGGGCCGGATGCCCATTAACAGCACACATTGGAATGGAGGTTTAAGATGACCCGCAAGAATGATGTGAAGAAAGTACTCGTATTACTGGGCAGCCCCAGGAAGAAAGGCAATAGCGCCATATTGGCGGAAGCGATTGCCAAAGGAGCTGAGTCCGCGGGCGCAAGAGTGGAGACTCTCTTTATACACGGGATGAAGATCGCGCCTTGCAAATCGTGCTATGCGTGTCAGAAGCCAGGCAGTAAAGGATGCTCCATCAATGACGACATGCAGATCGTCTACAAGAAGTTGCTGGCATCGGATGCATGGATAATTGCGAGTCCTGTTTACTGGTTTACCATGTCCGCGCAGACGAAACTATGGATGGATCGCTCGTTTGCCTTGCTCCCGCGCGCTGAAAATGCTTTTGCGGGTAAACGGATCGCCATAGCCATGAGTTACGGAGATTCTGACCCGTTCAAATCCGGCTGTGTCAATGCCCTCCGCACTTTTCAGGACGCCTATGCATACGTTGGAGCAAGCATTGTCGGGATGGTTTACGGAAGCGCCATGGACGCGGGCGAAATCAAGAAGAACAAATCACTGATGAAGGAGGCCCTCGAACTCGGAAAACGGCTGGTCTAAAGCAAAATGAACGCTGCGCTACAACTTGAAGAGCGCGGGCAGGTACAGCGACAGCCAGGGGAAATAAATGATGATGGCCAGCGCGACGATCATGATAAGAATGAAGGGAAGGACTGCTTTAGAAACTTCTTCGAGGGATATGTTGGCGATGTTGCAGACAACGTAAAGATTCACCGCCACAGGCGGTGTCAACTGGCCGATAGCGAGGTTGACTGTCATGACAACGCCGAACCAGACTGGGTCCCAGTTGAAGACCTTGATGAGCGGGATCAGCATGGGGAGGAAAATGTAGTAGATGGAAATCGCATCCATGAGCATACCGGCGACAAGAAGCATGATGTTGATCAGCACGAGAAGCACGGCCGGATTCGCGGACAGGGAGAGCATCTGGCTGGAGAACTTGTCCATGACTCCCATGGTGGAGCCGGTCCATGCATAGAGGCCCGCAAACCCAACGATGATCATGATGACCGCGGAAGACAGAACGGTGTCGCGGAGAAGTTCATACAGGGAACGAAAATCAAGCTCACGGTAGATGACCATGCCCACGAACAATCCATAGAACACGGCAACCACTGCCGCTTCGGTCGGCGTGAATATCCCGCCGTACATGCCGCCGAGGATGATGAACGGGGCGATGAGCCCCCAGAAAGCCCCTCTGAAGGCGTCCCAGATTTCTTTAAGCGTCCCCCATCTCTCGCCTCTCCAGCCCCTTTTCCTTGCGATGATATAGGAGGGAATCATAAGAACAAGACCGGTGATGATACCGGGGATCACCCCTGCCGCAAATAGGGCGGGGATGGAGGTGCCAGTGATGACCCCGTAGATGATGAAGGCGATGCTCGGAGGTACGATAATTGCCAGCGATCCCGATGCCGCGATCAGGGCCGCGCTGAAATCCTTCGCGTATCCCCTCGCCGCCATGGCTGTGATGAGAATCGTTCCCAGGGCCGCCGTGTCCGCCGGGCCGGAGCCGGATATCCCCGCAAAGATCAAACCAACAACGATAGTTACCAGAGCAAGCCCCCCGTGAATGGGCCCAATTATGAGGCTGATGAGGTGAACAAGTCTTTTCGAGATGCCACAGCGGTCCATGATCAGGCCTGCCAGAATAAAGAAGGGAATAGCGAGGAGCTGAAACTTGGCGACACCGGCGTAGAAATTCGGAGATACGCCCGAGATACCTAAGTTATAGAGCCAGATGAGAAAAAGGGAGACGGTTCCCAAAGCGACAGCAACAGGAACACCCGCGAAAAGTATCAGGAGAAAGAGGCCGAATAGGAGAAGTCCTTCCATCAGTCCCCCTTCCCCCTCAGCTTATTAACTGTCATCTCCACGACCCGGAAAATGACCAATAGCGATCCGACGGTAAGGGCCAGGGTATAAATCCACTGGGGAATATCGAGGGACTCCGTGGTGACCGCAAGCATTAATTCATCCTGTATCTGGATCAAACTGTAGCGGAGGAGGACGCCGAAGCAAGATATTGTGAGGAGAGAACTGATCACCAGGAGGAACCTCCTGCCCGCAGGCGGGATCTTTGAAGACAGAAAATTAAAGCCCAGGTGAACGCACCGACGGAAGCCTGCCGCCGCACCGAGCATGGTGATCCACACGAGGAGGGCCACCTCGATCTCTTCCGTGAATGCAAAGGAATAATGGACGAAATAGCGGGTGAGGACGTTAAGGAAGGCAAACACGGCCATAACAGCCAGCAAGGCCGCGCTCACCATTTCTTCAAAATGCGAGTATAGATACTTCAGTCTGTTCACTTATTTCTTAGGGAGCCTCTTGGCCGGTGCCTTTCTTTCAGCGCTCTGGACTGCTTTCTCGGCTGCTTGCACAAGATCGGCGCCGATCTCGGGGACCCACCGGTCATAAACAGGCTTTACCTTGTCCTTGAAGGCTTTCACGTCCTCCGCTGTCAGAACATAGACATCCATTCCATTCTGTTTAAGAATATTCAGAGAGTCGCTGCTTCCCTCAAGGCCTTCACGGGCGGATTTTTTCTGCCAGCGGGCGGCATCCAAGGCGGCCTTGCGGATAATCGCCTGGTTCTTCGCATCAAACGCATTCCAGGTTTCTTTGCTGACAGCCAGGATCAGGGGATCGATGACGTAATTCCAGAACGTGCAGTATTTATTGACCTGCCAGAGTTTATAGGGAATGATGATTCCCGTCACAGGGTTTTCTTGCCCGTCCACGGTTCCCGCCTGGAAGGCGCTTAGGGCTTCACCCCAGTTCATGGATATGGGATTGGCGCCCAGGGACTTGAAGATATCAATGAAGATGGGTGAGCCGACGACCCGGATCTTGAGTCCGTTGAGATCCGCAGGTTTCTTTACAGACCTTTTACTGTTGGTTATCTCGCGGAAACCGTTTTCTCCCCACCCCATGGCAACAACACCCTTTTCATCGAGGATCTTAAATATCTTTTTCCCGACGTCGCCGCTTTCAACCGCGTCAAGGGCCTTGTAACTGCCGTTGAAGAAGAACGGCAGGGCAAAGAGGTTTAGTTCCCTGACCGCCGGTGACCAGTTGATCGTCGAGCCGAGAGCAAAATCCGCCACGCCCTGCTTCAGAAGGAGGAATTCGTTGGTCTGTTTCCCTGCATAGAGCTGGCCGCTGTAGTACACCTTGATATTGATCCGTCCGTTTGTTCTCTCCTTCACCAGCTCAGCGAACTTGGCGCCCCCCATGCCCCAGGAAGTCGTGGGACCAACCACGATGCTCATCTTGTACTCGGGTTTGTAATTGGCCGAGAATCCTACGGCTGCGAATCCAAGGACATAAGAAAGAACGACAAGACATCCGATCCATCTTGCTTTCATGTTACCCTCCCTTTTTGAATTGAACAGTTTCTTCATGTTGCCCTATAAATGATTGTTACTTGTATTTATAAAAAGGCCGTCTGTCAATGCAACACTGCGAAAAAATACGCACAGGCCGTTCTTCTCCTCAGCGTCAGAGTCTCTTTTCATGGTAGCTTTACAGTGTGAATCGTGGTAGTTAAAGACGCACGCGAAAGGTCAGAGACAAAGATTCATAAACTCTTCAGTCTTGTACGAGGATGCTATGAACTGATTACTGAAACCCCGTTTTCCTAAAAGGAGGCGGGGTTTTTGCGTGTCCGCGCCAGGGTAAATAAGGAGAACCGAACATGAAGGACTATACCAGGACCAAGAAGGAGCTTGTCGATGGATTGATTTCTTTGCGCCTGAAGGTGTCGAAGCTCGAAAAAGCACGGAATAAGCTCAGACTGAAGGCTTCAGAGCTGCGGAAGTCTGATGAGAGACTTGCCATGCTGTCAATAGCCACAAACGATGCCATCCACGATTGGGACGTGGCCAAGAATCAACTCTGGTGTAATGAGGGGATGCAGAAGGCATTGGGCGTCCCCGAAGTAATAAATGATCCGTGGAACTGGTGGATTCAGGCTATACACCCGGACGATCGTGACCGGATGGTTTTGGGTATGGGAAGGTTGATGAAGAGCGACCGGGAATTCGGCTCAAATGAATACCGGATCCGCACTGCAGGCGGGGCCTATGTTTATGTTAATCACCGCATCTATATTCTTCGCGACCGGATGGGAAACCCGGTCCGGATGATGGGGGCCGCGACCAATATCACAGTGCGGAAGCATGCGGAAGAAGCCCTGCGCGACAGCGAAGAGCGATACAGGGCATTCTTCGAGACATCGAGGGACTGCGTGTTTATCAGTTCGGTGGAAGGAAAATGGATTGACCTGAATGATGCAGCGGTCGAGCTCTTCGGCT
The DNA here is from genome assembly GCA_003153775.1 of Syntrophaceae bacterium. Lineage (GTDB taxonomy): Bacteria > Desulfobacterota > Syntrophia > Syntrophales > UBA2185 > Fen-1135. The sequence goes on along the minus strand of PMBI01000055.1, from coordinate 14,428 downwards.
ATGCGAGCAGAGAGGAATTAAAGAATGTGCAGATTCGGAACTTGTATGCTGATCCCACGCAGAGAGACAGGTTCATCTCCCACATGCGCAAGGAAGGATACGTCAAGGAATATCCCTTCGACATGAGGAGGAAAGACGGTTCTGTTATTCACGTCCTTCTTACATCGGTTGTGTGGAAGGATGCTGATGGGAATGTGTTCGGATACCGGGGAACGATCCGGGATGTAACCGAGAAGCGGCAGATAGCAAGAGATTTAAAGGCGAAGCATGAAGAACTGAGCGCAGCATATGGACAACTGTCAGCCTACGACGAGGAGCTTCGCCAGAAGTATGCTGAACTCTTGGAGAGCCAGCAGGCGCTTCGGGAAAGTGAGAAGCGGTACCGTGAATTGACAGATTTCCTGCCGATATCAATTTTTGAAGTTGATACCGCGGGCAGCATCATTTCCTTTAATCGCACTGCCCTCGAAGTCTTCAGGTATAATCAAGAGGATTACAAAGAGGGTATGAACGCACTTCAGTTTTTTCCACCCGAGGAATGGCAGAGAGTCGGAGAGAGTATTGGGCGGGTAATGCAGGAGACATCAATCCCCGGCCAGGAATTTACCTTCGTCAGGAAAGACGGCAGCACGTTTATCGGACTCATCTATGCCTCGAATAAGATTCATCAGAATGAAGCCGTGGGGATAAGAGGAACCATCATAGACATCGCCGAGCGTAAGCAGGCCGAGGAAGCCTTGCGTCAGAGCGAAGAGAAATATCGCGCTCTCGTACATACTGTAGACTCGATCTACATTATTGACGCGGAGCAAAGGTACCTTTTTATGAATGAAGGACACCAGAAGCGCTTTGGTATGCCGCTCGACCGGATCGTGGGAAGGCCGTACAGTGATTTTCATTCCCAGAAAGATTCCCACGAATTCGCGAAAAGCGTGAAGATCGTTTTTGAGACCGGCGCTTCCATTCAACAGGATCATAGGAGTGAGAGAGACGGAAGGTTCTTTATCCGGACACTCAGTCCGGTGGTGGGAAGCGGCGGCGAAGTGACGGCAGTGACGGTAGTCTCAAAGGACGTCACCGACCGCATGCGGGCGGAGGAGGCCCTGAAAGAAGGTGAGCAACGTTACGGGACGCTCTTCCATTACGCGAACGACGCCATATTCATCCTCAAGGGGGATAAGTTTATCGACTGCAACGCCGTCACCTTGGAAATGTTCGGATGTACCATGGATCAGATCATCGGAAATCATCCCTATGCCTTATCACCCCCTTTCCAGCCGGACGGAAGGGATTCCAGAGAGAAGTCCATTGAGAAGATATCGCGCGCGCTGTCAGGAGAACTTCAGTTTTTTGAATGGCGGCACATAAGGTATGACGGCACACCCTTTGACACGGAAGTCAGTCTCAACAGCATCAAGATCGGTGATGACGTCCTGATCCAGGCCATCGTCCGGGACATCACCGAACGAAGGCAGGCCGTGGCAGCTTTGCGTCAGAGCGAAGAGAAATACCGCGCCATCATAGAAAATATGGAAGAGGGATATATTGAACTCGACCTGACGGGACGGCTCACCTTCTTCAATGAGGCGGCCCGACGATTCCTTGGCTACAGTAAGGAAGAGACATTGGGTATGCACTACAAAAAATACACCGATAAAGAAAATTCAGAGAAGATATTCAAACTTTATAACGAAGTGTACAGAACACATACTGCACGCGCACAGTTTGAATGGAACGTGATCACGAAAGATGGCGCCAAGAGAACCGTAGAGGGCTCCGCCTCTTTTATAACGGATGCAGAAGGACGGCCCGCGGGATTCAGGGGGCTGTTTCGAGATATCACAGACAGCAAGCGCGCGCGGGAGGAACTGCAGGAAAGTGAAGAGAGATACCGCCTGCTCGCTGAGAACGCTAACGACATTATCTTAACTACAGATATGGCGACAAGGTTGACATACATAAGCCCTTCTGTCTCCCGTATACTTGGATTTTCCGTAGATGAAGCCATGGCGAGAACGATGGAGGAAGCCTTTACTCCCGCATCCTTCGAAATGGCCATCCAGAAATTAACGAGAGAGATGGCGATAGAAAGCCCTGGTCAAAATGATGCAGCCAAGTCGACTATCATGCAAATTGAACTATTTCACAAGGATGGTTCCATTATACCGTTTGAGATTCACTATAGTTTTTTACGTGACTCTGAGGGAATGCGAACGGGCCTTCTGGCGATTGCACGCGACATCTCAGAACACAAGCAGCAAGCACAGAAGCAGAAGATTTTGCAGGAACGCCTGCAGCGAGCCGAGAAGATGGAGGCATTAGGGACGCTTGCGGGCGGAGTGGCCCATGACCTCAACAATGTTCTGGGGGTTCTTGTCGGCTATTCGGAGCTTCTTCTGCAAAACGCCCCGCAGGAGAACCCTTTTCAAAGGCACGCAATGCAGATATTCAAGGGCGGTCAGCGTGCCGCGGCAATCATCCAGGACCTGCTCACGCTTACCAGGCGAGGCGTGCTGGTCTCGGAGACGGTAAACCTCAACAGGATCATCTCCGATTTCCTGCAGACGCCGGAGTTCGAGGGAATCAAATCTCATCATCCCGGTGTCCAATTTGAAACATCTCTGGATGCAGAGCTTTTGAATCTCAAGGGTTCGCCCGTACATCTGAGCAAGACGGTGATGAACCTGCTTTCCAACGCCGCGGAGGCGATATCCGTGTCAGGAGACGTGCTGATCAGGACCGAGAACCGCTACGTGGACAAGCCGATTCACGGGTATGACACAACTCAGGAAGGGGAGTATGCCGTGCTTACCGTATCGGATACTGGGTCAGGAATTCCGGCCGCGGATATTGGGAGGATCTTCGAGCCTTTCTATACGAAGAAGGTGATGGGCAGGAGCGGCACTGGTCTCGGACTGGCGGTTGTGTGGGGCACAGTGAAAGATCACGACGGGTACATCGATGTGGAGAGCAAAGAGAAAAAAGGGACCACCTTTACCCTCCATTTCCCTGTAACCAGAGAAGCCTTAACCAAGATTGAACAGGCCGTTCCCCAGAGCGAGTACATGGGCCGCGGTGAACACATTCTGGTCGTGGATGACGTGGAAGGTCAACGTCTCCTCGCGTCAGCCATGCTGGAAGGCCTCGGATACAAGGTAGACTCCGTCGCAAGCGGTGAAGAGGCAATAGAATTCGTGAAGGAACAGCCCGTTGATCTGCTTATCCTCGACATGATTATGGATCCGGGTATCGACGGTTTGGAGACGTACCGCAGGATTCTTGCGGTACGCAACGACCAGAAAGCGATCATTGTAAGCGGATTTGCGATGACCGAGCGGGTCACGCGGACACAGGAGTTCGGGGCCGGCGCATATGTGAAGAAACCCTACCTATTGGAGAAAATCGGGATTGCCGTAAGAAGGGAACTCGACAAGTAAGATACTCGCCAATAGGAAACATCCGCAAATACAGAATCCAAGGGCTATTATGATAGAAAGCCGTCCCAGCTTGACTGCGCAAGGAGCTGCGATGCATCGCTCCGCACACCAGATATTTGATGAACCCCGGATCTTCGATGATCCCCTGGCGATGCGTATCATAGGTGCTGAAAGTTTGGCGGCGCTGCAGGCTACGCCGCAACAGTCCGCTGCCCCTCCCGGGTCGGAGTTGCTCAGAGCCTTCATCGCCGCGCGCTCCCGCTATGCCGAAGACGCGCTGGGTGAAGCCGTCCGGAGAGGGCTCCGCCAATACGTGATCCTCGGCGCGGGCCTTGATACCTTCGCGTATAGAAACCCTTATACGCAGACTAGACTACTTGTTTTCGAGGTTGATCACCCGGCAACACAGAGTTGGAAACGCGTGCGACTGGAGGAAGCCGGTATCTCTATCCCCGCATCGCTCACCTTTATCCCGGTGGATTTTGAAACAGAGACGATGGCGGATGGCCTCAAGCAGACGGATATTGATCACGGTAAACCAATATTTTTCTCGTGTTTGGGAGTAACCCCCTATTTGACGGGAGAGACTATCGCCTCAACTCTGAAATTTATTGCCGGCCTGGCAACAGGAAGCGGCGTTGTCTTCGATTATGTTATTTCACCTTCCTTGCTGAATCCCGAGCAGCGGTCAGCATTCGACGCTCTCTCGAATCGAGTCGCGAAGGCGGGCGAACCCTGGAGAACCTTCTTTGACCCTTCCTCGCTCACTGCCGACTTGAAGGCGTCGGGTTTTGAGGAGGTGGAAGATTTGGGTCCGGATGAAATAAACGCACGCTACTTTGCAGGTCGTAATGACAATCTAAGGGTGCGCGGTTATGGTCATTTGATGAAGGCCATTGTGTAGTGCGGAAGAAGAGAAGAGAAATGAAATGGGATGAAACGCCCAAGATATCCATTGACAAGTAAAAACAGCCCCCCTATACTTCTATCCATCGAAAGCAATACATTATCAAACTACAGTATCTGATCCACAGGAGACTCATCATGAAATGGACCGGCATGTATCTTATCGGTTATATCGTGCTCATCGGCGGTGTTCTGGCCGCGCTATGGAAAATGGGTGTATTGGCCAGCATTGGCATGGCATGGACAGTGATCGGAGTCGTAATATTGATTGGATTAGGCATCATGATCGCAGTCTCCCACAGCGGCACCAAGGAAAACATCGAAATCGACCGCAAATAACCCGGCGGGCGCCCCGTCACACTCGGGCATGACTCATCTGTCCGCGTCTGAGTTACCACTTAGACTATAAGACCTTCCAAATGACCGAAAACTAACTCCACAGGTGGACCTGTTTCTGTGGAACTCTCACCGTCTTGACCTGCCCCGCGCATGTATGGTACAAGTATAAACACAGGTCAGGCAATGCGATGATGCAAACAATTATAAGTATAGGTAAGCGTTTCTTTCAGCCAGTGACGCGCCTATGGCGACAGATTCCGTTGCATAGGCAGGAAAAAATACTGCTAATACTGCCGCTACTTGCAATCACCATCTCCGCCGTTTTAGCCCTTTTCGGCAATCATCAGCGTGCCAATATTCAAGCCGATATTCAGCGACACTTTCAGATGGTCAGGGGCTTGAATGAAGTTGTCACCTTGATGGTCAATGCTGAAACCGGTATGCGCGGCTATCTTTTAACCGGGCGCGATGAGTTTCTACAGCCCTATGCTACTGCGTCGCAAAAACTCCACTTTGCAATGTCAGACCTACGCGCTTTAGCTGAAGCAGAGCCGAGCCATGATCCGCGACTTAATAAGCTGCGCCTGCTGAAAGAAATTCAACTCCTGATTGACCGGCAAATGGCAGACCTCACTTGGCAAAAGCAGTACGTCACCAAATCGAAAACCTTTCGTTTTTTTACCACGGGAATGACCTTCGATACAAGAATATATAATCACCTCGCCTACGGGAAACGGACGATGGATGAAATACGCGCCAACTTAAATTCCATGCAAAACGAAGAAGAACAATTACTGACCGAACGAGTACAAGAGATCAATGCCATTCGTAAGCGCGACTATCTGGCTATTATTCTGGCGTTATTTATCGGATTGGCAACACGCCTCATTGCTCGGCATCTTTTTAACAAGAGAAAGGCAATCGTGTCAGCGGCGGATAGAGATCAATGAAACTTCTATGCCATGGGCATGCTGATCATGATTTTTCGTGTTTGCTTTCTCAAAGTGAAATGTTGTTCTGGAGGGCGATACCGTCAGCTACTTTCAACAAGAAAGATTTCTCCCGGAGTTTATTCCGAGTAAAGCGAGGGAATTGAATTGACATGTGGCGGGTCGACATGGTTTCGTCTGCTTGACTCGCGACCTTACAGTCTCTTCCACGAAACTGACTTGCCGGAAAATCCCCTGCTGCTCCCTTTGTCAAAGGGACATATATCTGTCGAGGAGCGATTGATGAGGCAAGGCCCCGGCTAAGCTACAATTCAATCTGTATGCCCAACTCAACGACCCTCTCAGGCGGTATCCTGAAGAAATCAGTCTCAGGAAGGGCGTTACGGGTCATGAAAGAGAACAACTTCTCCCGCCAAAGCATCATTCCGGGGNNCTTCAGGGAGGGAATCAGGGTCTCGCGGGCAAGGTAGTATGTCGTAGAGTCGGGATATATCTTCAGGCCGCATGATTCACATCCCCGTAATGCAGCAGGCACGTTGGGGCTTTGCATGAAACCGTAGTTGACGGTCACCTGAAAGAATCCATGTTTCAGGTTGATGACTTCGAGCCTCTTCTCTGCCGGCACCCGGGGAACTTCTTTGGTAACGACGCTGAGAAGCACGACCTGCTTATGGAGCACTTGGGTATGGGCGAAATGGTGAAGTAGTTGGGGAGGCGTTCCGGGAGTGCGATCAACTATGAATACTGCCGTGCCCGGTACGCGCACAGGCTCGTGTGCTGCAATCCGGCGCAGGAAGACATCGAGAGGCTCCTTAGTCGCTTTGAGCCGTTGCAAGAGGATTTCCCTGCCCCGCCGCCATGTCGTCATCAAGGTGAAGACGATTCCGCCCGCTGCCAGAGGAAACCACCCACCGGCCTCTATTTTCATCATGTTCGCTCCGAAAAATGAAAGGTCAACCGTCAGGAACAGCGCTGAGATCAGACCGACGATAACGGGATGCCATCGCCATTTTCTGACAGCAAGAAAAAAGGCCAGCATCACAGTGATCACCATGGTGGTTGAAACCGCCACACCGTATGCACCGGCCAGTTTGCTGGAAGAACCGAAACCAATTACAAGAGAGATCGTCACGATCATGAGTAACCAGTTAACACTGGGAATGTAGATCTGCCCTATTTCTTCCTCGGATGTCTGGATAATGTGGACGTGCGGGCATTGCCCAAGTTGTACGGCCTGCCGGGTAAGGGAAAATGCTCCGGAAATTACGGCCTGCGAGGCAATCACAGTGGCAAGGGTGGCAAGCACTACCAGGGGGTAGAGCGCCCACTCCGGCGCGAGATTGAAGAACGGTTGGCTCGAGTGCTCAGGATGAAGCAGGATGAGTGCGGCCTGCCCGAAATAATTGAGAAGGAGAGCGGGGAGCACCAAGACGAACCAGGCGAGCCTGATCGGAAAACGACCAAAATGCCCCATGTCGGCGTAAAGGGCTTCCCCACCGGTCACTACAAGGAAGACGGCCCCGAGGACGACGAAACCGCGCCAACCGTTGTGGATAAAAAAGTCGACGCCATAGCTCGGGTCAATGGCGGTAAGCACTCGCGGTGCGCGAATAATCCAGATGATGCCGAGGAAGGCAATGGCGCTGAACCACACAAGCATGACGTGGCCGAACACCGTTCCGATCCGGGCGCTGCCGCGTTTTTGAAAGCGGAAAAGAAGAACAAGAACGAAGACCGTGATCGGGAGCACGAAGGGCTTCAGACCCGGAGCGGCAATCTCCAGGCCTTCGACGGCGCTCAAAACCGATATCGCCGGGGTAATAACTCCATCGCCATACAGAAGAGCCGCGCCGAATAGCCCGATGAAGAGAAGTGTCCGGCTCATCCGTGTCTTGTCACGCCAGGGCGCGAGCAATGCCAGAAGCGCCAGAATGCCCCCTTCGCCGTGGTTGTCGGCTCTCATCACAAAGAGCAGGTACTTGACCGAAATGATGATCATGAGCGCCCAGAAGATGAGCGAGAGTATGCCAAGGACGTTTGACTCGATCGGCGGAAAGGGATGCGAACCGTGAAAGCATTCGCGAAGAGCATAGATGGGGCTCGTTCCGATATCGCCGTAGACAACCCCGAGGGCGGAGAGACTCAATAGAAGAAAGTGGGTACCTGATCTCCGGCTTCCGTCATGCCGGGCATCGCCCGGCTCAACCGGAATTCCTTTTTTAAAAGTCTTTTTCATTGGTTCGCCGCCCGGAGGCATCGATATGGGAAAGAGGTTCAGCAAACGTATGTGAATCAAAAGCCTGAAGGCTTCCCTTCATCACCTCCTCACAATGAGCACCGGGATTTTTGTTTCTTTGTGTATTACACCATAGGTGACGCTGCCGAGGACTGCGGCTGTCAAGGCGCTCTTCCCGTGAGAACCCATAATAATCAGGTCTGCCTTTGCCCTGGAAGCCGCTTTCACAATATCCTCAACGGGATGCCCTGACGTTATAACAGTCTGTGATCGGACTCCATTCTTATCGCAGAGTTTCTTTATTTCTCCGGCATACAGTTCGGCAGCCTCTCTCAGGTAATCTTCGACAGGCTCTATTACATGCCTGGCAGTCCTCGTAGATGGGACTGTCTGGCCCGTAAATGAGCGTCTATCAATAACGCTCAGGACGATTACTGAGGCCTTCAACTGTTTTGCGAGTTCAATCGCATACACGGCTGCCTTCTGAGCCGCCTTTGACCCGTCTGTTGGAACGAGAAGTTTTGAAATCATACATCCTCCTATTCATCCTGTGAAAAAATTACCGCTGTGTGCGGCCCAATACCGATCTCGCCTGAGCAGGGCAGCCCATCCGATCCTTCCACGCGGGTTTTCACGTCAGTGGCGGGATGATTGGCAAACTTTTGGCTGTAGCTGGAAGAGTAGCTGATAAAGCGCGTCTCCATAATCCGGCTTACCGAAAACCGATAATGTAACCATCGTGATTTTGATTCGTCATAATAACCACAACAAAGACGCTATCCGGTGGCCCTGATACATCCCATCGATGGACAGCGATAAGCTTTGCTTCATGATCAACATGATAGATTGATCATCACGGTAATCATTCTGGTTCCTTTTTGACCAGCATAATTGAGCATGGCATTTTGCGAACAAGCGCTTCGTTGCCGCGTCCGAAAAGAAAGTGCTCGAAACGACCTTCCTCGTGGGCAAGCAGAATAACGAGGTCAGCGTTTTCTTCTTTAATGACTTTCAATATCTCTTCTGTCGGATCACCTTCTCTAACTAATTCTTTGATCACCATGCCTTTCTTTTTTTCCACGTTGATCATTTTATCCAGTTCTTCTTTTGTTCTTTTCAGTTCCTTCTTATATTCTTCCTCACCTGATATCATCGGCACATTCCATCCCCTTAGCCAGAACGCATCGATTATATGGAGCACTGAAAGCTCCGCCCCATATTTTTTAGATAGAGAAATTCCATAATGAATGGCTTCTCGGCAGCATTTCGTCATCCTGCTGACGACAAGTATGCGTTTAATATCCTCCATTGCCTGTCTCCTTTCCGGGAATTATTTTGCTCAACGATCCACCGGGATATTCATTGCCGTCCCGGATTCCGGTGCCGGTGCTTCCCGCACATTGAGACAGCCCAGATCAACTCAGCTTAAACGCCGGGCTGTCGATATAGCAGCATCTCATTAGCGAATGATGATGGGTGGAAAGAAGACACTGATGACCGGCAGCGGGGCATAACCGTAGCCGTAAGGCCGGTAATCACGCCTGTCTCGCTCATAGCGGTTATGGTCATAACCGGGCCCTCTGTGCTCGTAACGGCCGTCGTCATGTCTTCCCTTATCTTTATGGTCGTCCTTCCCGAGGGCCGGCGCGCGAAAGGATAAACGACTGCCTATTTCACGATGAGATCATTCCTGACGGATTTGACCCCTTCGACGCTGCGTGCGATTTCGCCCGCCTTATCGGCAGCGTTTCGAGAATTAACGAAGCCACTCAACTGAACGATGCCTTTGCGGGATTCCACGCTGATCTGAAACGACTTGAGAAAATCATCACTTGCGAGTTGAGTTTTTATTTTGGCCGTGATGACGGAATCATCGATGTATTCCCCCGTGCCTTCCTTTTTCGGTGTCGATGCGCAGGCCACAAAGGCGGCAATCATCATGAGGACAACAATAAGACGGATAACGCTGTATCTCTTTTTCATAATCCTTACTCCTTTCTCTGATTTTCTTTTATATTATTAATAATATTGAAAAAGTGCCATAAGGGAAACCCCGATTCCTTACTTCGAAATACCCTAGGTGATGAAATATGGGTCTGAAAGAGCCGTGGCAAATTCCGGGCAAAATCCCGGGGACACAATACTTCATTATCTAATCCAGGTAAGGCGCCTGCAGTGCAGTATGACATGCGCTGACTCACGTCTGTTGCAAAACCAACAATCATCTTATGGTACTTTTATGCGCACAAGCGTGTCATCGGTTCTACGACAGGGATTGAAAAAAGGTGGGGTCCAGAGGCGGGGGAAGATGCAGTGAGGGGTTCAAGGGCGCCGGGTCACACGTGGCGTGAGTAATTGTTTTGTTGACACGCTCTTTTATTCTCCCAGGCCGTACGCGATGGCCTACTGAATAAATTCGCTGGTTCCTTTCACATCGGCCTTTTCTAAAATGCGCGTCCGGTACGTTCTCACTGTATTTGCGCTCACATGAAACTCTTCTGCTATTTGATTCAATACCTTTCTTTTGCCGATCATATACGGCACGTGAAGTTCGTTTCTCTCCTCTTGTCCATTGATGAGACATCGTCCCATCATGGCGCTACTGAATGCAACCGAGCGCCTAAGCCAGGGCATTTACGACGTTAGTATCAGACCGGCCTGCAAATAGATGCGAAAACCACTCCCAGAACTTGAAGAGCAAAGGTCTCTCTTTCCACTCTTCCCATCGAATTTCGTCGGACTCCGCAAGATCCCTGGCAAACATCTTCTCCATTTCAATAGCGAACTCCCGGCTCAGAATAACCGCGTTCACCTCCTCATTGCTTGAAAAGCTCCACCACTCCATATTGGTGGAGCCCACTGTCGACCAGACGCCGTCAATCACCAGTGTTTTCGCATGGAGCAGGACATTACGGCGTTTGTATAACTTCACCCCGGCTTTCATAAGATCGGAGTAATGATATTGTCCTGCATATAAGGCCAGCGATCTGTCGGTGATTTCGGGAAGAATAATCTTTACGTCTACACCGCGCTTTGCAGCATCGGTGAGGGCTTTTATTATCTGCGGATCGGGTGCAAAATAGGCATTCGTCAGATAAAGCGAATTTTCTGCAAACGTAATAGCGCTCACATACATAATGAAAGTGGTCCTGTTGGACTCTCCCTGGGTACTGCCCAGCACCCCCACCAGGGTATTTCCCTGTTCCTTCATATGAGGAAAATAGTTCCGGTCGGAGAGTGTCACACCCTTCTGTCTCTTCCACGTGTCAAGAAAAAGTTTCTGGAACTCAGCCACGGCAGGGCCTTCAATTTGAACGTCCGTATCACGCCATGGCATCTTTGCCCCTTTTTCATCTCTGGCACCGGATGGCCCGCTTGAATAATCCTGACTGATGTTGATGCCACCGGTGATAGCGACTTTGCCGTCGACGATCAATATCTTGCGGTGATCCGATTTGGCCAGGCGCCATTTTCCATGGGCCCTGAGCGGACTCGTCGGGTTAAATTCTACTACCTGTATCCCGCCATCGCGCAAACGCTGAAAGAATGCAGCGGGAGTATTGAAGCTGCCCAAACTGTCGTAGATGAGATTTACCTGGAGACCTTCCGCCTGTTTCTGCAACAACAGATCAGCAAATTTATGACCCGTCTCGTCTGCAATATCTTCCATGGTATAGGTTTCAATATGGATATGGTCTCTGGCATTCCTCACCGCCTTGAACATAGCCGCATAAGTAGCCGCACCATCAACGAGCAGCGTGGCTTTGTTTCCCTTCGTCAACGGGCTTTCACTCACCGATTCTATAACTGCACTATACCGTTGCAGCACGTCCGTCGCATCAACGGATTGCTGCAATCTTTCCATGAGGGCTTTGCTCTGTTTGGGAGATAATAGTCCTTTGATCGAAGCGATTTGAGGCGTTTCCTTGGTAGCCGGCGCTTCGCTGATTTTTTCAGTAACGTTCGGCAAGGTCGCACATCCGCCAGCGAGGGTCAGGACAGAAACCAACAGAAAGAAGAAAGAGAAGGACTTGGCTCGTTTCATGGCTATTCCATCAAGAGAACATTTTATTCATCCAGTTCACAGGGTCGCAAACGCGCATTAAGACCTTCGCCTCTGAATGAAGCCTCCCCCAGCGTGAAAAAATCTCTTCGTGCGCGAAGAATGATGCGGTAAGTTGTGCATGATAAGCAACCCTCAATGAGTCAATTCCTTTTGGTTACATTTTAGCATGAATGCAGAATTTTTCAAGGTCTAATAACCATGTCCTTAAGGGTTCTTATCGTCATGTTTAGTCGGGACACCGGACACGGAGACTAATCCGAGGCTTTGCCACCGGGTTCCTGACCGCTCGCAAAAGATACCTCTGCTATACGATGGTGGGTCTCTCACGTCCCCATTGGGGTTGCGATAGGGATGGACCCCATTTCTGGAAGCGTTGCTTATGGAGAGAACCCATATAGTATGCCTATGCAAATCATTACACAGACGGGCGTAAATGCATTGCAGAGTGAGCATGCTTTTCTGATCATGCCGTGACATTACTTGACAAAAATCCATTTTGTTCGCAATAATAGCCAAAGAAATATTTTAGCAACAACAGAGATTCTGGAAAAACTCATATGATAAGAGCAATTTTCTTGCTATTGATTATTGTATCCTCCGTCTTGAGTTGTACCCCAATAAGCGAAGAAGGCCCCCGGCCGGTGCAATGGGCGACGCCCGTCCAATTGGAGGGAGTTCCTAATCTTTATAAGGTAACCGATTATCTTTACAGAAGCTCGCAGCCAACTCGGGAAGGAATGAAGAACCTTGAGAGGATGGGGATCAAGACCATCATAAACCTGCGGGCGTTCTATTCTGATTCTGATGAGATCAAGGAAACAGGATTGCGCGTTGAAGAATTGAGCGTAAAAGTATGGCATATTGGAGATGCAGACGTAGTCAGAGTTCTACAAATAATCCGCAGAAGAGAAAATGGCCCTTTCTTAATACACTGTTCGCATGGTTCAGATAGAGCGGGTGTTATGATCGCGATGCTTAGAATGGTAGAGCAAGGATGGACGAAAGAAGACGCGATCCAGGAGATGGTGAACGGGGGATATGGATTCCATCGGATATGGATATGGTTTGGAGTTGTTGGTTACGTGAAGCATGCAGACGTTGAAAAAATACGAAAACAAGTGGAAACGTAACCTTCTCTTACGACTGTGCGCTATGGCGTACTGAATCAATTCGTTCGCTCCTTCCACGCCGATTTTGTCTACTCGTACCTATACCAGACGCCTGAGTAAGCAGAGAGACGGCGCTTTTAGTCGTAAAAAAGAACAACCCAGAAAGGATTTGATTATGGCAAAGGAGAAATGCTAAAAACAAGGGACGACATGTGCACCCGGAGAATTGATATGAAAAGGGGTCGAGGAAATAACTCAAAACACCGTATGAGTTTTTTAGAAATTTGTGTCAATACTGTCTGCATGCCAACTTGTAATGGTTCGGTGATAACCTCTCGAATGGAACGATCATGGCCGGCATAGAGATTCTTGATGTGGAAGGCGGATCGGAATTAAAGGACTTCATTGACCTGCCATGGAGGATCTATGCTGAGTACCCTAACTGGGTTCCCCCCCTCAAGGAGGAGGTTCGCCGGATGCTGGACCCCGGTGGGCATCCTTTCTGGGAGTTTTCTGAGCGCGTCCTTTTTCTGGCCCGACGCGGTCCGGAGACGGTGGGAAGGATCGCGGGCATCATAGATCGTCACTATAACGAGTTCCACAGCGAGAAGATGGGGGTTTGGGGATTTTTCGAATGCGCTGACGATCGGGAGGCCGCTGCAGCACTCTTCGCTTCCGTAGAGACGTGGGCTCGTGAGAAAGGGATGTCCTTCATGAGAGGCCCACTCAACCCGTCCACCAATTATGAGGTGGGATTGCTCATTGAGGGATTCGCGCATGCGCCGGTCTTGATGATGACTTACAACCCGCCGTACTACCCAGGGCTGGTCGAACGGTGCGGTTTCACAAAAGAGAAGGACCTGATGGCCTTCCTGATAGAGGGTGACTACCGGCTTCCCGAGTGGATGGATCGTCTTGCTGAACGGATCTCCAATAAAAAAGGTGTCCATATCAGGCACTCTCATCCTGAGGATGCGGACTCTGAGTTTGCTCTGATCAGAGAGATATACAATGCTTCCTGGTCCGGTAACTGGGGGTTCGTCCCGCTCGGCGATAATGAGATGCGGGACATTCAGAAGAACGTTATGAAATTCGTGGATCCGGACTTAGTCTTCTTCATCTATTATGAAAATGAACCCGCAGCGGCCTGCGTGATCTTTCCCGACATCAACCCTTTACTCAAGCGTTTCAACGGGCGGATCGGCCTGACGGGTTTGCTAAAGTTCCTCCTGTACCGGCGGGAGATCAAGGGATTGAGGTGTTTGATCTTCGGGATCAAGGAGAAGTACCAGCAACTGGGACTCCCCATGTTAGCCTTCCACCATATATTCGAGGTTGTGAGGAAAAAAGAGAAATATAATTATCTGGAGTTGGGCTGGACCCTG
>PMBI01000070.1 GCA_003153775.1 Syntrophaceae bacterium | reverse complement strand
ATCAACTCCGCGTCAGTAGGGACATCTTCAAGGATCAATACTTTTAATTTTTCGGACATGGTCTCAGCCTCCAAACTCTCCGACACTAATAGAATATCTTTCCGTAATGGAACCGAATCATAACATTCATAAAAGCCATCTCATGCAATCATCCAATCAGCCGCCGCCCTGTGGTTATCAGTCGGCATAGGGCGTCATATTCATCGATACCCAGTATGCTCCGAGTTCGGCTACAAAACGCGAGAACGCCGCCGCTTGCATGGGCTTAACAATATAGCTGTTTGCCCCGCGCCTGTAGCTTTCCGTCCTGTCCCGCGCTTCATCGGAGGAAGTAAATACGACAACCGGGATGTGCTGCGTCCTTTCGTCGGCCTTGACGCGTTTCAGAATCTCCAGGCCGCTGACCTTGGGCAGTTTCAAATCGAGAAGGATCAGCTTGGGGAGATGAACCTCCGCCTTCGCGAGGCAGCCCTCGGGCCCGAACAAATAATCGAGGGCTTCTGCGCCGTCGCTTATGGCCCGAATCCTGTTGGAGATATCCTGACGGCTGAGTGTATCCAGTATCATCTCAACATCGTGAGGATTATCTTCGACGAGAAGAATATCAACATTACGCATGACAAAAAGTCACTCCTTCATGTTTAGTGCGAAATAAAAACAGGCCCCTTCATCGACCTTACCTTCCGCCCATACCCTGCCGCCATGCCTGTGTATGAGGCGCTGGACGGTCGCCAGGCCGACGCCGGTGCCTTCGAACTGCTCCGTACTGTGCAGTCTCTGAAAGACGCCGAAGAGCTTATCGTAATACGCCATGTCGAAGCCTACACCGTTATCCCTGACATAATAGACGTGCTCATCTCCGTCGGTGTAGCCTCCCGCCTCGATATGTGCGGCATCTTTGTATTTTGTGAATTTTACGGCGTTCCCAAGGAGGTTGATCAATACCTGCTTGATGAGAGCCATGTCCCCGTAGCCCGGAGGTATGCTCCCTACTTCAAGCTTAATGTCCCTCTCCGGTTCGCTCGCCTGCACTTCTTTCCACGCGTCTTTCATGAGAACCTCCATGTCCAGAGTCATGGGGGATATATGTTTCCTCCCCAGGCGCGAGAAGGTCAGGAGGTCGTCGATGAGCTGGCCCATCAGGTGCGTGTTGGACCTGATCACGTTAAATTTATCGAGGGTGTCCGCATCAAACTTATCCCCCTGTTTCTTGAGGATGAGGCGCGCATACCCGTCTATGGCGCGGAGCGGAGCGCGCAGATCATGCGCAACGGAATAACTGAAGCTTTCGAGTTCCTTGACGGCATATTCCAATTGCCTTTTCCCTTCCCTCATCTCCAACTCCGCATGTTTGCTCTCAGTGATATCCATTCCGTAGATGCGGATGCGCTGGGCTCCTTCCACCAAGTGCAACGTCTGCCGGCACCAGCGCTCACCGACATTCACGTCCCGTACGATTTCTCTTGACCCGTTTTTGCGCAAGGCAGGAACCACCGCTTCCCAATCGTAAAGCCACGGATGCCTCGCTCCGCGCTCGCGGAGATCCGGGAATAATCGCTCGGCGGCGGGGTTAAGGTAATTGGCCTGCCCCGAAAAATCCACTTCTGCCACGGGATACGGGTTGAGCATGGGAAATGAGGCCAGATACGCCATCTTCTCCTCTGCCCTCGTAATCTCCGTGATGTCGGTGACCGGCTCACCCCCACTGACGGCTTTCAAAGACAGGGCATCTTCCGCCTTTTCCCGGAGATTATCAAAACGCTTATTTGCTGCGGGTATTTTTTTCGTCATGGCTCTGCCGGTATTTCATCCAAAAAAGGGGGCGTTTCTATTTCCGCCTGCTTCCTTTTTCCGTTTTTTTCTCCTGCCGGATTTAGAGCGTTCCGGTCATATTTTTAAAGGAATCCTCTCTTTATTCAAGCCTTAGTTCGCATTCTTCCCATATTGGGAGATAGTGTGGAAAACGGATTATTATTTGAGCCGGTGAAATTTAAATTGATTGCAAAAGTGCGGTGATAGAAATCCACGAGATATTTAAAGTACGTCATATCCTCTTCTCATCTCTCTATCTTATCTACCTGTGTTTCGGAGGCCGTTCCGGTACATGAATTACGGAAAACAATTTTCTCTGACAGTAACTTTCCTCAATCTCCAATCTTCTCTGGTCGGGCTCACCTGCAATCTCCTATGTCAGCCCTTACATGCCAGTTTGGCCGCTATCTCTGCCACATGCTTCCCCTGGAACCGGGCCGCATTTAATTCATTTTCGCTCGGCATGCGCTCGCCCCGCGTCCCCGCAATGGTGGAAGCCCCATAGGGTGAACCGCCGGTGATCTCATCGATCCGCATCTGTCCTTCAAAGGAGTACGGAAGGCCGACAACTACCATGCCCTGATGAAGAAGGTTCGTAAGGAAAGTGAGTATCGTGGTCTCCTGCCCGCCGTGCTGGGTGGCGCTGCTCGTAAAAACGCTGCCCACCTTGCCGACAAGGGCTCCTTTGGCCCAGAGGCCGCCTGTCGCATCGAGGAACTGCCGCATCTGCCCGCACATGTTGCCGAAGCGCGTAGGCGTTCCGAAGATGATAGCATCCGCAGCGGCAAGTTCATCGACCGTGCAGACGGGGACGTGGGCAAGACCCTTTTGCGCCTCAAGGGCGCCCATCTTTCCCAGGACTTCTTCCGTAAGGGTTTCCGGGACACGACGCATGGAGACATCAGCCCCTTTAACCATCCTCGCACCTTCCGCCATGGCCTCCGCCATGCGGTGGATATGGCCGTACATGGAGTAGTAGACGATGAGGACCTTCATGATGTGCTCCCTTCCTCTTGAGGCGGTTTATCCCATTTCATGGTGTTCAACTTGAGTCTGATCGGCGCAAGGACTTAGATTATTGATGTAAAACCACGTTATGATTATTGTCATCAGAGGGGTAAAGACAATAGGGATTTATTGGTAGCTTACTGGTAGTATTTACCTACTATTGTGACCGCACGCCGACGGGTTGGCATTCATTTCTGAGCGAGCATGACTAAGGGGGATATCGCCTTCGCTACGACGCATAGGCAAATGCTTTCTATCCAGCCCGGGCCGGACCGCCGTTATAGATTGTCGTGTTCATCGAAAGCCAGTATTTTCCGATGTCATGAACATAACGGGAGAACATATCAGCGTCCATGGGCTTCACCACATAGCTGTTCGCGCCGAGCTTGTAGCTTTCGCTTCTGTCCTGCGACTCGCTCGAGGAGGTAAATATGACTGTGGGGACGTGCATCGTCCGTTCGTCGGACTTGATCCTTTTCAGAATCTCCAGGCCGCTCACCTTGGGCAGTTTCAAATCGAGGAGGACCAGCTTGGGCAAATGGAAATCCATTTTCTTGAGCGACCCATCGGGACCAAAAAAAAAGCCTAAGGCTCCCACGCCATCGTGTATGGCACGAACCTTGTAACCGATATCCAGTCCTTCCAGGGCTTCCAGTATGAGTTCGGCGTCGTGACGATTATCTTCGACGATCAGGATGTCTATATTATCCACAAAAAAGATTTACTCCTTCACGCGCTGTGCAAAATAAGTCGACAATTGCGGAAAAAATCTTATTCTCGCCAAGTCTCCTAACTTTTTTTTCAAATACAATCAAATGTTAATTTAAATGCGGCGCTTTCCGTCAGGTTTTTATCGCCTGATGCTCGTTTCTATAGTCCCGGGGCATCTCTAAGAGATGGACTACATCAGAAGGTTTGTATTCGATCCTGTAGAATGGATTTCCCGCAAGGGATTGGTGAAGCAGTTCCTCGACCTTTGCCTGTATCTGCTGCCATCCCTGGTCTTTTCCCGTGTTATTCATTATGCATTCTCCTTTTGAAAGGGATTTGTCCTTCTGAAGTAGAAGCCCCATGCGCGCAACGTGCATATATCTTGACAACCCCGTCATGCGTCTCAGGCTTTTAATATTTTTCTCTGCTTATCCCGTGCATCACAGGCTAATGTTACCCGCGCGATAAAGACAATAGTGATTAATTGAAAGTCTATTGACAGGCATAAACTACCATTGCGGCCTGTCTCGCGGCGCGGAGTTATCTCATCATTACGCACCGCATTGCAAGCTGGTTTTCAATATCTTCCTTCTTTATCTTCTCGCGGAAGATTTTTTTAATTTCCCGGCACGAAGCCGCGTCGTTTCTGTATATTACGCCAATCGGGATCCTGTCTCCCCAGAGCTCCGCCGTCTTTATGGCCTCATAACGGTCTGCAATGGGTTTCTCGATCTTGAAGACCCTCTCCCTCAGCCATTGGTAGGTATTTATCTTGTTGAAAGTGACGCAGGGCTGGAGAATGTCTACCAGGGCAGTCCCTTTGAAAAGGATGGCTTCTTTAATAATTTCTTTCATGTGGTCTCTGTCGGAGGCGAAACAGCGCGCTACGAAAGGCGCTCCCATGGTGATCGCCAGGGCTATGGGGTTCAAGGGGATGTTCTCGTTACCCCCGGGGGAGAGGTCATTTTTCACGGATGAGTCCGTCGTGGGGGAACTCTGCCCTTTGGTGAGCCCGTATACCTGGTTATTCGATGTCAGTATCGTAATATCCAGCCGCCTTCTGATCGTGTGTATGAAGTGATTTCCTCCCTCGCCATAATTGCAGCCGTCACCGGAGTAGGCGATGACGGTGAGATCAGGTCTCGCAAGTTTAATACCCACGGCAGGAGGCAGTGCCCTTCCATGAAGGCCGTTGAAGTAATTAACGTCCAGGTAATGGGGCATCTTCGCGGCCTGCCCGATGCCCGATGTGAAGACGATGTCCTTCATGGGTATGGAAAGCTCCGGGAGGACTTTTTCCAGAACGTCCCGGATGGGGAAATCACCGCAGCCGGGGCACCACGCCATATCTGTTCTCTTCAGCATCTCCGTTCCTCACGTCAACAATTTTTTCAGTTCGCAGTAGAGCTCTGAAACTGTGAAGCACTCGCCATTGTATTTCAGAACGTGGTGGACAACGTTAAGACCCAGTTCGCGTTTCAGAAGTCCTGCAAACTGGCCCCGCGCGTTATTTTCCACGCAGATGAGCCGCTTAGAGTCAAGGCCGTAAGTCGCAACCATAGCGGCAGTGAGGGGATAGACCTGCCCGAAATGCAGCGCCGCAGCGCTCTGTCCTTCGTTTATGATCTTTTCCAGGGCCTCTTTCACGATGAGCTTGTTGGAGCCCCAGGAGATGATTACGGAAGCGGCGTTCCTGTCGCCGTAAAATGTGGGCGGCAGAAAATCTTGCGCAAGCATGGCGAATTTCTTCAGGCGCTTGTCCACCATGCGGACTCTCAGTCCCAGGTCCTCCGTGATTTTTCCTTCTTCATCGTGCTCATCGGAATCGAGCCTGACCTTAGCCTCGGAAAGACCCGGATATGTCAAGGGGGAGATGCCGTCTTCCGTAAGCATATATCTCTTGTAGGTGCCGTCGAATACCGCGTATTCGCGGCTCAGGCATTCCTTCGGTATGTCATCATCTATGATCTGGATGGAGTCGGCGAAGTACTGATCAGTCAGGATAAAAACGGGTATCTGGTAGCGGTCGGCCAGTGCGAAGCTCTTGCGGGCAACGGCGATGGTCTCGTCGATTGAGCCCGGTGCAAAAATGATGCGGGGAAATTCTCCGTGGCCTGCATGGATGACAAAGTTGAGTTCCCCCTGTTCGGTCCTCGTGGGGAGCCCCGTGGCCGGGCCGGGCCGCTGACCAAGAACGATGACGACGGGCGTTTCCGTCATGCCAGCAAGTGAGACCCCTTCCTGCATCAAGGCGAAGCCGCCGCCGGAGGTGGCCGCCATGGATCGCACACCCGCATAGGATGCGCCCAAGGCCATGTTGATGGCTGATATCTCGTCCTCAGCCTGTTCAAAATGGACGGGCATCGTGAGGGCTGCCGTGGAAAAATAATGCATGATGGATGAGGCCGGCGTCATGGGATACCCGGCCATGAACTGGCAGCCGCCCAAGAGCGCCCCTAAGGCTATGGCCTGATTCCCATCGAATTTGCAGTGGGCGCCTGCCGCAGGCCGGAGAGGATATTTCCCTGCGAGGTTGGAACGGAGGGCGTAGTCGAAGCCCGCCCTCAAGTATTTTGCCATTTCATCTTCGGCGCCCTCCGTCACTTTTTCAAGACGCGCGCCGATTACAGCAAGAACACAGCCGACGAGTATCGTGTTTGCGGACTTGACGTCCTCGAACTTTTCCCTTGCTTCCTTTTCGATCTCTTTTGTCAATTCCCGGGAGAGATAGATGCCGTCGCTGTTGAGGTCCGGCCTGTGGCGGATGTCCGTTTCTTCGTCGAGGGCGATGACCATGTCCCATTTCCCGCCGCTTAAGGCATGGACGGGCGTCTCGGAGATGCGGATCATGTGGAAGTTATGGCCGCCCCGGATCCTCGACATGTAGTTCTTGGTCGCGAAAAAATAATAGTTGAGCCGGGTCAGGATGTCCGTCAGCCCGAGTTCGACGGAGAACAGGCCCTGCCCCGCTTCCCCGCCGATGACGATGTTGAATTCCATGAATTCCTCCCTTGAAAGGAAAACAGACTTGGTGCGTTTCTCATCCCCGGTCAGGAGAAAAGGGCCGTTCACTCGATCTGCCTAAGACAAAGCGGAGTAACCGGATATACTCCATGGGGTCATGCAGGGAATATTATCCACGGATATTTTTTGTAAAGAATATCTATTGAGCTCAGAGACTAATCAGCCAAAGTCACGATAAAGGCAGAGCCGAGCTTTTCCACGTGGTCTTCGGTATTCTCGAAGAAGTTGAGGTGGTCTTCTTCTTCACCGAGAAGCTTCTCGAAGAGCTGTTTTGAGATCTGATCTTTTTCATTCGCGCAGACGAGGGCGGCTTCGTTGTACATCTTGACGGCGTAGCTTTCCAACTTGATGTTCGTGGCGAGCATGGCTTCGATATCCTGGCCTTTCTGGATTTCCGAATCAGGCTTGGTAGTGGGTACAGCCTTCAGGAACAGGATCCTTTCTGCGAGTGCTTCGGCATGCTTCATTTCCTGTATGGCAATCTCTTTCATCTTCTTGGCGAGCTTGCCGAAATCTTTATCCTCCAATTCATAGTGCTGGGCCATGTACTGAATAATCGCGGTNNACCATCCCTCTCCGGAACCTCACTGATCGTTCTTTCGCCCGAAAAAACTGAATATTATGTTGAGACAGTTAGTTTAGTTGATAGCAGAAGGCAATGATGGTTAAGTAGTAGTTTAATGATAGGTAAAAACTCGCACAAGAAATTGTTCCCCGCCATGCACGTAAGGGGGCGAAACCCGCGTCCGCAACCCTTTATTCTTGACAGAGAAGAATATTATTTTCTATAGTTAATCCAGCACTGAAGGAACTTCTTAGCAAGCGCTCATGCCTATCCGAGCGCCACGAATAGATCAAATACATCTTCATAGAGCTTTTACGCAAACCGGAAAAAGTGAGGAAGCGGAACATGAAAAGAGAAGCAATGTTTTATGAAGAATATAAAGAAGGGGTCCTTCATTGTTTTCTCTGCAACCATCATTGTAAGATTTCCGAAGACAAATTCGGTTTCTGCGGTGTACGCCGGCATGAGCAGGGGAAACTCTACACTTATGCCTACGGAAACATCATCGCCTCCCATATAGATCCCATCGAGAAGAAGCCACTTTACCATTTCCTCCCCGGATCACGCTCCTTCTCCATTGCGACCATAGGCTGCAACTTCAGGTGCGGCTTCTGCCAGAACTGGCAGATATCACAGCTTTCCATAAAGAAAGGTGATTTCGCGGGCCGGGAAACGAAGCCGGAGGATATCATCAAGGGCGCTCTCGAAAACGGCTGCAAATCCATATCCTATACGTACACGGAGCCGACGATTTTTTTTGAATATGCCTATGACATCTCCCGGCTCGCGAAAAAGGAGGGCCTCTTTAACGTCTTTGTCACGAACGGCTTCATGACCAAAGAAGCTCTGGAGACAATCCACCCTTACCTCGACGCCGCCAATTGCGACTTGAAAAGCTTCCGAGATGATTTTTACAAGAAGGTCTGCTCCGGAGGTCTCCAGCCTGTCCTCGACTCCATAAGACTCATGAAAAAGCTTGGCATCTGGGTCGAGGTTACAACGCTCCTCATCCCCGGCGAGAACGACTCCGAAGATGAGCTCAACGCGATTGCCGCCTTCATTGCGGAAACCGGAAAAGAGATCCCCTGGCACATCAGCAGGTTTCATCCTGATTACAAGTTCGACGCCCATGAACCAACATCCTTAGGCGTTCTCAGAAAGGCTAAGGCAATAGGGGAAAAACACGGCCTCCGTTACGTCTACATGGGTAACGTGAATGAAGAATCGGATATGTATTGTTATAACTGCCAAGCCCTTCTCGCCAAGCGGACGTACTTTACCGTCAACGAATCCCACGTGAAGGAAGGGAAATGCGAGTTCTGCGCGGCGCCGGTGGAAGGCCGCTGGTAAGGAGATCACGAGGCATGCAGAAAAATGCACTTTAGAGCACATGACCGATAGAGGCATACACATTATCACTCATGATAAACTATGATGCCTTCGTCTGCACTGGTAACGATTACCGGCGTCCAAGCAGCGCCCGGAAAAACTCGCCCCTCATTTTCCGAATACAGACAGGGTTACAGTGATAAGAAAGAGAATGGAAGAGGCGATAACAGTCCAAGAGAAAAGGTCTATCCATTTCTCCAGCCCCCAAAGATCCTGATCCCAGTTGGTCTCTGTTACCGAGCGTCTGAAGCGCGTAATCAGCCCCGCGGGCGGTGAAACATACCTTGCCTTTCCCATTCGCCGCATACATATACAGTAATCCGTATTTGCCTGTCTTTTATAATTCCAGCTTGCATTCATTCTGATTAGTCCTGCTAAAGGTGATATTTTCTTATGACGGCCGTGACGATGCCGCCCAGCCGCAGTTCATTCTTTGGCCTGATAGTCGGGTATTTCTGGTTTGCCGCCTCAAGGATAATCTCTTTTCCTTTCCTCACGAAATATTTCATGGTCCACTCCCCATCCACTTCCGCAAGGACGATGTCCCCGTTCTTCGGTTCCCTCCCCTTCTCCACGATCACCATGTCGCCGTCCATAATGCCGGCGCCGGTCATCGAGTCCCCGCTTACTTTGACAAGGAAGGAAGATTCCGGCCGTGTAATGAGATACTCATCGATGGAAATAATGTCCCGCAGCTCTTCTTCGGCAGGCGACGGATATCCGGCAGCTACGGCTCCGGCCACGAGAATGCCTGGAGCCGGCCTCACAAGCATGAGAAATCCCTTTGCATCCCTCGCGAGGACACCCTCGGCGCAAAGCTTCTCCATCCAGTAGTGGACGACGCTCTTCGACCGGACTCCGAGAAGGCCGAACATCTCTTTATATGTGGGCATCCTCCTCTGGTCGCTGCAGAAGGACCGGATTTCGCGTTCGACTGTCTTGACGTCTCTCTTTTTCTCCATAATCGCCATATATAGAACAATCGTTCTATTGTCAAGGAAAAATTTGCATATCCGTCGAACTGGTTATTTGTTATAGTTTTTTTATTGGGAGAATACAGATATGTGTGGCAGGTTTGCCTTGGTTTCCGATAAAGCGGCCATCGCGGAAAGATTCGACGTCCGGGACGACTCTTATGATTTCGTACCTGACTGGAATATAGCTCCGGGCCGGCTTATCGGCGCCATTATCCACCGGGAGGGTAAGAACTCTCTCGCGCCCTTTCTCTGGGGACTCATCCCGTCCTGGGCCAAGGACCCTTCCATAGGGCATAAGCTTATCAATGCGCGGGCCGAAACCATCGACAAGAAACCGAGCTTCAGGAGCGCTTTTTCAAAAAGACGGTGCATCATCGTTGCCGACGGCTTCTATGAATGGAAAAAAGTTGGCGCAAAAAAGACCCCGTTATACTTCCACTTGAAGTCGAAAGAGCCTTTCGGTCTTGCCGGTCTGTATGAAACGTGGACGTCACCGGAAAAAAAGGAGATTAGATCCTGCACGATCATCACGACGGAAGCGAATAAATTGATTGCGCCCATTCATGACCGGATGCCCGCAATCGTGCCCAAGAAAGAGGAGCATATCTGGATCAGCGATAGCATGGAAGACGGGACCATCCTGCTCTCCATCTTAAAGCCATACCCGGCAGAGGAGATGGAATATGAGATCGGCATGGGACCAGGGTTTGCTCAGGTTAAGGAAGGGCTTTAAGCCGTTAGGAAGACAAACGGCTCAGGAATATTATCGTCCCTCTTCATCAGGGGGGCATGTTCTGCGAGGTCCAGTACAGGCTTATTTCAGCGGCCGTACTGACGAAGCGTTCATACTCAAAAGGCTTTACTATGAAGCTGTTTGCACCGAGCCTGTAGCTCTCCACCCTGTCTCTGTCTTCAGTGGACGACGTAAAAACTACGACCGGTATCATCTTCGTTTCCTCAGTGGATCTGATTTTCCGGAGAACCTCAAACCCGCT
>PMBI01000026.1 GCA_003153775.1 Syntrophaceae bacterium | reverse complement strand
GGGTTCAACTCCCCGTGGGACTACCAGAAAAGTCCAAAGGGTTACGATGAAACCGTAATCCCTTTTTGATTTTTTGGAAATCATTTCCAACCGTATTTCAAACCTTCAGACAAAAAAGGGGCAACCCTACAGTGGTCAACCCCTTTTCTTCTTCTTCGTGGCTAATGTCTGCCCTCAGTTTTTCATTTTTTATTTGTTTTTACGGCAACGGTTTAGGGTTGCCCTTTTCGGCTCCGGCGCGTATCCCATGGAGTCTTTCAAAGGTTATACGCCTTGTTTCGGGGCAAAGGCCGAATGCGGGGAGATGAAGTGGCTCTGGCGTGAGGATTGTCTGAAATAGTGTTCTCAGGAACAACTTCATTGGAAGGCAGTTCTGGGCCGCCGCCTGCGCAGCAGGAGTTTTATTTACCCACTCGGATCTCCGTATACCGGGTCTTCATCTGGCTGTAAATCAACCCGAGGAGACTTGTAAAACAATTTTGCCGGGTTTATACTTATCCCCCACAGCAGCTCCCGGGTGTACCGCAGGAATTGGGCGACCCGCAGCAGCCACCCCCTGTCGGTCCGGCAACTGGCCCGGATGAACCCTTGATATTGTGGGCCGACATCAACTTTCTGAGGTTACTGCCCTGACAGGCTTTGCATTGCAATCTCTCATGGCCGTCAAAAACGATATATTCATTGATGGCACCGCAGCTTTCGCATTGATATTCGTAAATCGGCATTTTTCTCCTTTTGTTTCCCCTTTGTGATTGACACCTTGATTTAATGATGGGAACAGCCGCCCTGGTGACCGCCGCAGGTATGATCGAGCGTCAATTCCGGCAGTCTGTTCTCTTTCAGAAGATCGAGATTATTTTTCACGGTGGCNNCCTATGCCGCCTACGACGACCGCGTCAACCCGGCTGCCACCCAGTGCCATGATGGGATTGCAGGCCCCGTGCTCATGGTGTATATCGCTGTTGTTGACGGCTGCAGCACCTTCTTGTTCCGTATCCACGATGATGAAGGCCGTCGCTGAACCGAAATGATTATAGACCATGCTTTCAATACCGTTATCTGCTTGAACTGGAAAACATACTTTCACAAATCACCTCCATTACGTTTTTTATATCTTTACCTGGTATCTTTCCATGATCTGTCTGTAAAACCATAAAAACGCACTTCTTCCAAAATGCTCGGATACGGAATAGCAATCGTTTGAAGGTACCGCAATTTTTATTCCGTTCACGATCTCCTTCCTTACTTATTGGTCTCAAAAGGACGTCCCCGCCTGTGCCTATGGGGACCCCTGTCCTCCATGGTCCTATGAATGTTCTTGCTATCGCATGATGAGCACGGGGATGGCCTTCCAATCCCATAGGACAATTCCCATTCATGCCCGCAGTCATCACACTTGAATTTTCTCATTTCCGCCATTTTGATAACACCTCCTTCAATTCTCAGAGCTTTTCCATTTATGAGGGCATCTGCCACTTTTTTGTGAGCGGACTCTACGATTCTGCCGAAGGTCGTCCGGGAAACGCTCATTTTTTCCGCTGCCTGCTCATGGTAGAGGCCTTCATAGTCGGTCAAACGAATCGCCTCGAATTCATCCACGGGTAAGACGACTTCGTCCAGCATGGATACCGGTATACCTCGCGGTTTAAAGTAACTGCTGCCGGGCATGCAATCAATTTGTCTTGGACATTTTGGTCTTCCCATGATTTATTACCTGAAGTTATTATAAACATATGTTCATAATTGTCAAGGGGGGAGAAATCAAATTTATATTTTCCTTTCGATCTTCTCTCTTTCTTGCGTAGATTATAGAAAGATGGTTAAGGCAGTATCTGACAAACTGAAAAGGACTTGTAGATATGGTATACGACCATGAATTCATGAATGGTCAGTTGTTGACGGGACATTTGTTATACCTTATAATGCTGGCACAATCGTCTATCAGATGAATCAGCCAATAGCATGATCAATCATGGCCGCTGACATGAGACTCAACAAAGCACAAGATATTATTTTGGATTCCATTGCCGACGGTGTTTTTACCGTGGACCATCAATGGCGAATCATGTCGTTTAACCGGGCCGCTGAACAGATCACCGGTGTCGCCCGTGCAGAAGCAATTGGCCAGCATTGCCGGGACGTCCTGAAAGCGGAGGTCTGTGAAAAAAGCTGCTGCCTGCAGAAGACCATGACGACGGGCGAACCTATTGCCAATAAAACCGTCTATATTGTAAATGCCAAGGGTCAGCGTCTTCCCATCAGTATCTCCACGGCCCTGTTGAAGAATGAAGAAGGCGCTGTCATTGGCGCCGTCGAAACTTTCCGGGATATCAGCATAGAGGAAAAACTCCGGAAAACCATTGAAGAAACCTATTCCTTTGAGGACATCATCTCCAAAAACCACCGGATGCAAAAGTTATTCGGCATTCTGCCAGACGTGGCCAACAGCACCAGCACCATCCTGATCGAGGGGGAGAGTGGCACCGGTAAGGAAATTTTCGCCAGGGCCATCCATAATCTGAGCCCCCGGAAAGACAAACCTTTCATCGCCGTCAACTGCGGCGCCCTGCCAGACACGCTTCTGGAATCCGAACTTTTTGGATACAAGGCCGGCGCCTTTACGGATGCGAAAAAAGACAAACCGGGCCGTTTCAAGCAGGCGGACAAGGGAACCCTTTTTCTCGATGAAATCGGCGATATTTCAGCGGCGATGCAGGTCCGTCTCCTCCGGGTTCTTCAGGAGAAAACCTACGAGCCCCTCGGTTCCGTTGAAAGTACAAAGGCCGACGTCCGCGTCATCGCCGCTACAAACAGAACATTGGCGAGTTTGGTCAAGGAAGGGAAATTTCGGGAAGACCTCTATTACCGGATCAATGTGATTCGACTCGTGCTGCCGTCCCTGAGGGAGCGGATGGAGGATATCCCTCTCCTCGTCGACTATTTTATCAAACATCTCAATGCCGTTCAGAAGAAAAACATTACCGGCATCACCGATGAGGCTCTGGCCTGCCTGATGTCTTACGATTATCCGGGCAACATCCGGGAGTTGGTAAACATCATCGAGCGGGCATTGATCCTATGCAAGACCGGTATGATTCATCCGCATCACCTGCCTGAGCCATTATACTGCTATCAGTCTGTCGACGACGGCAGACAGCCGCTAGAGGTCATGTCGATCAAAGATATGGAGGCCATTTTTCTCACCAATGCCCTGCGCAGAAACGGCTGGAACCGCCTGAAAACGGCCCGGCAGCTTGGCATACACAAGAGTACCCTCTTCAGGAAAATCAAAGCACTTCATATTCAAATCCCATCGACAGGTAACCCTTCATAGAGAGTTGCATAATTGCTACTCTAAAATCCTCTGACATTTAAACGAAAAAACATTATATTACAAAACATATCATTATTGTTGAGTATTTATTATTTTTCAGCTTTCGATACACGATGGCACGTATCATGATTAAATAATAAGTAATCAGTCGATGAAAGGGGGGAAACATTATGAAACGGAATAGTTTATTTAAGGTTCTTCCATTGGTCCTCTTCTTCTTTCTCGTACTGCCATACTGCGGGTCAGCGAGAGATATTGCGCCAGTCGTTTCCACCGAATGGCTGGAAGCGAATTTGCCCAATCCCAAGTTGACGGTTCTGGATGTCCGAAAGGTTGAAGAATACCGGGCCGGTCATATCCCCGGCGCCGTGAGCGCTTTTTACGGCTCCTGGGCCTTCAAGAAGGGCGAACTCTATACGGAGATCCCGGATTTGGACGACCTGTTTGAGCTGATCGGCAATTCCGGTATGGATTTGGACTCCCTGGCTGTTGTCGTGGGCAGGACGGATACGCCAAGGGAGAGCTATCACAGCGCCCGCGTGGCCTGTACGCTGCAATACGCGGGGATTAAAAACGTGGCGATTCTCGATGGCGGCCAGAACAAGTGGGCAAGGGAAAAGCGGGCTTTGTCCACCATGGCGGCGGATGTTGTCGAAATGCCCTTCACAGGAAAAGTCAGAGGGAGCATGATTGCCGACAAGGATTACGTTCGGAGGCGACTGGGAAAGATTGTCCTGCTGGATGTCCGGGAAGCGGACATCTTTTCCGGACAGAGAAAGCTCGACTGCGTCGCGAAGATCGGACACATCCCCGGCGCCGTCAACCTCCCCACATCCTGCGCCTTTAACAATGACGGCACATTCAAGAACAAGGAAGTCCTGGCCGCAATTGCCGAGGCTGCTGCCGGGAAGGACCGTTCAAGGGAGATTATCACTTATTGCGATACAGGCCAGTGCTGCCCCACCTGGTCATACCTGCTGAAAGAAGTGCTCGGGTACAGCAACGTCCGGGTTTATGACGGCGCCATGCAGGAATGGACGCAGGATACCCAGGCGCCAGTCGTTCGATGAGGAAGCGGTTTCCCCCTCACTAAAATATGTCGCATTATTGCAACCATTAATGTGGAATGATGGGTGCATTGATGCGACCTCTACTTTTCATGAAATCAATCCGTTCAAAAATATCCATTCAATATTATTCATAATTGCACAATTTCAATGATTCCGCTGCCCACTGGCACAGAACCTGTAAGGCAGTTTGCAGAGGTTCTTGTCATGAAAATCGCCATACCGGTCTGCGGCAACCGGGTTTCCACGGTTTTTGATGCGGCGGATGAACTCCTGATGATCGACAACACGCCTGGAGTTTCACCGGAGCCGTCAAGAGCCTTCTGGAGAGAAAATACCCTGATCGGAAGAACCACCCAGATCAGGGAATTGGGCATTCAGGTCCTCATCTGTGGTGCCCTGTCGGGGGCCGTGGCGCGTATGCTGGAAGCCGCCGGCGTCCAGGTGATCCCCTTTATCCGGGGAACCGTTGACGAGGTATTCGATGCCTTCTGCAACGGAAAGCTGAAGGGAAGTCATTTTTTTCTGCCGGGATGCGTGCCTTGTGAAGGGCAGGGACCACAGCGACGGCGATGGCGTGGATCCGGCAGAACAGGAGGGGAAGAAAAGCCATGAAGATTGCGGTAACAGCGACGGGAAAAGAGTCGGCAAGCACTATGGACGCCCGGTTCGGGCGAACGCGGTGGTTCATGATCACCGACCCGGAGGGGGGGGAGTGGGAAGCCCACGCCAACGAACAGAACATGAACGCCGCCCAAGGCGCCGGGATTCAGGCGGCGCAGCGGCTGGTCAATCTGGGCGTAGAGGCGGTCATCACCGGTCACGTGGGGCCTAAGGCTTTTCGGATACTGAAAGCCGCCGGCATCGGCATATTTCTCTGCGAGGCGGGAACGGTGGAGGAGGCTCTGCATCTCTTCAAGCAGGGTCGTTTGGCCCGGGCGGACCAGGCCGATGTGGAAGGCCACTGGGCATGAATCGATATAAGGGTTTTTGCGTTTTAGCAGAATATAAAAATTAAGAAAGGGGTACAGGATTATGCCAAGAGGAGACAAAACAGGACCCTGGGGAATGGGGCCCATGACAGGACGGGGCGCGGGATACTGCGCGGGCTATGACACACCTGGTTTTGCCAACGCGGCGCCGGCCAGGTTATTTTTTGGACGCGGCGGGAGAGGGCGACGAAACCGCTTCTTTGCGACCGGACTGACCGGATGGATGCGCGGGGGGATGGGGTTCCAGCCTTTTGGAGCCACAGCACCAGAGCTCAATCCCGAGGAGGAGCTTCGTCAATTGAAGCATGAGGCGGATTATCTGGAAAAAGCCCTCAGCGAAATTCGTGACCGGATCAGCAGCATGAAGACGGCATAACGGAGCATAAATTAAAGAACATCAGTTTCTCTCCTTGGAAGGCCTCCCCTGTTCAATGGGTGGCAGGGGAGGCGGATGCCTGAATGAATTCATGAATAACCCATTGAAAATCGCCGTGGCCAGCGGCAAGGGCGGAACGGGTAAGACGACCATCGCCGTTAGTCTTGCCCTGACCGCGGCGGCCGCCGGAAGGACCGTTCAATATCTGGATTGCGATGTGGAAGAACCCAACGGGCATATCTTCTTCAAGCCGCAGATCCATTCACGCTTTCCGGCAATGGTCGCGCTTCCCGAAGTGATCAAGGCCCAATGCAACGGCTGCGGCGACTGTGCGGACATCTGTGCCTATAACGCCATTGCCGTCGTCAGAGGACAGGTTCTGATTTTTCCGGAACTCTGCCGGGGCTGTGGCGCCTGCAGTCTCCTCTGTCCCAAGGATGCCATTGTGGAGATATCAAGGCCTGTGGGAAACGTTGAAATCGGGGTGGGCGCCGGCGTCGCTTTTGTCCGGGGCGTTCTGTCCATCGGCCAGATCATGACCCCTGCCGTGATCGCCGCCGTCAAGGGCGCCGGCGGGGATCAGGAAATCACTCTGCTGGACTGCCCGCCGGGAACATCCTGTGCGGTGATCGAAGCGGTCCGGGACGCAGACGCGGTTCTCCTGGTGACGGAACCGACCCCCTTCGGGCTTCATGATCTGACGCTGGCCGTGGAGATGACGCGGGCGCTGAAGAAACCCTTCTGTGTCGTCCTCAACCGCTTCGATCTGGGCGACGATAAAACAGTTGCCTATTGCCGGGAGGAAAACATTCCCATCATTCTCTCGATCCCCGACGACCGACGGATTGCCGAGGCCTATGCCCGCGGCGAGGCATTGACCGAGGTGCTGCCGTCTTATGCGCCCGTCTTTACCGATGCCTGGGAGCGGCTCCTGGCATGGTGCGAACGTCAGATCCCCAGAAAGAAGGTGCCGGTTCCGTTGGACCAGGGAAAGGCGGCAACGTCATGAAGGAAATTGCGGTGATCAGCGGCAAGGGCGGCACAGGAAAGACCAGCCTCACTGCGGCCTTCGCGACTCTGGGCGGCAAAAAAGTGCTCGCGGACTGCGATGTTGACGCCGCAGACCTGCACCTCGTGCTCCATCCCGAAATTATCCGGGAGGAGATTTTCATAGGGGGATCGAAAGCCGCCATCCGCGAAGAGGACTGCACCGGTTGTGGTCTTTGCGCTGAGCATTGCCGTTTCAGGGCGATCGGCTACTCCGTGACAACGAATGGAGAACAGGCGGAAAAACCTATTATAAATCCGATCTTTTGCGAGGGCTGCCGGCTTTGTGCACGGCTATGTCCCGTTGAGGCTATCGCCTTCGAGCCGGCCGAGAGCGGCCGGCTGTGTGTTTCCGGAACGCCATGCGGGCCCATGGTGCACGCCCGTCTCGGCGTCGCCCAGGGAAACTCGGGGAAACTAGTCACGCTGGTGCGGCAGGAGGCGCGGACGATCGCCGAAGGGGAGGCCTGTGAACTGATTATCATCGATGGTCCCCCCGGCGTAGGCTGTCCGGTCATTGCCTCCATCACCGGAGTGAATCTGGCTTTGATTGTGACCGAACCGACGCTCTCCGGCCGCCATGATCTGATGCGGGCGGCGGAGCTAACGGCCCATTTCCGCATTCCCACCCTGGTTTGCATCAACAAGTGGGACATTCACCCCGGCATGACGGAGCGGATCGAGAAGGAAGCCCGTGATCACGATGTCCTTCCGGCGGGACGCATCCGTTACGACCGGCTGGTAACGGATGCCCAAGTACAGAGAACGAATGTCCTGGCCTGCGGGGACAGCGCTGTGGGCGAAGATATGAAAGCGGTATGGAGGAGCGTCGAAAGCGCCCTGAGCAATCAATGATAAAAGGAGAATTTCAACAATGGAACATCTGAAAACAATTGGATCCTGCCAAAGCAACGCCGGATCGGGGCATGGGCCGGGACGGGAAAAACGGCTTCAGGAATATGCGGAAAGTCAGCAATTAAAGGAGCGGATGGACAAAATCTCTCATAAGATTATGGTATTGTCAGGCAAGGGCGGTGTCGGGAAAAGCACCGTGGCCGTGAATCTTGCCCTGGCGCTGGCCCTCGAAGGCAAACAGGTCGGCCTTCTGGATCTGGATTTTCATGGTCCCAGCATTCCGAAGCTCCTCCGTCTCGAAGGACAGCTCCTGAAAATGGTGGATAAACAGATCATGCCCGTGGAATTTGCCCACGGCATCAAGGTGATGTCCATGGGGTTCCTGCTGCCGGACGAGAATGCGGCGGTCATCTGGCGGGGTCCTCTCAAAATGGGGGCCATCAAACAGCTTCTGGCGGAAGTCTGCTGGGGTGAACTGGACTACCTCATCATTGATTTCCCCCCGGGGACCGGCGATGAGGCCATCTCGGCGGCACAGCTTCTGCCTGAGAGCGACGGCGCCGTCATCGTCACGACGCCTCAGGACCTCTCCCTGACTGACGTCCGGAAGTCCATTGATTTCTGCCGGCAGGTGAAGGTCCCCATTCTCGGCGTGATCGAGAACATGAGCGGACTCGTCTGCCCCCACTGCCAGACCGTCATCGACGTCTTCAAGCGGGGCGGCGGTGAAGTCATGGCAAAAGAGCTGAATGTGCCTTTTCTATGCCGCATCCCCCTGGAGCCCCTGATCGTCGAGGCCTCCGATCAGGGTATGCCCTTCATTTACCATTACGGCAAAACAGAGGCGGCCAAGGCATTTGCCAAAGCCGTCACGCCGCTTCTCAATCTCAAGGACAATCGTAAGGAGAAAAGTATGAAAGCAAAACCTGCGACGACAGGCAAAGAATCTGCGAAAGCCGTGAAAATCGCCGTTCCCCTTGAAAACGGACAGTTGTGCAATCATTTCGGCCATTGCGAGACCTTCGCCCTCCTGGATATAGATATGGAGAAAAAAACCATTGTCCGGCGGGAGGATATCCCGGCGCCAACTCACGAACCGGGGCTGCTCCCAAGCTGGCTCCAGGAAAGAGGCGTGAACAGGATCATCGCCGGTGGCATAGGCTCCCGGGCCCTGGGGCTCTTCGCCGAAAGGGGAATCCAGGTGATCGTCGGCGCCTCCCCGGGCGACCCGGAAACAATCATCAGGAATTATCTCGATGACGCCCTCGTTACCGGTCAGAACGTCTGTGATCATTGAATCACAAGGAGTTGTCCAAATGGAGATACTTGTTCCCTGCCGTTTTTTCCTGACCAAGGGGGTCGGCGTCCACAAGGAAGAACTCCATTCCTTCGAACTGGCCCTGCGCGACGCCGGCATCGAAAAATGCAACTTGGTGCAGGTGTCAAGCATTCTGCCGCCGGGTTGCAGGATGATTTCCAAGGTGAGGGGACTGAAGCTGCTTCAGACCGGCGCTGTCACCTATTGCGTCATGAGCCGCGGCTTCAGTTGCGAACCGCGCCGTCTGATCGCCGCCTCCATTGGCTGCGCCATTCCAGCCGACCGCAACGCCTACGGCTATATCAGCGAGCATCACGCCTTCGGGCAGACGGAAAAACAGGCAGGGGGCTATGCCGAAGACCTGGCTGCCGCCATGCTGGCATCGACCCTGGGCATTGATTTCAACGTGGATGAAAGCTGGGACGAAAAAAAGGAAATTTTTAAGATCAGCGGCAAGATCGTCGGGACCCGTAACATTACACAATCCAGTGTTTTGAAAAATCAGGGCTATACGACGGTGATCGCCGCCGCGGTCTTTATTCTTTGAAACTTGGGGGAATGCCATTCATGCCGATTTATGAATATCAGTGCGCCCAATGCGGCGCTGTTTCCGAGTTTATCGAAAGTTTGACGGAGCCCGGAGACTCCAGGCCGTGCAGCGCCTGTGGAAGCGGTCGGATGACGCGGATGCTGTCCCGGGTGTGAAATTCCGGGATGATCGGATACTTGCCGACCGGGCGGGAAGCACCTGCTGCGGCCGGGAGGAGCGTTACGATCGGCCGCCTTGCGGCGACGGAGGCGGATGCCGGCGGTAATGAATTCATCAACGAAGTTCAACATCATAAGAAAGGAAAACATGATCATGCCAAGAGGAGACGGAACAGGCCCCATGGGATCAGGCGGCGGGCAAGGCCAAGGTCGAAGCGGCCGAAGACCCGGACGCATGGGCGGACCCACTGCGTCGAGACCGGCAGGCACCTGCGTGTGCCCGCAGTGCGGGCAAAGGGAACAACATAAACGGGGAGTTCCTTGCGTTGAGCGGAAATGCCCGCAGTGCGGGACCGTGATGACCAGGGAATAGAAGAATAATCCTCAGCTTCAGGCGATCGCTGTCATGCCGGGGCATGATGGAACTAACCCCAGCGCAGGACAAGGGTATCGGTCAAACCAGCAACGGAAAACTGCTGCATGTGGACAAGGAGGAAGGCTTCCTCTCCTTCATCTCGACGGGCTCGTCACCGGCGGACGGCGCTTCTACATTGTAGCCGGCGCGGAAGAGGCGTCGAGGTCGTGATCTGCACCTGATAAATAATGGGGCAATGTATATGAGGAGAGGAACTATCAGACAAGTGGCGGCTTTGGTGGAGGGCGTCCGGGCAGAAGAAAAGGAGCGGAGGCCATATCATCGTAACCGGTTATACGTCCTGCCACTTCACCGACGCGGAGCTTTCCGGAATGGGCATGACGGTGCTGCGAAAAAGCATCCCTGAAAATATTTTCAAAGATTATCAGAATTATTCTCTGCGGCAGCTTTACGTCGCCCGACAGATATGAGAGGATAGCACATGCAGGAGCAAACCCTTGTTTACCATCCCATCGGCATCATCCATTCCCCCTTCCGGGATATTGCGGATAGGCCAATCCAGCCCGCGGGCGCCCGGGGTGTCGCGGGAACGGTGCTACATATTGAAGATATGGATATTGTTAACGGAACGCATTGCAATGATACCAGGTAAAATTTTCAAAGCATTTAAATACAAATCAAGGAGGAATTCATGTTTCACGAAGAACGATGCGACTTTTGCGGAGACTGTCTGGCCAGGTGCCATTATCTGCCCTTTGACAAGAAAAGCGGGGGCGAGGCCTTTAAAAAATTGGTCCAGGGCGAAAAGGTGGACTGGCTGTACGACTGCGTCACCTGTATCGCCTGCAATGAATACTGTCCGAAGGACGCCCGTCCTTTTGATCTGATTCTCAGGAAAATGGAAGACGCCGGGGATTTCACTGACCCGGCCCTGCGCGCCTCAATGGCGGACCGCTTCAAGGTCGATGGAGAACCGAAGCCGGTGGCGACAGCCCAGCGGGCCATGTCTCTGTGCGTCATGGAGGGCAGCATGCCCTGGGCAATCCAGGGAAAGCTCTTCGAAGGGCTGCCGCTCCTCAAGGGCCGCCATTACTTCTGCAATGTCCTGTTTGCCCACATGGGGGACGAATCCATTATGCGGGACCGCCTGCAGGGGATGGTGGACAATCTGGCCAAGTCGGGGGCGAAAGAGATTGTGGTGGTTCATGACGACTGTTACGCCGTCCTCAAGGGCATTGCCCCGGAATATGGTATCAAACTCCCCTTCCGTCCCATTTCCATCTTCGAACATCTGCGGGACTATCTGAATGAGCACAAGAGCGATATTAAAAAGCTTAACATGAAGGTGGCCTACCAGCGGCCCTGCGCCTCCCGCTACACCCCGGAAAAGGATGTCTATCTGGATGAGATCTTCGCGATGATCGGTGTGGAGCGGGTCAAAAGGCAGTATGACGGTATCAACGCCATCTGCTGCGGCGTCGAGTTGGCGGGTCCGAACCTGAAGCTCTTTCCACGGGGGAAAAATTTCGAACCCTTCCGGGAGAAGAACATCACCGATGCAAAGAATGCCGGCGCCGAGGCCATGATCTATCTCTGCCCCATGTGCTACCGGACCATGGGTAAAAAGGCTAAGGAGGCGGGCCTGACGAACCTCATGATCAGCGATCTCTGCCGCCTGGCTATCGGCGAAACCCTGCCGGAGGACAAGCCGCTTTAGCAAGAGGACATAGATCCCACAACTCGATGATGAAGGGGTGATGCTATGGCAAAACCAATGTGGTATATCATGCTGGGTCTGGCGGCAGGGGCTTTGAGCGGCCTCATCGGGATCGGCGGCGGCACGATCATCGTGCCGGTCTTGGTTTTTGTGTTTGGTTTTTCTCTTCATCAGGCCCAGGGAACCACCCTGGCGCTCTTGGTTCCCCCCATCGGCATTCTTGCCGCTTGGACCTATTACAAGCATGGTTACGTGGATTTGAGTGTTGCCGGTTACATCTGCCTGGGGTTTTTCATCGGCGGTCTGCTGGGCGCGAAGGTAGCCACGAACATCCCTAATATCATGCTGGAGAAGATATTTGGCGTCGCGCTGCTTCTGATCGCGATAAAAATGATATTGGCCAAATAGGAGGTATGAAAAGAATCGTGCACATCAGCGACCTGCTGAGGAAATCACATGAAGGAGAACCGTTCGCAAGGACAGAGCTTATGCAGATGCTGGATTACCCGGCAGATTCATTTGAAACCTACCAGATCATGGCTGAAGCCAACCGCATATCAAAGAACCTGGCGCAAAACAAAGCCGAGATACACGCCCAGTTTGCGTTGAATCTCGCGCCGTGCCCATGCAATTGTGCTTTCTGCTCTTTTGCGCAAAGTAATGGGGTCTTCCATGAGGAAGTCCGGCTAAGCCCAGAACAAGCGGTACAATACGCAAAGCAATTTGAAACAGACGGAGCAAATGCCATATTGGTTATGGCCACTGGCGGGTATCCCTTTGACTTGTTCCTCGAAATCTCCAGGGAAATCCGGAGGAATCTCAACGCACGGACAACCCTTATTGCCAACGTCGGGGACCAGTCTCTCGCCGACGCGCTGAAATTAAAAGAAGCCGGATATTCAGGCGTCTACCATGCCCTGCGGCTGCGTGAGGGAATCGATACCAGTCTTTTCCCGGAGAAGAGAAAAGAAAGCATCCATAACTTCCAGGAGGCCGGTCTTTTGGTCGGAACCTGTGTTGAGCCGATCGGCCCTGAACACACGAACGAAGAACTCGCCGACATGATTCTCTTCACCGCGTCACTCAACCCGTCATACAGCGGGGCGGCGCGGCGTATTCCCATCCCCGGCACCCGGATGGCAGAACACGGATTGATCAACGAACTGCGCATGGCGCAGATCGTCGCAGTAACACGCCTCGGCATGCCGGAAACGGTCATGGGAAACTGTACACATGAACCATGTACACTGGGGGGTGTTGCGGGGGCCAACCTGTTCTGGGCAGAAGTCGGAGCCAATCCGAGAGACACGAAAGAAAAAACAGAAGAAGGCAGAGGGGAGACTGTCGAACACTGCCGGACACTCTTTCGTGAATGTGGATGGGATGTCTACAGTGGTCCCTCACGTTATTACATGGAGACATTTTGTTCAACATCAAATAAACCACTGGAAACAATGTCTGATTAGGGCGTTAAATTGCCTTTGTGAGGTAAAAAAGGAGAAAGAATCATACCAGAGCGTTAATCATGTTCTCCGAGTTGACTTTTTAAAGAAATTTCATTCAATCGAAATATATGGAGGTGAGGTTACGATGCAAAAGAGAAGAATTGTTGTCGTCGGAGGTTCCGCAGCCGGTCCCAAGGCAGCGGCAAAAGCGAGAAGAATCGATAATAGCGCCGAGGTTATCATCCTGCAGAAGGAGCCTGATCTTTCTATGGCTTCCTGTGGATATCCCTATTATGTCGGTGGGTATTTTGATGACCGGAACATGCTTCTTTGCACACCCACGGGTGTAACAAGGAATCCTCTATTCTATCTTAATGCAAAAGACATCGAGGCAAGGGTGAATACGGAAGTGACCGCCATCGATCGGAACGGACACATCGTTTCATTCAGGAATACGGTTACCGGGGAGACGGGGGAAATGACCTATGATAAACTGATCATTGCCACCGGTTCTGTGCCCCGTATGCCTCCCGTTCCCGGTGTGGGACTCGATGGCATTACCACCCTACAGTCCATGAAGGATGCCGACTTCCTCCGGAAAGTCAGAGATGAGGGGAAGATCAAGAAGGCCGTGGTGGTCGGGGGCGGGTTGATCGGTATCGAGACCTGCGAAGCCCTTCAGCTTGCGGGCGTCGAGATTACTGTTGTCGAACTGCTGCCTCAGCTTCTCACGTTTCTCGACTGGGAACTGGCGAAGCTTGTTGAGAATCATGTGAAGAGCAAAGGAGCGAATGTCATCACCGATAACGGCATTGCCGAGTTTTTAGGCGAGAATAGCAAATTGGCGGCGGTGAAGCTCGAAAATGGAACGGAATTGCCCTGTGAACTGGCCGTAGTCGCAATTGGCGTCAGACCGAATGTAAAACTGGCCAGGGAAGCGGGGTTGAAAATAGGAGAAATCGGCGGCTTGGAGGTCAATGAATATATGCAGACATCAGATCCCGACATCTATGCCGTCGGGGACTGC
>PMBI01000087.1:11570-15569 GCA_003153775.1 Syntrophaceae bacterium | reverse complement strand
AACGGGTGTTTCTTCGTAACGGAAAGTAACGTTCCGGATATCGATGCCCTCCGATATCTTCGGCAGCTCGCTGGCGTCGGCGTCATTTTTTATATCCGGCACGATATCGATGATACTGAATACCCGCACTGCACCCGCGATTCCCTGCTGTATTGTATTATTGACATTGGTCAGCCGCTTGACCGGCTC
Organism: Syntrophaceae bacterium; assembly: GCA_003153775.1. Classification (GTDB taxonomy): domain Bacteria; phylum Desulfobacterota; class Syntrophia; order Syntrophales; family UBA2185; genus Fen-1135. The sequence continues at coordinate 15,380 of PMBI01000087.1, read as the reverse complement.
GTAGAGCATAATCAGCGCCGTCAGGAAAGAAAAAAAGGTGCCCGGCGTGGAGACGCCTCTTATCACCTGGTACCCTCCATAGAAGATAATCGTGGCGATGCCCACGCCTCCCAGGAATTCCATGAAGGGGCTGGAAAAGGCGGTTACGGACACCGATTTCAAAGCAAGTTTGAAGAGGTGCTCGTTTTCTTTTGCAAACCTCCTGTTTTCATATTCTTCCATGCTGAAGGCCTTGACGATCCTCGTGCCGGAGATTGTTTCCTGGAGGAGTGTGGTAAGACTGCCCATGGTAACCTGAGTGCGCGTGGCAATGTTTCTCATTTTCGCACCGAACTTGGCTATAGGATAGATGGTGAGAGGAAATACGAACATGGCAATTATCGCCAATTGCCAGTCACGGTAAAAGATGACAAATACGAGACAGATAAGAGTAAAGGAGTCTTTAAGGAGACTCGTGACGGCTTCCGATACGGCTCCCTGGACATATCCCACATCACTTGTGATCCGTGACATGAGAATGCCCGTCGGATTCTTGGTGAAAAATGAAAGGGATTGCATCTGTATCCGTCTGTAGAGATTATTCCGCAAATCCGCTATAACCCGCTGGCCGATGAAACTCATCAGTATCGTTTGCGTGTAATTGCAACCCCCTTTTATGAGGAATATGGCAATAACGGCAAGGGGGATCCACATGAGCATGTCGGAGTTTCTTTTTAGGAATATCTCATCTAAGGCCGGCTTCACAAGGAAAGCCAGGGCAGACGTTGTAGCGCCGACAACAAGCATGCAGAACATCGCCAGGATGAACTTCGATGTATGCGGTCTCGCAAGCAGTAAGAGGCGTTTGAAGATATCCATTATTAAGAAAATCCCAAATTAAAAATCCAAACCTTGAAGGATCAGCATCCGCGTTCGTTTCACAATCAGTGTTTAGTGTTTATCATATCATATGCCAGGCGGGCAACCCTTTCTGCTGCACCGTGGCTTCCCAGCATGTCCCTGATTTTCTTCAATTCCGTTTTAGTGCTTTCCATCCGCTCTTTGGTTGCCAGGATGTCCATGACCGCCGCCGCTATCTTCTTCGGACTTGCCTCAAACTGAATCAACTCAGGTACAACGGTCTTTCCGGCAATGATGTTGACAAGACCGATGTGATCAACATTGATTACCATCTTGCCTACATAATAAGAAGGTGCAGAGACTTTGTAAATAATGACCATGGGCGTCTCCATCAGCGCCGTTTCCAAGGTGGCAGTTCCCGAAGCAACCATGGAAACATCCGTACAACCGATGACATCGTAGACTTCATTGGGGATAAGCCTTACAGGCACGGAATGCCGTGCAATTATTTGTGAGACGAAGGCCATATCAAGCGTAGCGGCAAGAGGCAGCACAAATTGGACCGGCCTGTTTTTTTTCTCGATGATCTCCGCAGCCCCGAGCATCACGGGAAGTAGTCTGGTCACCTCCGACTGTCTGCTTCCGGGCAGAATTCCGACAGTTGTCACCCCTTCACGAAGCTCGAACCTAATGAGCGCCTCCTTACGGGTATATTTTGTCCGGACCACATCCAGGAGGGGATGGCCGACGAAGGTCGCGTCAACGCCGGCTTCCTTGTAGAGATCGGCCTCAAAGGGGAGAATCACGGCCATTCTGTCCACGATCTTCTTGATCTTCCCGATTCTTCCTCTTCGCCACGCCCACACCTGAGGACTGATATAGTAAAAAACCTTTACGCCATATTTCTTTGCCGCCTTGGCGAGAGGCAGGTTGAAATCCGGGTAATCGATGAGGATAAGAAGATCGGGTCTGTCTTTCTTCAGTGATGTCTTAAGTTGAGCCATGACTTTCAGAATCATTCCGAGTTTAAAGATAACCTCTGTGAGCCCTACGACGGCCATATCTGCGGCGTCAGCTATCAGCTCTACGCCGGCCTCCTTCAGATTCCTGCCGCCGACACCATAGAATATTATTTCCGGATCGATCTTGTGCATTGCCTGCACGAGGTTTCCCCCGTGGAGGTCGCCCGATGCTTCCCCCGCCACAATCATGACTTGTTTCTTGCTTGCGCTTTCTTTATCTTGTCTGTTTTTGAGCGGGGATGTTTCAGGGTGCATGGTTGATCACATTGCTTACTTGTTCAATCTCCTCATTTTCCAGCTCGGGGAACATCGGCAGGGACAGCACTTCTTTGGCGCACATCTCACTGTTCGTCAGATTCTCCGCAGGAATATTCCCGTGGGTGAATACCTCCTGTCTATGGAGAGGTACGGGGTAATAGACCGCGGAGGAGACGTTCTCTTTTTGCAGGGCCGTCATGATGCCGGCCCTGTTCTTTGACCGGATTGTAAACTGGTGATATACATGCCTGCAAGAAGGGAGCTCGAGGGGGAGCGCAATGTCATCTCTCTTGATGAGCCTTCTGTAGATGTCTGCATTAACGCGGCGCCTGTCGTTGAATTCTTCGATCTTTTTCATTTTGACGCGGATGATTGCCGCCTGTATCTCATCAAGCCGGCTGTTATAGCCTAAAGCCGAGTGATGGTATTTGACGGCGCTCCCGTGGTTCCGGAGCAGCCGCAGATTCTTTGCCATTTCCTCATTGCCGGTGATAATCATGCCCCCGTCGCCGTAGCCGGCCAGGTTCTTGCTTGGAAAGAAACTGAAACAGCCGCACTCACCGCGCGTGCCCACCTTCTTCCCCTTATATGTTGCACCGAAGGCCTGGGCGCAATCTTCAATGACTCTGATATTATATTTCGCCGCGAGAGCGCAGATCGGGTCCATATCCGCAGGATGGCCGAAGAGATGGACAGGGATGATCGCCTTGGTTTTTTTCGTAATCTTCTCTTCTATCTTGCCGGGGTCGATATTGAATGTGTCCGTTACGATNNAGGAGGAGGGCGTCGGTTCCGCTTGCCACACCGACAGCATGGGGGACGCCGTGATACGCGGCTATTTCTTTTTCCAGTTCCGCCACATTCGGCCCCAAGATGAAATGACCGTTTTCAAGCACATCCTTTATGGCTGCATCAATATCGGCTTTAAGATGCTGATACTGTCTCTTGAGATCGACCATGGGTATCATGACAGCAGCTCCTGAGATTGCTTAACCTTATCGGCAATGAGAAGCGCTAATTCCAGGGCGTCCCTGCCTTCCTTGCCGGTGACAGGCGGCTGTTTCCTGCTTATAACAGATTCAATGAACGAACGGATCTCTTCCTGTAAGGGATCAAGTATTTTAACTTCTATGGGGTTTGCGCTGATTTCAACCTTCCCCCCTTCAGAGTTTTTCCTGCAGAGAGAGACCAATTCGCGCTTCCCGTAATCTACTGCATGATACCCCTCGAACCCGAAGAACCTAATCTTCTGCATCGTTTTTCCCGTCACCCTGCTGGCCGTGACATTAGCCACGCAGCCGGAAGCAAAGGTTATCCGCGCGTTGGCAATGTCCACCTTTTCCGACATGATGGATACACCCACGGCTTCCACATTCAGTATGGGTGATTTGACAAAGTGCAGGATTATGTCGAGATCGTGGATCATGAGATCAAGAATGACGTCCACATCCGTGCCGCGTTCGAAAAAAGGGTGGAGGCGGTGAGTCTCAATGAAAAGCGGCTTTCCCATAATCATCCTCAGCGCGACGATCGCAGGATTGAATCGTTCAAGCAATCCTATCTGGAATATCAATCCTTTTGCGTCGGCAATGGCTATGAGTTCATCAGCCTCCGCGATGGTAGTGGTAATGGGTTTTTCCAGCAGGACGTCAATACCCGCTTCCAGAAAGTCTTTTGCGATGCTGTAATG
>PMBI01000087.1:0-11443 GCA_003153775.1 Syntrophaceae bacterium | reverse complement strand
TTTCCAACTGCGCCGGGAATCTTCCAAAACGCCAGGCCTAGCAGTTACCTTGATATCCCCCGCGACGATCTGGTTTCGATGAACTCTACAAACTGCCTTACTTCCGGAAGATCATCAACCTCGGCTTTCACCTTTGCGATTGCCACGGAAAGAAGGAGTGATGATCTAAATACAATCTTGTAGACTTTCTTCAAGGCCTGTATAGTTTCTTCTTTGAACCCCCTGCGCTTAAGGCCTATTACATTGAGGCCATAGAGTTTCGCATAGTTGCCTGAGGCCATGACGAAGGGGGGAACATCCTTGGCAACGGCGGAAGCGCCGCCGATGATGCAGTGCGCCCCTATGCGGGTGAACTGATGGATGCCCGTCAACCCGCCGATAATAGCGTAATCATCCACATGTATATGGCCGGCAAGATTGGCGGCATTGGCCATAACGATATTATTTCCCAGTTTGCAATTGTGCGCTACGTGGCAGTAAGCCATCAGGAGGTTGTTATTTCCTATGATGGTTACCCCGATATCGGCCGCTGTGGCCCGGTTGATGGTCACATATTCCCTGATGGTATTGTTGTTCCCGATAATAACCCGGGTCTTTTCCCCCTTAAATTTCAGGTCCTGGGGGCTTGCGCCGATTGAGCTAAATTGAAAGATGCGGCATCCCTCTCCGATGTCGGTATGCGCATCAACTACCACATGAGGTCCGATGACGGTGTTTTTTCCTATATGCACATCGGGCCCGATGACCGTGTAAGGGCCAATCTCGACGCCCTCCCCGATATGGGCCTCGTTAGATATAACTGCTGTAGGATGAATATTCATAGTATATCCTTGAAATCGCAAATCCTGATATTTAAATCTTAAACAAATTCAAAATACAAAATCATCCGTGCATTCGGATTCTGACATTTTCCAGTACTCAGGATTTAGTGCTGTGGGTCTTATTTTTTTTGTCCCTTTCCAGTTTCTCGAGCCTTTTCAACATGGCGGCTACGTTCTTGCGCATTTCCGGAAGTTGTGAAACGCATGCCTGTACTCGCAGCCATTGTCTGTGAGGCAAATGCGGGTAACCGGACACGACCTGGTTTGCGGGGACGTCGTCATGAACCCCTGACTGGGCGCCGACCATAACATGATCGCCAAGATCGATGTGGCCAACGAGACCTGCCTGTCCTCCCAGGATAACGCCTTTCCCGAGTCTTGTACTTCCCGAAATACCGACCTGGGATACGATCACGGAGTATTCACCAATGACCACATTGTGGGCCACCTGTACCAGATTGTCGATCTTTACGCCCTTCTGTATCCAGGTCTTTTCAATGGTGCCCCTGTCTATGGTGGTATTTGCGCCCACTTCAACGTCATCGTCTATTTGCACAAATCCTACCTGGGGAATCTTTATGTTTTCCAGTGCCGGCCTGGCAAAGCCAAATCCGTCACTCCCGACGACGACGCCGGCATGCAGGATGACCCTCTTTCCGATAATGCATCTTCGTGATACAACGACGTTGGGATACAGAATGGAATCTTCGCCGATTACGACACGACGACCGATATAGACGCCCGGATAAAGGATAACGCCCTGCTCGACTCTCGCTTCCCGTCCGATATAGACACCCGGGTAGACATGTGCATCTCTTGAGACGATTGCGCCTTCCTCGATGAAGGTTTCCGCGCTGATTCGAGGCGTATCACGGTCTTCCGGATAAAAAAGTCCGAGGACCCGGCCGAGGGCAATGTAGGGGTCGTCAACAACGATGAGGTTTCTGTCTATCTTCTCGATTTGGGGCGAGACCAGAATGGCAGAGGCTTTAGTCGTCTCAAGGGCCTTCATATATTTCGGGTTTGCGATAAATGTCAGGTCGCCCTTTCCGGCCTCGTCAATTCCCCGGACATCGCTAATGACTACTTGCGGGTCTCCTATCACCTTTCCAAGCAGGAAAGATGCAATTTCGCCGAGCGTCTTATTCAATCTGGTATCTCTACTTTTTTAGTTTTTCGATTTGAAGGTCTTGTTGAATTCTTCAATAACCTTCTGGGTCAAGTTACTTTCTTTCGCAAAGTAGGCAACGGGAATGCTGCCAACATCGATGATCAGTGTATATTTTTCCTTGTCACCGATAAGATTTATTACCTTCAAAATGTCGGGAACCAGCTTTTTAGAAAGCTCCTGATCTCTTTGCTGAAGCTCCTCATTGGCATCCTTGACCAGCAACTGGTAATCCCTGAATTTCTTCTGGTACGCCGCTTCTTTTTCCTTCATGGCACTCTCCGTGAGAACGGATCGCTGCTTTTCTAGATCGTCCTTGAGTTTCCTCATTTCCGCTTCCCGCTTCTGTATCGTGCCCTTGTCCTTTTCGTAAAGCTTGCCGAAATCCTCGGCGGCCTTTTTCCCGGCATCGGATTTGACCATGATCTCCCGCATGTCGATAAAGCCTATCTTCTCAGCGGCAAATGCACACGTGCCACACAGAAAAAGTGACAGGATGACAAATACCGTTGACACCAGCAGACTATTTTTTTTCATTTCCTTTTCCCCCTTATTAAAGTGATATGGCATGTCTACATGAACATGCCTATTGTGAATTCAAATCGGTTGGAAGCTTCATTGTCTTTTGGGTCAAGGACATAGCCCCATTCGAGTCTCAGGGGACCGATAGGCGAATACCACCTGACGCCGAGGCCCGCCGTTCTTCTCATGTCGTCGAGATGCCAACCGCTGTCCCACGCGTTGCCCGTGTCGAAGAATACAAGTCCCTTCATCCCGGCGTTCTTAATCAAGGGAAAGATGTATTCAAAGTTGAAGCACAGCATTGTGAAACCGCCGATAGGGTTTCCCGTGGCTGGATCAAGTGGCCCCACGTCACGAAGGCCCCGGAGGGTATCAATTCCGCCCAGATAGTAACGCTCAAATATAGGGACGTCCGTATCCCCAGTACGTTGTATGAAACCGGCTCGCCCGCGCACACTGAATACGGTATCCAAGGGCAGGGGATGGAACCATGCAGACCTCGCCCCGTATCTGAGATAGTCTGTGCTGCCCTGGAGCGGTCCTCCCGCATAATCAATGGTACCAACGTTTTTGTACCCCTTCGTCGGAAACATAAAGTCATCCGTAGTATCCTTTTGAAGGGTGAAGGTCACTACGCTCTCTGTCGTTTTTCCCGCTTCCTGCTTGATAATATCCGCCGCCGCGTCCTGGACGTCTGCGACATCATTTGTAAAGAGCCTGTATCCTACGTAGCCGGTCACATACGGCCAGAGAGGATAACCAAAGGTCATTCCAAACCCCTGTGAGTTCAGATTGTATGTATCGTATTGCCGCTGCGAACTCCAGAGGTCAAATTTGCTCCACAGCGGGATGTCAAATAACCATGGCTCTATGAATGAGAGTTCATACATGTTCGATATAGTCCCGATGCTCGCCTTGAGGCTTAATACCTGTCCCCTGCCAAAGAGGTTCTGCTGGGAGATCTGAGCGGTGCCGATGGCATGGTCCTGGGCGGAGTATCCCGCGCCGATACTGAACATTCCCGTCGGTTTTTCCTTGATGTTGATATTTACGTCTGTCAACGTTTCGTCAGGGCCTTTTTCCGTCTGAAAATTTATCTCTTCAAAGTATCGCATGCGGTTAAGAGCCATGTAGCTGCTCTTGAGCTTACTGCTGCTGTAAAGATCCCCTTCGCCAAAAGCGAGCTGCCTCCTTATTACCTTATCTCTGGTTTTTGTGTTGCCTGTGATGGTTATCCTGTTGAAGAATACCTCGTGACCTTTTTTGATATTGAAAGTCACATCCACTGTCTGGGTTTTTTCCTGCGGGACAGTGCGCGGGGCAATATCAGCATATGCGTAACCGTCATCATTACAGGCCTGAGTAAGATACTCCATATCCTTCATGATCGCTTCCCGGTCATAGAACTCTTTCTTGCTGATATGAAGTTTATTCAGCAGTTCAGAGCGGGAAACGGTCAAGGAATCGCCCGTGATATCTATCTTGCCGACTTTAAATTGTTTTCCTTCCACTATCGGTATTTTTAAGTAGATTCCCTTCTTGTCGTGCGTGATTTCGGGTTCGCCGACCTGAGCATTGATAAAGCCGTGATTGAGGTAAAAAGCATTTATTTTGTCGGTATCCTGTTTTAATTGATCTTTCTTCAGGATGCCTGAGTCGGTTAGAAAATGGAAAAAGCCGTATTCCGTGAGGGTCATAATATTTTTCAATTCCTTGCTTGTGAATGCCCGATTTCCTTCAAAAGAAATCGTCCTGACATAGAGCCTCTCATTTTCGGTTACATTGAAGGTGACGATAACATTCTTATCGCCTTCTTTATCAATCGCATACTTGATCTCTGCATTGTAATATCCCTTGTTATCATAGAGGGTCTTGATCTTGTCTGCACTGGCGACGATTTTTTCGGGGTTGAGGACCTGCTGGACTTTGAATGTCATGACACCTTCGATCTCACTTCTCTCGATGGCCTTATTCCCCTTTATTCTTATCTCTGATATGAGAGCTTTTTCTTTCAAGAGAAAAGTGATGATCTTTCCTTCAGGGCTGACCGTGACATCCGCAACCACGTCATCGAAATATCCCATCTTGTAAATAGCTTTGATATCGGAGGTGAGTTCTGCTTCCGAAAAGAGATTGCCCTTGGCGCTTTTTATGACCTGACTGAGCGCGCTGCTTTCAATCTTCCGGTTGCCTTTAAACTCAATCTTCGCTATCCTCATATCCGCGGCTATCTTGATGAGTATATTCGTCCGTAATTGGGCAGAGATGGAGCCGATGGCTTCGATGCCCTTGCCCTGTGCGAAGGCGGCATGCAGCACCCTTCCTTCTTTTGGGTCGATGACTTTCGCGTCGACACTGATTTGCTCTCCAAATGCGGAAAGACTTCCCATGATCACGTAGTTGGCCCCTGCCGCCTTGCCGACGCTGACGGCGAGCTTTTCATCGATCACCTTGCCCTCTATGGTTCTGGCAAACGGACCTCTCTCAATTATCTGGATGCTTTTTGACTTGGCAAACTCCATGGAGAGCCCTTTGTAGAGGGCTTCCTGCAGATTGGCTGCATTCGCCTTGGCATGAACTTCAAAAGGCAGGATGGCGATCTTCTTCACTTCTTGTGCAAGGGCATTATGATGATGCAGCAGCAGGAGGGAAGCCAAGAGAATGATGATTTTTACGCGGAGACCATTATTATTCATAGGTGTAAATCTTCCCATCTCTTAATCCTATGTTCTTCGACATCCTGTCGGCAAGTGCTCTGTTGTGGGTAACGACGACAAGGGTAATATTTTTCGTTTTATTGAGGTCCAGCAGAATATCTTCTATCTTTTTGCCTGTTTCGCTGTCAAGGTTCCCGGTAGGCTCATCAGCGAGAATGATTTCCGGCTCCATGACAAGCGCCCTCGCCACGGCAACCCTCTGCTGCTCGCCTCCGGAAAGCTCACCGGGTTTGTGGGTTAACCTGTCTCCGAGTCCCACTTCATGCAATATGGCTGCGGCCCGCTCTCTTGCCTTTCGGTACGGCAGACCATGAATCAGTGCCGGCATCATCGTATTTTCCAGACTGTTAAACTCCGGCAGCAGATTATGGAATTGGAAAACAAAGCCGACGGTCTTGTTTCTGAACTCTGCCAGTTTCTTCTTGTCCCACTGGAAGACATCGATATCGTCAAAGAGCACAGTTCCTGATGTGGGGTGATCCAGCGTTCCCAGAATATGGATGAGGGTGCTTTTCCCCGCACCTGAAACACCCAGGATGGCAAGAGACTCGCCTCGGCTGATTGTGAAGTCAAGATTTTTCAAGACTTCAATTGCGTTACCATCCTTGATAAAGGTCTTGCTTAAATTATTTAGCTGTATCATCAAATAAAATTCTGAATTCTACAATCTGGATCCTGTGACCTTTGCAATCCCATAAGATCCATAATTCTTATCTCCGGCCATCAATCGTATCGCAGAGTTTCCGCCGGGTCCAGTTTAGAAGCCCTCCGGGAAGGATAAATTGTCGACAGGAAACATATCAACATGGTCCCTATGACAATGATCGCGACATCGCTGTAATTGACTTGGGAAGGCAACTGGCTTAAGTAATATACATCTCCGGGTAGTATTTTGAAACCGAAAAGATTTTCGATGGATACAGAAATCTTCTCAAGGTTTAAGGCGACTGCAAGCCCCCCGATACAGCCCATAAGGGTGCCGATGGCGCCGATCGTTACGCCCTGATAGACGAATATCTTCATGATGCTGCCGGAGGTTGCTCCCATGGATTTCAAAATGGCAATGTCCTTGTTTTTTTCCATGACGATCATGATGAGTGTGCATATTATGTTAAATGCGGCCACCAGCACGATGAGACTGAGGATAATAAACATGACCCGTTTCTCCAGTTTCAGGGCGGAGAATAAGTTCTTATTCATTTCCATCCAGTTCCTTGCCCAGAAGGGGAAGCCAAGTTTTTTCTCCAGAGATTTTGCGATGATATTCGCTTTGTAGATGTCATTGACCTTGATCTCGAGGCCGGTGACCCGTTCTCCGAGGTTCAAAAATTCCTGGCAGTCCGGTAGAGAAATGTATGCGAGGGTCGAATCATATTCATAGAATCCGGAATCAAAGATGCCCACGACAACAAATTTCTTCATTTTGGGAACCATCCCCATAGGCGTGGAAATCCCCATGGGTGAGATTATGCTTACGGGGTCGAAAAGGAGAAGCCCCATATTTTTTGCCAGTTCCTTGCCTATTACAATGCCTGGAAGCATGGCTGCATCCTTGCCGAGCCCTATTGTGCCGCGCTGTTTTTCGGAAAGATAATCAATGTTTCCGTCGTGCATTTTCCCCAGGGTAATAACTTTGAAGGCGCTATCCACAGATATTCCCCGCAGTATCACACCGCTGGTGCGCCCTTCATTTCTCAGCATAACCTGACTGAATATGAATGGCGTAGAGGCGACGACGCCATCCACCTGTTCGACCTCGTTCATGACCTTCTGGTAGTCTTTCATCGCTCCTGTGTACTGCATGAGGACCACGTGGGAATTTATTCCCAGTATTTTATTCCGGAGATCGGTCTCGAAGCCGGTCATTACGGCAAGGACAATTATGAGTGCGGCAACACCTAAGAATATCCCGGCGATGGATATGAACGTGATAATTGAAACAAAGATCTGCTTTCGCCTGGCCCTGAGGTATCTGAGACTGATAAAAAATTCAAAGGACATGATCGATTTCACTCTTCCTTGCTTCTCAAAAGGGGGAAAAGGATAACATCCCTTATAGAGGCGGAGTTAGTGAAGAGCATGACCAGCCTGTCGATACCTATTCCTTCCCCTGCTGTAGGCGGCATACCGTATTCGAGTGTTCGGATATAATCCTCATCCATTTCATGTGCCTCATCATCCCCCGCTTCTCTCGCCTTGAGCTGCATCAAAAACCTTTCCCGCTGGTCAACAGGGTCGTTAATCTCGGAGAAGGCATTGGCAATTTCCTTCCCACAAATATAAAGCTCGAATCTGTCCGTGACCTCAGGCTGACCGGCCGTTTTCCTGGCCAGGGGAGAGACCTCAACCGGGTAGTGAGTAATAAAAGTCGGTTGTATCAGCTTGTCCTCCACTCGTTCCTCAAATATAGCCATCATGGCCATTCCCGGGGCATCACTGTCCTTGATGCTCAGTCCGAGACCCTTTGCGCAAGCGATAATACTGGCGACGTCGTCCAGGACTTCGGCGGCTATGTTGCCGTACTTGACAATGGAATCTCTTACTGACATGCGCGGCCACGGGGGCGTCAGGTCAATCTCAGTTTCCAGGTACTGAAACTTCGGGGCACCAAAGAGTTCGCAGGCGATGAAGTTGAACATTTCTTCCGTCAACGCCATCAGATCCTCATATGTGGCATAAGCCTGGTAAAATTCCATCATGGTAAATTCGGGGTTATGAAAGGTGGAAATACCTTCATTCCTGAAATTTTTATTTATTTCGTAGACACGTTCGAAACCGCCTGTAACCAGTCGCTTCAGATACAGTTCAGGGGCTATCCTCAGAAAAAAATCCATGCCGAGGGCATTGTGATGGGTCTTAAAGGGGCGTGCCATGGCGCCGCCTGCCTTGGGTTGCATCATGGGGGTTTCCACTTCCAGGAAATCTCTTTCCTCCATGAAGCAGCGTATCATATGTATGATGTGACTCCTCCTGACAAAGACCTCTTTAACATGAGGATTGATAATGAGGTCGAGGTGACGTTGACGGTATCTTGTCTCAATATCAGTAAGGCCGTGCCATTTCTCCGGCATGGGTCTTATCGCCTTTGAGAGAAGCCTCAGTTCATCGCAATCAATCGTAAGCTCATTAGTCCTGGTTCTGAATATCTTTCCTGCGACAAAAATAATATCCCCCACGTCCAGCCTTTTGAAGAGCGAATAAACCTTTTCTCCCAACTGATTTTTTCTGAGAAAGGCCTGAAGCCTCCCCGTTCTGTCCTGTATGATGACGAATGAACCTTTGCCAAAGTCTCGAATGGCCATCAGTCTTCCCGCCATGGAGAATCTCTCGGCTATCTTGCCTAAGGCGTCGCTGTCCATGTTGGCAAAGCGTTCACTGACATATGCCGCCGTATGTGTTACCCGGACATCATTGGGATACAGTTCAATGCCGTCTGCCTTCAGGGATTCTATCTTTTCCTTTTTTTTCCTCAGCAGTTCGCTGTCTTCCATAAATACCTTATCCAGTTAATATAAACCGGATTTGAGTATATTTTTTTTGGGGATTAGTCAAGCATGATTTAAGCTGTGCAAGCGCCATGAGACTCTTGGATGATTTCCAAAACAGCCCTCGTGTGAGAGCAAGTCCTCTTGGGAGCCATTATTTGAATAAGAACCGAGGTAAAGGGAACAGTGAAGGCAGAATAAGAAGTTACTGCAAGGCGGTCCTAAACTAACCGTGTTTGTTCACTATTCGGGAAGCTTCTCAACCATGACGGCTTATCTTTCCCAGCTTGATGGCACAGAATTCGCCGCACATGGTACAGCCTTCTTCTTTTGCGCTTTTACTGGTTTCGAGAAGTCTTTCCGTCTTCTCCGGATCAATGGAAGCCTTCACCTGACCCTGCCAGTCGAATTCCTTTCTGCATCGCGCCATCATGATGTCCTTCTCGAAGGCGCCGGGGATCCCCTTGGCGATGTCTGCAATATGCGCGGCAATCTTCGAGGCTATGACTCCTTCTTTGACATCTTCAAGAGTGGGTAGACGCAGATGCTCTGAGGGAGTTACGTAACAGAGGAAGTCCGCACCAAAAGATCCGGCGATCGCCCCGCCAATTGCCGAAGTGATGTGGTCATAACCTGGAGCTATGTCCGTTGGCAGTGGTCCCAAGACGTAGAAAGGTGCGCCGTCGCACAAGCTCTTCTGCAGTTGTATGTTGGCCTGGATTTCATTGATGGGGACATGACCAGGGCCTTCGATCATGACCTGAACTCCTTCCCCTCTTGCTCTTTTTGCAAGCTCGCCCAAAAAAATGAGTTCCTGCACCTGTCCCCGGTCTGTTGCATCGGCGAGACACCCCGGCCGCAGGCCGTCGCCAAGGCTAAGAACCATGTCATAACGCTTCGCGATTTCCAACAGTCTGTCATATCTCTCATAGAGGGGGTTTTCTCTGTCATTAAATGACATCCAGTTTCTGATGATGGAGCCGCCTCTGCTGACAATGCCTAAGATGCGCCCTTCCTCCTCTATGCAAGCTACACTTCTCCTCGTCACGCCGCAGTGCACGGTGATGAAGTCAACGCCGTCCTCGCCATTTTGCTCTATAACCCTGAACATGTCTTCAGCAGTCATCTCCAGGATGGCTTTCTTTGCCTCCAGCATCTCGGCGGCAGCCTGGTATATGGGAACCGTCCCTACGGGAATGATTGATGCCTTGATGATCGCCTGCCGGATCTTCCTGATATCTCCTCCTGTGGAGAGGTCCATGACAGTATCCGCCCCCGCAGCGACTGAAATTCTCACTTTCTTCAGCTCCATGCTCAATTCGACGCGATCCTTTGACGTACCGATATTGGCATTGATCTTTGTCCTGAGACCCTTGCCTATAGCAAGAGGCGCTATGGCAGTGTGTTTCTTATTGCGGACCACGACGATGGTGCCTTTTTCAACACCATCACGGATATATTCAGGGGATACCCCTTCCTGTTTCGCGCACAGCTTCATCTCTTGAGATATTAGACCTTTTCGTGCTCTCTTCAATTGAGTCATTTTAGTAACGCTCCTGTCATAAGAACTGCATAAACAACGCGGGGCATACCCTTTCTGAGGATATGCCCCGAGAGAAATATTAGCAGATTCGTTTCCTCCGCTGGGATTATCCAGATCAGGTTCTAAGGGTATATTCTCAGCCTTGTCAGCACCCCTGTACAATGAAAGGCTACTGCATTTTTTTCATAAAATCAAGTGCAAATTCAAGGGTTGCCCAATTTTAGATTGCTAATATCCATAATGTTTTGTATGATCCGAAAACTTATCAGAAAGAGCAAGGAGGGGAGAATAATGGTTAACAAGGCGTTATTAATAGGCAGGCTGGGAGCGGATCCCGAGGTAAGATACACACCTGACGGTACTATGGTGGTCAATTTTCGTATGGCAACAGATCTTCAATGGAAAGACAAGAACGGCGAAAGGATTCAGAGAACAGAATGGCACAGGATAGTATCCTACGGCAAGTTGGCCGAAATCTGCAGCAATTATCTTTCCAAGGGGAAATTGATATTTATTGAAGGCCGAATTCAGACACGTTCCTGGGAAGACAAAGACGGCGTAAAGCGTTCCACTACTGAGATTGTTGCGTCAAACATGCAAATGCTGGATTCAAAGGGGCAAATGCGCAGCCAGGAGGCCGCTGTTGATGATCAGACGCTCGCGTCAGCAGGCTCCGAATCAGCGCCGCCCGATGATGTTCCCTTTTAGCCTGCTCCCGTTCTATTTCTTTTCATCGATCTTCTTAGTGTCCTGCGTTGTTTCGTTCTCATCCGATTCGCGGACGGATTTCTTGAAGTTCTTTATGCTTTTTCCAATCGCGCCACCGATTTCCGGAAGCTTACCGGCGCCAAAGACGATGAGAACGATGACGAGAATTACAATTAACTCAGGCACGCCTATTCCAAACATATTTCCGTCACCTCATTTGATGATTATTAACAATTCTAAGGCACAAAGCCGCCGTTGTCAAACCTATAATATCAGGGGAGCGTTAAGTGCACAACCTGGCCTCCTTTACCCAGGTTGCCGAGAGATTTCCCTTGAAATGTGATGTCTATACCTCCGGCGTTGCCCACAACAACAATAAAGTGCGACGCTTCTCTCTCTATCTTTTCACCGGGTTGCAGTAAAATTTCATATGGTTGATTATTATCTGCAGTGATTCTTAACCACGTCATCTCTCTGGC
>PMBI01000005.1:185-2971 GCA_003153775.1 Syntrophaceae bacterium | reverse complement strand
AGTTTCCCCAAAAGGCCCATTACGAGGCTCATGATCCACAGGGTCAGGATCGTCCCCCCCATTCCGCAGATGAGCATCGTAATCCCGAACGTAAAATTATCCATACACACCTCCATTCTGGCCCGCCCTCTTAACCGCAGACGGGCTGTTTATCCGATTGTTCCTTCCCTGACAAAACAATTTTAAAACCGTGCTTGCTTATAGCGACCATCCCAAGATGTCAAGTGATTATTCAGGCAATCCGATAAGAGGCCCCAGACCGCGTCATGAGCAAAGAGCTTTATGTTCCGCTCTCTTTCATGTTCCCGGCCCGTTTGACGCACAAACGGAAAAAACCGAATTCTTCAAAGGAAATGGTCAAAATCACTCTTGCCGATTTTCCTTCTGAAAAAGCTACAGCCCAAGGGCATCTTTAACCAATACGGGTATCTGATAAGGAAGTTCAGCAATCAGCACACCGGCATCCCTGAGGGCATCGATCTTGGATTCAAAAGTTCCCTTCCCACCGCTGATCATGGCACCCGCATGACCCATTTTTTTGTTTTGTGGAGCAAATTTACCCGCAATGAAAGAGATCACGGGTTTCTTGACATGCTCTTTAATAAACTCAGCCGCCCGTTCCTCGTCGGTACCCCCAATTTCACCAATCATCACAACTGCCTGAGTTTCGCAATCCTCTTCGAATAGATTGAGTGCCTCAATAAACCCCATCCCTTTGACGGGATCGCCACCGATTCCGACGGAGGTTGACTGGCCAATGCCGGCCCTCGTGAGACCGTAGGATACTTCGTAAGAAAGCGAACCGCTTCTCGAAACCACTCCAACGGGACCTTTTTGATAACAGAAATAGGGCATGAATCCGATTTTTGCCTATCCCGGGGGTCACACCGGCCACAATTTTCGTTCCATATTTGATCATATCACGCGTAAAGAAAGTGCCTGCAACATTCGTGATATTGCCTAATGACATGACGCCGCCCGGCCCTCCAGTCGAAATCTCCGTGTGTTCTTTCCAGCCTTCGACGGTTACTGATCTCATTTCGCTCGTCTCATGGGTACAGATGAAGAACCATCGGGCCTATCTCTCTCATCGGAAACGCAAACTAGCCACGTCGGGGGTGGCACTACATGTATCGTTGTAGGGCTATTTTACATAGAACTAAATCACTTTCTGGTTTCTCAATTCCTTTATTTGCACAGTTGAATAATTCAGAAGTTTCGTGAGAATCTCCTCGGTATGTTCTCCCAGGTATGGAGGACGCCTAAATGTCTCTTTTTCAATCTCAGACATCTTGATGGGATTTCCCAAGATTTTCAGTTTTTTATTGTCATTATATTCCACCTCAACCACCATATTGCGGCTCAATGTCTGAGGATCTGCAAGGGCTTTATCGATCGTGTTGATTGGAGCGATGGGGATTCTTTTCTCCAATAATTCAAGCCATTCTTCTCCAGTCTTTTCGAGAAAGGTCTTTCCCAGAATTAAATAGAGTTCCTCCTTGTTCTTGAGCCGATTTTCCCGGGAATTGAATTTTTGATCACGGCTCATATCCGGTTTTCCAATGGCCTCGCACAATTCGGCAAATATGCTTTCCGTATTGGCGTCAATGACGATCGCAAACGTCTTGGTCTGGAAAGCCCTGATCGGGTGGGCTGAAACATGGCCTGAGCCGACCGGCCGGGCAATTTCTTTTCCAACAAGATAGAACTGGGCCCGATAGGTAAGCAGCGACGTCTGACAGTCTACCAGGCTGATATCAATCTGCTGGCCCTGTCCGGTCTTTTCCCTTTGATACAGTGCGGCTAAAATCCCCTGAGATGCAAACAATCCACCGGTCAAGTCGCCCATGGGCGCGCCCATTCTCACCGGCATTTGGTCGGGTTCCCCGGTATAGCTCATAATCCCGCCTCTTGCTTGAATCACCAAATCAAAGGCCGGTCTATCCTTGAAAGGACCTGTTTGACCGTACCCGGAAATGGAACAGCAGATGATGCGGGGATTAATCTTCTTTAACATATTGAAATCGATACCCAATTTTTTCACTACCCCTGGTCTGAAATTGTCAATCACCACATCGGATACCTTTGCCAAATCGTAGAATATTTTCTTCCCATTTTCACTTTTCAAATCGAGGGTCATGCTTTTCTTGTTTCTGTTCATCGCAATAAAATAGGCGGATTGATCCTCAAAAAAATGAGGGGGCATCTCTCGGGATGATTCGCCGATTCCCGGTTTTTCGATCTTGATCACCTCCGCCCCCAAGTCTCCTAAAATCAAGGTACAATAGGGACCGGCCATGATAAGCGTCAAATCAAGGATCCGAACATTCGATAATGGAAAACCCATCTTTTGATAGTCCCCCTTTTCAAGGATAGAGTCGTCATTTCCCGGACGCATAAACACCCGCAGAAATATAGACGCGCCCGTCCATGATCTTCCGGGCCGTCCGGCCTACCGTACAGCTGACGATGCGCGGACCGTCTTTTTCGANNATGGCCGCCGGAATGGCCGCGGTGATGGCGAAGACCTTGTGCATCTTTCCCATGGCCATGACGCGGGCCAGCAGGCTGACCTCCCCCTTTCCGATGACTTTTCCCGTCATTGTCTTATACTCCCGGGCGGGGGCGACAAAGGAAATCTTCGGAATGGACTGGCTCATCGGAATCCCCATCAACTCGCCGACCTTCCTGCGGATGGCATCCAGTTTTGCCTGCGCCGCTTCATCCTGATCGAATACCGCAGGAAGTTCATCCCCCGTTAGATTCAGTTCTTCGGCGCGGACAAA
>PMBI01000005.1:0-122 GCA_003153775.1 Syntrophaceae bacterium | reverse complement strand
AGTCCTTTGTCGATCGCATACGGCCCCACCGCGGAGCTGATGTTTCCGCAGTTCGCCGAGTAATCCACGAAGGCCTTGTTGATTCCCACCGCCCCGAAGGTGTAGTTGATGTCCCGGCCGGG
>PMBI01000004.1 GCA_003153775.1 Syntrophaceae bacterium | reverse complement strand
CCGATGACGATTTCCCTCTCCGTAATAATCGGCAAGTCCCCGCCCGCCACCCGATTCACCACGGAACCGGGAAGGATCGCCCCGATGGCCGCCGGAATGGCCGCGGTGATGGCAAAGACCTTGTGCATTTTTCCCATGGCCATGACGCGGGCCAGAAGGCTGACCTCCCCCTTCCCGATCACTTTTCCCGTCATTGTCTTATACTCCCGGGCGGGGGCGACAAAGGAAATCTTCGGAATGGACTGGCTCACCGGAATCCCCATCAACTCGCCGACCTTCCTGCGGATGGCATCCAGTTTTGCCTGCGCCGCTTTATCCTGATCGAATGCCGCAGGAAGTTCATTCCCCGTCAGATTCAGTTCTTCGGCGCGGACAAACGCCGTCGGATTCCCCGCATCCACAATCGTTACGGAATATCGTTCCCCCGTGGCCAGCCTGACTTCGTCCACCACATTTCCGGTGGGGAGGAGCTTTCCTGTCGTGGCGCCGGCGGGGTCCATGAAGCTCAGATCGATCCTGGCCCCGGTTCCCGGACAGCCGGCGATCTCGTAATCGCCGTCCGAAACGACCTTGTCCCTCTTCACCGGGACTTTCGAATAAATCATCTTCTTCGTATTGGTGTTGTAAATTCTGACGATCGTGAAGGGCGCTATGGGCTTCACCAGTCCTTTGTCGATCGCATACGGCCCNNAAGGTGTAGTTGATGTCCCGGCCGGGCTCCTCCGAAGGGGAAATGATCGCCAACTTGCTCGTGAGCGAATCCGCCCCGCCCAGTCCGTCGATCTGACGGATATCGGGGCTGCCGAAAACGGCCAGAATAATCCGCTCTCTGAGATCAGGATCCGTGGGCAGATCCTTTTCCAGCAGGAAAACGCCCTTGCTCGTTCCCCCACGCATGATCGTACACGAAAATCGAGTCTTTCTCTGCATAGGTCTATCTCCAACCCTCTGACCGATCACTGCGCCCCGTTGATTTTCCACGGGAACATCACATTTCAGAGCCGCACATGCAGGCGCGGCCGTCCAGATCCGCCGCACTCGTAAAAAGTCGCTTAAGCCGCTGAACGGTGCGGACACCCGCGGAACGACACCTTTGCGCAATGGCAAGGGAAGCCATCTATGCGAGCAGGCGGGTGAGTTCCCGGATGTCGTCCAACAGCTCCAGCCTTTCAACCGTCTCGATGAGGGCGTCCACCCGATCCGCCGCGATGAAAGGAATTTTCGGTATCGACTGGCTCACCGGGATCCCCACCATCTCGCCTACCTTTTTTCGGATAGCCTCCAGCTTCGCCCGCCTCGCCATATCCTGATCGAACTCCGCGGGGAGCTCATTTCCGCGTAGTTTCAACTCCTCCGCCCGGACGAAAGCCGTCGGNNTCGGGTTGCCCGCATCCACGATCGTGTCACGATAACTTTCTCCCGCATCCAGCTTCAGCTCGTCCACCACATTCCCGGTAGGCAGCAGCCTCCCCGCCGACAAACTCGGTGGCAATTTACTATTCCTGCTCAGCGTAGAGATTTTAAGGGACCCATAATCAAGTCAGGTAAATATAATGAAATCTGCGGGAAAATAACGAATAAAATCAATACCAAAATCATAATCACGATAAAAGGTGCTACGCCCCGCACCACTTCTCCTAGGCGGGCCCTGGCAATAGTACTGATTACAAAGAGGTTTAACCCGACCGGGGGTGTAATCATAGCCAGTTCCATATTTACTACCATTACTACCGCGAAATGATAAAGATTGATGTCAAGCTTCACAGCCAAAGGTGCTAGAATCGGCAATGTAATCAAAACAATCGCCACAGCCTCCAAAAACGTTCCTAGCACGAGGAACAACAATTGGGTGAAAATCCAGAAGCTTACCACTGTCACTTTTTTCCCTGACATCAATGCCCAATTGATTATCGCCTTAGGAATCTGATGATCAGTCAGAAAGAGTGCAAAGACGCTAGCGGCAGCAATGATCATAAAAATCATTGCCGTAATACCAACCCCTTCTCGAACGGACCTCTGGAACTGTTTCCAAGTCAGCTCCCTATATATGAATACCGAAACTAAAATTGCATAAAAAACCGATATTATTGATGATTCTGTCGGTGTGGCAATTCCTCCATAGATAGTTCCCAAAATAATGACAGGTAAAAACAATCCTGGTAAGGCCTTAGCTGTGATTTTCCAGCGTTTCGACCAGGATACTTTTTCTTCGCCGCCATAGCCCTTAATTTTTGCCACCACATAAGCCATGATCATTAATACTATGCTGAGAACTATCCCCGGCAGGATACCGGCCGTAAAGAGTCTACCGATCGACGTATCCGTCGCGATCGCAAACAAAACGAACGTTATACTGGGAGGAATGAGAATACCCAATGTACCTGACGCAGCCACCAAACCCATGGCATACCTTTTATCATAGCCCGCTTGGATCATGCCCGGAACCATGATGCTTCCGATCGCCGCCGCAGTGGCTGGGCTCGAACCGGAAATCGCCGCAAAGAACGAGCAGCTGGCAACTGTTACGATTGACATGCCACCTTGAAAGTGACCAACCCAAGCACGCATTGCTGCAATCAGGTACTTGGATATTCCTCCCTCTGCCATAATCGCGCCCGCCATAATAAATCCGGGAATGGCCATCAACGGTTCCGCGTCCAGGGCAACGAACATCTTGTTGGCAAGCATGTAAAGAGTAAAATCAGTGGTCACCATCATCGTGATAATGCAGGAAGCAGCGAGGGAAACACCAATAGGTACATGTACTAAAAAAAGGAAAATGAAAAGACTAAACAAAACAAATGTTGATTCATACATGAATGTTCTCCTTCCATTATGTTGTCAGTCACGATGTCCATCAGTATGCATCGGTTCTATATATCTGTATGGATTTTTCCTGGGGTATAGCCCTTTCCGAACAGTTGATCGCTTTGAATCTTCCGCAGCAAATTGCCCACATAAACCAACCCAAGGAATATACCGCTCACCGGAAGGATCAACATGACCGGCCAGAGCATAAAACCGCTATTGGTAGATCTTATACTGGCATGGAAATAACCTACGACATTTTGATAGCCCGCATAGATCAAAAAAGCACAAAAACAAATGTTGATGATGTCGGCAAAGACATCCATCCCCCACTTTATCGGTATCGGCATATAGTCCCAAAGGAGATCAACTTGGATATGACGATTATCTTTCGCCGCAATGCTCCAGCCTATGAGAGATCCCCAGATCAACAAAAAAATGCCGACTTCATTGCCCCAGATAAGCGCATTGTTGAATATGTACCGCATGATCACATTCACGAGAAAAATGGTCATGCCAGCCATGAAAAATATCCCGCCCAATGCATCGCGAACCTTTTCGAATCTCTGATTCATTAGATGATCCTCCTATTAGGAATTCTCAGGTAAACTTCAACCGACCATGCCGGTGGCATTCAATTGAAAGATTTGAAATCGATAAATAGAAAATCCGGACACTACTGATAAAATGTAAGTAGTTGAAACATAGATGTTCCTTCAAATCAGGAGGACCATCTCAGCAACCAGTTGAATCTATTCATTTAATGTTGGGACAGCAGTGACAAATCTTAATTACCGGTTATTCCGGACAGTAGTGCTATTTTGTACTCTGTTCCACTCTGATTGCAGCTTCGACGAGATCCTTGCCGACGATTGGGATGAATTTGTCAAAAACAGGCTTAAGGACCGTTTGAAAAACAAGTCGCTCTTGAGGGGTTAGTGTATAAATGTGCATGCCCGCTGCCTTCAATTCTTCTAATCCCTTATGATCTAGTTCTTCAGATAATTTCCATTCCAAGTCCGTTGCCTCATTCATGCCTTCAAGGATATTCTTCCTGATGTCGGCCGGAACGCCGTCCCACCATTTCTTGTTGACAACTATCGGGTAATTGACGCTATTCACATAGGAAAGTGTAAGATACTTAGTTACTTCTTGCTGTTTTTGGTCTAGAATATTATCGATGCTGGAGAATGTGCCGTCAATCATACCTTGTTGCAGTGCCGTATAAAGTTCCCCGTAGGGTACCACAACCGCCGAAGCGCCGAAGGCCTGGTAAATGTCCGTTGCAATGCCCCCTGAAGAAATGCGATATTTTTTACCTTTCATATCAGAAGGCTTTTTAATCTGGACTTTTATATCGGTAAAATGGCGGAAACTATTATTCCACCAATTAATGATGGTCATCCCATGTTTATCCAATCGATTATTCAGCTTTTTCCCTCCCTCGCCATCAAAAAACAAGCGCACGGTTTTAAGAGAGCTGAAAATGAACGGCATATCAGTCACCTGNNGCGAAAAAATCTGCCGCACGCCCTTTGGGACTGCTATCGGCTACAACGTGACTGAATTTAGCAACAATCTTTTGTTCGGACGCCTTGGCATCATGAACAAACAAGCCTGTTATCAGGAACGCTCCCGTCGCAAATATTAAAACAATCATCCGGATATTTTTCATTTTCTCCCTCCTTATTCATATACTGAGACCTTTGCATAACCTCGGTTTGCCATCCCGGATCATTCATCGATGAGCTCACTCGTTAACATTTCCGAGGAGGAAGCCACCCCCGATTTTCCCAGATGGTAAATCTTGTCCAAATTGCGTGAGAAATTTCACGATAAATCACAATAAATATTAGATATCACTTGATATATAACCGTATTTGTGCCATATTTCCACCATCAAATTACTCTCTGGAGGGGATATGGGATACAAACAAATCGAGCCGAACATGACCTTCGCCAAAGTATCGCATCTGAGATCCATGGAACATAACCGCAACCTCAAAAGATTGGAAATAATCAACCAGGGCATCAACTGGTCAAAGGTGGATTGCATTCTGATGTCTCATTGATAATAAAGTGGACCCGGTTGTCAAGCCAATTTTTAGCACAATCAAACAGCACAATCGCCGGGGTATTTTTCTGTCGTTTTTTCTTGACAATTACAGCCCGTCTCAGTATTTTGGTGGTACTTTACTGATCCAGGATCATGGGTTCATGTTTCTCTGTCATATTCGTGTCCCGGCCTGAAAGCCTTGTCGGAAACGCTTTCGGGATCAGTCGGGATAGCAGGCCAAGAAAAAATCCAATTTCGATGGCCATGGTCTTTCCGNNACCCTCGCATTGCCACGGACCATCCTTCTCCCGCATTCATTCTCGCAACTTTTCCCTCTGCCCCTGCTATCTCCCTTCCGCTTCCTCCAAGCTCAACCCTTTTCCCCCGACCGACGCCTTTCAACACAGCTCAGCACAGGCAGCGCCGCATGGAACAGGCCAAGACAGGCTCATATAATCTTTTGTTTTTTGAATAAGGAGGATTTGTATGAACGGTTCCAGAGTCTTTCAGATGCCGCCCATAATCCACTTCGGCAACAACGCCGCCGCCCAGGCCGGACCGGAGGCCAAACGCCTGGGCGCGAAAAAAGTGCTTCTCGTCACCGATGCGATCCTTATGCAGTCGGGGGCGGTAAAGCCGGTCCTGGAATCCCTGTCGGCGGCCGGCGTCGAAGCCGTCATCTTCGACAAGGTCGTCAGTGAACCGGTTCTCTCCTTTGTCGACGAAGGCATGAAGCTCCTGCTCCGGAAGAAATGCGAGGCCGTCGTCGCCGTCGGCGGAGGGAGTCCGATCGACACGGCCAAGGCCGTGGCGGTGATGGCCTCGAACCCCGGAAAAATACAGGATTACATGGGGATCGGCAAGATCGGCCACCCCAGCCTGCCGCTGATCGCCGTACCGACCACCGCCGGAACAGGAAGTGAGGTAACCATCTTCACGATCATCACCGATACAACGCGGGATGTAAAAATGCTGATCGGTAGTCCCCACGTGATGCCCCGTGTCGCCCTGGTAGACCCCCTGATGACC
>PMBI01000092.1 GCA_003153775.1 Syntrophaceae bacterium | reverse complement strand
CATCCATGCTATATCCCGCCATCTCCGGCAGGCAATTGGAACGGGCAACGCAAAACAAATAAATAACATCCTGCATCTTTACACCTGTTTTATTTCCTCCAGCGCCGCTTCCATGTATGCGGCCTTGATAAGTACTTCTACCTCTTCGGGGGGATTTTTCGCTTCTGCCTCCACTGCCGTGCGGACGGCCATGAACGCAGCTTTTGTGCAAATCGAGGCAATTTCGGCGCCANNTCTGTTCTTGAGGCCAACTGAGCAGCACTGATCCCCGGCCCAAGGGGTTTGTTGCGAAGATGGACGGCGAAGATCTCCTCACGGTCCTTTTCGTCAGGCGCCGGTATCTCCACAATCTGGTCAAACCGTCCCGGTCTGAGCACGGCCTGATCCATCATGTCCAGCCTGTTTGTCGCCCCAAGCACCAGTATCCCCTTCAGTTCCTCAATGCCGTCGAATTCCGCGAGAAACTGGCTGAGAACTCTCTCAGCGACGTGCGAATCCGAGGTGCCGGCACTTCTTGTAGGAACCATCGCATCTATCTCATCGAAGAAAATGATGCACGGCGCGGCCTGCCGGGCCTTGTGAAAAATTTCCCGCACCCCCCGCTCAGATTCCCCGACATACTTGGAAAGCAGGGCAGGACCTTTTACGGAGATGAAATTCACCCGGCTCTCTGTGGCAATGGCCTTTGCCAGCATGGTCTTGCCGCACCCGGGAGGACCTGAGAGCAGTATGCCCTTCGGTGCCTTGATCCCTGCCTTCTTAAAGAAGTGGCCGTATTTCAGCGGCCACTCCACCGCCTCTACGAGACGTTCTTTTATCACTCCAAGCCCCCCCACATCCTGCCAGTGAACATCCGGGACCTCAACAAACACTTCCCGTATGGCTGAAGGCTCGATATCCCGCAGAGCGGCAAGAAAATCATCCATGCAGACCTCGATCTTTGCGATCTTCTCGTAGCTGATACCGCTCATCTCGAAATCCACATCGGTCATGATCTGTCGAAGTGAGCTCATGGCGGCCTCACGGCAGAGGGCTTCCAGATCGGCGCCAACGAAACCATGGGTGATGTCCGCAAGTTCTTCCATATCAGTGTCTTTAGCCAGGGGCATGCCGCGGCTGTGAATCTCTAGGATCTCCAGCCTTCCGTTGCGGTCAGGAATCGGAATTGAAATCTCCCTGTCGAAACGCCCCGGCCGGCGAAGTGCCGGATCCAGGGCGTTAGGAATGTTCGTAGCGGCAATCACAATCAGGTTCTGGCGCTTGTTGAGCCCGTCCATCAGGGCGAGGAGCTGCGCCACCACCCGTTTTTCCACATCCCCGACCACTTGTTCGCGGCGTGGCGCGATGGCATCGATCTCATCAAGGAAGAGGATACTCGGGCCCTTTCGGGTGGCCTCCTCAAATATCTTTCGCAGGTGTGCCTCACTCTCACCGTAAAACTTATGGATGACCTCCGGGCCGCTCACGGAGAAAAAGTTGGCATCCGTCTCGTGGGCAATTGCCCGTGCGATCAGCGTTTTGCCACCTCCAGGAGGGCCATAGAGAAGGACTCCCTTGGGCGCATCAATCCCAAGGCGTTCAAATACCTCAGGATAGCGGAGAGGCAGTTCTATCATCTCCCGGATCCGCTGGAGCTGGGGCTTAAGCCCCCCTATATCCTCATAGGAAAGGCTGCGGGCAACTGCCTCGTCTTGGGTCTTCCCTATGATAAGCTGGGTTGTCGGATTGATGAGGATAGGTCCTTGGGGTGTCGTGCTCTCCACCTTGAAATGTGCTGAACGACTGCCGAAAAGGTTGGCCTGGATGCGGTCCCCTGTTATGACGGGTAATCCGTCGAGGAGACTGCCAATATATTTCAAGTCACGATCCGCGGGGGTAATGTTGATCGGAGAGATCACCACACGATTCGCCGGCTGGCATGTAATCTTGCAGGCGGTGACAAACTCATCGAGACCGGCACCTGCATTCTCGCGGGACAGCCCATCCAGTTGAATACGACTTTGGCCGCGCAGTTCCTTGAAGGTAGGCATTGCTTTGCAAACAGTTTTTCGTTTACCGGCAATCTCCACAGTATCGCCGATGGCAACCGTAAGCTTTTTCATGTCCTCAGGCCCCATTCGGGCGAAGGCCCGGCCCACATCTTTGCTGAGAGCTTCAGCAACCTTGAGCTTGATCGTTAATCCTTCCGACATATTTATCCGGTCCTTTCTTTTTCAACTGAAAATTTTTACGAGACCCAAATCTTCCAACGCCTCTTTTTGTCACAGGGCGGTTGGTCATTTTCATTTGACGCACTTTATTTCAACAATGCCGTTGTTACAAGTGACCAGCATCTTCTCCTTGTTATAACGCCCGGGTAAGAGGACTTCCTTGCGGTACTTTTTGTTTTTCTTTTCCGCGTAGATTGTCAGTAAGTCATCCTTGATGTCGAGTCGAATGTCCTCTGCGCCGATCCCCGGCATTTCGGCAACAAGCAGAACATGATCCGCCTCCTCGAAAACATCCACAATGGGTTCGCATATCTCCTGGACAACAGAATGGCCGGTTGCCTCATCTTTACGGATGTTACCAAAGGGTNNACCCCCTTGAGATTCTTGTCTTTTCCATGAAATTCACCGCTTCTGGAAAATTGTTCTCCTTTTTCAGCCAGCTCGCCCAACTTTTCCACAATGTCCGTAAAGCCTTTCAAAAAGCCCTCTACTCCACCCAGTCCTTCTTTTTCCGTATCTCTTTTCTTCTTAGTCATAATCCGCCTCCATAAGCTGGAATCCCCGCTTTCTTCAACTTGGTATGAATTGTTTTATAGTCTATCTTAAGTATTCTCGCCGCTTTTGCCTTGTTCCCATTTGTGTGTTTTAGCACCTCGAAGAGCACTTTTCGTTCCACGGCAACGTTGTTTCGCTCTACAATCTCTTTTAACGAAAAGTCTTGCCAGGGCATTCCCGGAACCTCCTGAGCAAAATCCAGAGAAGGCACAAGGTCTCTTTCAATGTCAAGATGTTCTTCTGTGATTAGATCATCAGCAAGAAGAACTGCCCGGCGAACGCAGGATTGAAGCTCTCTGACATTCCCGGGCCACTCGTGATGTAATAGAATGTCGAGAGCAGATTCCGAAAACCCTTTTACTGATTTATTGAGATCAATATTCATAATGTCCAAAAACCGTTTAGCCAGAAATAAAATGTCTTCTCTTCGTTCACGGAGGGGAGGAATTGTCATGGTGAACTCGTTCAGTCTGTAAAAAAGGTCTTGTCGAAAGGCTCCCGAAGTGGTCAGGACATGGAGATCACGGTTGCATGCTGCAATTATGCGAACATCTAGCGTTATCAACTTCATGCCTCCTACATAGTAGAATGTCCTATCTTGAAGGGCACGGAGGAATTTGGCCTGGGAACCAATAGGTAAATCTCCGATCTCGTCTAAGAATAGAGTTCCTCCTTCGGCTGACTGCAGTTTCCCCATTTTTTGACGATCTGCCCCTGTGTAAGAACCCTTTTCATGGCCGAAAAGTTCATTCTCCAATAGAGTCTCTGGAATTGCCCCGCAATCTATAGCAATAAAAGGAGCTTTTGATCTAGGAGATGCGTGATGGATGGCTCTGGCGACGAGTTCCTTTCCCGATCCGGTTTCACCTGCAATGACCACACTAAGGTCCGACGCTGCAACGCGCTTCACGTCGGATATAAGCCGCGTAATTTTGTCACTTGCTCCCATCATTTCATGGAGAGTTTTTATTTCTTGAACCCGGCTTGAAAGAACCTTTATTTTATTTGTGAGATTCCGCTCGTCCAAAGCCCGACGAACTGTTCTGATGACGTCATGGAAGTCGAAAGGCTTTGCAATGTAATCGTAAGCTCCAGCCCGCATTGCCGCAACAGCATCATCAATCTCTGCATATGCGGTCATCATGACAACAGGACAGTCCGCTCCGATCTTTTTAATCTTCCTCAGAACTTCCATTCCGTCAATGTCCGGCATCTTTACGTCCAATACCAGCGCGTCGGGTGTTTCATGACGAATCATCTTCAGAGCCGTATTCCCATCAGGAGCTGAAAGAGCTCTAAACCCTTCCTTTTCCATAAGACGGGAGAGCATCACGCGGATGTCTTCCTCATCATCGACAATCAAAATTCGGCTGCCATTTCCCTTCATCATGTTAGCCTCCTTTATCCACGGTCCACTTCATCGGAAAGATTAATTTGATATCCTTGTCAAATCTTTTCTCCAGATTGTGAAGCAGACCCAAAAAGAGAATTCCCGTTTCGCCTTCACGAAGAGTGCTGTTAATACGATCAGCAACATACCGATCACGCCTTTCAAGCAATGATTCGCTTAAGGCCTTTCGACATTCATCAATTTTCGGCGTCTTTTTTGAGTCTCTTGAATTCAGTATTGATCTAAACAGCTGGTACTCTTCCACAAGAAGTTCCGCTGATTCGGTTCCCATAACTGTCGCACCCTTCTCCATTAAACGGAGAAGGAGTCGGTGATTCCTGCTCCCTGCTTTTGCAAGGTCGGTTACAATATCTATCTCCCGTCCGCAAACAGGCAACCCATCCTGGTAAAGGCGAACTGCATCAAAAGAGAGCCGCAGGTTATCGATAATCATTTCAGATTCCGTCCAGATTTGGTCTACTAATTTGACCTTGCGCCTCCAAGTTTTTTCCCCCAACTTGCGGAGAGCCGCTTGCCGTACAGATTCTCTGAGATTGCCCATATCGGCTTGATCATGAATAATGGGAATATAAATCAGAGTCCTTTTCTGTATCTCAATATGATTGTCACTGTTCATAACTTCTTCTTTGCATCACTATGGAACTATATCCATAGATTATGTTCCATATTTTATGGTGTGTACGACTCTCTTTGGCAAACTTTCAAAAAATATAAAAAATACGTCTCAAAAGGTTTATTTTATCCGTACTGCCGGGTTTCCCTAAACGGGGGAATCCTCCTCATGTTCAATCACCAGCACCAGGCCACAGTTGTATGCTGCTAAAGCCTGCTTCAAATCGCCGTCTAACTGCTGTAGCAGATTGGCCGGATGTGCGGTCCCCGCCGGGATATTCTGCCCCATGTCAAATGGATTAGTCACACTGCATTCCTTACAAATCAACGGCTCCTCTTGGACTCACGTTCTTGAGTTGCCCTGCGATTCAATTCTAATTATCGTAATAATAAAATTCGGATCCACTTCGTATCTTATAGGCATGGATTTCACTATTTCAGAATAACTACCCGCCTGACGAGAATCCACAACGGGCGTATTGATTTTTTCGCTATAACTTTTATCTGGGTTGAAAACCTATTCATTCGCAGCGCCAAAATTGCTGACCCGATAAGTAATAATACGACGGTAATTATGATACGGTGCCCTGAGTGAACCGACTTGAACACATTAATAACTCGATCTCTGTGATTAAGAACCATAATCCTGCCACGACACTTGTTTGCCCATGCATAAGCAAGTGCTTCAACTTGAGATCAACCACTTTGATATTTGAAAAGGAAACTATGAAAATCAATTCACTCTCATTATCCAAGAAGCATGCCACTCTTATTGGCCGGTTACTTCAGGTTTGTATCACTTCATTCTCTCCCGACATTTTCTACGTGGAACAGTATATTTTCTAATCTAAATGAGAATCCTGAGCCAGTGTTCTTAGTGCTTTAATAAAGCTTTCAATCTCCGTTACCTTATCGAAAAAATATTCCGCACCAAGTTCTCTGCACTTCTCCCGATACTGTGGATAGGGATAGTTGGTAAGCATGATGACAACAGGCGGTGGTTGTTCTTTCTTGATACATTCAAGAACCTTCATCCCATCCCCTCCAATGAGGCTAATATCTAATATCACCACATCTGGTTTCAATTTCAATATGGCTTCGACAGCATAGCTTGCCGTCGTGGCATGGCCTATGAATTCTAATCGCTCAATATTGAACAGAAGAGCCCTCACCCCTTCAATAACGCGTATTGAATCATCGACAATAAAACACTTCATTGACGCATCCTTAACGGGACAGGAATGTCCCGCCTGTCGGGTTTCGATTAAACATGTCATTTCGAAGAGCGAAGTGACTGAGAAATCTTAAGTATCGTTTAAAGATATCACTCTCTTCGGTCGAGACAAGGATTTCTCCCGCTGGTCGAAATGACAAGAAGGGATCAAAATGACAGATCGGTAGGCGGGCTTTTCCAACCCAGTAAATGGTAACGCTTAATGAGATCGCCATGTCGTTTCACT